>NZ_JBIDBD010000004.1:92338-360254 GCF_043202815.1 Streptomyces sp. NPDC048111
ACTTTTTTTAAACCACACCCCCCCCCCCCCCCCCCCCCCGCCCCCCCCCCCCCCCCGCCCCCCGCCCCGGCCCCCCGGGGGCGCCCCCCCGCCCCCCCCCCGGCGCCCCTCGTCTCCACCCCGGGGTGGAGACGAAACATCCACCCGGGGTCCACCCCTGGCCCGATGCCCTTGACCAGGTGTTTTCCGTAACTTCGTAGACGTAGCGAGCGGCCGGCCCCCGGCTCCTCGTCCGCTTCGTCTCTCGTCGTTCCGGAGGATTCGATGTCCACGCTCTTCAACGTGCTGGTGGCCGTCGCGGTGGTGGCGCTGATCGTGGTCCGCCAGTTCAAGCCGCAGCAGGTGGGCGGCTCGGACCGCAAGTGGTGGCTCGTGCCCGCGGTGCTCGTGTTCTTCGCCGTCAAGGACGGCGGGCTCCTCGACCCGCACCACCAGGTCGCCTCGGCCGTGCTGCTCGGCACCGAGCTGCTGACCGGCGTGCTCATGGGCGTCGGCTGGGCCTGGACGTCGAAGACGTGGACCGAGGCCGACGGCACCGTCTGGTCGCGCGGCACCCGGGCGACCGCCGGGGTCTGGGTGCTCGGCGTCGCCCTGCGGGTCGGGCTCGCCGCCCTCGGCGCCGTGGCCGGGATCCACATGGGCACCGGAGCGATCCTGCTCGCGCTCGCCGCCTCCCTGCTCGTCCGCGGCGCCATCCTGATGTGGCGGGCCCACCCCGGGTTCGCGCCGTACGGTGTCGCGGCGGCGGGTTCCGCGCCGCGGATGTGGAAGGACCGCGTGTGACCGTGGAGACCTGGCTCGGCTGGCCCTCGCGGGAAGCGCTCTCCCGCGAGGGCGTCAGCCGCGCCCGGCGCAATCTCGCCCGGGGCATCCGGGCGGTGGTGCTCGCTTCGCTGCTCTGGTCCACGTTCGCCGCGAAGCGGGGGCCGGGCGAGTGGGCCTGGGTGGGCGGAGTGGCGCTCGTGCTCGGCTGCCTCGTGGTGGGCCGCGCGTTCTACCGCTTCACCTACGACCACCGCCTGTGGCCCTCGCTCGGCTCGCTCCTGCTGCTCATGGCGGCCGCGGCCGGGGCCCGGGCCTGCGGCTGGCCGGTGCTCGCGCTCGTCCTGTGGTGCGGCTGCGCGGTGACGGCCCTGGAGCGGTTGCCGCTCGGCGTCGCGGTGCCGTGCACCGCCGTGGCGCTGGCCGCGTACGTGCTGGTCACCAACGACAACTGGCTGACCACCGCGGTCACCGTGGCCGGGCTCGGCCTCGCCGGATACGTGCTGCGGCTCGACGCCGAGGCGCGCGGCGCCGCCCAGCGGCTCCTCGCGCAGGAACGCGCGGCGCGGGCCGCCGAGGCGCGGTCGGCCGCGCTCGGCGAGCGGGCCAGGATCGCCCGCGAGATCCACGACGTACTGGCCCACAGCCTCTCGGCCCAGCTGGTGCACCTGGAGGCGGCCCGGCTGCTGATCGAGCGGGAGCCGCCCGGGGAGTTCCGGGACACGATCCTGGAGCGGGTGGTGGCCGCGCGGGGCATGGCCCGCGAGGGTCTCGCCGAGACGCGCCAGGCGTTGTCCGCGCTGCGCGGCGAAATGACCCCGGTGGAGGACTTCCTGCACACGCTGGTCGACGGCCCGGGAGCGGCGGGCGGTCTCGCTCCGGGCGCCCGCGTCCAGGTGACGGGGGAGCGCAGGGCGCTGCCGGCCGAGGCGTCGGGGGCCGTGCGCCGGGTGGCGCAGGAAGCCCTGACGAACGTGCGCAAGCACGCGCCGGGCGCCCTCGTCACCGTCCGGCTGGAGTACCTGGCCGGTGAAGTGGCCCTGGAAGTACGGGATTCGGGAGGGCGCGGCCGGGCGGGAGAGCTCGCTGTCAGTGGCTCCGGCTACGGTCTGCTGGGGATGAGGGAGCGCGCCGAACTGCTCGGCGGCACCCTGGAGGCCGGGCCGGAGGAGGAGGGCTTCGTGGTGAGACTGAGGGTGCCCGCATGAGCGGGGAGGCGCCCGGGGCGCGCGCGGCGCGGCGGACGATCCGGGTGGTCGTGGCCGACGACCAGGCCGTGGTGCGCGAGGGCATCGTGATGCTGCTCGGGCTGCTGCCCGGCATCGAGGTCGTGGGCTCCGCGCGGGACGGCGAGGAGGCGCTCGCCCTCACGGCCCGGCTGGCGCCGGACATCGTGCTGATGGACCTGCGCATGCCGCGCTGCGACGGTGTCGAGGCGACCCGGCGCATCCGCGCCGAACACCCCGGCACGGAGGTGGTGATCCTGACGACGTACGCGGACGACGACTCGCTCTTCCCCGCCCTCAAGGCCGGCGCCCGGGGCTATCTCACCAAGGACGCCGGCGGCGACGAGATCGTCCGGTCGATAGAGGACGTGCTGGCGGGGCAGGCCGGCCTCGCGCCCTCCGTCCAGCGCCGCCTGCTGGAGCGGGTCATGGCGCCGCAGGCCCCCGCCGCACCGGCCGAGCTGCCCGACGGGCTCACGGCGCGCGAGGGCGAGGTGCTCACCCTGGTCGCCGACGGGATGTCCAACTCCGAGATCGCGCACGCCCTGCACATCTCGACGGCCACGGTGAAGACCCACATCAACAACATCTTCGGCAAGACCGGGGTGCGCGACCGGGTCCAGGCCATGCGGTACGCCTATCGGCACGGGCTGAGCCGGCCGCCCGGCGGCTCCGGGGTGTGAGCGGTCTTCATTACCTACTTGATTACCTGCTTCATCACCTAATGGGGTGAAGACGGGGGATAGGGCAGCCAGGACCCGTCTCCTCCGCCCATCCTTGGGCACGTGGCCCAACGGGGCCGTGGGCAAGGAGAGTTGTTCGGTGGAGAAGCAGGAGGGGCGTGATCCCGCGGCGGCGCGGATCGACGACCCCTGGTACGACGCCCTGGCCTCCGGCTGGGGCGAACTGGACGGCGAGCCGGCGTCGGCGACCGTGCCCGCACAACAGCGTGCCGACGAGGACGAGGACCGGCGGCTCACCCCGGCCGAGATCTACCTCGAAGTGCAGCGCAGCGCGGCGTTCCAGGAGGTGCGACGGCGCTACCGCCGGTTCGTCGTCCCGGCCGTCGCGGCGTTCTTCGCCTGGTACCTCGCCTATGTCGTCACCGCGGTGAGCGCCCCCGGTCTGATGTCCCGTCCGGTGGCGGGCGCGGTGAACGTGGCGATGGTCGCGGGGCTGGCCCAGTTCCTGTCCACCTTCCTGCTGACCTGGGCGTACGCACGCCATGCCCGGCTGCACCGGGACCGGGCGGCCCTGGAACTGCGCTGGGTGGTGTTCGAGCAGAACCGCCGCCCGGGGCCGGCCGGCCGCACCGCCCGCACCGACCACCCCGGCCGGAACGCCCGCGACGACCGCGGCGGCCACGCCGTCCGGGCCGGCCACCCCGCCCCGCTCCACCCCACCGGCCAGTCCGCACCAGCGCACTACCCCGCTCCACCGGCCGGGCCCCCCGTGCCCGAGCCGGACGGCCGGCCCGAGCAGGAGCAGCAGCGGGAGCGGGCGGTCGAGCAGGGCCGGGCGGCGCGGCGCAACGACGGGCAGGGAACGACACAAGGGGCCAACAGATGATCGCCGGCGGGGACCACCAGACTCTGGCACTGCTGCTGTTCAGCGCGTTCGTGGCGGCGACGCTCGCCATCACCACCTGGGTGAGCCGCAACCGGCACGGCTCGGCCGAGGAGTTCTACACCGGCGGTCGGCTCTTCTCACCCCTGGAAAATGGTTTTGCCATCGCGGGCGACTACATGTCGGCCGCGTCCTTCCTCGGTATCTCCGGACTGATCGCCCTGTTCGGCTACGACGGGATGCTGTACTCGGTCGGGTTCCTCGTCGCCTGGCTCGTGGTGCTGCTGCTGGTGGCCGAACTCGTCCGCAACTGCGGCAAGTTCACGCTCGCCGACGTCGTCGCGGCCCGGATGAACGAGCGTCCGGTGCGGATCGCGGCGGGAACTTCTTCGGTCACCGTGTCCGTTCTCTATCTGGTGGCGCAGATGGTGGGCGCGGGCAGCCTGGTCGCGCTGCTCCTCGGCGGCACCAGCGGCGCGGCGCGCAACTGGACGGTCATCGGGGTGGGCGCCCTGATGGTGGTCTACGTCTCGCTCGGCGGCATGCGGGCCACCACCTGGATCCAGATCGTAAAGGCCGTCCTGCTGATGGCCGGCACGATCACCCTCACCGTGCTGGTGCTGCTGCGCTTCCACGGCGACATCAACGCGCTGCTCGAATCGGCGGCCCAACACAGCGGCCACGGGCGGGAGTTCCTCTCACCCGGCCTCAAGTACGGCGGTGACTGGACGGCCCGGTTCGACTTCATCAGCCTCGGGCTCGCCCTGGTCCTGGGCACGGCCGGGCTGCCGCACATCCTGTCGCGCTTCTACACCGTGCCGACCGCGCGGGCCGCCCGGCGTTCGGTCGTCTGGTCCATCGGCCTCATCGGCGGCTTCTACCTGATGACGATCGTGCTCGGCTTCGGCGCGGCGGCCCTGGTCGGCACGGCCCAGGTCAAGGCCTCGAACCCGGCCGGCAACACGGCGGTCGCCCTGCTCGCCTACGACCTGGGGGGCGGCGCGGGATCCACCGGCGGCACGGTGCTCTTCGCCGTGGTCGCCGCCGTCGCCTTCGCCACCATCCTCGCGGTGGTCGCGGGCATCACGCTGGCCTCGTCGGCGTCCGTCGCCCACGATCTGTACGCCTCGCTCCGGCGCAGGCACGCCAAGCAGCGCAGCGAGGTGGCGGTGGCGCGGATGGCCTCGGTGGGGATCGGGGCGGTCGCCATCGCCCTCGGCCTGCTGGCCCGGGACCTGAACGTGGCCTTCCTGGTGGGCCTCGCGTTCGCGGTGGCCGCGTCGGCGAACCTGCCGGTCCTGCTGTACTCGCTGTTCTGGCGGAACTTCACCACCCGCGGTGCGGTGTGGTCGGTGTACGGGGGCCTGGTCCCGGCGCTGGTCCTGGTCCTGGTCTCGCCGGTGGTCTCCGGCAGCCCCGAATCGCTCTTCCCCGGCGTGGACTTCCAGTTCTTCCCGCTGCAGAACCCGGGCCTCGTCTCCATCCCGCTGGGCTTCCTCGCGGGCTGGTTCGGCACGGTCACCTCCCACGAGGTGCCGGACGAGGCCAAGCACGCGGAGGCCGAGGTGCGGGCGCTCACCGGCGCGGGCGCGGTGTAGGTGAGGCGGCG
The DNA here is from genome assembly GCF_043202815.1 of Streptomyces sp. NPDC048111. NCBI lineage: Bacteria > Bacillati > Actinomycetota > Actinomycetes > Kitasatosporales > Streptomycetaceae > Streptomyces > Streptomyces sp. NPDC048111. The sequence continues at coordinate 97,502 of NZ_JBIDBD010000004.1, forward strand.
GCTCGCAGCTCAGGGCGACGCCACCCAGGCGTACCGGTGTTCCGGCCGGCCGGTCTCGCCGTAGCGCAGGCCGAGGCGCACCCGGCCGGCCCGTTCCAGGAGTTTCAGATAGCGCTGGGCCGTCTGGCGGCTGACCCCCGCACGCTCGGCGATCTCCTGTGCCGAGAGCGGCCCCTCGGCCTCCTTCAGGACCCGGCGCAGCAGGTCCGCCGTGGTGGGGGAGTGGCCCTTGGGGAGGTCGGGTTCGGCGGGCACGGACAGGGCGCCGAAGATCCGGTCGACCTCCGCCTGTTCGGCCTCGCCGCCCCCGTCCAGGGTGCGGCGCAGGGCCGCGTACGCCTCCAGTTTGGTGCGCAGGCCCGCGAAGTTGAAGGGCTTCACCAGGTACTGGAGGGCGCCCTGACGCATCGCCGCCTGGACGGTGGCGACGTCCCGGGCCGCCGTCACCATGATCACGTCGGTGTGGTGGCCGAGGCGGCGCAGCTCCCGCACGAAGGCGAGGCCGTTCTCGTCGGGCAGATGGTGGTCGAGCAGGACCAGGTCCACCGGCTGCTCGGCGATCTCGGCGAGTGCCTCGGCGGCCGAGTGGGCCTGGGCGACCACCCGGAATCCGGGCACCTTGCGGGTGTAGGCGGCATTGATGTCGGCGACCCGGGGGTCGTCGTCCACCACCAGGACGTCGATCACGAGGTCTCCGCCCCCTCTGCCCGTGCCGCTTCCGGCGCGCACCCGGCCGCGCCCTCCGGCCGCACTGGCGGCCTCCCGTCCAGGGCCTCGCTCAGCGCCTCGGGCAGGACGACCGTGAACTCCGCGCCTCCGCCCGGGCCCGCGCCGACGCGGGCGCTGCCGCCCGTCCGCTCGGCGAAGCGGCCGACCAGGGCGAGGCCGAGGCCCCGCCTGCCGTGGGCGGGCGGTGCCTTCGTCGTCCAGCCCTCGGTGAAGACCAGCTCGCGCCGGTCGTCGGGGATGCCCGGCCCGTTGTCGCGGACCCGTACGACCACGGTGCGCCCCTCGGCGCGCAGCTCCACCTCGACCGCGGCGCCGGGCGTCCCGGCCGTCGCGTCGAGCGCGTTGTCGACGAGGTTGCCGACGACCGTGACCAGGCCGCGCGGATCGATGAACCGGTCGGGCAGCGACGTCGCGGGCGACAGGCTCAGGGCCACCGCGCGTTCCGCGGCGACGGTCGCCTTGCCGACCAGGACCGCGGCGAGCAGCGGATCCCGGACCTTCTCGGTGACCTGCTCGGCGGTGGCCCGGTGCACCCCGACGACCTCCGTGATGAATGCGACGGCCTCTTCGTACAGTCCGAGTTCGAGCAGGCCGAGCAGGGTGTGCAACCGGTTGGCGTGCTCGTGGTCCTGGGCGCGCAGGGCGTCGATCAGGCCGCGGGTGGAGTCGAGTTCGCGGCCCAGGTGCTCCAGCTCGGTGCGGTCGCGCAAGGTGGCCACGGCGCCTCCGTCCTCGGTCGGCATCCGGTTGGCGACCAGGACACGGTGGCCGCGCACGGTCAGCAGGTCCGTGCCCTCGACCCGGCCGGCCAGCACATCGGTGGTCCGCCCCGCGCCGAGCACTTCGTCCAGGGGCCGGCCGCCCGCCTCGGGCCCGACGTCGAGCAGGCGCTGCGCCTCGTCGTTGAGCAGCCGGATCCGGCCGTCGCCGTCGAGCGCCACCACGCCCTCGCGAATGGAGTGCAGCATCGCCTCGCGCTCCGTGAGCAGCGCCGAGATGTCGGAGAAGGCCAGGTCGCGGGTCTGCCGGTGGACGCGTCTCGCGATGAGCCAGGCGGCGAGCGCGCCCACCGCGAGCGCGCCGCCCGCATACGCGAACAGACCGGGGATCGCGTTGAGGAGCCGCGCCCGCACGCTGTCGTACTCGATGCCCACCGACACGGCGCCGACGACCGTGCCGCCGGGCCCGCGCAGCGCCACCTTGCCCCGGGCGGAGCGGCCCAGGGTGCCGCTGTCGATCTCCATCACGTCGTGGCCCGCGAGCACGTCACCGGGGTCGGTGGACACCTCCTGGCCCAGCTCCGCCGGGTCCGGGTGCGACCAGCGCACCCCGCGGTCGTTCATGACCACCACGTACTCGGCGCCGGTCGCCCGCCGGATCCGTTCGGCCTCCCGCTGCACCGGCCCGTCGGGGGAGGGCCGCGAGGTCAGCAGGTCGTCGGTGAGCCGCGGCTCGGCCGCGGTGGTCGCCGCGATGGCCAGCGCGCGCCGCATGGCCTGGTCGTCCAGCTGAGCGCTCAGCGGCGCGAGGAACAGCCCGGTCGCGAGCACGGCGACGCCCGCCGCGACGGCCAGCTGCATGAGCAGCACCTGGGAGAAGACCCGGCGCGGCCAGCCCAGCCGACGCCGCCGCGCGGTGGTGCCGGTCGTCGGTGGGGCGCTCATGCCCAGGCACGTTAGACGGCCCCGGTCGCATCCCGAAATCCCTCTCGGATCACAGAGGGGTCTCCATCGGGGCGCCGTCCAGGAGGCCGAAATCCGCTTGCGTTGCTTGCGGATAATTTGCGGGCCCCTGTCGTGCTGCCGATAAAACCGCAGCATGCGCGATGACGGCGGAGAAAGCGGGTGTTCCGGCTCTCCGGGCGGGCCGCGGACGGGCCGCGGCAGGGCGTCCGCAGGGATGGACGCATGGACGCATCTCTGCAACTCTCTCACCGCCCAGCGCAAAATACGTGGCTCATTCCCGCAGAAACCCTAGTCGCGCAGATCGGGGACTTATGAGAACGCTCCGTTGGAGATGGCGTACGCGGACGAGGGTGCTCGCCGCGCTCCTCGCCACCAGCCTGTTCATGATCGGATGGCCCGCCCTCTCCGCCTCGGCGGCCGGCGGCCCGGACCTGGCCGCCGGGAAGCCCGCGTCGGCGTCCGGCGCCAACGGGTCCTACGTCGCCAAGAACGTGACGGACGGCGATCCGTCCACCTACTGGGAGAGCGCCGGCGGCGCCTTCCCCCAGTGGGTCCAGACCGACCTCGCCACCACGAACTCCGTCGACGAGGTCGTCCTGAAGCTCCCCGCGTCCTGGGGCGACCGCAAGGAGACCCTGTCCGTGCAGGGCAGCACGGACGGCACCGGCTTCAGCACCCTGGCCGGCTCCGCCGCGTACAGCTTCACGCAGAGCTCGGGCAACACGGTGCGGATAGGCTTCGCCGCCGCCCGCGTCCGGTTCGTACGGATCGAGATCACGGCGAACACCGGCTGGCAGGCGGCCCAGCTCTCCACCCTCGAAGTGCACGCGGCCGGCGGCGCGAGCGGCACCAACCTCGCCCTCGGCAAGACCCTCACCGCGTCCAGCACCACGCAGACCTACGCCGCGGCCAACGCCAACGACGGCAGCAAGGCGAGCTACTGGGAGAGCGCCAACAACGCCTTCCCGCAGTGGATCCAGGCCGATCTGGGCGCCACCGTGCCGGTCGACAAGGTGGTCCTCAAGCTGCCGGACGGCTGGGGCGACCGCACCCAGACCCTCAAGATCCAGGGCAGCGCCAACGGCAGCGACTTCACCGATCTGACCGCCGCACAGGGCTACGCCTTCACCGCGGCCAACGGCCTGACCGTGCCCGTCGCGCTCGGCGCCGCCACCACCCGCTACGTCCGCGTGCTCATCTCCGGCAACACCGCCCAGCCCGGCGGCCAGCTGTCCGAGCTGGAGATCTACGGACCGTCGAGCGGTGACACCCAGCCGCCCACCGCGCCCAAGAACCTCGCCTACACCGAGCCCGCCTCCGGCCAGATCCGTCTGACCTGGGACGCCGCCACCGACAACACCGGGGTCACCGGGTACGACGTCTACGCCGACGGAGAGCTGCGCACCAGCGTCGCCGGCACCGTCACCACGTACACCGACAACCGGCCCGCGAGCGACACGGTCACCTACTACGTGCGGGCCAAGGACGCGGCGGGCAACCAGTCCGCCAACAGCAACACCGTGACCCGCAAGGGCAGTTCGGGCGACACCCAGGCGCCGACCGCGCCCGCGAACCTGGCGTACACGGAGCCGGCGGCCGGGCAGATCAAGCTGACCTGGACCGCCTCCACCGACAACACGGGCGTCAGCGGTTACGACGTGTACGCCGACAACCAGCTGCTCAAGAGCGTGGCCGGCGACGTCACGAGCTACACCGACAGCCGGCCGGCCACGGTGACCGTCTCCTACTACGTGCGCGCCAAGGACGCGGCGGGCAACCAGTCCGGCGCCAGCAACACCGTGACCCGCAACGGCACCTCGACCGGGGACGGCTCCAACCTCGCGGTGGGCAAGCCCATCACGGCGTCCTCCTCCACCTTCACCTTCGTCGCCGCGAACGCCAACGACAACGACACGGCGACCTATTGGGAGAGCGCGCCCGGAGGCTACCCGAGCACGCTGACCGTCCAGCTCGGCGCCAACGCGGACACCAACACCGTGGTCCTCAAGCTCAATCCGGACAGCGGCTGGGGCAGACGCACGCAGAACATCGCGGTGCTCGGACGCGAGCAGAGCGCGTCCGCGTACACCACGCTGGCCGCAGCCAAGGACTACACCTTCGACCCGGCGAGCGGGAACACCGTCGCCATCCCCGTCCAGGCCCGGGTGGCCGACGTGCAGCTCCGCTTCACCTCCAACACCGGGGCAACGGGCGGGCAGGTCGCGGAGTTCCAGGTCGTCGGCGTGCCGTCGCCCAACCCGGACCTGGAGGTCACCGCGCTGACGGCGGCCCCCTCCGCGCCCGTCGAGTCGGACGCCGTGACCCTGTCGGCGACCGTGCACAACAAGGGGACCAGCGCCGCGCCCGCGACCACGGTCGCCTTCCAGCTCGGCGGCTCCAAGGCGGCCACCGCGAACGTCGGCGCGCTGGCGGCCGGGGCCTCGCAGACGGTGAGCGCCTCAATCGGCACGCACGACGCGGGAACCTATCCGCTGGGCGCGGTCGTTGATCCGGACAACACCGTCATCGAGCAGAACGACACCAACAACAGCTTCACCGGCAGCCCCTTGGTGATCAAGCCGGTCGCCTCGGCCGACCTGGTCGCCGCCGCGGTCACCTGGTCGCCGAGCGCCCCCTCGGCGGGCCAGCCGGTCGCCTTCTCGGTGACGCTGAAGAACCAGGGCACCCTCGCCTCGGCGGCCGGTGCCCACGGCATCACGCTCACCCTGCTCGACGACCAGGGCGCCACGGTCACGACGCTCACCGGCGCCTACAACGGAGCGCTCGCCGCGGGCGCCACCGCGTCCCCGGCCAGCCTCGGCTCCTGGACGGCCGCCAACGGCAGGTACACGGCGAAGGTGGTGATCGCCGACGACGCCAACGAACTGCCGGTCAAGCGCGCCAACAACACCAGCCGACAGGCGTTCTTCGTGGGGCGCGGCGCGAGCATGCCGTACGACACCTACGAGGCGGAGGACGGGGTGACGGGCGGCGGCGCCCAGGTCGTCGGGCCCAACCGCACGATCGGCGACCTCGCGGGCGAGGCGTCCGGACGCAAGGCTGTCACCCTCAACTCGACCGGCAACTATGTGCAGTTCACCACCCGGGCCGACACCAACAGCCTGGTGACGCGCTTCTCCATCCCCGACGCGCCGGGCGGCGGCGGCACCAGCGCCACCCTGGACCTCTACGTCGACGGCGTCTTCCGCAAGGCCATCGACCTGAGCTCGAAGTACATGTGGCAGTACGGCGCCGAGGCGAGCCCCAACAATTCGCCGGGCTCCGGAGGCCCGCGCCACATCTACGACGAGGCCAATGTGCTGCTCGGCGACACCGTGAAGGCGGGCAGCACCATCCGCCTCCAGAAGGACACCGCCAACTCCTCCACGTACGCCATCGACTTCATCAATCTGGAACAGGTGAGCCAGCTCCCCAACCCCGACCCGGCGGCCTACGCCGTGCCCGCGGGCACCACCCAGCAGGACGTGCAGAACGCGCTGGACAAGGTGCGGATGGACACTACCGGCAAGCTCGTCGGCGTCTATCTGCCGCCCGGCACCTACAGCACCAGCAACAAGTTCCAGGTGTACGGGAAGCCCGTGAAGCTGGTCGGCGCCGGACCCTGGTTCACCCGGTTCGCCACCCCGCCCGACCAGGAGAACACCGACGCCGGCTTCGACGTCCAGGCCTCCGCCAACGGCTCCTCGTTCACCGGGTTCGGCTTCTTCGGCAACTACACCTCGCGCAACGACGGCCCCGGCAAGGTCTTCAACTGGTCGAACGTCGCGAACATGACGATCGACAATGTGTGGGTCGAGCACATGATGTGCCTGTACTGGGGCACCAACACCGACCACGTCACCATCAAGAACACCCGGGTCCGCGACCTGTACGCGGACGGGATCAACCTCACCAACGGCAGCAGCGACAACACCATCAGCAATGTGGAGGCCCGCTCCACCGGCGACGACAGCTTCGCGCTGTTCCCCGCCACCGACATCGCCAACGCCGACGAGACCGGCAACGTCTTCGAGAACCTCAGCGCCCTGCTGACCTGGCGGGCCGCCGGATTCGCCGTCTACGGAGGCACCGCCAACACCTTCCGCAACCTGTACGCGGCCGACATGCTGACGTACCCCGGACTCACCATCGGCACCCTGAAGTTCGGCTCCATCCCGGCCCTCGGCTTCGGCACGGACCCGACGAACTTCCAGAACATCTCGCTGGTGCGCTCCGGCGGGCACTTCTGGGGCGCGCAGGCCTTCGGCGCGCTGTGGATGTACTCGGCGGAGTACGTGTTCCAGGGGATCCGGATCAGCGGTCTCGACATCACCGATCCGACGTACTCCGGAATCATGTTCCAGACGAAGTACAACGGCAGCACCCCGCTGTTCCCGATCAAGGACAGCGTGCTCACCGACGTCAGCATCAGCGGCGCCCACCGCAGCGGTGACGCCTTCGACGCCAAGTCCGGCATCGGGATCTGGGCCAACGAGCTGCCCGAACCCGGACAGGGGCCGGCCGTGGGGGAGGTGACCTTCAATCATCTGAAGCTGAGCGACAACGCCCAGGACATCCGCAACACCACCTCCACCTTCAAGATCGTCAACAACCCGTAGGCGCGAGCGCACGGCACCAGCCGCCCCGGGGCCGTCCCGGGGCGGCGTCCGGCGTGCGCCGCCTCCCGTGCGTGCCGCCGCGCCCGTGTCCGGACCGGCCCGGCGGTGCCTCGCGGAACCGGCACCACGGGAACGCAAGCGGCTTGCATTGCTTGCGCTAGTCTTGCGCTCATGACGCGACGACTTGCTCAGGTGGCGAAGAAGGTTGGAGTCAGCGAGGCCACGGTCAGCCGGGTGCTCAACGGCAAACCGGGTGTCTCCGAAACCACCCGGCAGGCCGTGCTCACGGCGCTCGACGTGCTCGGCTACGAGCGCCCGACGCAGCTGCGCGGCGAGCGGGCCCGTCTGGTCGGCCTCGTCCTGCCCGAGCTGCAGAACCCGATCTTCCCGGCGTTCGCCGAGGTCATCGGGGGAGCGCTGGCCCAGCAGGGGCTGACCCCCGTCCTGTGCACGCAGACCAAGGGCGGGGTCTCCGAGGCCGACTACGTGGACCTGCTGCTCCAGCAGCAGGTCTCCGGAGTCGTCTTCGCGGGCGGCCTGTTCGCGCAGATGGAGGCGCCGCACGGGCACTACCAGCAGCTCGCCGACCGCAAGGTGCCGGTGGTGCTGATCAACGCGGCCATCGAGCACCTCGACTTCCCGGTGGTCGCCTGCGACGACGCGGTGGCGATGGAACAGGCCTGGCGCCACCTGGCCTCGCTGGGCCACGAGCGCATCGGCCTGGTGCTCGGGCCGCCGGACCACGTGCCCTCCCGGCGCAAGCTGGAGGCGGCCCGCGCGCTGGCCGCGACGGCCGGCGCCCCGTTCGCCGAGGACCGCGTCGAGCGCGCGATGTTCTCCCTGGAGGGCGGCCAGGCCGCGACCTCCCGCCTCCTGGAGCGCGGCGTCACCGGCATCATCTGCGCCAGCGACCCGCTCGCCCTCGGCGCCGTGCGGGCCGCCCGCAGGCGCGGTCTTGACGTGCCGCGTGACGTCTCGGTCGTCGGCTACGACGACTCCGCGTTCATGAACTGCACCGAACCCCCGCTGACCACCGTGCGCCAGCCCATCGAGGCCATGGGCCGGGCCGCGGTCGAGCTGCTGTCGGCGCAGATCCAGGGTGGTGTGGTGCCCCCGGGCGAGCTGCTCTTCGAACCCGAACTCGTGGTGCGCGGGTCGACCGCGCAGGTGCCGCGCTGAGCGCCGGTCCCCCCACTCTGTCCCAGCGCGCCGGGCGATGCCGCCCGGCGCGCTGTTGTGTGCCCGGGGCGCGTCCCTCGCGTACAACGCTCTGTCGAAGTTTTACGAAATTGGCGCGAGATATTGCGCTGATGTGACGCCGGTGGTTGAGTGTGCCGCGCCCCGCTGCCGTCGGCGAGGCTCTTCCACGCTCCTCCCGAAGGGGTCCTCCGATGAGACGCACCAGATCCAGCTCCGCACCGCATGCCCGCCGCGCCGCCGTCGGCGCCCTGGCCGGCGCCCTCGCCCTCACCGCCCTCGCCGCCTGCGGAACCAGCAGCAGCGACTCGGGCGGCGGGGGCGGCAAGCCCGGCACCGGGTCGAGCGACCCCGCCGCCCCGCTCGACCCGAAGACCAAGGTGGACCTCACCATCGACTGCATGCCGCCGGCCGCGAAGGCCGCCGAGCTCAGGGAGTGGAAGCAGGACGTCGCCACGTTCAACAAGACGTATCCGAACGTCCGCATCGTCGGCAGGTCGACGCCCGGGCAGTGCGAGGAGCCGCCGCGCTTCACCGCGGCCCTGAAGGCGAAGTCCCAACCCGACGTCTTCTACGCGTACTTCACCGACCTCCAGCAGGTCCTGGACAACGACGGCGCCGCCGACATCTCGGCCTACGTCACGCCCACGTCCGTCCCCGCCCTCAACAGCATCGACCCGGCCGTGATGGGGGTGTACAAGAAGGACGGCAAGATGTACGGCCTGCCCACCAGCAATTACCAGATGGGCATCATGATCAACCGGAAGCTGTTCCAGCAGGCCGGGCTCGACCCCGACAAGCCGCCCACCACCTGGGACGAGGTCCGCACCGACGCGCGGGCGATAGCCGCGCTCGGCAACGGCGTTTACGGCTACGGCGAGTACAGCGCCGAGAACACCGGCGGCTGGCACTTCACCGCCGCGATGTACAGCCTCGGCGGCGATGTGGTCGGCGCCGACGGCAGGGCCGCCTTCAACAACGCCACCGGCACCCAGGTCCTCCAGCAGCTGCACGACATGCGCTGGAGCGACCGGAGCATGAGCCAGACCCAGCTCCTGAAGTGGGGCGACCTCCAGAAGCAGATCACCGCCGACAAGCTCGGCATGTTCCTCGCCGCCCCCGACGACATCGCCTACATGGTCCAGCAACTGGGCGCCAAGTACGAGAACTTCGGCATGGGCCCGATCCCCGGCGGCAAGGCCACGCTCACCGGCGGCAACGGCTACATGATCAAGCAGGGCAGCTCGCCCGACAAGATCAAGGCCGCCGTCGCCTGGCTGAACTTCAAGAACCTCAGCCCCGGCAAGGGCCAGTTCGACTGGGCCCGCACCAAGGCCGACCAGCTGCCCGTCGGTGTGCCGCAGCCCAACTTCTTCACCGGTGACGTCAAGGCCGCCGACCTGAAGTCCCGCAGCGACAACGCCACGATGCCGGTCGCCAACTTCGCGCCCTATCTCGCCCACCCGGTCCCGGGCAAGGCCGAGCCGCCGAAGGCGCAGGAGGTCTACAAGGTCCTCGACAACGCGATGTCCGCGGTGCTCACCAACAAGGACGCCGACATCGCCAAGCTGCTCTCGACCGCGCAGACGCAGGTCGACCAGGTCCTGGCGAACCAGTAGCACGCCCGGCGGCCCGGGCCGGAGCGCGCCTCCGGCCCGCCGCCCGCCCCTGATTCAGGAGTGACGATGTCGGCCTCCACCCTGCCCACCCGGGAAGCGACCCGGCCGCCCCGGGACGCGGAGCTGCCCAGGCAGCGCGGATTCGCCCGGGCCCTGCGGCGCAACCTCACCGCGCACGGCTTCCTCATCGGCGCCGTGCTCTGCTTCGCCTTCTTCTCCTGGTACCCGATGGTCAGGGAGTTCGTCCTCGCCTTCCAGAAGACCAAGGACGGCCGCACCACCTGGGCCGGCTGGTCCAACCTCAGCTACGTCTTCCACGACCCGGCGTTCTGGCAGGCCTGGCGCAACACCCTGCTGTTCACCGGGCTCGCCCTGGTCCTCGGCTTCGTCCTGCCGTTCCTGGTCGCCGTCCTGCTCAATGAATTCCGGCACGGCCAGGGCTACTTGAGGCTCCTGGTCTACCTTCCCGTGATGCTGCCGCCGGTCGCCTCGGTGCTGCTCTTCAAGTACTTCTACGACCCCGGGTACGGCCTGTTCAACCGGATCTTCGAGCTGGTCGGGCTGCCCGCGCAGCAGTGGCTCCAGTCGACCGACACCGCGATGCTCTCGGTGGTGATCGCGGCGACCTGGATGAACATGGGCAGCGCCACCCTCGTCTACCTCGCCGCGCTCCAGGGCATCCCGGGCGAGCTGTACGAGGCGGCCGAACTCGACGGCGCGGGGCTGCTGCGCAAGATCTGGCACGTCACCGTGCCGCAGACCCGGCTCGTGCTCTCGCTGATGTTCCTGATGCAGATCATCGCCACGATGCAGGTGTTCACCGAGCCCTTCCTGCTCACCAACGGCGCCGGTCCCGAGGGCTCCACGACGACCGTGGTCTACCTCATCTACCAGTACGCCTTCAACTTCAACAACTACGGCGGCGCCGCGGCCCTGGGCCTGTGCCTGCTGGTGCTGCTCGCCGGCTTCTCGGCGATGTACGTCCGGCTCAGCCGCGACAGCGACGACTAGAACGGACGGAGGGGGACCCATGTCGACCCGCACGCTCATCTCACCGGCCACCCTCGGCCGCACCCGGGGCAAGGTCGTCTACTGGACCGTGTTCACCCTGGTGATGGTCCTGTTCACGCTCGTCTTCATCGGGCCGCTGTACTGGATGGCCGTCAACGGGCTCAAGTCCACCGAGGAGTTCACCCGGATCCCGCCCACCCTGGTGCCGCACGGCGTGCACACCGAGAACCTCAGCGGCGCCTGGCGCGTGATGGACTTCGCCCGCCTGCTGCTCAACACCCTCTGGTACGCCTTCGGGGCGCTCGCCTTCCAGCTCGTCCTGGACGTCGCCGCCGCCTACTCGCTGTCCAAGCTGCGGCCGGTGTTCGGCAAGGCGATCCTCGCGATGATGCTGGCCACCCTGATGATCCCGGCCGCCGTGCTCGTGGTGCCGCAGTACCTGACGGTGCTCGACGTGCCCGTCTTCCGGCGGAACCTGCTGAACACGCCCTGGGCGATCTGGCTGCCGTCCGTCACCAACGCCTTCAACATCTTCCTGCTCAAGCGGTTCTTCGACTCGATCCCGCGCGAACTCCTGGACGCCGCCTCCATCGACGGCGCGTCCCCGCTGCGGACCCTGCGCTCGGTGGTGCTCCCCATCTCGCGGCCGATCCTCGGCGTGGTCTCCATCTTCGCGGTGATCGGCGTGTGGAAGGACTTCCTCTGGCCGATGCTGACCCTGCCCGACCCCACCAAACAGACCCTGAACGTGGGGATCTACTCGCTCGCCCAGGGCGTGCCCGAGAACTGGCTCACGGCCGCCCTCGCCATGGCGTCGGTCCCCACCCTCCTCATCTTCATCGTGTTCCAGCGCAACATCATGAGCGGCCTGACCGCGGGCGGCCTCAAGGGCTGACGCGCCCCGCACCCGCCCCTCCCGCACTCCGCCGCCGGCCCCATCCACCACGCCCCGCTGACCGACGGGGCCGGCGGCGGGATCCCACCTGCCCGAAAGGACCTCCCGTGGCAGCCCACGAAAGCGACGACTGGTGGCGCTCGGCAGCCATCTACCAGGTGTACGTACGCAGCTTCGCCGACGGTGACGGCGACGGCACCGGCGATCTCGCGGGCGTCCGGGCCAAGCTGCCCCACCTCGCCGAACTGGGCGTCGACGCCCTGTGGTTCACGCCCTGGTACCTGTCCCCGCTCGCCGACGGCGGGTACGACGTGGCCGACTACCGCACCATCGACCCCGCCTTCGGCACCCTGGCCGAGGCCGAGAAGCTGATCGTCGAGGCCCGCGCCCTGGGCATCCGCACCATCGTCGACATCGTGCCCAACCACATCTCCGACCAGCACCCCTGGTTCCGGGCGGCGCTGGCCGCCGGGCCCGGCAGCCCCGAACGGGAGCTCTTCCACTTCCGGCCCGGCCGCGGCGAGCACGGCGAACTGCCGCCCAACGCCTGGCCGTCGCAGTTCGCGGGGGAGACCTGGACCCGGGTCGAGGACGGCGAGTGGTACCTCCATCTGTTCACCCCCCAGCAGCCCGACCTCAACTGGGCCCACCCCGCGGTGCGCCGCGAACACGAGGACGTGCTGCGGTTCTGGTTCGAGCGGGGCGTGTCGGGCGTCCGCATCGACTCGGCGGCGCTGCTCGCCAAGGACCCCGCACTGCCCGACGTCGCCGAGGGGACCGGCCCCCACCCCTACATCGACCGCGACGAGCTGCACGACATCTACCGCTCCTGGCGCCGGGTGGCCGACGCGTACGGAGGGGTGTTCGTGGGCGAGGTGTGGCTGCCCGACAGCGAACGCTTCGCCCGTTACCTGCGCCCCGACGAACTGCACACCGCCTTCAACTTCAGCTTCCTCGCCTGCCCCTGGGACGCGGCCCGGCTGCGCGCCGCCATCGACGACACCCTCGCCGAGCACGCCCCGGTCGGCGCGCCCGCCACCTGGGTCCTGTGCAACCACGACGTGACCCGCACGGTCACCCGCTACGGCCGCGAGGACACCGGCTTCGACTTCGCCGCCAAACGCTTCGGCACCCCCACCGACCTGGCGCTCGGCACCCGCCGCGCCCGCGCCGCCGCCCTGCTCTCGCTCGCCCTGCCCGGCTCGGTCTACCTCTACCAGGGCGAGGAACTGGGCCTGCCCGAGGCCGACATCCCCCTCGACCGGATCCAGGACCCGATGCACTTCCGCTCCGGCGGGGTGGACCCCGGCCGGGACGGCTGCCGCGTGCCGCTGCCCTGGACCGCCGAGCCGTGGACCGACCCCTGGCTGCCGCAGCCCGCCGACTGGGGCCGGTACGCCGCCGACCGCCAGGGCGGCGACCCGTCCTCCATGCTGTCCCTCTACCGCCGCGCCCTGCTCCTTCGACGCACCCAACAGGGCTTCGGCGACGGCACGTTGACCTGGCTCGAAGCCCCGGACGAGGTGCTCGCCTTCGCCCGCGAGGGCGGTCTGCTCTGTCTGGTCAACCTCGGCACCGAGCCGGTGCCCCTGCCGCGCCACCGCGCGCTGCTCCTCGCGAGCGGCCCGACGGACGGCGGCCTGCTTCCCCAGGACACGGCGGTCTGGCTCCGCGCCTGACCGCCGTCCGCCCCATCCCCGCTCCCACCCCCACTCCGGAAGGACTGTCATGCGCATGTTCAGTTCCGCGATCGGTGCCGCACCCCAGGAGCCCCCACCCCCACCACCGCACCGGCCCTTCGGGCGCGCCGGATCCGCGGGGCGGGCCGCCGCCGCGGTCGCGGCCCTCGCCTGTGTCGTGGCGCTCGGCGCGGTCGGGATCGGCGGCGGGGCCCGTGCCTCGGCGGCCGTACCGGCGCCACTGTCGCCGCTCGCGGTGGCGGGACGCGGCGCCACCGTGCCGTTCACCGAGCTGGAGGCGGAGGCCGCGGCCACCAACGGCACGGTCATCGGCCCCGACCGCACCTACACCACCCTGCCGTCCGAGGCCTCGGGCCGCAGCGCCGTGAAGCTGAGCGGGGCGGGGCAGTACGTCGAGTTCACCCTCACCAAGCCGGCCAACGCCGTCGACATCCGCTACAGCATCCCCGACAGCGCGGCCGGCACCGGCATCAGCGCGCCGGTCGAGCTCAGCTCCGGCGGAACGAGGCTGAAGGACCTCACGTTCACCTCCAAGTACGGCTGGTTCTACGGGAGTTACCCCTTCCAGAACCAGCCCGGCGACAAGCCGCACCACTTCTACGACGAGACCCGCACCCTCCTGGGCACGACCCTGCCCGCGGGGGCCAAGGTCCGCGTCACCCTGCCCTCCACCGGCGCGACGCCCTGGGCGGTGGTGGACCTCGCCGACTTCGAGCTCGTCCCCGACCCCGTGCCCCGGCCCGCCGGATCGCTGACGGTGACGGACTTCGGCGCGGACGCGAGCGGCGCGGGCGACTCCACCGCCGCCTTCCAGCAGGCGGTCGACGCCGGGAAGGCGCAGGGCAAGGAGGTCTACATCCCCTCGGGCACCTTCAGGCTCAGCGACCACGTGGTGGTGGACCAGGTGACGCTGCGCGGCGCGGGCCCCTGGTACTCGGTCCTCACCGGCCGCAGCTCGACCGACCGCACCCGGGCCGCCGGCATCTACGGCAAGTACGTGAGCGGGGGCGGCTACAAGGGCGGCATCCGCCCCTACGAGGCGGGCGGCCCGAGCCGCGACGTCACGCTCCGGGACTTCGCGCTGATCGGCGAGATCACCGAGCGGGTGGACGAGGACCAGGTCAACGGGATCGGCGGCGCGCTCAGCCACTCCACCGTCGACAACATATGGCTCCAGCACACCAAGGTCGGGGCATGGATGGACGGCCCCATGGACGACTTCCACATCAAGAACAGCCGGATCCTCGACCAGACGGCGGACGGCGTCAACTTCCACTGGGGAGTGACCCATTCCTCGGTCGAGAACACCTTCCTGCGCAACACCGGTGACGACGGACTCGCCCTGTGGTCGGACACCGTGCCCGACGCCGGCGACACGTTCAGGAACAACACCGTGGTGGCGCCCGTCCTCGCCAACAACATCGCCCTGTACGGCGGGACGGGCAACGCGGCCACCGACAACGTGGTCGCCGACACCGTGACCAACGGCGGCGGCCTGCACGTCGGCAACCGCTTCGACGGCGTCAACCCGGGCAGCGGCACCGATGTGCGGGGCACCGTCACCCTGGCCCGCAACACCACCCTCCGGGCCGGCAACGCCGACCTCGGCTGGCCGTTCCCGATCGGGGCGGTCTGGTTCGACTCCCGCAACAGCCCCCTGGACAAGGCGACGGTCAACGTCACCGACACCGACATCCTGGACAGCTCCTACGCCGCGATCCACTTCGTGTCCGGCACCACCAAGGGCGTCAACTTCAACAACGTGAACATCGACGGCACCGGCACCTTCGCCCTGCAGTTCAACGACCCGGCCCAGCTCAGCATGACCGGTGTCACCGCGAAGCACCTGGGCTTCGCCGAGCCGGTCTACAGCTGCCTCGGCGGCAACCTCGCGCTCAGCCAGGGCGCGGGCAACTCCGGCTGGAACGGCAAGCTGCCCGCCACCTACTGCGGCGAGTGGCCGAAGCCCAACTACGACCACGGCGGCAGCACGACCCCGCCGAGCAGCTCGCCGCCGAGCAGCCCGCCGCCCAGCAGCCCGCCGCCGAGCAGCCCGCCGCCGAGCAGCCCCCCGGCCGACCCCGACCTCGCCAAGGGCCGCCCGGTCACCGAGACCTCGCACACCCAGGTCTACGACGCGGCCAAGGCCGTGGACGGTGACGCCACCAGCTACTGGGAGAGCGCCAACAACGCGTTCCCGCAGTCGATCACGGTGGACCTCGGATCGGTGCGGGCCGTGGGGCGGCTGGTCCTGAAGCTGCCGCCCGCCACCGCCTGGGGCGCCCGCACCCAGACGCTCTCGGTGCTCGGCAGCGCCGACGGCGGTGCGTACGGACAGCTCGTCGCGAGCCGCGGGTACAACTTCGACCCGGCCACCGGCAACCAGGTCGCCATCGCCCTGCCCGCCGGTACCAGTACCCGGTACCTGAGGCTCACCGTCACCGCCAACACGGGCTGGCCCGCCGCCCAGTTCAGCGAGTTCGAGGCGTACGCGCCCTGACGGGCGGCCTCAGGAAGGCAGGGGGCGCGGTGGCCGGGGGCCGGTGTAGTGACCGCTCGGACGCATCCGCAGGGGACGCTCGGCGTACTCCTCCAGGGCGTGTGCGATCCATCCGGCCGTGCGGGCCACCGCGAACACCGTCTCGCCGGCCTCGGCGGGCATGCCGAACGTGACGCTCATGACCGCGAGCGCCAGATCGACATTGGCGTGCAGCTCGGTGTGGCGGGCCGTCGTCCGCACGACGTCCCGCGCCGCCGCCAGCGCGCGCGAGGCCTGGGGAACGGCGTCCAGGAGCGCGAACAGGGCCTGGGCGCGGGGGTCCTCGCCCTCGTAGAGCCGGTGTCCGAGGCCCGGCACGCGCCGCCCCGAGCGCAGATGATCGGCGACGACCGGGGCGGCGCCGCCGCGTTCGACGACCTCGGTCAGCGTGCGGTGCGCGAGCCCGCTCGCCGCGCCGTGCAGCGGCCCCTCCAGGGCGCCGAGCCCGGCAGAGACCACCGCGTAGGGGTGGGCGCGCGCCGAGGCCGCGACCCGGGCCGCCAGCGTCGAGGCCGCCAGGTCGTGGTCGACGAGCAGCGCGAGTGCCGTGTCCAGCAAGGCAATCGACCGCTCGTCGGGCAGCTGCGGCGTCAGGCGCTGCCACAGCTGCCAGGCCGTACGCCCGGCGCCCCGGTGCTTCGTGCCGGCCGCGGGCAGCGCGCCGACCAGGGTCGGGATCAGCATGCGGCCGCAGCCGAGCACCGCCTGCGGGTCGAGGTCGAAGCGCAGCGGGTCGGCGGCCGAGACCGCGACGGCCGCGGCCCGCAGCCGGTCCATGGCCCCGCTGTGGGCGGGCAGGGCGCCGACCGCGCGCCGCGCGGCGTCCAGGAAGGGCTCCGGCGCGGTGAAGCGGGCGCCCCGGCTCAGCTCCCCGGTCCACAGCCATTCCGCGACCTCTTCGAAGCCGTAGGCGGTGGCGAGTTCGACCGCGTCGACCCCGCGGAAGTAGTAGTGGTCCTTCTCGATCAGGGTGAGGGCGGTACGGAACGTCAGCTCGCCCGCCGCGCCGCCGGTGCCGGGCTCGCGGCGGCCGGCGCGCCGGGCCAGCGCCTCGACCTCGCGCGCGTCGAACGTGGAGCCCCGCCCGCCCGGGGCGCGCTCACTGCTCAGCTGGCCGCGGCTGACATAGGCGTAGACCGTCTCCGGCTTCACGCCGAGCAGCTGGGCCGCCTCGCGGGTGGTGAGCCGTGCCTGATCACTCATGGGGTCACCGTATCCGTCGCGAACTCATATTGATTCAATCAACATTGACAGCGGTTGAGTCAATCATAGACAGTCAAGTCAATAGGGAGATCTGAAGGAGGCAGCCACATGGCCGGCACCACCACCGCCCCCGCCGCGGTACCCCGCGGGCTCGCGGGCGTCGTCGTCACGGACACCGCACTCGGAGACGTCCGGGGCCGCGAGGGCTTCTACCACTACCGCCAGTACTCGGCCGTCGAGCTCGCCCGCAGCCGCACCTTCGAGGACGTCTGGCATCTGATGTTCCACGGGAAGTTGCCCGGTCCGACGGAGCGCGCCGCGTTCGCCGCCCGCACCGCGGCCCTGCGTCACCTGCCGGACGGGGTGCGCGAGGCCCTGCCCGGCATCGCCCGCACCGGCGCCCCGTCGGGCCCGCTCGCCGGACTGCGCACCGCGCTGTCCCTGCTCGGCGCGGCCCGCGGCTTCCGCCCCGTGTACGACCTCGACGCCGAGCGGCGCGCCGAGGACGCGCTCGCCGCGTGCGCCGCCGTGCCCACGCTGCTCACCGCCCTCCACCGGCTCGGCCAGGGGCTCGACCCCGTCGAGCCGCGCGACGACCTGCCGTACGCCGCGAACTACCTCTACATGCTGACCGGCCGCGAGGCGCCGCCCGAGCACGTCCGGGCCGTCGAGCGGTATCTGATCTCCACCGTCGACCACGGCTTCAACGCCTCCACCTTCACCGCCCGCGTCGTCGCCTCCACCGGCGCCGACCTGGCCGCGAGCCTGGTCGCCGCCGTCGGCGCGCTCTCCGGGCCGCTGCACGGCGGCGCCCCCAGCCGGGCCCTGGACACCCTCGACGCCATCGGCACCCCCGACCGGATCGACGGCTGGATCCGCGAACGGGTCCTGGCGGGCGAGCGGATCATGGGCTTCGGGCACCCGGTCTACCGCACCGAGGATCCGCGTTCGCGCATGCTGCGGGAGATCGCGGAGGACTTCGGCGGGCCGCTCGTCTCCTTCGCCGTGGAGGTCGAGCGCCAGGTCGAGGCGATCCTGGCCGAGCTGAAGCCCGGCCGTGAACTGCACACCAACGTGGAGTTCTACGCCGGCGTGGTCATGGAGCTGTGCGGGCTTCCCCGTCAGATGTTCACGCCCACCTTCTGCGCGGCCCGGGTGGTCGGCTGGAGCGCCAATATCCTGGAGCAGTCGGCGGACTCGAAGATCATTCGCCCGGCGGCCCGCTACGTCGGTCCGCCCCCGCCGCAGCCGGTACCCGCAGTCTGAGAAAGGCCCCAGGTGAGCAGCCCGAGCAAGCAGATCCCCGTCATCGTCCTCACGGGCTTCCTCGGCTCGGGCAAGACCACCTTGCTCAACCATCTGCTGCGGGCCTCGCGCGGCACCCGGATCGGCGCGGTCGTCAACGACTTCGGCTCCATCGAGATCGACGCCATGACGGTGGCGGGCCGGCTCGGCGACTCCACCGTCTCGCTCGGCAACGGCTGTCTGTGCTGCGCCGTGGACGCGAGCGAACTCGACGTCTACCTCGACCGGCTGACCCGGCCCGCCGCCCGGCTCGACGTCGTCGTCATCGAGGCGAGCGGCCTCGCCGAACCGCAGGAACTCGTCAAGATGGTGCTCGCCAGCGAGAACCCGCGGGTGGTGTACGGGGGACTGGTGGAGGTGGTGGACGCGGCGGAGTACGACGCGACGCGGCAGCGCCACCCCGAGATCGAACGGCACCTGGCCATCGCCGACCTGGTGGTGCTCAACAAGGCGGACCGGGCGGCCGCGGCGGACCTGGCCCGGCTGCGGGCCTCGCTCACCACGCCCGCCGCGGTGGTCGAGGCCGCGTACGGCAGGGTCGACCCGGAGCTCTTCTTCGACCCGAAACCCGTCACCGAACGGATCGGCCAGCTCGCCTTCGACGACCTCCTGGACGACGGGACGTCCGGCGGCTGCGCCGAGGACCACGACCACCACGCCGGCTGCCACGGGCACCCGGCGCATTTGCACACCGGCTACGAGTCCCTGGCCTTCACCTCGGACGTGCCCCTGGACCCGCGCGCCCTGATGGCCTTCCTCGACACCCGCCCCGACGGCCTCTACCGCATCAAGGGCTTCGTCGACTTCGGCGCGGCCGACCCCCGCAACCGCTACAGCCTGCACGCGGTGGGCCGGTTCCTGCGCTTCTTCCCCGAACCGTGGACCGCCGGGCAGCCGCGCCGCACCGAACTCGTCCTGATCGGCGCGGGCATCGACGCGCCCGCCCTCAAGGACCAGCTCGCCGGCTGCGTGAGCGCCGACCCGGACGAGGTGCCCGCCGAACACGCGATGTGGGGCGTCCTGCGCTATGTGCCGGAGCCGGAGCCGGAGCCGGAGCGGGAACCCGAGCCGGAGCGGGAACCCGAGCCGGAGCGGGAACCCGAGCCCGGGCCCGGCCCCGAGCCCGGCCCCGAGCCCGAATAGGCCGGGGAGTTCGGTGAACTCCCCGGCCCGCTCGGCTAGTCGGCGCCTCGCCCGTTACGAGGCCGGCCCCGAAAGGACCGCCACCGGCGACGGCAGCGGCGTGCCCGAGCCGTCGCGGCGCGGGTCGGCCTTCGGGAGCTGGGCCGGCGCGCCGTTGGCCTGCGCCGCCCGGGCCGGCGCCGGGCCCGCCCAGGCGAGGACCAGGACGTCCTCCCCCTTGAGGAACCGCTGGCAGCGCACCCCGCCGGTGGCCCGGCCCTTGCGCGGGTACTGGTCGAAGGGGGTCAGCTTCGCGGACACCGCGGTGTCCCCGAGCAGGGTGTCCCGCGACCCGGCGACCGTGAACACCGTCGCGTCCCCGGCCGGATCGACGGCCGTGAACGAGATGACCTTGGCGCCGTCGGTCAGCTTGATGCCGGCCATGCCGCCCGCCGGCCTGCCCTGGGGGCGCACCTGGCTCGCCTGGTAGCGCAGCAACTGGGCGTCGTCGGTGATGAAGACCAGGTCCTCCTCGCCGGTGCGCAGCTCGGTCGCGCCCACGACGCGGTCACCGTCCTTGAGGGTGATGACCTCCAACTCGTCCTTGTTCGCCGGGTAGTCGGGCACCACGCGCTTGACGACGCCCTGCTCGGTGCCGAGCGCGAGGCCCGGCGAGGACTCGTCGAGCGTGGTCAGACACACCACCGACTCGTCCGGTTCGAGCGAGGAGAGGAACTCCGAGACCGGGGCGCCGCCCGACAGGTTGGGCGCGGAGGCCGTGTCCGGCAGCTGCGGCAGGTCGATCACCGCGAGGCGCAGCAGCCGCCCGGCGGACGTCACCACGCCCACGTCGCCCCGCTGGGTGGCGGCCACCGCCGAGACGATCACGTCGTGCTTGACGCGCTTGTCGTCCTCACCCGGCACGAACCGGTCGGCGTTCGCCGTACGGGCGAGCAGGCCCGTGGAGGAGAGCAGCACCCGGCACGGGTCGTCGGCGACCTGGAGGGCCGCGGCCACCGGGGCGCCCGCCGACTCCAGGAGCACGGTGCGGCGGTCGGTGCTGAACTTCTTGGCGACCGCGGCCAGTTCGGCCGAGACCAGCTTGCGCAGCTCCGCGTCCGAATCCAGGATCCCGGTCAGCTCGTCGATCTCGCCCGTCAGCCGGTCGCGCTCGCTCTCCAGCTCGATCCGGTCGAACCGGGTGAGCCGGCGCAGCGGCGTGTCCAGGATGTACTGCGTCTGGATCTCGCTCAGCGAGAAGTGCTCGATGAGCCGCTCCTTCGCCTGCGCCGAGTTGTCACTCGACCGGATGATCCTGATGACCTCGTCGATGTCGACCAGCGCGACGAGCAGGCCCTCGACCAGGTGCAACCGGTCGCGGCGCTTGGTGCGGCGGAACTCGCTGCGCCGGCGCACCACGTCGAAGCGGTGGTCGAGGTAGACCTCCAGCAGCTCCTTGAGCCCGAGCGTGAGCGGCTGCCCGTCCACCAGGGCCACGTTGTTGATGCCGAAGGACTCCTCCATCGGCGTCAGCTTGTAGAGCTGTTCCAGAACGGCCTCGGGCACGAAGCCGTTCTTGATCTCGATGACCAGGCGCAGACCGTGCGAACGGTCCGTCAGGTCCTTCACGTCGGCGATGCCCTGGAGCTTCTTCGCGCCGACCAGGTCCTTGATCTTGGAGATGACCTTCTCCGGGCCGACCGTGAACGGCAGCTCGGTGACGACCAGGCCCTTGCGGCGCGCCGTCACGTTCTCCACCGAGACGGTGGCCCGGATCTTGAAGGTGCCGCGGCCCGACTCGTACGCGTCCTTGATGCCCTGCAGACCCACGATCCGCCCGCCCGTCGGCAGGTCGGGGCCCGGCACGAAGCGCATCAGCGCCTCCAGGTCCGCCTGCGGATGGCGGATCAGATGGCGGGCGGCGGCGATGACCTCGCCCAGGTTGTGCGGCGGCATGTTGGTGGCCATGCCGACCGCGATCCCGGACGAGCCGTTGACCAGCAGGTTCGGATACGCGGCCGGCAGGGCCACCGGCTCCTGCTCCTGGCCGTCGTAGTTGGAGGCGAAGTCGACCGTGTCCTCGTCGATCGACTCCGTCATCAGCGAGGTGGCGTCGGCCATCTTGCACTCGGTGTACCGCATCGCGGCCGGCGGGTCGTCGTTGCCCAGCGAGCCGAAGTTGCCGTGGCCGTTGACCAGCGGCAGCCGCATCGAGAACGGCTGCGCCATGCGCACCAGGGCGTCGTAGATCGAGGCGTCGCCGTGCGGGTGCAGCTTGCCCATCACCTCGCCGACGACCCGGGCGCACTTCACATAGCCGCGGTCGGGGCGCAGGCCCATCTCGTTCATCTGGTAGACGATGCGGCGCTGGACGGGCTTCATGCCGTCCCGCGCGTCCGGCAGGGCCCGCGAGTAGATCACGGAGTACGCGTACTCGAGGAAGGAGCCCTGCATCTCGTCGACGACGTCGATGTCGAGGATCCGCTCCTCGAAGTCGTCGGGCGGCGGCGGGGTCTTCGTGCTGCGGCGGGCCATCGCGGCTGCTGCTCCTTCACGTACCGGTCGGGTCTGGATCCGACCATTGTGGACCGTCCCACTGACAACGCCGACCGCGACCCGGGAACTTCGCCAGGTGCCCGCGCGCTTGCATACAGTGGCAGGACTTCAGCACGCAGGGCTTCCTCCGCCAGTACTTCACACAGCGGTACTGCACATCGCGAACGAAGGGACGTACATGCCCATGGGTCACACGGCCACAGCGCAGGCCGCCTCCGGCGGTCTGACGGCGACTGAGCACCGGCTGGCCAATGGCCTGCGCGTGGTGCTCTCCGAGGACCACCTGACCCCGGTCGCCGCGGTGTGCCTCTGGTACGACGTCGGCTCGCGCCACGAGGTCAAGGGCCGCACCGGCCTCGCCCACCTCTTCGAGCACCTCATGTTCCAGGGCTCCCAGCAGGTGCACGGCAACGGCCACTTCGAGCTGGTGCAGGGGGCGGGCGGTTCGCTGAACGGCACCACCAGCTTCGAGCGCACCAACTACTTCGAGACCATGCCCGCCCACCAGGTGGAGCTCGCGCTCTGGCTGGAGGCCGACCGCATGGGCTCGCTGCTCGCCGCGCTGGACGAGCAGTCCATGGAAAACCAGCGCGACGTCGTCAAGAACGAGCGCCGCCAGCGCTACGACAACGTGCCCTACGGCACCGCCTTCGAGAAGCTGACCGCGCTCGCCTACCCCGAGGGCCACCCCTACCACCACACCCCGATCGGCTCGATGGCCGACCTGGACGCGGCGACCCTGGACGACGCGCGGCAGTTCTTCCGCACGTACTACGCGCCCAACAACGCGGTGCTCTCCGTCGTCGGCGACATCGACCCCGAGCAGACGCTGGCCTGGGTGGAGAAGTACTTCGGGTCGATCCCCGGGCACGACGGCAAGCAGCCGCCGCGCGACGGCACGCTGCCCGACACCATCGGCGGCCAGCTGCGCGAGGTCGTCGAGGAGGACGTCCCGGCGCGCGCCCTGATGGCCGCCTACCGGCTGCCGCACGACGGCACCCGCGAGGCCGACGCGGCCGACCTGGCGCTGACCGTCCTCGGCGGCGGCGAGTCGTCCCGGCTGCACAACCGCCTGGTCCGCAGGGACCGCAGCGCGGTGGCGGCCGGCTTCGGCCTGCTGCGTCTGGCGGGCGCGCCCTCGCTCGGCTGGCTGGACGTCAAGACGTCCGCCGGCGTCGAGGTCGGCGCGATCGAGAGCGCGGTCGACGAGGAGCTCGCCCGGTTCGCCGCCGAGGGCCCGACCGCGGAGGAGATGGAGCGCGCTCAGGCCCAGTTGGAGCGCGAATGGCTCGACCGCCTGGGCACCGTGGCCGGCCGCGCCGACGAACTGTGCCGCTACGCCGTCCTGTTCGGGGACCCGCAGCTGGCCCTGACCGCCGTCGACCGCGTCCTGGAGATCACCGCCGACGAGGTCAAGGCGGTGGCCGCGGCGAAACTGCGCCCGGACAACCGGGCGGTCCTGGTGTACGAGCCCACCGCGGCCTCCGAGGCGGGCACCGAAGAGGAAGAAGGGGCGGGCCTGTGACGGACGCTGTCGTGACCATGGAGTTCCACCCGCAGCCGACCGCCGGCACCCCCACCCCGTGGGCCTTCCCGGCCCCCGAGCGCGGCACGCTGGCCAACGGCATGACCGTGCTGCGCTGCCACCGGCCCGGACAGCAGGTCGTGGCCGTCGAGATCTTCCTCGCGGCGCCCCTGGACGCCGAGCCGGAGGGCCTCGACGGCGTCGCCACGATCATGGCGAGGGCGCTGACCGAGGGCACCGACAAGCACTCGGCCGAGGAGTTCGCCGCCGAGCTGGAGCGCTGCGGCGCCACCCTCGACGCGCACGCCGACCACCCCGGCGTCCGGGTCTCCCTCGAAGTCCCCGTCTCCCGGCTCCCCAAGGCGCTCTCGCTGCTCGCCGAGGCGCTGCGGGCCCCCGCGTTCGCCGACGCCGAGATCGAGCGCCTGGTGGCCAACCGGCTCGACGAGATCCCGCACGAGCAGGCCAACCCGGCCCGCCGCGCGGCCAAGCAGCTCTCCAAGGAGCTCTTCCCGGCCGCCGCCCGCATCTCCCGGCCCCGCCAGGGCACCGAGGAGACCGTCGCCGCCATCGACGCGGCAGCGGTGCGCGCCTTCTACGACGCGCACGTGCGCCCCGCCACGACCGTCACCGTCGTGGTCGGCGACCTCGCGGGCACCGACCTGGACGCGATCCTCGCGGAGACCCTGGGCGACTGGAGCGGCGACACCGCCGAGCCGCGCCCCGTCCCGCCGATCACCGCCGACGACACCGGCCGGGTCGTCATCGTGGACCGGCCCGGCGCCGTCCAGACCCAGCTGCTCATCGGCCGCATCGGTCCCGACCGCCACGACCGCGTCTGGGCGGCCCAGGTGCTCGGCACGTACTGCCTGGGCGGCACCCTGACCTCCCGTCTGGACCGGGTGCTGCGCGAGGAGAAGGGCTACACGTACGGCGTGCGCTCCTTCGGCCAGGTGCTGCGCTCGGGGCCCGACGGCGGCGCCGCGATGCTGGCCATCAGCGGCTCGGTCGACACCCCCAACACCGGTCCCGCCCTCGACGACCTGTGGAAGGTGCTGCGCACCCTGGCCGCCGAGGGCCTCACGGACGCCGAGCGCGAGACGGCCGTGCAGAACCTGGTGGGCGTCGCCCCGCTCAAGTACGAGACGGCGGCGGCCGTCGCGGGCACGCTGGCCGACCAGGTCGAGCAGTTCCTGCCGGACGACTACCAGGCCCAGCTCTACGCCCAGCTCGCCGAGACCGGCACCGTGGAGGCGACGGCCGCGGTCGTCAACGCCTTCCCGGCCGACCGGCTGGTGACGGTCCTGGTGGGCGACGCGGCGCAGATCGCCGAGCCGGTGCGGGCGCTCGGCATCGGTGAAGTGAGCGTCGTCACCGGCTGATTGGGGCCGCGGGAGCCCGTCGGGGCGCCCGGGCCGGACAGGACGAAGGGGACCCCGGTGGCGGATGCGCCGCCGGGGTCCTCCCGTATGTCCGGTTTATTGGGGAGGTTGCCTGTCTGTCATGTGGCGTGCGCTACAAAAAGTGGCGTCTGTTTGGTGATTGAAAGATCAGCCGTTTAGCGTCAGTCCCGCTGTCCGTCTCGACCGTCGCAGCCGCGGCACCGGACAGTGATCGCCGAGTCCCCGTACGGCGCGAGCCAGGGGAGCCGGGGACCCATTCAGTCCCTGGGGTGAATCGGACGCCTCCGCCCGCGGAGGAGCCCGTAGGAGACCTTCCTGCTCCGAACCCGTCAGCTAACCCGGTAGGCGAGATGGAAGGAAAGGACACCGCCACTTCATGGCGTTCACCCGTGCCACCGGGAAGCATCGCGCGCCCAGCCGTATGACGCGCCGCAGCGCGAACATCGCGGGCATCGCCACCCTCGCCACCGCCGGCGTCGTGGGCACCCTCGCCTCCCCGGCCGTCGCCGCCCCGGCCCCCGCGACCGACACTGGTCTGACCCAGGCCATCGTCATCGGCGACTCCCTCGCCGATCAGCTCGGCGCCCAGGCCGACGCGCAGAAGCAGGCCGCCGTGAAGGCCGAGGCGAAGGCCGCGGCCGAGGCCGCCGCCAAGCGCGCGGCCGAGCAGCGCGTCAAGGAGGCCCGCGAGGCCAGGGAGCGCGCCGCACGCGAGGCCGAGCGCAAGCGCCTCAACAGCTTCGTCGCGCCGATCTCCGGCAGCTATGTGTCCACCGGCTACAAGACCGGCGGATCCCTGTGGTCCTCCGGCAGCCACACCGGCATCGACTTCCACGCGGGGATCGGCACCTCGGTGCACGCCGTGGGTCTGGGCACCGTGGTCGAGGCCGGCGACGGTGGCGCCTACGGCAACAACATCGTCATCCGGATGCACGACGGCACCTACACGCAGTACGGCCACCTCTCGGTCATCCAGGTCTCCGTCGGTCAGACCGTGGAGCCGGGCCAGCAGATCGCCCTCTCGGGCAACACCGGCAACACCACCGGCCCGCACCTCCACTTCGAGGCCCGCACCGGCCCGGACTACGGCTCGGACATCGACCCGATCGCCTACCTGCGCTCGCACGGCGTCACCGTCTGACGCGTCCCCCGCGCACACCGAAGGCCCCCGGCACGCCGCCGGGGGCCTTCGCGTTGGCCGGAAGGTATTCCTCGCCCGGATCCGTCATCCGGAATTAACACGGGCTGCCCTAAAGTCACCGGACCAGGCGTCGGACGACCGCCCTTCGCGGATTCAAGACGGAGGTTCGCCATGCGTATTCCCGCGCATTCGGTATGCACGGCCATACGCGACGACATCGTCGCGGGAGTGCACGAACGGGGCGTCCGGCTCACCGAGGAACTCCTGGCCCGCCGTTACGGCGTCTCGCGCGTACCGGTCCGCGAGGCCCTGCGCACGCTGGAGTCGGAGGGGTTCGTGACCACCCGCAGGCACGCCGGCGCCTGGGTGGCCGAGCCGAGCGAGACGGAGGCGGCCGATCTCCTCGAACTGCGCGCCCTGCTGGAGCCGTTGGCCGCCGCGCGGGCGGCCCGCCGGCGCACCGCGGCTCAACTCAAGGTCCTGCACGGCCTGGTGAGGCTGGGTCAGGAACGGGTGCGGCGCGGCCAGGAGGAGGATCTGCGGTCCCTCGACGGCTGGTTCCACGAGACCCTCGCCCAGGCCTGCGCCAGCCCCGGCCTCATCGCCCTGCTCACCCAGCTGCGGCACAAGACCGCGTGGATGTACGCCGTGGAGGTGGGGGAACCCCGCGAGACGTGGGCCGAGCGCGGCGCCCTCACCGACGCGGTCACCCGCGGCGACGCCGAACGGGCCCGAGCCCTCGCGGCCCGGCACGCCGAACGGTCCTTTTCGGCCCACCGGCTGCGCCCCGCACCGGCCGTGAGGACTTCGCAACACGACGACAACACGGCGGACGCCCGCGTTTGACGTGCCGGCCGTATACGAAGAAAAGAGCAGAGCCCGAGCGACCGTGGCCCCAGGGAATTCAGCGGCCCACTTTTCGGAATGCGGCGGCGCCGGCCGCTTCCGCTCAAGAACGAAAATGTCGTCCCGCAGAGACGGCCGAGGTTTTGGAGCGAGCACGGTCCGCGGGCGGGAGGGGGTTTTGGGGGCGCGGGGAACGGCGCGAGCAGCGCCCACGGCCCGCGGGCGAAAGGGGGTTTAAGGGGCGCGGGGAACGGCGCGAGCAGCGAGCACGGTCCGCGGGCGAGAGCGGGTTCGAGGGGCGCGGGGAACGGCGCAAGAAGCGACCACGGCCCGCAGACGGCCGAGGTCTTGGGGGGGGAGGCTCCCGAACGCCCCGGGAGGGCGCAAAAGACAGAAGGACCGCCGGGCCCAGACGGGCCCCGCGGTCCCCCGTGGAGACGCGGTCCTGACACCGACCAGACCCCGAGGGCCCGCCCGGAGCGGGATCAGACGGTCTCGGGAAGCTCCTCAAGACCTTCGGCGACCAGCTTGGCCAGCCGGTCGAGCGCGGCGTCCGCACCCTCGGCGTCGGAGGCCAGCACGATCTCCTCGCCGCCCTGCGCACCCAGGCCGAGCACCGCGAGCATGGACGCGGCGTTGACCGGGTTGCCGTCGGCCTTGGCGATGGTCATGGGGACTCCGGCAGCCGTGGCGGCACGGACGAAGATGGACGCGGGGCGGGCGTGCAGGCCCTCGGCCCAGCCGACGTTGACGCGGCGCTCAGCCATGGTGTTGCCCTTCGAAATCTCTGACGGTTGTCTAGACCAGTCTCTCATGCGGTGCGCGGTGCTCGTACCGACCTTGGGCCCGGACGCGCCGCCGATCGGCCCCCCTCACCTTGCCCCGGCCCGTACCGCCCCGCGACCCGTACGCTTTCGGTATGACGACGGCGTCCGACCCCGCGTACCCCGCTCACTGGGAGGCCGACGTGGTGCTGCGCGACGGCGGCACCGCGCGCATCAGGCCCATCACCACCGAGGACGCCGAGCGTCTCGTCTCGTTCTACGAACTGGTCTCGGACGAGTCGAAGTACTACCGCTTCTTCGCGCCCTACCCGCGCCTGTCCGCCAAGGACGTCCACCGCTTCACCCATCACGACTACGTCGACCGGGTGGGCCTGGCCGCGACCATCGGCGGAGAGTTCATCGCGACCGTCCGCTACGACCGGATCAATGCCCAGGGCCGGCCCGCCTCCGCCCCCGCCGACGAGGCCGAGGTCGCCTTCCTCGTCCAGGACGCCCACCAGGGCCGGGGCGTCGCCTCCACCCTGCTCGAACACATCGCGGCGGTCGCCCGTGAGCGCGGGATCAGGCGGTTCGCCGCCGAGGTGCTGCCCGCCAACAGCAAAATGATCAAGGTGTTCACGGACGCCGGCTATCAGCAGAAGCGCTCCTTCGAGGACGGCTCGGTCCGCCTCACCCTCGATCTGGAGCCCACCGCCGAGTCCCTCGCCGTGCAGCGCGCCCGCGAGCACCGCGCCGAGGCCCGCTCGGTGCAGCGCCTCCTGGCCCCCGGCTCGGTCGCGGTCATCGGCGCGGGGCGCGGGCCCGGCGGCGTCGGCCGCGCGGTGCTGCGCAACGTCCTGGACGCCGGATTCACCGGGCGCACGTACGCGGTGAACAAGGCGCTCGGCCCGGGCCGGCACGAGATCGAGGGCGTGCCCGCGTACGCCGGCGTCGGCGCGATCGGCGAACCCGTCGACCTCGCCGTCATCGCGGTGCCCGCCGAACGGGTGCCGGAGGCCGTCGCCGACTGCGGCGAGCACGGCGTCCAGAGCCTGGTGGTGCTCGCGGCCGAGTACGCGGAGAGCGGCGAGCGGGGCCGCGAGCGCCAGCGCGCCCTGGTCCGCCAGGCCCGCTCGTACGGGATGCGGCTGATCGGGCCCAACGCGTTCGGCATCATCAACACCGCCGAGGGGGTGCGCCTGAACGCCTCGCTCGCCCCCGAGGCGCCGCCCGCGGGGCGCATCGGCCTGTTCACCCAGTCGGGCGCGATCGGCATCGCGCTCCTGTCCGGTCTGTACCGGCGCGGCGCGGGCCTGTCCACGTTCATCTCGTCGGGCAACCGCGCCGACCTCTCCGGCAACGACTTCCTGCAGTACTGGTACGAGGACCCCGCCACCGACGTGGTGCTCCTGTACCTCGAATCCATCGGCAACCCGCGGAAGTTCACCCGCCTCGCAAGGCGCACGGCCGCCGCCAAGCCCGTCGTGGTCGTCAAGGGCGCCCGGCACAGCGGCACCACCCCGCCGGGCCACGCCGTCCCGGTGACGCGGGTGCCGGACGCCACCGTCTCGGCGCTGCTGCGCCAGGCGGGGGTCATCCTGGTCGGCACGGTCACCGAGCTCGTGGACGCCGGCCTGCTGCTCGCGGGCCAGCCGCTGCCGGCCGGGCCGAGGGTGGCGATCCTCGGCAACTCCGAATCGCTCGGTCTGCTCACCTACGACGCCTGCCTGACCGAGGGGCTGCGTCCGCTGCGGCCCCTCGACCTGACCACGGGGGCGACCCCGGCGGACTTCCGCGCGGCCCTCGCCGCCGCCCTCGCCGACGACGCGTGCGACGCGGTGGTGGTCACCGCGATCCCCTGGGTGGGCGAGAACGGGGCGATGGAGTCCGGCGACGGGCAGGTCCTCGCGGACGCCCTGCGCGAGGCGGCGGCGACGGCCCCGGCGAAGCCGGTCGCGGTGGTCCACGTGGAGATCGGCGGCCTCGCGGAGGCGCTGTCGGCCGCCGCCAGAACGGTGACCCGCAGCGCGCCCCAGCCGCCCGGCCCCACCCCTTCGGCTCGTGAGGAGCGGGAGCCCGGGGGCACCCCCGCCCCCGCCGACGGGTCGCCGGCCCCCGAGCCCCGGCCGCCCGTGACGTCCTTCGGCGCCTCGGCCGGCGGGTCTTCCGGCGGGCCGGGCGAGCGCGCCTCGGCCGGCGGGTCTTCCGGCGGGCCGAGCGAGCGCGCCTCGGCCGGCGGATCGGCCCGCGGATCCATCGGCGTCCCCGCCGACGGGCCGGGCGCAGGGACGCGCGTCACCCCAGCGGGCGGGCCGCCGCCGGGGCCCGCCGACACCCCTTCCGCCGGCCCGGGCGCCGACCCCGCGGCGCCCCGCGAGGCCTCCCGCATCCCCGCCTACCCCGCCGCCGAGCGGGCCGTCCGCGCGCTGGCCGAGGCCGTCCGCTACGCGCGCTGGCGCCGCGAGGCCGCCGAGCCCGGCCGGGCGGGGGAGTACGACGACATCGACGAGGCGGGGGCCGCCGCCCTGATCGAACGCCTCCTCGGCCCCGCCCCCGACCCCCGGGGCCTGACCCTCGCCGCCCCGGACGCCGAGGAACTGCTCGGCCGCTACGGCATCCCCGTGCGCCGCGCACTGCCCGCGCCCGACCCGGCGAGCGCCGCCGAAGCCGCCCGCCGGCTCGGCTACCCGGTCGCCCTCAAGACCACCGCCCCGCACCTGCGCCACCGCCCCGACCTCGGCGGCGTACGCCTCGACCTCGCCGACGAGCACCAACTCGCCCGCGCCTACGCCGAATTGACCGCGAGCCTCGGCAGGCCCGAGGAGCTGAGGCCGGTCGTGCAGGCCATGGTGGCGCGCGGGGTGGACACGGTGGTGCGCGCCTCGATCGACTCCGCGGTCGGCGCGGTGCTGTCCTTCGGCCTCGCGGGCGCCGCCTCCGAACTGCTCGGCGACACCGCGCACCGGCTCATTCCGGCCACCGACCGTGACGCCTCCGAGCTGCTGCGGTCCATCAGGACGGCCCCGCTCCTGTTCGGCTGGCGCGGCTCGGCGCCGGTCGACACCGCCGCCCTCGAAGAACTGCTGCTGCGGGTGTCGCGCCTGGTCGACGACCATCCCGAGGTGGTCGCGGTGGGCCTTGAGCCCGTCATCGTCGCCCAGCGGGGCCTGTCCGTGCTCGACGCGACCGTGCGCCTGGCCCCCGCCCCGCCCCGCACCGACCTGGGCCCCCGGCGCCTGCCCAGCTACTGAGGGCCGTCGGCCCTCGGCGGCAGCTTAAGATGGACCCCATGGCGAAGACCGGTACGACGACCCAGGGGCTCCGCGCGGCGATCGAGCGCAGCGGCTACTACCCGGCCCTCGTGGCCGAGGCGGTGGAGGCCGCTGTCGGCGGGGAGCCGATCGCGTCGTACCTGGTGCACCAGGAGACGACGTTCGACGCCAACGAGGTGCGCCGCCATGTGACGGTCCTCGTGCTCACGGACAACCGTTTCATCGTCAGCCACACCGACGAGCAGAACGCGGACACGAGTTCCCCCACGCCGTACGCCACCACCTCCACGGAGTCGGTGAAGCTCGGCCGGATCTCCTCGGTCGTGGTGAGCCGGGTGGTCGCCAACCCCGAGTCGTACACGCCGGGCACCCTGCCCCGCGAGGTCGTCCTGACCATCGGCTGGGGCGCGGTCGCCCGGATCGACCTGGAGCCCGCCGCCTGCGGCGACCCCAACTGCGACGCCGACCACGGCTACACCGGGAACTCGACGGCCGACGACCTGAGCCTGCGCGTCAGCGAGGCCGGCGACGGCCCCGACACCGTCCGCCAGACCCTGGCCTTCGCCCAGGCGCTGTCCGAGGCGACCGCGGCGACCGGCCGCTGATGGCCCAGCCCGCCTGGCAGGACCCCGAGCCCCTCGCCTTGGACACCGCTCCCGTCCCCGAGTACGGCACCGGCTCGCTCGCCGATCTGCTGCCCACCCTCGCGGCCGGGCAGGGCGTACCCGGCTGCGAGCAGCGGATCGCGGAGCTGACCCCGGCCGACCGCAACTGCGTCTTCCTGATCGACGGCCTCGGCTGGGAGCAGATCGGGGCCCACCCCGACGAGGCGCCCTATCTGCACTCCCTGCTCGCCACCTCGCGCGGCGGCACCGGGCGGCCCATCACGGCCGGCTTCCCGGCCACCACCGCGACCTCGCTCGCCTCGGTCGGCACCGGCCTGGCGCCCGGCGAGCACGGGCTGCCCGGCTACACCGTGCGCAACCCGGACACCGACGAGCTGATGAACCAGCTCCGCTGGAAACCCTGGAGCGACCCGCACGTCTGGCAGCCCTACCCCACCGTCTTCCAGCTGGCCGACCGGGCCGGAGTACACACCGCGCAGGCGTCGTCGCCGGACTTCGAGCACACCCCGCTCACCCGGATCGCGCTCAGCGGCGGCACCTTCCGCGGCAAGCTCACCGGCGAGGACCGCATGGACCTCGCGGCGGCCCAACTCGCCGCGGGTGACCGCTCGTTGGTCTACACGTACTACTCCGAGGTGGACGGCAAGGGCCACCGCTTCGGCGTCGACTCGGACGCCTGGCGCGGCCAGCTGATGTACGTCGACCGGCTCGCCCAGCGCCTGGCCGAACAGCTCCCGCCGCGCGCGGCCCTGTACATCACCGCCGACCACGGCATGATCGACATCCCCTTCGACGAGCAGTCCCGCATCGACTTCGACGAGGACTGGGAACTGCGCGCCGGCGTGGCCCTGCTCGGCGGCGAGGGCCGGGCCCGCCACGTCTACGCGGTGCCGGGCGCCGCCGCCGACGTGCTGACCTGCTGGCGCGAGGTGCTCGGCGAGCAGTTCTGGGTGGCGGGCCGCGACGAGGCGATCGCCGCCGGCTGGTTCGGCCCCCGGATCGACGAGCGGGTGTACGGCCGGATCGGCGACGTGGTGGCCGCGGCCCGCGACGACGTCGTCATCACCGCCTCGCGGCGCGAGCCCCACGAGTCCCTGATGGTCGGCAACCACGGCTCGATGACCCCGGTGGAACAGCTCGTACCGCTCCTCGAAGTACGCTCGTAACCACCCCCCTCCCCAGACCTGAAAGGCCGTCAACCTCCCATGCCCGAGCTGGTGTTCTTCTCCGGAACGATGGACTGCGGAAAGAGCACCCTCGCTCTTCAGATCGAGCACAACCGCTCCGCGCGCGGGCTCCAGGGCATGATCTTCACGCGGGACGACCGGGCGGGCGCGGGCAAGCTGTCGTCCCGGCTCGGCCTGGTGACCGACGCGGTGGAGGCCGCCGACGGCTTCGACTTCTACGCACATCTCGTCGCCCACCTGTCCAAGGGCGGGCGCTGCGACTACGTCATCGCGGACGAGGCCCAGTTCCTCGCGCCCGAGCAGATCGACCAGCTCGCCCGGGTGGTGGACGACCTCGAACTCGACGTCTTCGCCTTCGGCATCACCACCGACTTCCGCTCCAAGCTCTTCCCCGGCTCGCAGCGGCTCGTCGAACTCGCGGACCGGGTCGAGGTGCTCCAGGTCGAGGCGCTGTGCTGGTGCGGCGCCCGGGCCACGCACAACGCCCGCACCATCGGCGGCCGGATGGTCGTCGAGGGCGCCCAGGTCGTCGTCGGCGACGTCAACCAGGCGGCGGACGAGATCGGTTACGAGGTCCTGTGCCGGCGCCACCACCGCCGCCGCATGACGGCCGCCGCGGCCCGCGCCGCCGCCCTCTCCCCGGACGTACTCCCGGTCGACGCCGAGGCCGCCCGAGGCTGACGATCACTCCCACGGCTTCCGGCGCATCCGTAACCCCTGAGCCACCCGTGGTTGGTCGCGACTGCGCGGGTGGCTCAGCGCAGGCGTTCACGCGCCGAGGAATTCGCGGACTCCGGCCAGCGGGTCGTGCCCGTTCTCCTCGGCGTACTGGCGGCGTCGTGCATCGACCTTTTCGGGATGTGCCTGGCAGCAGTAGTCCCAGAAGTCGACCAGCACGCGGAACGCGTCGTCGAGGGCGAATTCACCCTGGACGTGCTCGACGAAGTGGTTCTCCACTCGCACGCCCTGTGGGCTGATGGTGGCGGTGTGCGCGTTTCCGTCCATATCCTCCGGCGTGAAGCCCGGGTCGGCCTTGGCCTCGGCCACCAGGTCGATCGCCTCCAGGATGGAAAGCGGCGAGAGCTGGATGTCGGCCGTCACCCACTGTCCCAGGACACTCAGCTCGTCAGGACCGGAGAAGAACGGCACCCTGAACTGGTTCGTAACGTAGTACTGAGTGCGGATCACTGCTGTGTTGGTCATGCATCCCTACATTGCCTGTGATCAGTCCCGTTTTGTTATCCAATTCGATGG
Organism: Streptomyces sp. NPDC048111; assembly: GCF_043202815.1. Lineage (NCBI taxonomy): Bacteria > Bacillati > Actinomycetota > Actinomycetes > Kitasatosporales > Streptomycetaceae > Streptomyces > Streptomyces sp. NPDC048111. The sequence continues at coordinate 131,700 of NZ_JBIDBD010000004.1, forward strand.
TCTTCGGGACTGTCGCCATGTGACGGTTGAGGTCACGGCTGCCGGGTCGGAGATGCTATCCGGTGCCCCTCGGGTTGCCGTTGCCATCGCACTTGAGCTCGCCGCCTCGTCACGGCGCCAGTGTGCTTCGCCTTGGGTGCTCGCGGGGAATGCGAACGCCTGCGATTGAGGTCTTCGAGCTTCTTCTTCAGCGGGCGGACTTCCCGTTCGTACTCTTGCTGCGTCCGTCGAGTCGACGCCCTGCCTCCTGCTGCGACAGCTCACTCTGCTTGCCGTTCCCGCGGCGGCGATCGGAATGCCCTGGGAGAGGGGCGCGACAGACTGACGGCCGGTCGCCTTCGCTGTGGCGAGGGAGGCAACCGGCCGTCGGTGGTGCTGGTGACGCTACGTCAGGTGGCTCTGATTACAGATACCAGCTTTGGTTGGGCTGGTTGGGGTCGGTGGTGTGGGTCCACTGCTGGGCGGGGGCGCCATCGGTCTTGCTGGAGCTGTCGATTTCCAGGGTTTTGCCGCTGTTGAGGTTCGCGATGTTCCAGTTGCCCGTGTTGTCGATGGGCTGGACGGTCCATTGTTGTGCGGCGTTGTGAACGCAGGTCCACTGTTGGGCGTGGGCGCCGTTGGCCGTGTTGGAGTTGTTGATCTCCAGGCATTTGCCGCTGTTGGTGTTGACGATTTCGTAGACGCCTGCGGTGGCGGTGGGGTGGAACTGCCAATTGGCGCCGGCTTGACCGTTGCACGCCCATTGCTGAGCGGCCGCTCCGTCGTCCTTGCTGGAGTTGTTGATCTCCAGGCAGAGGTGGCTGTTGGCGTTGTGGATCAGTCCGCTGTCCGGCAGCGTGGGTGCCTTGTTGTTGTCGGGCAGGGGCGCGGGGGTGGGCAGGGCGGTGGTGCCGAGGCTGGGGGTGGTCCAGGTCTGGGCATCTATGCCTTTGCAGTCCCACAGCTGCAGCTGTGTCTTATTGGCGAGCGTGTTGTTGTTTCGGTCGATGCAGCGTTGGGCGTTGGTGTTGAGGTAGCTACCGTCGGCGCGGGCCTGCCACTGCTGGTTCGCGGTGCCTTTGCAGGTCATGAGCTGGATCAGGGTGCCATTGACGGTGCCGCTGTTGACCGTCTCGACGCACTTGCCCAGGACGCGCAGCGTGCCGTCGTCACGGAGTTCCAGCTTCTGGGCTGCCGTCTGGTTGCAGGTGTAGATCTGCACCTTGGTGCCATCGGTGCTCTGACCGTCGGCGGTGTCGATGCAGGTGCTGGCGGAGCTGGTGACGGTGATGGGCCCTCGGCCGTCGGGGGCGGTGAGTGACGCGGCATAGGGGTAGATCGCGAGGTTGCTGACGCCTCCGTACAGGCCTGTGCTCATGGGGTTGGGTGCGCCCTTGGCCTGGTAGCGGCCAAAGACGAGCGGGCCGGTGGGCGCCGGGCTGTTGGCCTTGCTGTGACTGCCGGAGCCGACGAGCACGCCGTTGGCGTACAGGCTCATCCGACCCGTGTCAGCGTTGTAGACGGCGGTGAGCCGCGTCCAGACGTTCGGGTTGATGCGCGCCTGCGCGTTGACCGCGTCGGTGTTGTCGTACTGCCAACCAGCCGTGACTTTCGTGCGATTGGAGAGGGCGAAGCGCCAGGTGGATCCGTCGGGGTCCGGGTAGAGGAGGAAGTCGCTCTGCTGAGCAGTGGTGTTGTCCTGACTGACGATCACGCCGCCGGCGCCGGAGGCCTTCGCCCAGGCGCTGATGGTGAAGCTGGTGCGGGTGTCGACCACCGACGCGCTGGTGGTGACGGTCGACTGCGGGCCGGTGAAGGCGGCGTAGTCATTGCGGCGGCCGTCGATGATGCCTGTCGGCCAGCTGATGTTCGCCGCGGTGCCGGGATAGTTGCCGGTGCTGCTGGGGACTGTGCCGTCGGCAGCCGGGCCGGTCAGGTTCCAGGCTGCGGAGGGCATGTTGAGGTTGCCCTGCGGTGTCAGGTCCGGGGAGAGGCCGGTGACCTCCGGGTGCGGGTTTTGGGTGGTCGGCGCGGTGCCGGTGCCGTTCCAGGAGACGAGCTGCTGGTTGGTGTCGACGGCCCACAGGTCCGGAATGCCGTCGCCGGTGAGGTCCCCGTCGGAGCCGACGCGGGGGTAGCGGGCGGGGTCGACGGTGCCGAGGACGGTGCCCTGGCCGGGGGTGGTGAATCCGCTCAGGTCGGGCGCGTCAATGGTCCCCTTGACAGGGAAAGCACGGAGGGTGCCGTCGGCCTTGGAGCGGGCCCAGAGAGTGGGCAGGTCGGTTCCCTTGGCGCGTCCGGGAGTGATCAGGTCGTAGCCGTCCCACTGCTGATCGTTCGCGGACAGCAGGGTGGCGGTCCGTTTGAGCTGATTGGTGATGCCTGCCTCGCTCAGCCATAGGCGGCCGTTTTCCACGAAGAGCAGGGAAGGGCGATGCAGGGCATACAGGCCGGTGCCGGCCTGCACCGCGCTATCGCCGAGCAACGAGCCGAAGGCGCCAATATGAGTGACCTTGGACCAGTCGTCGCGGTAGCCGTAGTCCGCGCAGACCACCGTCGTAGTGGAGCCGGGAATTTTGCAGTCCTTCGGCTTCTCTATGGCGATCTTGCCCTGGCCGTCGAAACGGCCTCCGGTGACGTCGTTCGAGTAGAGGTAGAGGTCGGCGTCACCCGGCTGGTGGGCAATGAGATCGTCGACGTTGTTGCGGCCCAGGCTGCCCCGATGGGTGATCTGGGTGTTCTTCCAGCCGTTACCGCTGGGGGACGAGTGAAAGCCGGCACGCGGGTCGGTGTCATCGGCTGTCTTGAACTGCGCGTTGGGTGCGGTGTTCGGGTCGGTGCCGCCACCGATGCGACGCAGGTCACCGGCGGAATCGGACAGCAGTACGTCCGGGATCCTGTCGCCGCTCACGTCGCCGAAGACGGGCTTGACCGGGTCATTCGGGTTGGACGGCGCATAGTAGGAGTAGACAGCCGGTTGGGACATGTTGCCCGCGTCATCCTGGGTCTGCAGGTAGACGAAGTTGGTGCCCCAGTGCGGGGGCGTGATTCTGATGTCGGCCTTGCCGTCGGCCAGTTTTACGATGCCTGTGGCAGTGTCGGTGCACTTCCAGCCGGTGGCGGCGGCCTTGACCGGGTCAGTGGTCCATCGGGCACACGCCAGGCCCGAGCTGCGGCCCCCCTTCGGGGCTACGGGATCGGTGCCGGTCAGGGTGAACGTGCCCTCCTGGCCTGCGTACTTGGTGGGCTGGGCGTTCAGTGTGCCGGAAGCAGGGAAATCGGTGGAGATGACAGTGGCGGTCGGCGGCGTGCGGTCTACCCGGAAGTAACACGGTGCCGTCGCGTCACTGCTGAGCGTGCCGTCCGTCGTCAGGGACTGCCAGCCGTAGCGGTGGCCGTCGATGAGACTGCCTACGCTGAGGGTGGCATCGCCGCTTGAGGCCCAACCGGTTGCGAAGTTGACCGTGCTGTTGTTGTTGTCGTTGTCCCAGAGTTTGAACTTGGTGGCAAGGGTGGCACCGGTGGGCGAGTTGGCTCCCACGGTGAGCACGGTATCGGCGTTGGCGCCGATCCATCCGGCGTTCTCCCAGCCGGCGGTGCACGGCACGTAGGAACCGCTGCTCGCGAAGCCGGGGGTGGGGCCGGTGCGGGGGTTGCTGGCGGTGGGTTTGATGTCGTACTGGATGACGAGGTGGGGAGACTGCCCCGCCTTCGTGCTGAATCGCTGGCGGTAGTGTTTCTCGGTCTCATCGTCCGGCGCGAAGCCGAAGGTGAAGTTGGGCCAACCGTTAGTGACAGCCGTACGAATGGTGTCGCGCACGCCGTAGTCGATGTCGCCTGACCCGGACATCCATACGGTGCCGATGTTCTTACAGCCGCCCATGACGGAGTCAGTGCTGCACGGTTGGTGGTCCCAGCTGGTGGGGTTGCTGATCGTGCCCGTGTTGTACAGGCTCATCGGCGTCTTCGTGGACGGGCTGGAGGAGGCGATCACCGTGGCTTTCAGCCGCGCCTCGATGACGTAGGCGCCGCGGTTGTGCAGAAGGCCGTCGATGCCGACCTGAAAGTAGGCGCGGGTGCGGCCCTCTGGCTTGCAGGGATGCTCGGTGTCGACGTACCCGCAGTACCCCGTGGCGGGAGTGTCCTGGCCGTCCTGCGTGCCGTTGTACTCGTTTGTGTTCCTGAAGGCTTCTTGCACCTGAGCCCACGCCTGGACGCCTCCGCTGTCCGTCGACGGCGGATTCCATCCCGGGTCGATGAACCAGGGGCCGGTCCCCTGTCCAAGAACCTTGGCGTCGGGGACGAGGTCAATGCCTTTGCCGCTCGTGGTTGCCGCTACCTGCGCCACCGTGGCACCTACGCCCGGACCGTCTGCAGTAGAAGTTCCGGCAGGAGCGCCAGTGGCCACGCTGCGCCCGGAGAGCTCGGCCTTGGCCTTCTGGGGCACGGCCTGCGATGCCCCAGCGCTCGAGTCCCACATGATCGGGCTCGGAGCAGTGAAGCGTGGCTTGCCGTCGGCGTCGGCGGCCTTGAGGTTGCCCGCGGAGTCCGCGCTGACGGTCAGCCCGTCGGCGACGACGTCGAGGTGAACCTTCTGGACCAGGGGATTCGCCGCCGCTTGCGTCGTGCGCACCACCAGAACCTGGCGCCAGCCTCCCAGCGTGGTGGCGGTGAGTTCCAGGTCGACATCGGGAAGCACGTCCTTATAGAGCGCGCTGTCAGCGTTGAGGGTGGGTTTGGGCAAAGCGAACGGAGCCTTGAGGGCGAGCGACTTGCCGTCGCTCGTCGTCATGGTGGCCATCGGGCCGTCACCGCCGGCGGAGAACACCAGCTTGGAGGGCACCGCAGCCGGTGTGATGGTCCCGTCGGCGTTCACGTGCAAGGTCGGGTCGACACCCTGCCAGGTTCCGTCGACCGCTTTGACGCGCTCAGGTGAGGCCGAGGTGTCCGTACTGAAAGTGCCGTCGGGGTTGGCGACGGTCTGCGAAGCGGTCGTGGTCAGGAAATCGACGACGACTGGCCGGCCTGTCTCCTTGGCCTGCGCCCGTGCCACATCGAGCGCCTTCTCCTTTGCTGTGGGCGACTTCGTGGGGCTGGCAGACCAACTCGGATCGGCAGGGCCGAAGTTGTGGCCCTCGCTGTCAGCCGCCGCTGTCGGGGCGCCCAGGACGCCGAACCCGAGCGACAGGACGGCGGCTCCGGCGACGGGCCGCAACCATGATCTGACGGAGCTTCGGCTTCGCGAGGCTCCCGGCCTCGGTAGCCACGAAAAAGAAGTTGCTGGCCTCAAGGTGGAGGTCCTCGCTGTGAACTGTGAGCGGACAGAGATCACGCGCACAGTTCCTTCACTTCGTGCACCTGTCAACCACATCGCGACCATCGTGGCTTATACACATCACGTGATGACTCAAACACCATGCGTGACATTGGTCACTTATGGAAATTCTCAGCATTCGCTGTACGCATCGAACATGTGCTCCATAGGGTCCATGGATCCGGGCTGGTCATCGGCCCGGCGTTCTTCGTTTGTCTGTGTCCTGTGGGGGGATCCAGTTGTCTCGTCGGGGTGGGTTTGCCATGCGCTTGAGCGGAGGGCGATCACGGATTGCCGTGATCGCCGCGCTTGCAGTGCTGTTCGCCGGGCTTGGGCTCCCCGCTGTCGAGGCGAAGGAGGCAACGCCCAAGGTCTGGACGCCACCGAACACGCCGCTGCCTGATGCGGAGCCGGTGAAGGGCAGCAGCCTCAAGCCACAGGCGGAGAAGGTAGTCACGGGCAGCAAATGGACGCCGCCTGCTTCCACGGCTACACCGTCCGGCGTCGTGACGGCGCCGCTTGCCGATCTGTCGACAAGCTCATCTGAGAAGGCAGACAGGACTGGCTCGCCGGCGCAGGTCGGTAGTCTCCCGGTCTGGATCGCCCCCGTCCGCAACGCGAACCGGACAGGGGCGGCGGCAACTGTCCCGTCCAGAGGGGCCAATGATGTCGCTGTACGCGTGGAGGTGGCGGACGCCGACAAGACCGCGGCCACGGGCGTCGGAGGCGCGCTGGTCTCGCTGACCGACACCGGCACCGGTACCGCGCCCGGCAAAGTTCAAGTCAGCCTGGATGTTTCCGCATGGGCCAAGACAGCAGGTGCCAACTGGGGAGACCGGGCACGGGTCGTTCAGCTTCCGGCATGCGCACTTGCGTCACCGCAGGCGGCCGGTTGCAGGACGCGTACCCCGGTGGCCTCGCACCGGGACGCCTCGGGCCGGTTGACGGCCGATGTCGAGGTCCCGTTCAGCATGGCTCGTGGCACCGCCAAGTCGCCGATGGCGATGGCGATTTCCGCACCGCAGAGCGTGGTGCTTGCGGTCGAGCCGGGGCCGTCCGGCTCGACGGGTGACTACAAGGCCTCGCCTTTGAACCCGTCGGCGTCCTGGCAGGCCGGGGCGAACGCGGGCAACTTCACCTACGGCTACACCGTCGAGGTGCCCTCCGCGATCGCCGGGCCCGCCCCGAGCATCTCGCTCGGCTACGACTCCTCCTCCGTGGACGGCAAGACCGCTTCCACCAATGCCCAGGCCAGCTGGATCGGCGACGGCTGGGACTACCACCCCGGATCGATCTCCCGTACGTACAAGAGCTGCGACGACGCCGGTGTGAAGGACTCGGGCGACGACTGCTGGGGCGGTGACCTGCTCAACCTGTCACTCGCCGGCCACGCGGGCCAGCTGGTGCGCGACGACAAGTCGTGCGAGTGGCACCTTCAAGGTGAGGACGGCACCAGGGTCGAGCGGCTGACCGGCCAGGCCAACGGCGCGTGGAGTGGTGAGGGCTTCAAGGTCACCACCACCGAGGGCACCCAGTTCTATTTCGGTGCCAACCACCTGCCCGGCGGCGACGGCAGCGACCCGGCCGCCAACTCCGTCTCGACTGTGCCGGTTTACTGGCCCGGTGACGCCGACAAGTGTCTGGGATCCGGCTCCCCGGCCAAGGGTTCCTGGTCGCAGATGGGCTGGCAGTGGAACCTCGACTACGTTGTCGACGCCCACCAGAACCTGATCACCTACCGTTACGCGCAGGAGAACAACTACTACGGCAAGGGCGGCGGCCAGAACAACGGCAACGGCACCCCCACCGTCTACCAGCGCGCCAGCTACCCGACCTGGATTGGCTACGGCCAGCGCCTGCCCGACCAGATCAAGGCAAAGGGCACGGCCAAGCCCGCCGCTCAGGTGTGGTTCCGCACCAAAGAGCGCTGCGTCCCCGGCGGGACGGTCACGTGTGCTGATGACCAGCGCACCAAAGCCAACAAGACGTACTGGCCGGACAGTCCGCTCGACCAGATCTGCGGAGCGACGGGACAGTGCCTGAATCTGTCGCCGACGTTCTGGACCACCAAGCAGCTCACTCGGGTCGACACCGAGGTCCTCGACGGTACCGGCTACCGCGGTGTCGACTCGTTCGCACTCAACCAGTCCTTCCAGGATCCCAAGGACGGCACGTCACCGTCGCTGTGGCTGGACTCCATCCAGCGCACCGGTACCAACGGCAAGAAGACCGCGATCACCTTGCCGGCGGTCACCTTCCAGTCCGTGCAGCTAGCCAACCGGGTTGACGGCAATGTGGTCCGTCCGGACGGCACGGAGGCCTCGGCACCGGACTACCGGCGCCCGCGCATCCAGACCATCACCACCGAGACCGGGGGCAAGATCAACGTGATCTACCGCCCGGACGAGTGCTCCCGCACCCACAAGACGATGCCGTCCTCCGTGGACAGCAACACCATGGCCTGCATGCCGGTCAAGTGGTACTTGCCCGGCCAGTCCTACCCGGACCCGGTCGACGACTGGTTCAACAAGACCGTCGTCCAGAGCGTCACCGAACAGGACACGTTCGGCACCGCGGCCACCAAGGTCACGGACTACGAGTACGGCGGCGGTATCGCCTGGCACCGCAACGACTCCGAGCTCACCGACGCCAAGACCCGAACCTGGGACCAGTTCCGCGGGTACGCCACCGTCACCACTCGCACCGGCAACGGCAACCTGACCGAGGCCCCGCGCACCAAGACCGTCAGCACCTACCTGCGCGGCATGGACGGCGACATCCTCGCCAACGGCTCCAAACGCAGCGTCACCGTCACCGTGGCTCCACCGGGGACCACGGCCAAGGCCCAGAGCATCACTGACGACAACGTGCTGTCCGGCTTCGTCCGCCAGACCCAGACCTACGACCGCGACGGCGGCGACCTGGTCAGCAGCGAGATCACCACCCCGTGGCGGGGCGCAGTGACCGCGACCCGCGCCCAGTCCGCCGGCATGCCCGCAATCACCGCCCAGGCCATCAACACCGGCAAGGTCACCACCTATTCGAAGCTGGCCAACGGTGACTGGCGCACCGCCGAGCGCACCTCCACCTACGACACGACCCTCGCAGCCCGCCCGGTCCAGGTCGACGACAGGAGCGACCTGGACCACCCCGAGCAGCGCCTGTGCACCGAGTTCACCTACGCCACCGGCCCCAGCGGCACCGCCACGCAACTGGCCTCGCGCACGCTCACACTCTCCGGCGCCTGTGACCAGACGCCGACCGCCGCCAACACGGTGGCCGACACCCACTCCTACTTCGACAACAAGCCCCTCGGCGAAGCTGGCGCGACCGCAGACCAAACGGCGACTGATGTCCTGGAGCGCTACGACACCGACGGCAAACCGGTGTACCGCAAGAACGCCATCGCCACGTTCGACGACTACGGCCGGGTCACCAGCACGACCGACCCGACCCGTACCGACGCCGACCACCCCGATGGTGCGACCACCAAGACCGACTACACCCCGGCCGCCGGCGCACTCCCGAACCAGGTCGTCCACACCAACCCGCTGGGCTGGAAAGCGACCACGACCCTCGACGTCGGGCGCGCCCTCCCGGTCAAGCAGACCGATGAGAACAACCACGTCGCCGAGCAGGATTACGACGCGCTGGGCCGGGTCACCGCCGTGTGGCAACCCGGTGCCGACCGCGCGGCGGGCGCCGCGGCCACGCGCAGGTTCTCGTACGCGATGAACGGCACCAACGCCCCGTCCACCGTGCTCAGTCAGGCTCTCACCCGCAGCCCTTCGACCTACACCTCGACCTTCACGATCTACGACGGCCTCGGCCGCATCCGCCAGACCCAGGCCACACCTCCCTCGGGCGTCTTCGGCCGCACCATCACTGATGCGCTGTTCGACTCGCACGGCTGGCAGACCAAAACCAGCGCGGCCTACTTCAACAACGAAGCAGCCCCGGCGGGCGCGCTGTTCCTGCCCAACGGCGGAGTCAACCCCGACAGCAAGATCCCGGCCCAAACCGTCCAGATCTATGACGGTCTCGGACGCACCACTGACACGATCTTCCAGTCGTACGGCATCGAACAGTGGCGCTCGAAGACCGACTACCCGGGTGCTGATGAGACCCGTTCTGTTCCGCCGAAGGGCGGTTACGCCTCTGCGTCCATCACCGACGGCAGCGGCAGGACCGTTGCCCTGCGCCAATACGAGTCCAACACTCCTACCGGCGCGTATGACGAAACCACATACGGTTACAACGCCCAGGGCAAGGAGCTGTGGCGCAAGGACGCTGCGGGCAACCAGTGGACATTCGCCTATGACCTCCTTGGCCGTCCGGTAAGGACGACGGATCCGGATGCCGGCACGACCACTACCGCCTACGACGATACGAAGAACCTCGTCACCGCGACGGATGCGCGTGGCAAGAGTGCCACGAGCGTTGTGGATCTTCTCGGTCGGACCACCGCCACTTACGAAGGGACCTCAGTCGACCCCGCCAAGCAGGTCGGGGCGTCCACCTACGACACCTTGGCCCTCGGCAAGCCGTCTTCAACCACGCGATATGTCGGTGGAGCGGGAGGAGACGCCTACGTCTCACAGGTGACGGGGTACGACGGCGGATACCGCCCTCTCGGCAGTAAGACCACCATCCCAGCCTCTGAGAAGGACCTGGCACGCACCTACGAGACCAGGAACACCTACGACAGCCTCGGCCATCTGAGTACCACCACGCTGCCTGCGATGGCCGATATGGAAGCCGAAACGCTGAGTTACGTGGTTGACGTCGTGGGCAATATGCGCTCATTCGACGGAACGATCGGTGACAACGACAGTCCGTACCTCGCCGACCTGCGATACGACCCCTACGGTCGCGCCATCCGGACGACCGTAGGCGATACGTCGCAGCAGGTCGTGTCCACCGTGGACTACGACAACTCCACTGGCCGAGTGATCCGTTCGACGGTCGACAAGCAGACCGCACCGAACGCCAGCGTCGATGTCAGCGACTACACCTACAACCCGGCCGGCCAGGTCACCTCGGTCCGTGACGGCCAGGACGGCGTGGCCTCCGACTTGCAATGCTTCACCCACGACTACCTCGGCCGCCTCACCCAGGCCTGGACCGACACTGGTACCCAGATCACCGCTCCGCAACCGAGTGTCCGCGGCGTCGGAAGTTGCACCAACTCCGATGGTCCCGCCGTCGACGGTGCGGGTAAGCCGACTGTTGGCGGCCCGGCCCCGTATTGGCAGAAGTACGCCTACGACAAGCTCGGCAACCGTACCCAGCTGGTGAAGAAGGACGTCACTGGAAACGCGTCCAAGGACGTGACGGTCGACCAGACCTTCGGCACCGGGCCCAACTTCCCCTCCACCGACCCGAAGACAGGGGGCGGCACCGGCGGCCCGCACGCCTTGATGTCGTCCACCGAGACCGGCCCGTCCGGTACTCAGGTGACCTCGTACACGTACGACGCGACGGGGAACACTGCTTCGATCACCGGCACGCCAGGCACCAAGACCCTGACCTGGAACGGGGAGGGCAAGCTCGACAAGATCACCGGCACCGGTGAGAGCGCGGGTACGAGCTACCTGTACGACATGGGCGGCAACCAGCTCATCCGCCGCGACCCTGGCAAGACCACGCTCAACCTCGGCCCTGACCAGTTGACGCTGGACACTGCCACTGGCAAGGTCACCGACGTCCGTACCTATGCCGCCCCCGGCGGACTCTCCATCATCCGGACCATCGCCGGCGGCAAGTCCACGCTTGCTTACCAGGCCTCTGACCCGCACGGCACGAACGGCGTCCAGTTCAACGCCAACGACCTGTCCCAAGTCCGCCGCCCCACCGACCCATTCGGCAATGAGCGCGGCACTCAGCCGACGGACGGTGCGTGGGCGGGCGACAAGGGATTCGTCGGCGGCACCAAGGAGAAGGCCACCGGCCTCACCCTGCTCGGAGCCCGCGAGTACGACGCAAAGACGGCTCGCTTCATCAGCCCCGATCCCGTCCTGGTCGCGGGCGACCCACAACAGTGGAATGCGTACGCCTACGCAAAGAACAGTCCGGTCAACAACAGTGACCCCACTGGCCTTTGCATACCCATGGACGAAACCGGTCACCGATGCGAACCAACCAACGCCGACAGCGGGATCACCACCGTTGAGCCGGAGACAAAAGCATCAGGCACGAAAGAGTTGGATGATGCGAACGCCACCATTGCCAAAGCCAAGAAGAAGCGCGATGACATCAAGCACCAAGTCATCAACCTGATCGGTGACCTCATTGGCTACAACGACGCCCGAGACTGTTTCACCAAGGGCGACGTCATGGCCTGTATCAACACGGCGCTCGGCTCCGTGCCCTGGGGCAAGATCTTCAAGGCCATCAAGATCGGCATCAAGGCATTCAAGATCTACAAGGAGCTCGACAAGGCCTACGACGCCATCCGTGCCGGGGAACGCGCCGCTGCCAAGGCAGCAGAAGCGATAACCCGCGCCAAGAGGGCAGCTGAAGAAGCCAAGGCGGCGGAGAAGGCAGCGGCCAAGGCAGCTGAAGAAAAGGCGGCCAAAGAAACAGCCAGCGACGCGGCAAGTACCGAATCGAAATCCGCTAAGGCTGCGGATGACGCCGAATCGCGCGGCGGAGGCAAGGGCGAGGCCGAAGCCGGCGCGTCGTGCAAGACCAACAGCTTCCCCACCGGTACACGAGTTCTCATGGCTGATGGCACCACCAAGGCCATGGAAGATCTCCACTCCGGCGACAGGGTTATGGCCACAGACCCGCAATCCGGTGAAACCCGAGCAGAGACCGTCACGGCCACTATCACCACCCCCGACGACAAGGACTTCACCGACCTCACCCTCACCAACGACGCCAACCCCCGCGGCCCCCCGGCGAAGATCACCTCCACCCACCACCACCCCTACTGGAGCGAGACTCGCCACCAGTGGATAGACGCCGGCGACCTCCACTCCGGCGAACACCTCCGCCAGCCCGGCGGAACCCTCCTCACTGTCCGAGTGGTCCGCAACTACCAGTACGCCGTCATCACCCACAACCTGACGGTGAACCAGCTCCACACGTACTATGTGCTGGCGGGCGCCACGCCGGTCCTGGTTCACAACTGCGGCGTCGGGACTCAAGACGATGCAATGCTGGCCTTGGATCGCGCGGAAGAACTCAATTCAACCCGCGGCTACAATTCGGCCACCACGGCGGTGATCGGTGTATTCAATTCAAAGACAAAGGCATACTCGATCCGCATCGGAATCAATGGTGATGGCGCCATGCCGGCATCGTGGGCCCTGCGAAAAGGTGAAGAATTCGTTCGCGGGGCCGGGCATGCCGAGGAGGCCATCCTCAACAGTCTGGCGGCCCACGAACACCCAGTATTCGGTGCCGCCTCACGGAACTTCTGTGTGGGCACTTGCAGCCCGATGCTCAATGATCATGTATTTGGTATGACGCTAGGCGGAAAGGGATTGCGAGGGCATCAACCACAAAACTCGGAGTACACCATCTTCTGGGGTAGCGGAGACTGAATCATGACGCAGAAAGATTCCGGGGCGGAGCCCCTCTCGAATCCGTCCGAAGCATGCCTGCGAGTCGCGGCAGCTGCGATTGCGGAGCGCGGGTCCGCCTTCTTTCGAGTGCTCGGACCCGAGGAGGAACTTGAGTGGCTCGAATCTTCCCTCGCGCTGATCTGGGCTGCCGCATCTGGTGAGGATGTCACTGATGAATGCGCCGAAGCGTTGGACGAGCTAGGGGAAGAATCGCAAGCGGATCAATTTGATTCCTCCTACCCGGAGTTTTTCGCCGCCCGGTCCCTGGAGCTGGTTGGCAACGCGATGGTGACTGCACTGCGCCCCACGTCAGAGCGAGTGAATGCTTCCTCTGTAATCCTGAGGGATATGCTGTCCATCCTCGATTTCAGGCTGGGGGGGAGTAAGGCCGTAATCACCCGATACGGTGACCCTGCCCCTCCGCTGGGCCCGCTTGAGAGCCGGGAAGTTAAGGAAGAGCAAATCGTGCTGGATGTCCAGTCGACCGCAGGGGGATTCGACCCCGAAAGTGTCGGCCACATAAAAGAGCAGGCAGTCCGTTTTGCTACGGAAGCGATTCCACATATTCGAGACTGCTTCGACATTGATGCCACGTAGGCTGCCGTCAGATTTCCGTTTTCTGATTTAGCTGTCGAGGCGATGTAACGCCTTCCAAAGTGCACAGCTGGAATTCTTGCTGTACGAGCAGGAGCCCCGCTGAGGGAAACCTCGGCGGGGCTCCTGATGCGTTTGACGGCAACGGTGACGGCAACGTCAGCGGACTTCGGCTGCTCTGGGCGGATCGTCGGACCCCTGGTCGGTCGGGCATAGGGCGTTGCTGAGGGTGTCGATGGCCTGGCGCTGAAGGCTGAGCCTTACGTGAGCGTAGACGCCGGCGGTGACGCCTATGTGGGCGTGGCCGAGGAGTTCCTTGATGACAACGAGGTCGACGCCCTGTTCCAGAAGCAATGTCGCGGTCGAGTGGCGGAGGTCGTGGAAGCGGATGCGGCGGAGCCCGGCCCGGTCTAGGCAGGTGCGGAACCTGCGGGTGAGGTTGGCCGGGTCGAGAGGCTGGCCAGTCGGCGTGGTGAAGACGAGGCCGCTGTCTCTCCAGCCCGGTCCTGCCGTCGCGCGTTCCCTGTGCTGCCGTTCCTTGTGTTCCTTGAGGAAGTGGAGGCATTCGGCCGGTAGAGCGATACGGCGTTCGGAGGCGCGGGTCTTGGTGGGCAGGTGGGTGAGGCCGCCGGTGCGGGTGCGCTGGAGCGAGTGGCGGATGCTGGCCGTTCCGGCGCCGAGGTTGAGGTCTTCCCAGTGGAGGCCGAGGAGTTCGCCTTTGCGGAGGCCGGTGCGCAGGGCGAGTTCGTACAGCGCGTGGAGCCGGTCGGCGCGGGCCGCGTCGAGGAACTGGCGGGCCTCGGCTGCGGTGAGCGGCCGAAAGCGCCTGGGCCGGGGTGCGGCGGTCTTGACGTTCCGGGCGACGTTGCGGGGCAGTTCGTCCTCGCGAACGGCATGCTCCAGCGCGGACTTGAGGACCGAGTGGACGTAGGTCACGGTCAAGGGGGACAGCCGCTTCTGGCAGCACTTGCCGATTGCGCAGCACTTCTTTCGTTCGGTGTCGAGTCCCTGGGTGCAGCACTGGCAGGTGGTGCGAAGTCGGTCGAGGAAGGTGCGGACGTCCTTGGCGGTGAGGCGGGCGATCTTCTTGGTGCTGAGGCCGGGGATGAGGTGGATGCGGAGGCAGGCGGCGTAGCGAGTGTGGGTGTTCCGCGGAGCCGGTGAACGGCGACGCTGCTGAGCCAGTAGGTCAGGTAGTCGCCGACGGTGCTGTCGGCGGTGGCGACGGGGAGGCCGCGGTTGCTGTCGGCGATCTTCTCGGCGAGTTTGTCGGCAGCCTCTCTGCGGGTGACGCCGTAGACCCGGACACGCTTGCGGGTGCTGTCGGCGGCGAGGACGTAGCCGGCGGCTTCCCAGCGGCTGTCCTTGCGCTGGTAGATGGTGCCTTCGTCGTTGGCGCGGGCCTTCTTGCGCTGGGGGCGGTCATCGGGCGGCCTCTTCCAGTTGGCTCTGGACGTAGTCAGCGAGGGCGTGGGCGGGGATGCGGCGGGCGCGGCCGATGGTCAGCGAGGCCAGACGGCGGGTGCGCATCAGGTCGTAGAGCGCGGAGCGGCCGATCTTGAGACGGGCCATCGCCTCGGGGACGGTGAAGAGTTCGTTGTTACGCACCGGCTGTCACCGCCTGTTCGCGCGTCGGGCCGCCGCCGATGAGTGCGGCAAGGCGTTCGAGGTCGGGGGCGAGGCCGATGCCGTCGTAGGCCCAGTGGGCGAGGACGAGGGTGGTCGGTGACGGCGGAGTGGTGTGGCGGCGGCGCCAGGCAGCGCGGGCGGCCCGGAGGGCGCCGAGGGTTGTGGAGTAGGCGCGGGTCTTGGTGGAGAAGCGGCCGCGGAAGCCAAGCATGTGGGCCCACTTGCGCAGGTTCAGGTGCTTGAGCCGTCGCGGGCGCTGAGGGCCCAGGCTGTGCGGATCATGCGGGCCGCGTGCTCGGGCACAGCCTCGAACCAGGGGTCGGTGATCCTCTTCAGGCGGCGGTCGAGGGTGCCGGTGGCGACTTCAGTGCCCTTGGTGGCGTACTTGGCGACGTACCCGGCGACCTTGCCCTCGGTGATCGTGGTCCCGGCCTGGAAGGCCGTGGGCCGGATGATCCTGGTATCGATCTGCTCACCGAAGGCGAAGGAGCGGGTGCGGCCGTTGATCTCTGGACCGTCGATGTGGGCGCGGGTGGCCGCGATCCGGATGGCGTTGGCCAGAAGTTCGGGCGAGGCCCAGGCGGGTGGCGGGGTGCAGGGGCCCGCGCGGCCGTCGAGGCGGATCACGGCGTGGAAGTGGATCAGGCCGCGCTGCTGGTACTCGGCGACCTTGGCGTACGAGACCCGGACTACCTTGAAGAGCAGGCGCTGCGGGAGACCCGGCTGCGGCGGCGATGGTGCGGCGCAGGTGGAGCATGAAGCGCGCCCACAGGGCGGGGCGTGGGCGTTCCACAGCACCGCGCTGGTGTAGTCGTACCGCTCGGGGTCGAGCGGTGTGCCGAGCAGCGTGTCGTCCTTGGTGTGAGTGCGGCCGCAGCGGCAGCGCGCGGAGCCGCCCAGGCGTCGCCCGTGGACTCGGCCGTAGGCGGGTGCGGTGAGGGTGGCGAAGATGCGGGGTTGGGTGGCGACCTGGTCGGGGATGTTCTTGCCGCCGCGCAGGCCGGCGGCGATGAGGTGGTAGGTGTCCTGTCGGTAGAGCTCGAAGCAGGAGGGGCAGCGCGTGGCGCGGCGGTCGCCGCAGAGCATCAGGAGGTGTCCGACGGGAAGTTCCTTCGACTTCAGTTCGCGCAGGATTTCGCCAGCGGAGGTGTCGATCTCGGTGAGGTGGTCAGGGCCGTTGCGCATACGCAGCCTTCTAAGCCACTTCGCATTGTCCTAGAAGGGTTTCGCATGGCAGGCGGTGTCGTGGAACTTTGCAGGACCTGCTCGAAGATTTCTACAAGAGGGGCGGGTTGATGGTAATTGGATCGCGACTCAGCGTGAGGTGAATCGGTTGAGGATGCCCGACCTCACCGCCCTTGGCTCAACCATTCGCCGACGGCGGGGGCGGTGGCAGGTGGGTACGCGCGGCGCAGCCTCAGTATGAGTTTCGTCGAACTTGACGACAACGATAGCGGAGCTCTCATTATGGTGCTAGCGAGCTGGGATCGCGATTTCAAAATCTGGGCCTATTCATTCAGCTATTGGCAGTTGCTGTTGCGCAGTGCTCCCAAATCTCCTCAAGATCTGCGGATCGATGTTCTTTTCTCCAATGTTGGACGTGTGAATATTTCGGCGCAGATTTCTGGACTTTCCATCGAAGTTGCCGACTTTGAAAGTGAGCGGAATCGGCTAGGTATTGGCGAAGTTCCTGATGGCCAGTTCAAACTACTTCTGCTGAATTGCGGGCCGTCCTATGTGTTGGCGACCCAGTGTCAATGGCATGAAGACCGCGAGTGGCTTGACGCACCTCCTCGTTTTGGTCCGCTTCGCGGAGTCAGCTAGTGCATAGAAGGTTCTTGTAGGGCAGCTGAATGGAAGCGACTAGGATCCGCAGAAACAGCCTTTCTGCTTCGATCCTGACCTGAGGCGATGTTCCGGGCGGTCATAGCGCAGTCCTATGGCCGCGGTGGCGAATGGTGGTTGCTGGGCGACTGGCTTTGGCCGCATGGCTGCGCTGCCCGGAGGGGTAAAAAATTCCCTCGCTCTTCAGATCGAGCACAACCGCTCCGCGCGCGGGCTCCAGGGCATGATCTTCACGCGGGACGACCGGGCGGGCGCGGGCAAGCTGTCGTCCCGGCTCGGCCTGGTGACCGACGCGGTGGAGGCCGCCGACGGCTTCGACTTCTACGCACATCTCGTCGCCCACCTGTCCAAGGGCGGGCGCTGCGACTACGTCATCGCGGACGAGGCCCAGTTCCTCGCGCCCGAGCAGATCGATCAGCTCGCCCGGGTGGTGGACGACCTCGAACTCGACGTCTTCGCCTTCGGCATCACCACCGACTTCCGCTCCAAGCTCTTCCCCGGCTCGCAGCGGCTCGTCGAACTCGCGGACCGGGTCGAGGTGCTCCAGGTCGAGGCGCTGTGCTGGTGCGGCGCCCGGGCCACGCACAACGCCCGCACCATCGGCGGCCGGATGGTCGTGGAGGGCGCCCAAGTCGTCGTCGGCGACGTCAACCAGGCGGCGGACGAGATCGGTTACGAGGTCCTGTGCCGGCGCCACCACCGCCGCCGCATGACGGCCGCCGCGGCCCGCGCCGCCGCCCTCTCCCCGGACGTACTCCCGGTCGACGCCGAGGCCGCCCGAGGCTGACGGTCGGGTGCGGTACGGAGCAACTCGTCTTCTGCGTGCGGTAGTTGGATGGATTCGCCCGGTCAGGAGGGCGACCGGACGAGGGTGAACACGGCGCCCTCCGGGTCGGCCGCCGTCGCCAGGCGCCGGCCGCTCGATCCTTCGTGGGGCTGCTGGAGCACCCGGCCGCCCAGGTCGGTCACCCGTGCCGTTGACCCGTCGACGTCTGCCACCTCGAAGTGCGTCATCCAGTGGGCACCCTTGCCCCGGGGCAGGGCGTTGCCCGCGCCGTGCAGCGAGGCCACCGGCTCGCCGTTCAGCCGCAGCGTCACGTGGTCGAGGTCGGCCGACGCCGCCGGGTCGCAGTCGTAGCCGAACACCGCCTGGTAGAACTTGCCGACCGACGACGTCTCCCGGGTGATCAGTTCGTTCCACACCGGACTGCCGGGCGTACCCGCGACGGCGGCGCCGATGTGCTCACCGCCCTGCCAGATCCCGAACACCGCGCCCGCCGGGTCCGAGGCGATGGCCATCCGGCCCGCCTCGCCCGCGTCCAGCGGGCCCACGCCCACGGTGCCGCCGCAGTGCCGGATGGTCTCGGCCGTCGCGTCCGCGTCGTCGGTCGCCAGATACGTGGTCCAGGCGATCGGCAGCTGGCGGTCGGGCGGCAACTGGCCGATCCCGGCCACCTCCTGCCCGTCGAGCAGCGCGCGTACGTACGGGCCGAGCTGCTGCGGGCCGGGTCTGAACTCCCAGCCGAACAGTGCGCCGTAGAACTCCTGGGTCGTGGGCAGACCGTGCACCATGAGACTCACCCAGCAGGGCGTGCCAGGTGTGCGCCGGGTCTCCGACTGGGTCATCGTCACTCTCTCCTCGGCCGTCGCCATACCGCTGCTCCGGGGTGCGGTCGGCGAAGCCGCGCACACCCGGGGCGATGCTTCCACCCCCCGTGCCGCAACGCGCCCCGGCCGCGCCGCTTTTGGCGCGTTCCCGCAGGAGGATGCCCGCTTTGCGGCCTCTCATCCTTTTCCTGACCGTTACGTTCCCGGTGCCGTCTGCGCGAGGATGACCCCATGAATGCCCTCATCACCGCACCCGAACTGGCGGCCGAGACGGCCGGACCCCGGCCGCCGGTCCTGCTCGACATCCGCTGGCAGCTCAGCACGGCCAAGGCGGGCGGCGCACCCGCTTTCGACGGCCGGGCCGCGTACGCGTCCGGACACCTGCCCGGTGCCGTGTTCGTCGACCTCGACGCCGAACTGGCCGGGCCGCCCGGATCCGGCGGCCGGCACCCGCTGCCGGATGTGGCCGAATTCGGCCGGGTGATGCGTCGCGCCGGGGTGTCGGCGGACACCCCCGTGGTGGTCTACGACGGCGGCCAGGGCTGGGCCGCGGCCCGCGCCTGGTGGCTGCTGCGCTGGACCGGCCACAGCGACGTCCGGGTCCTGGACGGCGGCCTCGCCGCGTGGACCGGCGAGCTCTCCACCGAGGTGCCCGAGCCCGCCGAGGGCGACTTCCGCCCCGAGCCGGGCGCGATGAAGCTCCTGGACGCGGACGCGGCGGCGGAGCTCGCCCGCACCGGGGTGCTGCTCGACGCCCGCGCGGGGGAGCGCTACCGCGGGGAGGTGGAGCCGATCGACCGCGTGGGCGGGCACATCCCGGGCGCCCTCTCGGCCCCGACCAACGAGAACGCCGGCCCCGACGGCAGACTGCTGCCCGCCGATGAACTGGCCGCCCGCTTCAAGGCCCTCGGCGCCGCTGACGCGGAGGTCGGGGTGTACTGCGGCTCCGGCGTCTCCGGCGCGCACGAAGTACTGGCCCTGGCCGTGGCGGGCATCCCGGCGGCGCTGTACGCAGGGTCGTGGTCGGAGTGGACGTCGAACGATGCCCGCCCCGTAGCAACAGGCCCCACCCCGGGCTAGCCAGGGACCCCCGGCCCCACCCCAACGCCCCGAAGGCAGCGGGGACCCGGCCCCGACCCCGCTGGGCCCGCGCACCAACGCCCCGAAGGCAAGGGGACCTTTGCCCCGGTCCTGTCAGGGGCGCGGGGAACTGCGCGCCCAGCCGGGGAGGGCCGGCACCCGACGAACGACCGACGGCCGGGCGCGGGCGGGCGCAAAGGGGGGCAGGCCCCGACCCTGCTGGGTCTGCGCCCAACGCCCCGAAGGTAAGGGGACCTTTGCCTCGACCCCGCCAGGGGCGCGGGGAACTGCGCGCTCAACCGGGGCCGACCCGCACCCGACGAACGACCAGCGGCCGGGCGCGGGCGGGCGCAAAGGGGGGCAGGCCCCCGGCCCCGCTGGGCCCGCGCACCAACGCCCCGAAGGCAAGGGGACCTTTGCCCCGACCCCGCCAGGGGCGCGGGGAACTGCGCGCCCAGCCGGGGCCGACCCGCACCCGACGAACGACCGGCGGCCGGGCGCGGCCGAAAGGGCGAAAGGGGGGCAGCCCCCCAGGGGCGCGAGGAACTGCGCAAAAGGGCAAGGGCGGCACACCCCCGCCCAGCGCGGGGCAGGCCAAGGCGCGCAGGGCCGAGCCGATCGGCCCCCGCCCCGGAGGGCTAGTCCTGCTTCTTGCGCCGGGTACCGAACACGATCTCGTCCCAGCTCGGCACAGCAGCCCGCCGCCCGGGCCGCACCCCATCGGCCTCGGCCTGGCGATCGGTGGTCCCGGTGAGCCGGTCCCGGTGGCCGGCCACGGTCCGCGGCATCAGCACGTCCGCGTACGCCGCACCCGCCCCCGCCGACGCGGCCGGCGCGGGCGGCTCCTCGACGTCCGTCTCGGCGGCCGGCTCCAGCTCCGGCAGCTCCGGCGGCGAGGAGGGGCGTTCGGGCACGACCATGTCGCCCCGGAAGCTCGGTACCGCTTCGAGCAGACTGGTCAGCGAGTCGCTCTCGTCCACCACCGGCTCGGGCGGCGGCGGCGCCGGACGCTCCAGCTGGCGGTCGAGGGCACGGTCGAGCGGACGGTCGCGGGGCAGCCGGGCGATCCGGGGCACGAACGGGAAGCTCGGCTCGGGCACCGTGGTGATCGTGTCGTCGGACTCGCCGATCAGCGAGCGGGCCTCGTCGTCGACGGCCTGCACCAGACGGCGCGGCGGGTCGTAGGTCCAGCTCGCGGAGTGCGGCTCACCCGCGACCAAGTACACGAGCAGGACTTCCCAGGTGCCGTCGTCGCGGCGCCAGGAGTCCCACTGGACGCTCTCCTTGTCGGCGCCGCGCAGGAGCAGCCGCTCCTGTACCGCCTCGCCGAGCTGGGGCCCGGTGTTCTCGCCCGGACGCCGCACGGGGGTCTTGCGCGCCCGCTCCGCCATGAAGGCGCGCTCCGCGAGGACGGGCCCTTCGAAGCGGCGTACGCGGTCGACCGGAATGCCGGCGAACTGGGCGACCTCCTCGGCGGAGGCACCGGCTCGTATCCGCGCCTGGATGTCGCGCGGCCTGAGGTGGCTCTCCACCTCGATCTCGATCTGTCCGAGGCGGGCTCGGTCGTTGCGCACAGCGGCCCGGAGCCGCTCGTCGATCGGAAGCGTGTACTCCGTGCTGTCCGCAGCCTTGAGCACCAGTCGTGTGCCGTCGTTGGAGACGGCCACGACACGCAGTTCGGGCATGGGGACCTCCCGGGTGGTGCCTGCCGACGTCACGTGCGTCGCTGCTTCCGCTAGTCGAGTGTGGCCTGCCCGGGTGCAGCCTGCCACAACATTGCCGAGTTGCCCGGCGTGTCGGGCATGGGCCCTGGAACGCCGTTATGGCACGGTTACCTATTCGCAACGCAGAGTGACCGGGCTGGTCACCCTGTGCAGCAGGCCCCCGTACGGTGCCGCGGCGCCGCCGGTTCGAGTGCCGCTTTCGGCCCCCTCCCGTAGTCCCGGAAACCCGTGTGGAACCCGGGGCCCAGGGCTCGCCACAGTACTCCATTCGGGCCACCTGGGTGGACCGGCACGCCGCCGAAGTTCTCGTGGAGTACGGGAGTTGAGGCCGTCATGACGCCTTCGAGCCAGGACCCCACGTGTCCTGCTTCACACAATCCCCGGAATCGGAACTATTCCTTTCGCTCAAATGTCCTTTCTCAGTGCAAGACGGACCAGAAGGGCGAACAGAGGCTGGGAATGGGTGACAAGCCGGGCACCGGGACACAGGGCCCCGGGACGGAACAGAAGAAGCGCATCGATCTGAGCGTGCCCCAGGTCGCGGGCAGCGCACTGGCCGCCGTCACGGCGGCGGTGCTCGCCTCGACGCTCGGTGTGTACGGGACGTTCATCGGCGCCGGCGTGGTGAGCGTGGTTGCCACCTGTGGCGGCACGATCTTCCAGCACTTCTTCAAACGGACCGGCGAGCAGCTGCGCGAGGTGACCGTCCAGGCCAGAGGCGGCTCGCGCCAGGTGCCGGTCGTCTCCCCCTTCAAGGGGGCCCGCGCGCCGCACACCCGGCAGACCACCGCCCCCGCGGACACCGACCGCACGCAGCTCCTGCCGCACGCCGACGACGACCGCACCCAGCTGCTGCCGCAGGCCGACGCGGACCGCACCCAGCTGCTCAAGTCCCTCGACGGGGCGCAGCTGCCGCCGGGCGCCGGGGCCGCCAGGGAGTTCAACGAGGCGAGCGTCCACGGCACCCGGCTGCGCGGATGGAAGCGCCCGCTCCTCGCGGCGGCCGTCGTGTTCGGGGTGTCGATGGGCGGCATCACCGCGTACGAACTGATCTCCGGCGGCGAGGTCGGCGGCAACGGCGGCGGGACCACCCTCACCTCCGTGTTCACCGGCGGCTCCCGGAAGCAGGACCCGGCGCCGCCCGCGGACCCGGGCCAGGGGCACACCTCCTCACCCGGGACCGGGAGTTCGAAGTCCCCGGGTGACGACGCCGGTGAGGGGGACACGACCGGGGGAGGGGCCGGCAAGCGCAGCCCCTCGCCCTCGCCTTCGCCCTCCACCTCCGACGGGTCGGATGCGGGCTCCGGGTCCGACGGGGGCTCCGGGGGTACGACGCCGACCCCGACCCCCAGCCCGTCCGGCTCCAAGGGCTCCGGACAGGGCGGCTCGGGATCGGGCGGTTCGGGGTCGGGCGGCTCCGGATCGGGTGGCGGCACCGCCGACCCGGTCACGCCCGCCCCGCGCTCGGGCGAGAGCTCGGCCCCGTGAGGCCCGGTCAGTCGCCGAGCACCCGGCGCAGATAGGGGTTGGCGAAGCGGCGGTCCGGGTCGAGCCGGTCGCGCAGGGCGGTGAACTCGCCGAAGCGGGGGTAGACCTCCGCGAAGTAGGCCGCGTCGCGCGTGTGGATCTTTCCCCAGTGCGGCCGGCCGCCGTGCGCGGTCATGATCCGCTCGACCGCGGTGAAGTACGCCTGGTACGGCGTGCCCCGGTACATGTGCACGGCGATGTACGCGCTCTCGCGGCCCGATGCGGTGGAGAGCGCGATGTCGTCGGCGGGCGCGGTGCGCACCTCGACCGGGAAGCTCACCCGCAGCGGTGAGCGGTCCACCAGCGCCTTCACCTCGCGCAGCGCCCCGACGACGGCCTCGCGCGGCAGGGCGTACTCCATCTCGACGAAGCGGACCCGGCGCGGACTTGTGAAGACCTTGTACGGGATGTCGGTGTAGGTGCGGGCCGAGAGCGCCCGGCTGGAGACCTTGGCGACGGCGGGGATGGTGGCGGGCACCGCCCGGCCGAGCGAACACACCACCTGGAAAAGGCCGTTGGACATGAACTCGTCGTCGATCCAGCCGCGCACCGTCCCGGGCGGGGCGGCGGGGCCCTGGCTGCGGTTGTTGCGCTTGGTGTTGCAGTTGCCGGTGTGCGGGAACCAGTAGAACTCGAAGTGCTCGTTCTCCGCGAAGAGTTCATCGAACTCCTCGGTGACCTTGTCGAAGGTCATCGGCTCCTCGCGGGCGGTGAGCAGGAAGACCGGCTCCACCGCGAAGGTGATCGCGGTGATCACGCCGAGCGCGCCGAGACCGATCCGGGCCGCCGCGAAGACGTCGGCGTTCTCCTTGGCGGAGCAGGTCAGCAGCGATCCGTCGGCCGTCACCAGTTCAAGTGCCGTGATCTGGGCGGCGATCGAGGCCGAGTCGCGGCCGGTGCCGTGGGTTCCGGTACTGGTGGCGCCCGCCACCGTCTGCTCCATGATGTCGCCCATGTTGGTGAGCGAGAGGCCCTCCCTGGCCAGCGCCGCGTTCAGCCGCTTCAGGGGGGTGCCGGCCTCGACCGTGACGGTCATCGCGGCGCGGTCGATCTCGCGGATGCCGGTCAGCAGATCGGGGCGTATGAGCACGCCGTCGGTCGCGGCGGTCGCGGTGAAGGAGTGGCCGGTGCCGACCGCCTTCACCGTCAGGTTCTGCTCGGCGGCGCGGCGTACCACGGCCGCGAGCTCGGCCGCGGAGGCCGGGGTCACTTCCCTCGCCGGCCGTGCGGTGACGTTGCCCGCCCAGTTACGCCAGGTGCTGCCGTTCGCTCCGCTCATCTGCTTCGAGCCCCTCCCGATGCGTCACCGGCCTGCGAAGCCGGCGGTACCCCAGGAACGCCACCGCCGCCGCGAGCGTTCCCGACACGACGGACACCAGGTACCCCGCCCGTGCGCCCGCCGCGTCCACCACCCAACCGGCGGCGGAGGAGCCGAGCGCCACACCGACCGCGAGCCCGGTACTCGTCCAGGTCATGCCCTCGGTGAGCTTGCTGCGCGGTACGTGCTGTTCGACCAGGGCCATCGTCGTCACCATCGTCGGTGCGATGGACAGCCCCGCGACAAAGAGCGCCACGGCGAGGAACGGCAGGTTCCCGGCCAGTTGGAGCGGGATCATACTCACCGCCATCGCGCAGACACCCACCAGCCACCTGGTGGACGCCGCCCCCTTGAGGCGCAGCAGCCCGAAGACCGCTCCGGCCAGGCACGAGCCGAGCGCGTAGACGGCGAGGACCAGGCTCGCCATCGCCTTGTGGCCGCGCTCGTCGGCGAACGCCACGGTGACCACGTCGACCGAGCCGAAGATCGCGCCCGTGGCGACGAACGTGGCGACCAGGACCTGGAGCCCGCGCGAGCCGAGCGCGGAGCGTCCGCCGTGGTGCTCGTGGGGGTGCGGTGCGGGCTCGGTGGCGCGCTGGGCGGTCAGCCAGAACACGCCGGCGACCAGGAAGCAGGCGGCGATCATCGGACCCGCCTCGGCGAACCAGGCGGTGGAGAGCCCGATCGACAGGATCGGCCCCAGGATGAAGCACAGCTCGTCGACGATCGACTCCCACGAGTACGCCGTGTGCAGCTTCTGGGCGTCGCCGCGGTAGATCGCGGCCCACCGGGCCCGCACCATCGAGCCGACGCTCGGCACACAGCCCGCGCCCGCCGCGAAGACGAACAGCGTCCAGTCGGGGGCGGCCTGCTGTGCGCAGACCAGCAGGCCGGCGACGGCCGCCACCGCGACCACCGTCGCCGGGCGCAGCACCCGGCGCTGGCCGTGCCGGTCCACCAGGCGGGAGATCTGGGGCCCGACGACCGCCGCCGACATCGCGAGCGTGGCCGACAGCGCCCCGGCCAGGCCGTACCGGCCGGTGAGCTGGGAGACCATCGTCACCACGCCGATGCCCATCATCGACAGGGGCATCCGCCCGAGCAGTCCGGCGGCGGAGAAGCCGAGGGCGCCGGGGGCGGCGAATATCGCGCGGTAGGGACTGGGCAACGGGGGCTCCGGATCCGGCGTGACGCGTGTAATTGATCCCTAAAGCTTACGACGCTGAACTACGCACCCGCACCGCCTTTTCCGGACCGTCCGCGGGGGCACGGCCACGCGCCGGCCATCGCCTTAGCGCCGAGACCGACAGCCCGCCGCGGAGCCCGTTCCCGCCGGGCACGCCCGGCTCGGTTCCGCGCCTGTCGGAGCCGGATGGCAGGATCGAGTCATGTCCGAACCGCGTGATCCAGCTCCCGCGACGGCCGAGGCCGCCGCCCCGTACGACGCCCTGCTCCTGCTCTCCTTCGGCGGCCCCGAGGGCCCCGACGACGTGGTCCCGTTCCTGGAGAACGTGACGCGCGGCCGGGGCATCCCCAGGGAGCGGCTCAAGGAGGTGGGGCAGCACTACTTCCTGTTCGGCGGGGTGAGCCCCATCAACGAGCAGAACCGCGCGCTGCTGGACGCGCTGCGCAAGGACTTCGCCGAGAACAGCCTGGACCTGCCGGTGTACTGGGGCAACCGGAACTGGGCGCCCTACCTCACCGACACCCTGCGCGAGATGAGCGCCGACGGCCGTCGCCGCGTCGCCGTCCTCGCCACCAGTGCCTACGCCTCGTACTCGGGCTGCCGCCAGTACCGCGAGAACCTCGCGGAGTCCCTGGCCGTCCTGGAGGCCGAGGGCCGCGCGGTGCCGAGGATCGACAAGCTGCGGCACTACTTCAACCACCCGGGCTTCGTCGGGCCCATGACCGACGGCGTCCTCGCGGCGCTCGAAGGGCTGCCCGAGGACGTCCGCGCGGGCGCGCACCTCGCCTTCACCACGCACTCGATCCCCGAGGCCGCGGCCGACACCTCCGGGCCCGCCGACGAGCACGGCGACGGCGGTGCCTATGTGCGCGAACACCTCGACGTGGCGCGCGTCATCGCCGACGCCGTCCGGGCCGCCACGGGCGTCGAGCGGCCCTGGCGGCTCGTGTACCAGTCCCGCTCCGGGGCCCCGCACACCCCCTGGCTCGAACCCGACATCTGCGACCACCTGGAGACGCTGCACGGCGAGGGCGCCCCGGCCGTCGTCATGGTCCCCATCGGCTTCGTCTCCGACCACATGGAGGTCCTCTACGACCTCGACACGGAGGCCACCGCCAAGGCCGCGGAACTCGGCCTGCCCGTCGCCCGCTCCGCCACCGTCGGCGCCGACCCGCGCTTCGCCGCCGCCGTGCGCGAGCTCGTCACCGAGCGGGCCGCCGCCGAGCGCGGGCTGCCCGTCGAGCGGTGCGCGCTCGGCGCGCTCGGCCCCTCGCACGACCTCTGCCCGGTCGGCTGCTGCCCGGCCGCCCGCGGCGCCGCACGGCCCGCGGCCGCCGGAGCCGACAGCCCGTACGCGTAAGCCCGTGTCCGCCACGGGTCCCAAGGGAGCGACCATGACCGACCCTCTGCACCGCGAACTGCTCGGCCTCGCCCTGGAGGCCGCGCGGCGGGCGGGCGCCCTGCTGCGCGACGGCCGCCCGGCCGACCTCGCGGTGGCCGCCACCAAGACCAGCCCGATCGACGTGGTGACCGAGATGGACATCGCCGCCGAGAAACTGATCACCGGCTACCTCTCCGAGCGCCGCCCCGAGGACGGCTTCCTCGGCGAGGAGGGCACGTCCAGC
The DNA here is from genome assembly GCF_043202815.1 of Streptomyces sp. NPDC048111. NCBI lineage: Bacteria > Bacillati > Actinomycetota > Actinomycetes > Kitasatosporales > Streptomycetaceae > Streptomyces > Streptomyces sp. NPDC048111. The sequence goes on from NZ_JBIDBD010000004.1 coordinate 158,700, forward strand.
GAGGGCACCAGCGGCATCCGCTGGGTCGTCGACCCGCTCGACGGCACCGTCAACTACCTGTACGGGCTGCCGACTTGGGCCGTCTCCATCGCTGCCGAACAGGACGGCACGCGGGTCGCGGGCGTGGTCGCCGCCCCCATGCGCGGCGAGACCTACCACGCCGTGCTCGGCGGCGGCGCCTTCGAGGGCGAGCGCCCGCTGCGCTGCCGCCCGCCGGCCCCGCTGGAGCAGTCCCTGGTCGGCACGGGCTTCGCCTACGTCCAGGAGGTACGCGCCCACCAGGCCGAGGTGGCCGAACGTCTGATCCCGCGCTTCCGCGACATCCGGCGCGGCGGCTCGGCCGCGATCGACCTGTGCGACGTGGCGGCCGGCCGGCTCGACGCGTACTACGAGCGCGGCCTGAACCCCTGGGACCTGGCGGCCGGCGACCTGATCGCCCGCGAGGCCGGCGCGCTCACCGGCGGCCGCCCCGGCGAGCCCCCCTCCCGGGACCTCACGATCGCCGCCACACCCGCCCTCTTCGGCCCGCTCCAGACCCTCCTGGAGGAGCACGGAGCCTGGCACGACTGATCCGGGACGCGGACGCGGGTCCCGGCCTCGGGCCCCGGTCCTGGTCCCGGCATGACGAGACCCCGGCATGACGAAACCCCGGCATGACGAAACCCCGGCAGCCGCCTCGCGGCGCCGGGGTTTCCTGGTGGGTGGGGTGGGCTCAGACGGCTGCGACTACCTCGACGCCGTGCTCGGCGGCCAGACGGTGAAGATCGTCCAGCTCCGCCTGCTCGACATCGGCGAGGAAGTCGTCGCCCGTCTCGCGCGCCCGAGTGAGGTCGGTCTCCGTGGTCCTTATGCGCTGCAGAAGTCCTGCGGTGAAAGCGTCCATGGTGCGCCCCCTCGTCGTGGGTCGGTGGCACGGGATGTGCCGACGGTGGGTCGCGACCACGACGTAACGATGTGGCATGCCACATACAGGGCGTGATCGCGGGGTGTGCAATCGTCCTCCCCAAGCCCACTCTCAAAGAAACCTCAACTGCCGCGCCAATCCTGTTCATTCCCGCGGCGGCCCCCCTTCCTGGCCGGAAAGCGCAGGTGGACGGCGGACCCCGGAACGGCACCGTCTTACCGCCGGTTTATGGGCGTAAGGGGCAGGATGGAAGCTCACCGTCACTGCTTCAGTGCACAGATCTGCCCGCGCACGACGCGGGTCCCTAGGGAAGGACACAACGCCGTGCGCGTACTCGTCGTCGAGGACGAGCAGCTGCTCGCCGATGCGGTGGCCACCGGACTGCGCCGGGAGGCCATGGCCGTCGACGTCGTGTACGACGGCGCCGCGGCCCTCGAACGCATCGGCGTCAACGACTACGACGTGGTCGTGCTCGACCGGGACCTCCCGCTCGTCCACGGCGACGACGTCTGCCGCAAGATCGTCGAGCTGGGCATGCCCACTCGTGTCCTGATGCTGACGGCCGCGGGGGACGTGAGCGACCGGGTGGAGGGCCTGGAGATCGGCGCGGACGACTATCTGCCCAAGCCCTTCGCCTTCACCGAGCTGACCGCCCGGGTGCGCGCGCTCGGCCGGCGCACCACCGTGCCGCTGCCGCCCATCCTGGAGCGCGCCGGCATCAAGCTCGACCCCAACCGCCGCGAGGTCTTCCGCGACGGCCGGGAGATCCAGCTCGCGCCCAAGGAGTTCGCCGTCCTGGAGGTCCTCATGCGCAGCGAGGGCGCCGTGGTCTCCGCCGAGCAGCTCCTGGAGAAGGCCTGGGACGAGAACACCGACCCGTTCACCAACGTCGTACGGGTCACCGTCATGACCCTGCGCCGCAAGCTCGGCGAGCCCCCGGTGATCGTCACCGTGCCGGGCTCGGGCTACCGGATCTGACGGCGATGGCCTCCACCCCCGCGCCGCCGACGGCGCCTCCCAAGCCCACCTGGGCCCCCAAGTCGGCCGAGCCGCCCTTCCCGTGGCTGCGGCCCACCATCCGCATACGGCTCACCCTGCTCTACGGCGGCATGTTCATGATCGCCGGGATACTGCTCCTGTCGATCATCTATCTGCTGGCCGCCCAGGCCCTGCACGCCGGCAGCAGCCCCTTCAAGATCGTCGAAGCGCAGAACCTCACCCTCTCCAGCAGCAGCTGCCAGCTCCCCAAGAGCGGCACGATCCCGGAGTTCAACGACGCGATCGGCGTCTGCATGGCCCAGCAGCGCCAGCACGCCCTGGACAACCTGCTCAGCCGCTCGCTGCTCGCCCTCGTGGGCCTCAGCGTGATCGCCTTCGCGTTCGGGTACGCGATGGCCGGCCGCGTCCTGTCGCCGCTGGGCCGCATCACCCGTACCGCCCGGCGCGTGGCCGGCACCGACCTGAGCCGGCGCATCGAGCTGGACGGGCCCGACGACGAGCTGAAGGAGCTCTCCGACACCTTCGACGAGATGCTCGACCGCCTGGAGCGGGCCTTCACCGCCCAGCAGCGCTTCGTCGCCAACGCCTCGCACGAACTGCGCACCCCGCTGGCCATCAACCGCACGCTCCTTGAGGTGCACCTGTCCGACCCGGGCGCCCCGGTGGAGCTCCAGCAGCTCGGCAAGACGCTGCTGGCCACCAACGAGCGCAGCGAGCAGCTCGTCGAGGGCCTGCTGCTGCTGGCCCGCAGCGACAACGAGATCATCGACCGCAAGCCGGTCGACCTCGCCGAGGTCGCCTCCCGGGCCATCGACCAGGCCAGGGGCGAGGCCGAGACCAAGGGCGTCGAGGTGCGCGGGGAACGGGCGCCCGCGGTCGTCCAGGGCAACGGTGTCCTGTTGGAGCGGATCGCGCTCAACCTGGTCCAGAACGCCCTGCGCTACAACGTCCCCGAAGGCGGCTGGGTCGAGGTGGTCACGAGCCTGAAGGACGGCCAGGCGACCCTGGTCGTGACCAATACGGGGCCGGTGGTCCCGGCGTACGAGATCGACAACATCTTCGAACCGTTCCGGCGGCTGCGCACCGAGCGCACGGGCAGCGACAAGGGCGTCGGTCTCGGCCTGTCCATCGCCCGGTCGGTCGCGCGGGCCCACGGAGGCCGTATCATCGCGGAGCCCCGCGAAGGCGGCGGCCTCGTGATGCGTGTCACCCTCCCGGTCTGAGACGCTGCTCGAAGCTGTGCTGGCAGTTCGCTTTGCGCGGAATTTTCGGGACCCGTTCCTGTGAGTTCCGTGTGTGATCAGTCACAAAGGCAAACATCCGGCCACCTACTCTCCGTGATCGTCGAATCTGCTGGAATCCCGGGAAAAGTCCGGGTTTCCAGGGGGTGAGATCACGGGAAGTACACGAGGTGGCGCTGGTGAAGTGCGACATGAGGACCGTGTACGGTCCCGATCGCCATCCAAGACGATCACTCTTGAGGAGTGCGGTTGGGTGTCGATTGAGTAACAGACCTTGATGTGAGGCAAAATCTCCGCCTCAGGTCGGGCACAAGTCCGGCCTCTCACGCGTTACGGCGCTGAGACACCGCAACCACCCAGAGGGGGAGAGCGACATGGCAACGGACTACGACACCCCACGCAAGACCGACGACGACGTCGATTCCGACAGCCTTGAAGAGCTGAAGGCCCGGCGCAACGACAAGTCGACCTCGACTGTCGACGTCGACGAGTACGAGGCCGCCGAAGGCATGGAACTGCCCGGCGCGGACCTGTCCAACGAAGAGCTCGCCGTCCGCGTCCTGCCCAAGCAGGCCGACGAGTTCACCTGCATGAGCTGTTTCCTCGTGCACCACCGCAGCCAGCTGGCCCGGGAGAAGAACGGCCAGCCGATCTGCCGCGACTGCGACTGAGCGGGCCGGCCGTGGCAGGCGCGAAACCGTCCCGGAAGCGACCGTTCCGGAGGAAGGGTGCCCCGGGTTCCACCGAGGCACCACAGGGCGGCACAGGCCCGGCAGAAGGTGTGGAAGACCCCACGTGGCCGGCCCGCCTCCCTGCGGCGAGCGCGGCCGACGGTGCACGTGACGCCGGGCGGGGCCACCAGGCCTCGCTCGAAGCAGCGTCCACGGCACCGGGCACGGAGCTGGAGGCGGGGCCCGCGGCCGGGGCCCGACGCCTGGACGCCCTGCGCAGGAACACTCTCGACAAGGGCGTCCCCGCCCTGCGGAAGAGCGTTCCGGTGCTCAAGAAGGGCGTACGCAAGAGCGGCGAGGGCGTGAAGGCCTCGCTCGGCCACCTTGCGGACCGCGTGATCGACATCGCCCCCCGCGTTCCCGTGCGGGACCTGGCGACACTGCGCGCGCATTTCCCCGGCCTCGGCCCGGAGGAGATCGCCGACAAGCTGATCGCGGGGGCCGCCAACGGCACCTCCACGGTCGGCGCGGGAATCGGCGCGGCCGCGATGCTGCCCGTCCCGCCCGCGATGCCCGCCGAGCTGGCCGCGGAGATCACCGGTGTCGCCGCGATCGAGCTGAAGCTCATCGCCGAGCTGCACGAGGTCTACGGAATGCGGCCGCCGGGAAATCTCCGCGAGCGTTCCCTGGCATATCTGACGTCCTGGACCGAGGAACGCGGAATCGACGTCACCAAGCCGACGTCCCTGAATTTCGCCCTCGGCGGCCAGATGAAGCGCGAACTGCGCCAGCAGATCATGAAGCGTCTCGTACGCAACCTGCCGAATCTGACGCCGTTCATGGTCGGCGCGGCCGTCGGCGCCGTGATGAACCGGCGCGACACCAAGAAACTCGCCGGGCACATCCGCAAGGACCTGCGCGAGCGCCAGGTGCCCTGGGACGCGCTTGCGGACCTGCCCGCCCTGGAGCAGCCCGAGAACCCGCTGCCCGAGGGCCACTCCCGCAAGGAGCTCGGCCGCTGAAGGCCCCCCTCGCGCTCCGGGCGCGGCCTAGGCGGAGCGGACCGCGTCCAGGGCCGCCTTCAGCGCCTGGGGATCGCGGGTCGAGACATAGACGTACGGGGTCGGGTCGGCCGGGTCGGTGACCTCGACCTTGACCGCGGTCGGGATGTAGGCGCGCAGCAGCATGAACGCACGCGGGTCGGCCTTGTGCAGCCGCCAGGCCCGCGCCTCGTCGGCGTCCAGCACCTCGGGTTCGCCGAGCGCCTTCACCGGGATGCGGGCCTCGCCCGCCACCAGGGTGTCCGGCAGCACCCGGATCCGCACCGAGCCGTACGAACTCACCACCACCCACGACACCGCCGTGCCGCCCACGAATCCGGCCAGCAGCGGCAGGGTGCCCACGGGCAGCAGCATCAGGGCGCACGCGAGGCCGACCAGGACGGAGATGAACCACCACGAACGGGGCGCGGTGAGGCGTTCTGCGTACTGCGGGGCGTTGGGCTGCATGGAAGCTAGCTTGGCACGGCGAGACCCGCGCGCTGACCGCGGGTAAGGTCTGCGCCTGTGACTGCTACATCTGCGTCCCTGACGCCCCCGGCCGACGCCATGGCGCCGGTGCGGCACCCCGACGCGCCCGCACCGGGCGAACTGCTCGGAGCGCACTACGGGCACTGCTTCGGCTGCGGCGAAGGACAGCCCCACGGACTGCACCTGGCCGCCCGGGCCGGACAGGGCGTGCGGGTCACCGCCGAGTTCACCGTGCGCGAGGCCCACCAGGGCGCCCCGGGGCTCGCCCACGGCGGAGTGCTCGCCACCGCCCTGGACGAGACCCTCGGCTCGCTCAACTGGCTGCTGCGGGTGATCGCGGTGACCGGCCGTCTGGAGACGGACTACGCCCGCCCGGTCCCCGTCGGCACGGTGCTGCACCTGGAGGCCGAGGTCACCGCGGTGGCGGGCCGCAAGATCTACTCGCGGGCCACCGGCCGCATCGGCGGGCCCGAGGGGCCCGTGGCGGTCCGGGCCCAGGCCCTCTTCATCGAGGTGAAGGTGGACCACTTCATCGACAACGGACGACCGGCCGAGATCCAGGCCGCCATGTCCGATCCCGACCAGCTCAGGCGCGCCCGCGCCTTCGAGGTGAACCCGTGACGCGTGACCCCGTGGACGTCCTCATCCGCCGAGTCGACCCGGAGGTGCCGATCCCGGCCTACGGGCACCCCGGCGACGCCGGGGCCGACCTGGTGACCACCGAGGCGGCCGAACTCGCGCCCGGCGAACGGGCCGTGCTCGCGACCGGCGTCTCGATCGCGCTGCCCGACGGCTACGCGGCCTTCGTGCACCCCCGTTCGGGGCTCGCCGCCCGCTGCGGTGTCGCCCTGGTGAATGCCCCGGGGACGGTGGATGCCGGGTACCGTGGAGAGATCAAGGTGATCGTGGTCAACCTCGACCCGCGCGAGAGCGTGCGGTTCGAGCGTTTCGACCGCATTGCCCAACTGGTCGTCCAGCAGGTCGAGAAGGTGCGCTTCCACGAGGTGGCGGAGCTTCCCGGCTCGGCGCGGGCCGAGGGGGGCTTCGGGTCCACCGGCGGTCATTCCGCCGTGGACGGTTCGGCCGCCACTGGCGGCACTACGGGTGGGAATCGATACGCTTCGGCCGTATCCGACCGGGAAGGACAGTGACGTGTTCGGACGTCGCAAGAAGAGCGGTACCGCCGAGGACGCGGCGGGCGAGGCCGAGCAGGTTGAGGGCACCGCGTCCGCTGAGGACGACGCGGCCGGCGCCGGTGACGGGGCCCAGGCGCGCCGGGTGAACCTGCCGCCCGCCCCCCGTCCCGACGGACCCTGGGACGTCTCCGAGGTGACCGAGCCCGGCGAGGGCCGGGTGGACCTCGGCGGACTCTTCGTCCCCGGGGTCGAGGGCATGGAGCTGCGGGTCGAGGTCGCGGGCGACGCGATCGTGGCGGCCACGGTCGTCCTGAACGACAGCGCGGTGCAGCTGCAGGCCTTCGCGGCGCCCAAGAAGGAGGGCATCTGGGGCGAGGTCCGCGAGGAGATCGCCTCGGGCATCACCCAGCAGGGCGGCATCATCGACGAGGTCGAGGGCCCCCTCGGCTGGGAGCTGCGCGCCCAGGTCCCCGTCCAGCTGCCCGACGGCACGGGCGGCGTCCAGCTGGTCCGCTTCGTGGGCGTGGACGGCCCGCGCTGGTTCCTGCGCGGTGTCATCTCCGGCCAGGGCGCGGTGCAGCCGCAGGCCGCCGGCCTCCTGGAGACGATTTTCCGTGACACCGTGGTGGTGCGCGGCGAGGGCCCGATGGCGCCCCGCGACCCGATCGTCCTGAAGCTGCCCAACGACGCGCAGATGGTGCCGGAGGGCGTCCAGCAGGAGGACCAGGAGGGCTCGCGCTTCTCCGGCGGCATGGGCCAGCTCCAGCGCGGCCCCGAGGTCACCGAGATCCGCTGACACCCGGCTCACGCACGATGGGCCGCACCCCTGGACCGGGGGAGCGGCCCTTCGGCGTTCCGCGGGGACGCCCGGCCCCGGGGGGTGCAGTCGGGCGCGGAAAGGGTGCGCCGCCCTCAACCTCCGCTCCCCGTACGGCACTTGCGGCCGGCTCGGCTCGCGGGCTCGGCGGCCCGTTGCCCGGCAGGCCCCGCCCGCGGCGGCAATGCGGGCAGAGACCCCGGCGACGCATTGCCCGGCCGGGGGCATTCCGCACATACTGGCGCCCGGCCGCGCACACGTACGTACGGGGGAACGCGCATGACGCAGGGCACCAAGGGGCAGGGCGGGACGGCCGTCGCGGGCGGGCGGGACGGCGGGCCCATGGTGCGGGTCGAGAACCTGCACCGCTCGTACGGGAGCGGCGCCGCGGCCGTGCACGCGCTGCGCGGGGTCTCCTTCGAGGTGCCGCGCGGCGAACTCGTCGCCCTCAAGGGGCGCTCGGGCTCCGGCAAGACGACCCTGCTCAACCTCCTGGGCGGGCTCGACCGGCCCGACGAGGGCACGGTCACCGTGGACGGCGTCGACATCGTGGGCCTCGGCGAGCAGGGCCTGCTCGAACTGCGGCGCGACCGCATCGGCTTCATCTTCCAGTCCTTCGGCCTCATCCCCATCCTCAGCGCCGCCGAGAACGTGGGCGTCCCGATGCGGCTGAAGAAGACCGACCCGCGCGAACGTGAGGAGCGCGCCGCCCTGTTGCTCTCCCTCGTCGGCCTCGGCGACCACGCGGCCCAGCGCCCCGGCGAACTCTCCGGAGGCCAGCAGCAGCGCGTCGCCATCGCCCGCGCCCTGGCCAACCGGCCCGCGCTGCTCATCGCGGACGAGCCCACCGGCCAGCTCGACGCCGAGACCGGGCTCGCGGTGATGGAACTGCTGCGCGCCGTCGTGCGCGGGGAGGGCGTCACCGTCCTGGTCGCCACCCACGACCCCCAGCTCCTCGGTTTCGCCGACCGGGTCCTGGAGCTGAACGACGGGCGGATCACCGACCACGGCTGACCCGCGCCCCCGGGCCCGGCCCGTCAGAATCGCGTCAATACGCGTCCCCCGCCCCACCCCCACCCCATATGCCGGAATTGTTGGCCGTAAAGTCGACGGAGCGTAGGCAGCTGCGTTCTGAAAGACAGCTGCGTTCTGAAAGACAATGGGGCCATGGCACGCGGCAAGCTTCGGATCTACCTGGGCGCAGCACCGGGCGTCGGCAAGACGTACGCGATGCTCTCCGAGGCGCACCGCCGGGTGGAGCGCGGCACGGACTGCGTGGTGGCCCTCGTGGAGCACCACGGACGGCCGCGCACCGAGGTGATGCTGCACGGCCTGGAGCAGATCCGGCGCCGCGAGCTCGACCACCGCGGCGCCGTCTTCACCGAGATGGACGTCGACGCCGTCCTGGCGCGCGGCCCCGCCGTCGCCCTGGTGGACGAACTGGCCCACACCAACGTGCCCGGCTCCCGCAACACCAAGCGCTGGCAGGACGTCGAGGAACTGCTCGCCGCCGGCATCGACGTGGTGTCCACCGTCAACATCCAGCACCTGGAGTCCCTCGGCGACGTCGTCGAGTCCATCACCGGGGTGCGCCAGCGCGAGACCGTGCCCGACGAGGTGGTGCGCAGGGCCGACCAGATCGAGCTGGTCGACATGTCGCCCCAGGCACTGCGCCGCCGCATGGCGCACGGCAACGTCTACCAGTCCGACAAGGTCGACGCGGCCCTGTCCAACTACTTCCGGCCCGGCAACCTCACCGCCCTGCGTGAGCTGGCCCTGCTCTGGGTCGCCGACCGCGTCGACGAATACCTGCAGCAGTACCGCGGCGAGCACGGCATCCAGAGCACCTGGCGGGCCCGCGAACGCATCGTGGTCGGCCTCACCGGCGGGCCCGAGGGGCGCACCCTCATCCGCCGGGCCGCCCGCATGGCCGCCAAGGGCTCCGGCAGCGAGGTCCTCGCGGTCTACGTGGCCCGCAGCGACGGGCTCACCTCCGCCTCGCCCAAGGAACTCACCGTCCAGCGCACCCTGGTCGAGGACCTCGGCGGCAGCTTCCACCACGTCATAGGCGACGACGTCCCGGCCGCGCTGCTCGCCTTCGCCCGCGGCGTCAACGCCACCCAGATCGTCCTCGGCTCCAGCCGCCGCAAGGCCTGGCAGTACATCCTGGGCCCGGGCGTCGGACAGACGGTGGCCCGCGAGTCGGGGCCCGACCTCGACGTCCACATCGTCACGCACGAGGAGGCCGCCAAGGGCCGCGGCCTGCCCGTCGCGCGCGGCGCCCGGCTCGGGCGGGCCCGCATCGTGTGGGGCTGGGCCGCCGCCGTGGTCGGCCCGGCCCTGCTGACCGTGCTGCTCACCAACGTCGAGGCGGACCTCGGCCTCGCCAACGACATGCTCCTGTTCCTGACGCTGACCGTGGCGGCGGCCCTGCTCGGCGGCCTGGTCCCGGCGCTCGCCTCGGCCGCGTTCGGCTCGTTCCTCCTGAACTACTACTTCACCCCGCCCGCGCACCGGATCACGATCGCCGACCCCAAGAACATCGTCGCCATCGTGATCTTCGTCCTGGTCGCCGTGTCGGTGGCCTCCGTGGTCGACGTCGCGGCCCGCCGCACCCACCAGGCCGCCCGGCTGCGCGCCGAATCCGAGATCCTCTCCTTCCTGGCCGGCAGCGTCCTGCGCGGCGAGACCAGCCTGGACGCCCTCCTGGAACGGGTCCGCGAGACCTTCGCCATGGAGTCGGTCGCCCTCCTGGAGCGGGCCGGCGACGTCGAGCCCTGGACCCGGGCCGGCAGCGTCGGCCCGCACCCGGTGGCCCGTCCCGAGGACGCCGACGTGGACATGCCCGTCGGCGACCATATGGCGCTCGCCCTGTCCGGCCGCGTCCTGCCCGCCGAGGACCGCCGCGTGCTCGGCGCGTTCGCCGCCCAGGCGGCCGTCGTCCTGGACCGCAGACGCCTGGTGGGGGAGGCGGAGGAGGCCCGCAAGCTCGCCGAGGGCAACCGCATCCGCACCGCGCTGCTCGCGGCCGTCAGCCACGACCTGCGCACCCCGCTCGCCTCCATCAAGGCCGCGGTCACCTCGCTGCGCTCCGACGACGTCGAATGGTCCGACGAGGACCGCGCCGAACTCCTCGAAGGCATCGAGGGCGGCGCCGACCGCCTCGACCACCTCGTCGGCAACCTGCTGGACATGTCCCGCCTGCAGACCGGCACCGTCACCCCGCTGATCCGCGAGATCGACCTCGACGAGGTGGTGCCCATGGCGCTCGGCGGCGTCCCCGAGGACAGCGTCGTCCTGGACATCCCCGAGACGCTGCCCATGGTCGAGGTCGACCCGGGCCTCCTGGAGCGGGCCGTCGCCAACGTCGTCGAGAACGCCGTCAAGTACAGCCCGCCCGGCAGCCCCGTCACCGTCGCCGCCAGCGGCCTCGCCGACCGCGTCGAGATACGCGTCACCGACCGCGGCCCCGGTGTGCCCGACACCGCCAAGGACCGCATCTTCGCGCCCTTCCAGCGCCACGGCGACGCCCCGCGCGGCGCCGGGGTGGGTCTCGGGCTCGCCGTCGCCCGCGGCTTCGCCGAGGCCATGGGCGGCACGCTGGCGGCCGAGGACACCCCGGGCGGCGGCCTCACCATGGTCCTCACCGTCCGCGCCGCCCCCGGCCCCGCACGTCAGGCCCCCGCCCTCCCGGCCCGGACCACCTCGTGAACCGCTCCCTCGTGAAGCGCGTCCGCACGAATCCACCGCTCAGCCCGTCCCCGCAGAAGGCAGCAGAAGGCAGGTGTCCCAGATGACCCGGGTGCTCGTGGTCGAGGACGAGCCGCAGATCGTGCGCGCGCTCGTGATCAACCTCAAGGCACGCAAGTACGAGGTGGACTCCGCCGCCGACGGCGCGAGCGCCCTCCAGCTCGCCGCCGCCCGCCACCCCGACGTGGTCCTGCTCGACCTCGGCCTGCCCGACATGGACGGCGTCGAGGTCATCCGCGGACTGCGCGGCTGGACCCGCGTGCCCATCCTGGTGCTCTCCGCCCGCCACACCTCCGACGAGAAGGTCGAGGCGCTCGACGCGGGCGCCGACGACTACGTCACCAAGCCCTTCGGCATGGACGAGCTGCTCGCCCGGCTGCGTGCGGCGGTCCGCCGGGCCGAACCGGTCGGCGGCGCGGACGGCGCCGACGACGTGGTGGTGATCGAGACCGAGGACTTCACCGTCGACCTCGCGGCCAAGAAGGTCAACCGCGCGGGCCGCGACGTACGCCTCACGCCCACCGAATGGCACCTCCTGGAGGTCCTGGTGCGCAACACCGGCCGCCTGGTCAGCCAGAAACAGCTGCTCCAGGAGGTGTGGGGGCCCTCCTACGGCACCGAGACCAACTATCTGCGGGTCTACATGGCCCAGCTGCGCCGCAAACTCGAGGGCGACCCCTCGCACCCCCGTCACTTCATCACCGAACCCGGCATGGGCTACCGCTTCGAACCCTGACCCCGCCCGCCTCCCCGGCCGCGCGCGCCCGCGCGGCCGACCCGGCTCACACGCGTGCTGTAGCGCCGCCGTACGGACGCTGACCACAGGTTTTGATCCGGGGGATGTGCTCCCCGGTACGCTTTCTGTATGAGTGCTGACCTTCGAACCGAGAAGCCCGCGGGGCGCCTGCGCCGGATGCTCGACCGGCTGTCCACCTCGCAGGAGGACCTGCACTCCGCGGAACTGCAGGAGGACACGCAGGCCACGGGGTGCACCAGCATCTCCGAGTGCAGTGACCGCCAGATAGTGAAAGTCACTGGTACCTTGCGGACCGTCACGCTGCGCCCGCGGGCGGGTGTGCCGGCGCTGGAGGCCGAGCTCTTCGACGGCACCGCCCCGCTGGACGTGGTGTGGCTCGGACGGCGCTCGATCGTGGGCATCGAGCCGGGCCGCAAGCTCATCGCTTCGGGCCGGATCTCCCTCAGCCACGGGCGGCGCGTCCTGTTCAACCCCAAATACGAACTGCGACCGCTCGGACAGGAGTAGCCGGTGACGTCAGTCGACAAGCCGACCACCACCCCCACCGCCACCACGCCGCCCGCCGACGCGAAGGCCGTCACCGAGGCCGCGCTCTTCGAGGCGTTCGGCGGGGTGCGCGGCATGGTGGAGACGGTCCTTCCGGGACTGCTCTTCGTCACGATCTTCACCGTGAACAAGGACCTGCACGTCTCGGCGATCGCCGCCCTCGCGGTGTCGCTGCTGCTCGTCGCGGTCCGCCTGGTGCGCAAGGACACGATGAAGCACGCCTTCAGCGGCGTCTTCGGCGTGGCCTTCGGCGTGGTCTTCGCGATGGTCACGGGCAACGCCAAGGACTTCTACCTGCCGGGCATGCTCTACACCCTGGGCATGGCGCTCGCCTACATCGTCACCACCCTGTGCGGCGTGCCGCTGATCGGCCTCATCCTCGGTCCGGTCTTCAAGGAGAACCTCTCCTGGCGCACCCGCAACCCGGGCCGCAAGAAGGCGTACGCCAGGGCCAGTTGGGCCTGGGGCCTGATCCTGCTCGCCAAGTGCGCGATCCTCTTCCCGCTGTACTGGTGGGCCAACACCTCCCAGCTCGGCTGGGTCCTGATCGCGCTGAAGATCCCGCCGTTCCTGCTCGCGGTCTGGCTCACCTGGGTCTTCCTCGCGAAGGCCCCGGCGCCGATCGACGTCTTCGCCGAGATGGAGGCGGAGGAGGCGGCCGAGAAGGCCCGCAAGGCCGCCGCCCGCGGCGAGGCGGGAGCCTGACCCCGCACGCGCCCCTCCCGTACGCGGCACGCCGGGGCGGTACGGCCCGCACGCGTCCCTCCCGTACGCGGCCTGCACCCGAGCGGTACAGCACCCGCACAGCACGGCGAAGGGCCCGCGACCTCACGGTCGCGGGCCCTTCGGCCGTTCCTCGCGGGCTCAGCCCTCGCGGCGGACCGACAGCAGGTCCTCCAGCTGCTCCTCGCGCGCCTGGGCGGCCACGAACAGGAGCTCGTCGCCCGCCTCCAGGGTCTCCTCCTGGCTCGGCGTGAGCACGCGGGTACCGCGGATGATGGTGACCAGCGAGGTGTCCTCGGGCCACGCCACATCGCCCACCTGCGTGCCGGCCAGCGCCGACTCCGGCGGCAGCGTCAGCTCGACCAGGTTGGCGTCGCCGTGGCTGAAGCGCAGCAGCCGTACCAGGTCGCCGACGCTCACCGCCTCCTCGACCAGCGCCGACATCAGACGCGGGGTCGAGACGGCCACGTCCACGCCCCACGACTCGTTGAACAGCCACTCGTTCTTCGGGTTGTTGACCCGCGCCACCACCCGCGGCACCCCGTACTCGGTCTTCGCGAGCAGCGAGACGACCAGGTTCACCTTGTCGTCGCCGGTGGCCGCGATGACCACGTTGCAGCGCTGCAGCGCCGCCTCGTCGAGCGAGGTGATCTCACAGGCGTCCGCGAGCAGCCACTCCGCGAGCGGCACCCGCTCCACCGAGATGGCGGTGGGCGCCTTGTCGACCAGCAGCACCTCGTGCCCGTTCTCCAGGAGCTCGCCCGCGATGGAACGCCCCACCGCGCCGGCCCCGGCAATCGCCACGCGCATCAGTGACCGCCCTCCTCGGGACCCTGGGCGAAGGCCGCCTCGACCTTTTCGACCTCGTCGGTCCGCATCATGACGTGCACGAGGTCACCCTCCTGCAGGACGGTCTGGGACGTCGGAAGCACCGCTTCGCCCAGCCGGGTGAGGAAGGCCACGCGGACGCCGGTCTCCTCCTGGAGCTTGCTGATCTTGTGGCCGATCCACGCGGCCGAGGTGTGCACCTCGGCGAGCTGCACGCCGCCGCTCGGGTCGCGCCACAGCGGCTCGGCACCCGAGGGCAGCAGCCGGCGCAGCATCTGGTCGGCGGTCCAGCTGACCGTGGCGACCGTGGGGATGCCGAGCCGCTGGTACACCTCGGCACGCCGCGGGTCGTAGATCCGCGCCGCCACGTTCTCGATGCCGAACATCTCGCGCGCCACCCGGGCCGCGATGATGTTGGAGTTGTCGCCGCTGGAGACCGCCGCGAACGCGCCGGCCTCCTCGATGCCCGCCTCGCGCAGGGTGTCCTGGTCGAAGCCGACGCCGGTCACCCGCCGTCCGCCGAAGCCCGAACCCAGCCGACGGAAAGCGGTCGGGTCCTGGTCCACCACCGCGACCGTGTGCCCTTGCTGTTCCAGGGCCTGCGCGAGAGCGGCTCCCACGCGCCCGCAGCCCATGATGACGATGTGCACGTCCCCTTACCCCGCACTCCTGGTCGCCCCGATGACCTGCGCAAACACCCTGCTCACTACTTCCTTCTCGGCTAGCCGGGCAACAGCGTGGCAACAGAAATCCACGTTGCCGCGAGACGAGCTTATGCGGCATGCCCCGGGATGCACTCACGCAGTGCCCCACTGGCGGACGCCGCCCGGGGGAGGCGGGTGCGCCTTATTCGGACAGAGCGCTTACGATCCTCTGCGTGTCCAAACTGACCGACGTGCCCAAACGGATCCTGATCGGCCGGGCGCTGCGCAGCGACAAGCTGGGAGAAACGCTCCTCCCCAAGCGCATCGCACTCCCCGTCTTTGCCTCCGACCCGCTCTCGTCCGTTGCGTACGCGCCCGGAGAAGTCCTCCTGGTGCTTTCCGTGGCGGGTGTGTCGGCGTACCACTTCAGCCCCTGGATCGCGGTCGCGGTCGTGGTGCTGATGTTCACGGTGGTCGCCTCCTACCGGCAGAACGTGCACGCCTAC
The DNA here is from genome assembly GCF_043202815.1 of Streptomyces sp. NPDC048111. Taxonomy (NCBI): domain Bacteria; kingdom Bacillati; phylum Actinomycetota; class Actinomycetes; order Kitasatosporales; family Streptomycetaceae; genus Streptomyces; species Streptomyces sp. NPDC048111. The sequence continues at coordinate 173,751 of NZ_JBIDBD010000004.1, forward strand.
CCGAGCGGCGGCGGCGACTACGAGGTCGCCAACACCAACCTCGGACCCAAGGCCGGGCTCACCGTCGCCAGCGCCCTGCTGGTCGACTACGTCCTGACGGTCGCCGTCTCGATCGCCTCCGGCATCGAGAACCTCGGTTCCGCGATCCCGTTCATCGTCGAGCACAAGGTGCTGTGCGCGGTCGCGGTCATCGTCCTGCTGACGCTGCTGAACCTGCGCGGCATGAAGGAGTCGGGCAAGCTCTTCGCGATCCCGACGTACGTCTTCGTCGCCGGCGTCTTCATCATGATCGCGTGGGGCGCCTTCCGCGGGATCGTGCTCGGCGACACCATGAAGGCACCGACCGCCGACTACACCATCAAGGCCGAGCACCAGGGCCTCGCCGGCTTCGCCATGGTCTTCCTGCTGCTGCGCGCCTTCTCCTCCGGCTGCGCCGCCCTCACCGGCGTCGAGGCCATCAGCAACGGCGTCCCCGCCTTCCGCAAGCCGAAGTCGAAGAACGCGGCCACCACGCTGGCGCTCATGGGCGGCCTCGCCGTCACCATGTTCTGCGGCATCATCGCGCTCGCCATGAGCACCCATGTGCGCATGGCCGAGAAGCCCGGCGAGGACCTGCTGCACAACGGCGCCCCGGTCGGCTCCGGATACGTCCAGAACCCGGTCATCTCGCAGGTCGCCGAGGCTGTCTTCGGGCACGGCAGCTTCCTGTTCGTCCTGCTCGCCGCGGCCACCGCGCTCGTCCTGTTCCTCGCCGCGAACACCGCCTACAACGGCTTCCCGCTGCTCGGCTCGATCCTCGCCCAGGACCGCTACCTGCCCCGCCAGCTGCACACCCGCGGCGACCGCCTCGCGTTCTCCAACGGCATCGTGCTGCTGGCCGGTGCCGCGGTGCTGCTCGTGGTGATCTACGGCGCGGACTCGACCCGTCTGATCCAGCTGTACATCGTCGGCGTGTTCGTCTCCTTCACGCTCAGCCAGACCGGCATGGTGCGCCACTGGAACCGCCACCTGGCCACCGAGACCGACCAGGCCAAGCGCCGCCACATGATCCGCTCGCGCGCGATCAACGCGTTCGGCGCCTTCTTCACCGGCCTCGTCCTCGTCGTCGTCCTCGCCACGAAGTTCACCCACGGCGCCTGGGTCGCGCTGCTCGGCATGGTGATCTTCTACGGAACGATGACCGCGATCCGCAAGCACTACGACCGGGTCGCCACCGAGATCGCCGCCCCCGACGAGCCCTCGGACGACAGCCTGCGGCCCTCGCGGGTGCACTCGATCGTCCTGGTCTCCAAGGTCCACCGCCCCACCCTGCGTGCCCTCGCCTACGCCAAGCTGATGCGCTCCGACCAGCTGGAGGCGCTCTCGATCTCGGTCGACCCGGCCGAGACGAAGGCCCTCAAGGAGGAGTGGGAGCGGCGCGGGATCAACGTCCCGCTGAAGATCCTCGACTCGCCCTACCGCGAGATCACCCGGCCGATCATCGAATACGTACGGGGCCTGCGCCGCGAGAGCCCGCGCGACGCGATCAGCGTCTTCATCCCCGAGTACGTCGTCGGCCACTGGTACGAGCACCTGCTGCACAACCAGAGCGCGCTGCGGCTCAAGGGCCGCCTCCTGTTCACGCCGGGCGTCATGGTCACCTCCGTGCCCTACCAGCTGGAGTCCTCCGAGGCCGCCAAGAAGCGGGCCCGCAGGCGCGCGGACTGGAACGCGCCGGGCGCGGTACGTCGCGGCCCGGTGGCCCGCCCGAAGGAGCCGAGCAACAAGGGGTGAGCGGGGCGCGGGTCCCTGCGTGGATCCGCGCACCGTCGCACTCGTGGCGGGCGGCCGGGCGACACCCACGTAGACTGGTGGGCTGTTCACCCGGCCGCCCGCCGTTTGCCCCTCCCCACCCTGGAGTCACCCACCCATGCAGCAGAACGCATCCGAGCCGTCGGCAGCCGAGCCGACGGCACCCGAGCAGTCGCTGTCGTCGCTGGTCGGGGAGGAGTACGAGGTCGAGGTAGGGCCGGTGGCCCACGGCGGCCACTGCATCGCCCGCACCGCCGAGGGCCGCGTCCTGTTCGTACGCCACGCCCTGCCCGGCGAGAAGGTACTGGCCCGCGTGACGGAGGGCGAGGCGGACTCGCGCTTCCTGCGCGCCGACGCGGTGACGGTCATCGAGGCGTCCAAGGACCGGGTCGAGGCCCCCTGCCCCTACGCCGGCCCCGGCAAGTGCGGCGGCTGCGACTGGCAGCACGCCAAGCCCGGCGCTCAGCGCCGCCTCAAGGGCGAGGTCATCGCCGAGCAGCTCCAGCGGCTCGCGGGCCTGACCCCGGAGGAGGCCGGCTGGGACGGCACGGTCATGCCCGCCGAGGGCGACAAGCTCCCCGCGGGCGAGGTCCCCGCGTGGCGCACCCGCGTCCAGTACGCGATCGACGAGGACGGCCGCGCGGGCCTGCGCAAGCACCGCTCGCACGACGTGCAGCCGATCGACCACTGCATGATCGCGGCCCCCGGCGTCTCGGAACTGGGCGTCGAGAAGCGGGAGTGGCCGCAGCTGGCGTCGGTCGAGGCCATCGCGTCCTCGGGCTCGCACGACCGCCAGGTGGTCCTGACCCCGAAGCCGGGCGGCCGGCTGCCCCTGGTCGAACTGGACAAGCCGGTGTCGGTCCTGCGCGTCGAGGAGAAGGACGGCGGGGTGCACCGCGTGCACGGCAGGGCCTTCGTCCGGGAGCGCGCCGACGGCCGCACGTACCGCGTCGGCATGGGCGGCTTCTGGCAGGTCCACCCGCAGGCCCCGGACACCCTGGTGAAGGCCGTCATGCAGGGCCTGATGCCGCGCAAGGGCGAGATGGCCCTCGACCTGTACTGCGGCGTCGGCCTCTTCGCCGGCGCGATCGCCGAACGCGTCGGAGAGACGGGCGCGGTGCTCGGCATCGAGTCCTCCAAGCGCGCCGTGGAGGACGCCCGCCACAACCTGGCCGACCTGCCGCGGGTCCGCGTGGAACAGGGCAAGGTCGAGCAGGTCCTGCCCCGCACGAAGATCACCGAGGCCGACCTGATCGTCCTCGACCCCCCGCGCGCGGGCGCAGGCAAGCAGACGGTGAAGCACCTGGCAGCCCTCGGCGCCCGCCGCATCGCCTACGTGGCCTGCGACCCGGCAGCCCTGGCCCGCGACCTGGCGTACTTCGCGGAAGCGGGCTACAAGCCGCGGACGCTGCGCGCTTTCGACCTGTTCCCGATGACGCACCATGTGGAGTGCGTGGCGATTCTGGAGCCGGTGGCGAAGGGCGCCTGACCTGCGGTTTTGTTGATGTGCATTATGTGCACTGTGGGCGTTACGGGCGGTATCTCGACGCTGAAATGACGCTCGTGACGCCCACTTGGCGTTCGTTCTGATGGGGCGTCAGGTTCCCTGCGTGGCTGGTCGATTGGCTCGCTGACCATGTGACTGTTGCAGGATGTTCGGGGGCGTGACGCTGCGGGGCGTTGATCGTCGTGGGTGGTGCGCCCGCATCGCCAACTGGCACAAGGCTTGATTCCGCCAGTCCCGCTCCCGTCTCGTCCAGGTGCCATTTTTGCCTGCCTGTCACCCTCGGTGCGGGCAGTGCCCCCCATGTACGCATGCCAGGTACTCAGGGTGACGCTTGAGATCGTGCTGCGCTCGCAGCGGTGGCCTTCGTAGTGGCTGACTCGTGCTCTATCTGGAGCATGTCCGGCCTGGTGCTATGGCAGAGGCGCGGGGCAGACATCGGGGCAGGGGGGTGTCGCATGGGTACATCCTCACGCTGGGAGGGGCCGAAGGGCGGTCGGTGGGCTGTTGCCAGTGGACGACTGACGCGTTGGCCACGACGTGAACCGTGGAACGCAGATCAGCAACTGGCCGAGTTGGATGAGATCGCTGGGGACTACCTGAGTGCCTTGCACGAAACCCTCCGCGCCGATGCGTCGGCGTTTGGGTTGTACGACACGGCATGTGCAGCCGGTGAACGGCTGGCCGGAGTGCTGGGCTCGTTGGCTGAGGAAGGGGCGCGGTCGGAGAACTTGCTGATCGCGCGACTGGTCTCGGAAGTCGGCGGAGACGGCGGTACGTTCGCCGACGCTGCCGTACGTCGAGGGTTGGCGGTGGCTGTTCGTGATGTGCGAAAGAAGCACCCCGAGCTGGACGACGCCATGGGTTCCGGCGCCGCAGGAGGCGGCTTCGCCTGGGACATCCTGTGCGATCTCTACCAGGTGTTCTTCGCCGACCTGGTGGGGCAGTTCCTGAAGTCCGTGGTCGCCGAGCACGTCAAGCTGGCCGTGCCGGTACTTGTCGTGGCCGATCCCGAGGGGAAGATCGCCGACTGGGTTGCTGAGAAGGTGCTGGACCTGGTCCCGAACCCCTGCGAGGAGTCCGCCGAGGCGACGGAACTCGCGAAGGCGGTCGGTGCCGCCGAGTCGGTGATCGGCATGGCACAGGATCCGGCAGCCGTACTCCCCAAGATCGCCGAGAAGCTGGTGCCGGGAGCCGTCGGCAGGGTGCTCGGTCTGATCACCGAAGAGGCCATCGGTGCCGAGGGAGCCGTGGCATGACTACCGGTTCGGAGCTCGCCGTGTGGTGGCGTGAGCCTGGGGGAGATCGGCCTCCTGCGGGGTGGTGGACGGAGGTCGGCGAAGGCTCTTTCCGGGAGAACGAGCATCGCATCACGGGACGGCACCGGTTACCGGGCTACGTACCGGACTGGGCCGAGGACTTGTTCCGAGTGGCCAGGGCCGCCTTCATCGCCGACAAGTACACACGGCGCGCTGTTGCACGAGATCGGTGGACCCGCCGTATCCGGCTTTCCGTGCCCGTCGCGGCGTACGAGACCTGGCGGGGCGCAGACACCAGGCTGGCCGCACTCCTCCAGATCCTCACCGCGGATCTGTGGGAGGTGGAGCTCCGCCCTCTTGTCGGGCATCACGTTCAGGAGGCAATGTCCGATTCAGAGGATGTGCGGGCGGGCGAAGTGTCCACCCTTTCAGGTGGGTTGGACTCCCTGAGCTGGGCCGCCGTACGTGCGCGGGCCGGTCTCTCGACGCCGATGCTGCTGGTGATGTTCAGCGAGGGCAACAACCTGGTGGGGCTTCAACGACGCGTGTATGAATCCGTTGAGCGATTGCCCGGCGGGCGGCCGCTGATGTTGCTTGAGATGAGCCAGACCCCGAGCGGACAGCGGTTGGAGCCTTCGTCGCGCACGCGGGGACTGCTGTATGCGGCTGGCGCCGTTCGTGCTGCGGCCGCGCACGGAGTGGGCACCGTCCATGTTCCCGAGAACGGGCAACTTGCCCTCAACCCGCCGTTGACGCCGGCGCGTTCAGCTGCTTGCTCGACCCGTTCCGTTCATCCGTGGACGCTGGCTCGCCTGAATGAGCTGATCGTTGCGGTCGCGGGTTCCCGGCGGGCAGTACAGGTGGCCAATCCTTGGGCGTGGATGACGAAAGGTGAGGTCTGCAAGGCCGGAAGCGGCGCGGGTCTTTCCGTGGCGGATCTGGAAGCGACGCTGAGCTGTGGAAAGTCGCCGACCAACTACCGCGGAGGGCCGCCCAACTGCGGAATCTGTTTTCCCTGCCTTGTGCGTCGCTCCGGGCTGCTGTTCGCGCACGAGGGTGACAGCACCAGATATCAGGACAGCCCGTGGTCGAGTGAAATCTCTGTGGAGCGCAGGAAGAACTGGCGGGCATTGCAGCGGTGGCTGCTGAGTCCGTACACCTTGAGTGATGTGCTGACCGATGTTCCGCTGCCGCCGGATACCGATCCGGTGGCAGCATTCGACTTGATCATGCGTGGGCGGGGTGAACTGACCCGGCTGTTGGGCATGGCCGGTGAGGACGCTGTGGCGGCGTAGTCGACCGCAGGCGGACAGGGCGTGCGCAGCGTGCACGGCAGTGAAAGGTTCCGTCGAACTACTTGAGGCGTGCCGTCTCTGCGGCCGTGGGTGGGGCGCGGGGTTCTGGGTGGCGACGTCCAGGTCCTGGTTGGGGCGGTCGACGAGCTGGTGGGCCTGGGCGGCGTAGCCGCCGGTCAGCACCAGCGGGTAGGGCGAACCGAGGGCGAGGACGTCTTCGAGGAGCCGGGCGTGCAGCTCCGGCATCGGTGGCTTCTTCACGCGGCGGTGGCCCGGCCGGCTTCACGCAGCTCGGGGAAAGCGCCCTCCCAGGCGTCGCGGACGGCGGTGCCGATCAGGGTGCGCAGAGTCGGCCATAGTTCGATGAGCAGGTCGGCGTCGAGGAAGCGGCACAGGTCCTCGCGCATGCCCTCGGACAGCACCGTGCGGTACAGGCCCATCCGTAGCCGCGGCCGGTCCAGGTCGAAGGAGCGCAGCCCGGACCAGGCCACCGTCAGCGGCAGCTCGACCACACCGTGCACCGGCCCGCGTAGCTCGTCCAGGGAGCCGGGCAGTCGCCGGACGAACTTGATCCGGTACGGGTCGGCGACACCCGGGGCGAGTGCGGCGGCTTCGGAGAGCGACATGGGGTCGATTATCCCTGATCGAGGCCCGCTGACGGGGATGGTCCGACGTCCAGGTCCGGATTGCTCGGGGATATGGCGACAGAGGGGCGGAGCGGGGATCGGTCTGCCCGCCGTGACGCACGTTTGACGCACGTTTGACGCACGTCCTGACGGGCGTCAGCTGGTTGTTTGCGCAGGCGACGGGCGGACAATCGTCACCTGCGGAAAGCTCGTCGGTCCGCGGGCCTGACCACGGCCTGTATCCGCCCACCGTGCTCGACCCGCAGGTAACCCGTACGACGAACGTCCTGGACGCCGCCACCTCCACAACGAGACGGGGTATTTCGCCTCAGCTCCCGCTCAGCGCCTGCACCCGCCCCGCTGAAATGGCGCCTCGGGGGCAGTCGCAGCAGCCGTGCGCAGGGTCTGAGAGGGGTCCCGGATCGTGCCTGCCGAACGGCGTCGCGGGGGCTGGCCGGACTTGTGGGGGGTCGTCGGGGTGGGCGCCTAAGCGGAACTTTAGGGCGGGGTTCGAACATCGGACGGGTCGGGAACCGGCGGTCGCGTCGGGGCCGGGCCTGTCCGTTGATCGTCGCGAGGGGGAAGCGATGCCGAACCAGGTCACATTCACCGAGGTCGTACGCGAGAGAGCCGCGCGGCTCGCCGGCGAGGTCGCTCACGTCGAGCTGCCCGACCGGGGGCCCGCGCGTCGACTGACCTATGAAGAACTGGACTTGGGGGCGCGCAGGATTGCGTCCGTGCTTCAGGCGCGCGGCGCCCAAGGGGCCCCCGTGCTGCTCCTCTACGGATCCACCGCCGAGTTCCTCGTCGCATACGTCGCCTGCCTGTACGCCGGTGCGGTGGCCGTGCCCGCGCCGCTGCCCGGCGGCGGACCGCACGCCCGTCGCACCGACCGGGTGTCCTCCGTCCTGCGGGACACGGGGGCCCGGCTCGTACTGACCGAGCAGGAGAACGCTCCCGCGGTGTCCCAGTGGCTGGCGGCCACGCTCACCGAGGGGGTGGCCTGCCTCGCCACCGACCTGCCGGGGCTGGGGGACGCCGATGCGTGGCAGCCCGTCCGCAGCGGGCCGGACGACCTCGCGTTCCTCCAGTACACCTCCGGTTCCGTGTCCGACCCGCGCGGGGTGATGGTCAGTCACCGCAACCTGATGCACAATCAGGCCCTGCTCCAGGAGGTGCTGCGCTCCACCTCGGCCGACCGGTTCGGCGGCTGGCTGCCGCACTTCCACGACATGGGGTTCATCGCCCATCTGCTGCACCCGATCTGGCTGGGCGGCATGTCGGTGCAGATGCCGCCCGCCTCGTTCGTCAAGCGGCCGATGCGCTGGCTGCGGGCCATCGAGGAGTACGGCGTGACCGTCGGCGGCGGCCCCAACTTCTGCTATGACCTCTGCGTCGACCGGATCCGTGACGACGAGATCGCCCAACTCGACCTCTCCCACTGGCGGTTGGCGCTCAACGGTGCCGAGCCCGTACGCGAGGCGACCATGGCGGCCTTCGCCGAGCGCTTCGCCCCCGCCGGGCTGCGGGCGGAGGCCATGTACCCGTGCTACGGGCTCGCCGAGGCGACCCTCCTGGTGTCCGCCGGCACCCCCGGCACCCTGCACGGCGCCCGGCGCGCCGACCAAGTCGCCCTGGAGGAAGGGCGTTTCATGGACGTCCGGCCCGGGACGACCGCCCGCACCCTGGTGCCCTGCGGGCCGGCCACCGGCTACGACCTGCGGATCGTGGACCCCGACGACCGCCGGGAGGTGGCGCCCGGGGTGGTCGGCGAGATCTGGCTGCGCGGGGACAGCGTGGCGGCCGGCTACTGGCGCCGCCCCGCCGAGACCGAGGCGACCTTCCGCGCCACCCTGGCCGACGGGGAAGGCGGATTCCTGCGCACCGGCGACCTCGGGACGGTGGAGGACGGACGGCTGTACGTGACCGGGCGGCTGAAGGAGCTGATCATCCTCAACGGCCGCAACGTCTATCCGCAGGACGTCGAATGGGCCGTGCGCGGCATCGCGCCCGCGCTCAACTCCGGTGTCGGCGCGGCCTTCTCGGTCGACGCGGGCGGCACGGAGCAGCTCGTCCTGGTGCAGGAGGTCAAGGCCGCCGAGAGCGACGCGGAGAACCTGCGCGCCCTGGTGCGCCGGATCGTGGAGCGGGTCGGCGCCGAGTTCGGCGTGCCGGTCGCCAACGTCGTGCTCGTGCGCTCCGGGGTGATCGGCCGCACCACCAGCGGGAAGATCCAGCGCACCCTGATGCGCAAGCTGTTCCTGCGGGGTGAGGTGCGCGCCGACCACGAGCTGCTCGACCCCGCCGTGGCCGCCCTGGTCCGCTCCCGCGATCTGGACGCCGGCCTGGACCTGGGCGAGGACCTGCTCACCCCCGAGCCGGCCGGCGGTGGCGGCCGGTGGTGAAGGGCCGACTGCTGCCGTGGTCCGGGCCGCGTCCCGGGGGCCCGGACCGGGGTTCCGGGGAGGGCTCGGACGTTGCTACGGCCCCCGGTGCGACCCCGGGGCCGGGCGCAGGGGGGACCCCCGGCCCGGCCCCGGGTTCCGGCGAGGACGCACGCACCCGGGCCGCCCGGCTGGAGCGCGCCCTCGGTGACCCGGCGGACCCGGCCAACCCCTTCGGATACGCACGCCTGCTCGCGGCCGACCGGGCCGCCGAGCGCTTCACCGGGGGAGAGGAACTCCTCGACGGGCTGGGGGTGTTCAGCGAGTTCGTACCCGTGGAGCTCGGCGGTCGCCTCGACGCCTTCGAGAACCTCGTGGCCGTGCTGCGGCCGGTGTTCCGGCGCGACGTGGGGCTGGGCCTGGGGTACGGGGCGATGAGCTGGATGGCCGCGTCCGACGTCTGGATGACGGGCACCGAACGCCAGCGGACCTGGCTCGCGGACCTCATGCTGGCCGGGGGCAAGGCGGCCATCGCCCAGCACGAGACGGCGCACAGCAACGACTACGTACGCAGCCAGGTCACCGCGCGCCCCGAGGGTGGCACGCTGGTCCTGAACGGCGCCAAGCCGATGATCAACAACCTGGAGCGGGCCCGCGCCCTCGTCCTGTTCTGCCGCACCGATGCGGCTCCGGGCAGCCGGAGCCACTCCGCGCTGCTCCTGGACCCCGCCGCGCTGCCCGCCGACCGGGCCGTCATGCTGTCCCGCCACCTCGCCGTGGGGTTGCGCGGCTGCCGGTTCGCCGGGCTCGAATTCACCGACTGCCCGGTGCCCGCCGAGGCGCTCCTGGGGCCGCTCGGCAGCGGGGTCGCCACCGCGTTGCGCTCCTTCCAGGCCAGCCGTACGGTCATCTCCGCGCTCGCGGTCGGGGCGGTGGACACCGTCCTGCGGACCGCCGTCGGCTTCGAGGAGTCGGCGCGCGCCCATGCGGTGGACGGGTCGCGCGGCGATCCGGACCGCCCCGGCGCCACCACCGGTGCCCTGGTCAACCTGCTGCTCTACGACGCCCTCGCCGTCGTCGCGCTGCGCGCCCTGCACCTGCTTCCCGAACAGACCAGCGTGTTCTCGGCCGCGCTCAAGTACCTGCTGCCCAAAGTGCTCACCGAGACCATGTACGACCTGTCGACGGTGCTCGGTTCCGGGATCTACAGCCGGGAGGGAACGCTGGGGATCTTCCAGAAGCACGTACGCGACGTCCCCGTGCTGAGCCTCGGGCACGCGGGCTCCGCCGCCTGCCAGGCCACGATCATCCCGCAGCTCTCCCGGCTGGCCCGCTCCTCCTGGTTCCGTGAACAACCGCCGCCCGCCGCCCTGTTCAGACCCTGGGGCCCGCTGCCTCCGCTGTCCGCCGAACGTCTCGTCCTCGCCTCCGGGCGCGACTCGCTGATCGCCTGCCTGCCGGCGATCGGTCCGGAGATCACCGGGGACGACCCCTGTGTACGGGCGCTGGCCGCGCTGGCCCACGCGCTCACCGCCGAATTGCGCGAACTGGGCGACCGCGTACGCGCCCTGGACGACGGCGGGCGCGCCACGCTGCCCACGGCGGCCGGGTTCGCGCTGGCCGACCGGTACGCGCTGCTGCTGGCGGGGGCGGCCGTGCTGGGCGTCTGGTACCACGCCCGCGACGGCGGGGACCCCTTCCTGGCCGACGCGGCCTGGGCGGCGGCCGCCCTGCACCGGGTGGCCCGCCGGCTCGGGGCCAGGGTGCCCGCCCTGCCGCCCGCGTGCGAGGCGCGCGTACGGCGCGAGCTCTGGGTCCGGTTCGGCGCGCAGAACAGCTACGACCTCTACAACGCCCCCGTGCACGGCTGACCCGGGCCGCCACCCGGCCCCGCCCCCGCTTCCCGTACGGCCCGCAGCCCCGGCTCGTCGCCCGCCGAAGGAGACCACCGATGACCGCCCCCGTTCAAGTCACCCTCGCGACATGGCTGTTGGACCGCGCCGCGCTCTATCTGCGCCGTCCGGCCGCCACCATCGACCCCCGGGTCCCGCTCGCCGAGTACGGCATGGACTCGGTCATCGCGCTCAGCCTGTGCGGCGACCTGGAGGACGAGTTCGGGTACGAGGCGGAGCCGATGCTCCTGTGGGACCACCCCACTCTCGAAGGCCTGCACGCCCACCTGGTCACCGTGCTGCCCGCGCCCCACGGACGGAGGGACTGATGGATCCCGTCGCGGTCGTCGGCATCGACTGCGTCTTTCCCGGCGCCCACGGCGTGACCGCCTTCTGGGACCTGCTGATGCGCCGGGGCGAGGTGACCGGCGAGGTGCCCGGGGAGCGCTGGCGCGCCGAGGAGTTCCCCGGCGTCTCGCGGGGCGGCTTCGCCGAGGACATCGACGTCTTCGACCACTCCTTCTTCGCGGTGCCGCCCCGCGAGGCCGCGGCCATGGACCCGCATCAACGGATGCTGCTGCAGTGCGCCTGGCGCGCCATCGAGGACTCCGGCACGGCGCCCACGGCGCTCGCCGGGTCCAACACCGGTGTGTTCGTGGGCGTCATGGGGGGCGAGTGGGGGCGGCTGACCATGGCCGACCACCGCGCGGTCACCCCGCAGCTCGGCGCGGGCAGCAGCGCCGGGATGATCGCCAACCGGGTCTCGTACCACCTCGACCTCGGCGGCCCCAGCATGGCGGTGGACACCGCCTGCTCCTCCTCGCTCGTCGCCGTGCACCTGGCCGTCAACGCGCTGCTGTCGGGGGAGTGCGACACGGCGCTCGCCGCCGGGGTGAACCTGGTGCTCTCCCCGGCCATCGGCCTGGTCTACGAGCAGATGGGCCTGGCGGCCGCCGACGGGCGGTGCAAGCCCTTCAGCGCCGAGGCCGACGGCATCGGGCGCGGCGACGGCGTCGCGGTGGTGGTGCTGCGCCGGCTCGCCGACGCGGTGGCCGACGGCAGCCGGATCTACGCCCTGATCCGGGGCACCGCCGTCAACCAGGACGGACGCAGCAACGGGGTGACCGCGCCGAGCCGCTGGTCGCAGCAGCGGGTGCTGGAGGCGGCCCACCGGCGGGCGGGCGTCACCGCCGCTCAGGTCCGGTTCGTCGAGACGCACGGCACCGGCACGGTGCTCGGTGACGCGATCGAATGCGCGGCCCTCGGGTCGGTGCACGGGGTGGACCGTGAACAGCCCTGCGCCATCGGCTCCGTGAAGGGCAACCTCGGGCACACCGAGGGCGCCGCGGGGCTCGCCGGACTGATCAAGACCGCGCTCGCGCTGCACCACCGGATCGTGCCCGCCAGCCTCTTCGCCGAGCGCGAGAACCCTCGGCTGCGCCTGGCCGAGCGGGGCCTGCGGCTGCTGAAGTCGCCGCTGCGACTGCCGCGCGACGAGTCCTTCGCCGGGGTCAGCAGCTTCGGCATGGGCGGCACCAACGCCCACGCCGTGCTGTCCAGCGCCCCCCGGCCGCAGGCCGTGCGGCCGGGCGACCGCGGGACGGCGGCGGCCGGGGTGTTCACCCTCACCGCCGACTCGCCCGAGGGCCTGCGCCGCAACCTGGCCGCGCAGGCCGCGGCCCTGCACGGGCGGCCCAAGGGGCCCGCGGCACCCCTGTGCTGGAGCTCCGCCCGCGCCAAGACCGGCCTGTCCCACCGCTACGCCGTCACCGCCCGCGACACCGACGAGCTGGCCCGGGCGCTCGACCGGGCCGCGGCCGAGGGGGCCGCGGGCTGCGGCCGGCCCAGCTCCTGGTCGGCGCCCGTCGTGGCGTTCCTCTTCACCGGGCAGGGCAGCCAGTACCCCGGCATGACCGCGCGGCTGTACCGCGAATCGCCGGCCTACCGACGCCACTTGGACGCAGCCGACGCCGAACTCGCGCCGCACACCGGGTACTCGGTGCGCGAGCTCATCCTGACCGGCGACCAGCGGATCGGCGGGACCGCTTACGCGCAACCCGCCCTCTTCGCCGTCGGTTACGCGCTGTCCGCCACCCTCACCGAGCTGGGCGTGCGCCCCGCCGCAGTGCTGGGCCACAGCGTCGGCGAGTTCGCCGCCGCGGTGACCGCCGGTGCGCTCGACCTGGGGGACGCCGCCCGGCTGGTGGCCGCCCGCGGGGCACTCTTGGGTGAACTGCCGTCGGACGGAGCCATGTTGGCGGTCCGGGTCGGGCGCGAGGAGCTGGCCGCACTGCTCGCGGCGGAGCCGGGCGTCTCGCCTGCCGCCGTCAACGGCCCGGACGACGTGGTCCTGTCGGGCGGAGCCGCGGAACTTGCCCGGATCGCCCGGGTGCTGAGCGAACGGGGCGTGCGGACACGGCCGTTGGAGGTCTCGGGCGCCTTCCATTCGGCCGCCCTCGCCCCCGTGCTGCCGCGCCTGCGGGACGCCGCGCGGGAGCTGCGCGCCGGGCGCCCCGCTGTGCCCTTCGCCTCCACGCGCTACGGGCGGATGCTCCGCGAGGAGCCGCTGGACGCCGAGTACTGGGCGGCCCAGGCGGCACGGCCGGTGCTCTTCGGCGACGCGCTCGGCGGCCTCGTGCGCGAGGTGGGGCCGACGCACCTGCTGGAGCTCGGGCCGCGCCCGCAGCTGCTGGCCCTGGCGGGCCGGGCCGGGGCCGCGCACGGCGCGGAGTTCCTGCACCCGTGCCCGGGGCCCGAGGCGGGCGGCCGGGAGCTGGCCGAGGTGGTGGCCCGGCTCTACACGGCCGGCCTCGACCCGGACTGGGACGTGCTGTACCCGCCGCGGGAGCGGCGGTTCGAGCCGCTGCCGCCGTATGTGTTCGCCCCCGAGCGGTGCCTCCGCCAGGAGCGGGTGCCGGCGGCAGCCGTGGTCGGCGGTTCGGGGCCGGCCGGTGGTGAGCGGGGCGGTGGCGGCGGGGCCCGCGCGGAACGGGCGCGCGACGCGTCCGGGGCCGCCGGCCCGGCATCCGGCCCGGCATCCGGCGACGGGGACCCCGTCCTGACGGCCGTGCTCGACGCGGTCCTTGAGGTCGGCGGTTACCGGGCCGAGGAGGTCGGGCCGGCCACCCGGTTCTACCAGGACCTCGGCTTCGACTCCGTGATGATCATGCAGCTCAAGGACCGGATCGAGACCCGGCTGCCCCGGCTCGGGACGGTGTCCGTCCCCCGGATGCTTCCCGCGTTGCACTCGGTCGGCGTCCTCGCGGAGTTCCTCGCCGGTCAACTGGCCGCGCGGGCGGCCCCGGTGCGATGAGCGGCTCGCGTGCGACGAACGCTACGAAGGTGACGAAGCCATGAAGGAGAGCACCATGCCCCCCACCGCGTACCTCGCGGCCACCGGAGCCGCGCTGCCCGGCGAACCGGTCGGCAACCGCGAGCTCGGCGCGGCCCTCGGCGTGAGCGACGAGTGGATCGACGTGTTCGTCGGCACCAGGACCCGGCACTTCACCCGGGACCTGGCCACCGGCGAGATCCGCGGTTCGCTCGCCGACCTGTGCGCCGAGGCGGGCGGGGCGGCCCTGGCGGAGAGCGGTCTCGAGGCGGCGGACATCGACTTCCTCGTCCTCGCCACCGCCACTCCCGACCGGCTGCTGCCCACCACCGCCGCCGAGGTGGCCGACCGGCTCGGCCTCGACCACCTGCCCGCCTACCAGTTGCAGTCGGGCTGCTCGGGCGCGCTCCAGGCTGTGGAGTTCGGGCGGGCGCTGCTCGGCGCGGGCGCCGGGGCCGGGCTCGTGCTCGGCGGCGACGTCACCCACCGCCACCTGGAGCTGAAGCCGGGCGCGAGCCGGCTGCCCACCCGGGAGCTGGTCAACTACGTGCTCTTCGGGGACGGCGCGGGCGCCGCGGTGCTCACGGCGGAGCCCGCCGGACACCGGGTCGCGGTCCGCGGGACGGTGCACGCGCTCACCGGCCTCGGCCGCGAGCCGGGCCAGGTCGTCGACTGGTACGGGGTCGGTGACCGGCACTCCACCCGGCCGATGCTCGCCGAGGACTACAAGGCCATCGAGGAACAGGTGCCGCTGATGGCCGCCGAGGCGCTGTGGGACCTGCTGGGCCTCGTCGACTGGGCGCCGGAGGAGATCGCCTTCCTGCTGCCCCCGCAGCTCTCCCGGCGGATGACCGAGCGGGTGATGGAGCGGCTGCCGCTGCCGGGGGCGCGCGAGGTCAGCTGTGTGACGGAGACCGGCAACACCGGCAACGCGCTGCCCTTCTGCCAGCTCGACCGGCTGCTCGGACAGATGGGTGAGGGCGACCGGGCCCTGGCCCTCGCGGTGGAATCCAGCAAGTGGATCAAAGCGGGGCTCGCCCTGGAGAAGGTCTGAGGACGCCATGACCACGACCACGTCCTTGGACATCACCGCGCCCGGCGCCGGCCTGCCCGCCTTCGGGGCCCGGGAAGCGGGGGGACCGGCCACGCCCGCTGCCGCGCTGGAGCGATTGCGTCGGCTGCGCGCGGAGGGCCGTCTCGAGGAGGCCTACGACACCGTCGCCGGGCTGCTGGCCCGCAGTGAGGCGACGGAGGACCCGGTGGCGTTGCGCCGCATCGGCCGCCTCCTCGCCACCGCGGACCGGGCCCGGGTGCGTGCACTGCACCCCCAGGTCCCGGTCGTCGGCGTGGCCGTCACCGGGCAGTCGACGGTGGCCCCCGTGATCGACTCGCTGACCGCCGAACTGGCCCGGCACGGCGTGCTGTTGCGCCCCCTGCTCGGCGACTGTGGAGCATACGTACAGGAACTCACCGTCCCGGGCGGGCGGTTCGCGCCCGGGGGCGAGGACCACGACCTGGCGCTCTGTCTGCTCGACGCCGAGACCGTCTTCGCCCGGGTGCCCGCGGTGTGGCAGGTGGCGGACGTGGCCCGGGCCGCCGACGAGGCGCTGGACCTGATCGGCTGCCTGGCCTCCGCGCGGGCCGCGGCGGGCGCCGGGCCGCTGGTGCTCAACACGGTGCCGCTGCCCCGCGCGTACGGCCATCAGCGGGTGGACCACCGTTCACGGGCGCGCTTGGGGATCGTCTGGCGGGAGTTCAACTGCGGGCTGCTGAGGCTGGCCGAGTCCCACCCCGGGGTGAGCGTGATCGACCTCGATCCGCTCGTCGCCGAGGGCGGACCGCTGCACGACACGCGCCTGGCCCACTACGGCCAAGCGCGGCTCGGCGCACCGCTGTTGGCGTCCTACGCCCGCGAGGTGGCTCATCTGATCCGGTCCCTGCGCGGCTTGACCCGCAAGTGTCTGGTGCTCGACCTGGACCACACCCTGTGGGACGGGGTCCTGGCGGAGGACGGGGTGGCCGGGGTGGCCGCCGCGGGCACCGACCGGGGCCGTGCGTTCGGCGCGTTCCAGCGGGCGCTCAGCCAACTCCGTTCCCAGGGCGTGCTGTTGGCCGTGGCCAGTAAGAACGACCGGTCCGACGCGCTGGCCGCGCTGTCCGGCCATCCCGACATGGCCCTGCGTCCCGAGGACTTCGTGCACATCAGTGCCGACTGGTCCCCGAAGGACCGGCAGGTGGCCGCGATCGCCGAGCGGCTGGGAATCGCCCCCGGGGCGCTGGTCGTCGTGGACGACTCCCCGGCCGAGTGCGGGCTGATCCGGCAGGAGCTGCCCGAGGTCGCCGTCGTACGTCTGGATGACGAACCGGCCCTCCACATCACCAAGTTGCTCCGCGACGGCTGGTTCGACTGCCCGGTCCTCACCGAGGACGACCGGGCCCGCAACAGTCGCTATCAAGCCGACTCCCTACGGCGGCAGAGCCGGGAGGGGGCGGCGACGGCCCGGGACTATCTCGTGGATCTGGACATGCGTGTGGCCGTGGGGCCCGTCGCGCCCCACGAACGCTCCCGCGTCGCCCAACTCACCCGGCGCACCAACCGATTCAATCTCGCCGCCACCCGGCTGACGGATGCGGAGGTCGCCGCTGCCGCGGCCGGGGACGGCGGGCGGCTGCTCCTGGCGGTGCGGTCGGCCGACCGGTTCGGTGACAACGGACTCGTGGGAGCCGTGCTGGCCCGCCGTGAGGGCGATGAGCTGGAGCTGGAGAACTTCTGGCTCAGTTGCCGCGTGCTGTCGCGAGGCATCGAACAGGCGTGTCTGGCGGCTTTGTTGGGGCAGGCGACCGAGGAGGGGTGCGACACGGTGACCGCGCGGTATCGGCCAACCCGGGCCAACGCGGCCGCCGCGGACTTCTACCCCTCGGCGGGTTTCACCCCGTCGTCCCGAAGCGCGGACGGCCTGATTCTCCGTCATGACTTGAGCGCTGTTCCGGTCATCCCCGAGCACGTCAGGGTAACCGTCCATTCGGCTGGAAGGGATAGTGATGGATCTTGAAACCCTCGCCGATTTCCGGCGGTTGCTGCACGATGAGTTCTCCCTCGACCTGGGCGATCGGGACATGGTCACCGATCTCCGCGACATCCCCGCGTGGGACTCGGTGCTGCTGCTGCAACTGATCACGCTGGTCGAGGAGGAGACGGGCCGCAGGCTCTCCGTCCGTTCCGTCCTGGAGGCCCGCACCTTCGAGCAGATCCACGACTTGGTGAAGGAGCAAGCATGACGGTCCCCCGTGAGGCGGCCGTGGGCCCGCCGGTGGAATTCGCCGACGGTTCCGAGGCGGCCTGGTGGCAGATCCGGCAGGATCTGCGCCGGCGCGGCTCCGCCCTGCTGTGGGCGCGGATGTCGGACCTGCGGGCGAAGATGCCCGAGGGCGAGGAACTGCGCACCCTGCTCGGCCGCGACTGGACCCGCTACTTCGAGCTCTCCCACGCGGAGGTGCGCGATCTGTACGCCGCCTCCCGGCTGCTGCTCAAGTACGCGGCCGGGGCGGTGCTGCGCTGCGATCCCCTGCAACTGGAGCTGACGTACGGGCCGACCGGCCGGCCGTACCTGCGCGGCTTCGACCAGATCGACATCAGCCTCAGCCACACCGGGGACCTGCTGCTGGTGGGGCTCACCACGCGCGGGCTGATCGGGGTGGACGCGGAGCGGATGGACCGCCCGCTGTACCGGGACGGCCTCGACCGGCACGTGTGCACGCCGTACGAGCTGATCACCCTGGCGGCGCTGGACGAGCGGGAGCGCAACTCCAGCCTGGTGCGGCTGTGGACGCTGAAGGAGGCGTACAGCAAGGCCATCGGGCAGGGGATGAACTTCCGTTTCACGGAGTTCGGCTTCGGCCCGGACGGCCGGCCGGTACAGGTGCAGCGACCGGACGGAACGGTGGGCACCGGCGACGAGTGGGGTTTCTGTACGTTCGTGATCGACGACGAGTACTGCGTCAGCGCGGCCGTGTACGACGCGGGGTTCGGCTCGTCCGTCGATACGGAGATCACCACCATGCTGGACCAGGACTGTGTCGACGCGCTCAGCGACGCCCTGCCGTCGCAGGAGTGAGGTGCGCGGGGCCACGACCGGCGCGGACCGCGGTCACGGGAGGTCGGCGAAGTCGCCCAGGACGCCCGACATGGCGACGTTGAACCCCGCCTGGAAGCGGCTGGTCGCCTCCATCTCCTCGGTGATCTCCGCGATGTGGCGCCGGCAGGTGCGGACCGACATGCCAAGACGCCGGGCGACCATCTCGTCCTTGAAGCCCTTGGCCATCAGCCGCATGATCGAGTGCTTGACGTCGTCCGCGGTGGCCTCCGCCTTGGCCGACTCCGGTTCGAACGGCGTTGCCCCGTCCCAGAGATGACCGAAGACGGAACACAGGAACGCCACCAGCGTCGGTTCACGCACCACCGCGGCGCCCGGCGGCCGGCCCGGCTGCCGGGCGCGTTCGGGCAGGAAGGCGATCTCGCGGTCGTAGATGAAGAGCCGGTCGATCACCTCGTCGGCGGTACGGACCTCGGCCCCGGCTTCGGTGATCTCGCGCACGTAGGAACGCGTGGGCAGATCGCTGCGGGCGGTGTGCTGGTAGAGGGTGCGCATCTTGACGCCGCGGCTGAGCATTTCGTGCGAGGTCTCTCGTGCGGCGGCGAGGACCTCGGGGGGTCTTGGGCCGCCCGGCTGGATCATCAGGATCTCGTTGCGGCATTGCTGACGCCGTTCGTTGATCATCGACTGCACCAGGGCCGCGTCGTTGATCAGGTCGAAGGCCTCGAACCGGTTGCGCTCCCGACGGCCCTCGAAGTAGAGCGGGGTGAGCGACAGGAGCTTGCCGCGCACCTCCGTCACGGCGCCCTGGAGGTCACGTATCTGCTGCTCGGCGGCGCCGACCAGGTCGGCCGCGGCGACGTCCGGACCCACCGGGACCAGCACCGACGGGTGGCCCGGCATCGGCTGGAGAAGCTTGAGGTGGCGCAGTACGCGCTCGGTGCGCTCGACCTCGTCGACACTGAGGGAGAGGTGCGCGGCGATGGCCTCCCGCTCGAAGCGGCCCTCGCGTACCGCATGGCCGTATGCGGTGGCACTGAGGTCGTCCAGCTCGGCGAAACCAGAAACGGATTTCACGCTTCCAACCATCCCTGCCCCCCTGCAGTTCGGCGCATTTGTTGTCATGCAACATTACGCCACCGTCACCCGCTTGGTCAGCACGGAGAACCCGCGCCAAGCTGTTCATCGCAGGCCGGGGGCAGGAAATGCAGAGCATCAACCGCCCCCCGGGACCGACGCCTTTTAGTGTTCTTTACTCCTAGGGGGATCAGTCATGGCGAACGGTATGCATCGACTCGGCGGCATCTTCGGCGTGGTGGCCACGGCCGTGCTCTTCGGGGCCCTTGCCGCAGGCAATGCCGAGGCGGCGCCCGCCGAGGGGGGAACGGTCGGCATCTCCTCGATCGCGGCAGGCCAGGACGTGGCCGCCGGTCTTGAGGTGGTGCTGCCGGGGCTGGTCGCGGTCGTGGTCACGCCGCAGGACGACCAGTGGAACTGACGCACCGTCTGTGAGGCGGGACCGATGACGGCCCGGGCACCGCGCGCCTGTACCGCGTGGCGACCCGGGCCGCTTCATGCTCCGAGCCGGGCGAGCCGGGCGGGAGCCGGAGCGTCGGCGGTGTGCGCGATGGCGCTGACGAGCACTCCGCCGTCCCGGGCCCAGCGTCCGGTGAACTCGCGCGGCGCGTATGCGTCGCCGGGCAGCTCGGGCCGGGCCAGCAGCTCGGCGTGGAAGGCGCCGAGCGCGGGATCCAGGGTGATCAGCGCCTCGTCGAAGTCCAGCTCCCGCCCGGTGAGGGGGTACCAGGTCTTGAAGACGGACTCCTTGACGCTGAACAGGAGCCGGTCCCAGGCGAGGCCCGGCCGGGTGCGCAGCAGCGCGTCGATCTGGCGCCGCTCCGGACCCAGGGCGATGACGTCGAGGATCCCCTCCGGCAGCGGCTGGTCGGGCTCGGCGTCGATGCCGAGGGAGGAGTGGTCCGACAGGCGGGTCAGGGCCGCGGCGTGGTACCCGGCGCAGTGGGTCATGCTGCCCGTGACCGAGGGGGGCCAGCCCGGGGCGCCGCGCACGCCGGGCACCACGGGAGCCGGCCGGAGGCCGAGGCGGCCCATGGCGACCCGGGCGCACCAGCGCACCGCGGTGAACTCCGAGCGGCGCTTGGCCACCGCGTCGCGGACGCAGGCCGCCTCCTCGGGGAAGAGCGTGGCGTCGGCCGGAAGGGCCCTGACCTCGACGGCCGCGACCGCGGAGGGGAGCAGCGAGGCGAGCATGGGGACTCCGTTTCTTCGCGGTGTGCGGGGGTGCGGACTCCACCCTCGCGGCCCGGGCCCCCGCGCTCGACGTCCGAAGGCCCGCGGCCGCCCGGAAGGCGGCGGAACGGCCCCCGCGCACCAGGGTGTTGCCATCGGCGGGGCGCCCGGCACCGGGCTTGCCGGGGGGTGGCGGGGCGGGCGGCAGGGGTTTGCCATGCGCTTGCCATGAGCCATCGCAAAGGGCTCGGGTGCACGGCGCGCACGGGCCGCCCACCAGGGGCGGCGGCCCCGAGCGGCCGGCCCCGGGCGGCCGGGGGACGACGGCAAGTTCTTGACATGCAACATGCGGCCACCGGCGGAATTCGCCGACCGGTGCGGAATTCGGCACACAATTCAGAAGTGTGCCGAGGAGGAAAGGGCCGGTAGTCCACGGCGCCTGGAATCGGAATTGCATAGGGGGGCGCGACATGAGACTTGTCGAGCGGACGACAGAGACGGACTGGCTGAAAATCGCCCTCGGTGCGTGTGCCGAGGGGGAAGGGGGAACGGTCCTCGTCGAGGGGCCCGTGGGCTGTGGCAGGACCGAGCTCCTGGCGTACGCCGCACAGGAGGCGGCCGGCGCGGGCGCCCTCGTCCTGCGGGCCACCGCGGTCGCGGCGGAACGCACGCTGGCGCTCGGCGTCCTCGGCCAGCTGGCCGCCGGGGCGCCCCCCGGCTCCCTGACCCCGCAGGGTCCGGACGCGCGGGCCCGTCGCAGTGCGGCCATGGAACTGTTCACCGCGTCCGTGCGGCGGCTGAGCGCGAGCGCTCCCGTGGTGCTCTGCGTCGACGACTGGCAGTACACCGACGACGCCTCCCGCGCCTTCCTGATGCACCTCGCCCAGAACACCAGGACCGACCGGGTCCTGCTGCTGCTCGCCCGCCGCGTCGACGGTGCCACCGGTGACCACCTCCAGGGCACCGAACTCATCCGGCTCGCCGGACTCGTCCGGCTGGGCCTCGCCCCACTCGGCCGGTCCGGCACCGAGGACCTGGTACGCCAGGAGGCGCCCGACGCGGCGCCCGGCGAGGCGGGGCCGCTGTACGAACTGAGCGGCGGCAACCCCCTGTTGCTGCGCGCCCTCCTGGAGGAGCGGCGCACCGGGACCGGCGGGGCCACCGGCCGCGCATCCGGCGGCGCGGGGGCCTTCGGGGGTCCGGCCTCCGGTCCGCGGCCGCACGGACCCTTCGCCCAGGCCGTGCTCGCCTGCCTCGAACGCTGCGGGTCCGGCGCGCTCGAACTGGCCCGGGCACTGGCCGTGCTGGACGGACGGGCGGGCCCCGAGGAGGCCGCCGTACTCCTGAGCCGGCCGGCCGCGGCCACCGCCCGCACCGCCGACGCCCTGGAGCGGGCCGGAATCCTGGCGGCGGCGCGCTTTCGTCACCAGGCCGCCCGCGCCGCGGTCCTCGACCAGATGACCCCCGCCGAGCGGACCGCCCTGCACGTAGGAGCGGCCGACGCCGCGCGGGAGGCCTGCGCGGACGCCCCCGACGTGGCGGCCCACCTGCTCGCCGCCCGCTTCGTGGGCCGCGACTGGGCGGTCGCCGTCCTGCAGAGTGCCGCCGCGCAACTGCTCTCCGCGGGCCGGCCCGAGCGCGCCCTGGCCTGCCTGGAGCTCGCGGGCGAGGGCATCACCGACCCGGTGGCCCGTACCGACAACGCGCTGCGGCTGGCCTCCGTCGCCGCCCGGATCGACCCGGGCGGCGCGGAGCGGCGCCTGGGCCGGCCGCTGGAGGAGGCCCGCGACGGCCGGCTCGGCTCCGCCCAGCTCGGCACCCTCGCCCGTCAACTGGTCGGCCAGGGACGGCTCGACGAGGCCGAGGAGGTGCTCGGCCTGCTCGCCGCGGGGGAGCCCGGCGCCCGCTCGGGCGGCCCCGCCACCGACCCCTTCGACGGGCTTTCCGCGTTCCCCCGCGCCCAGTCCCGGCGGATGCCGGCCCACCCCGAGGACGGCGGTCCGGGCCTGCTCCACGGCGCCACCCCGGTCCGGGAACGGCCGCCGGTCGCGGCCGCCGCCCTGTGGCAACTCCCCGAGGTCTCCGCCCGCGCCGTCGACGCGGCCGAGACCTTCCTGCGGGGCGTGTCGCCCTCCTGCGCGACGGCCGAGCCCACCCTCCAGGCCCTGCGGACCCTGCTGCACCTGGGCGGCGCCCAGCGCGCGGAGCGTGCGCTGCCCTGGATCGGGGACGCCGTCGAGGACTCCGAAGGCCGCGGGGCGACCGGCTGGGCGGCGCTGTTCCGCGCCCTGCGGTCCCAAACACTGCTCAGACAGGGTGAGTTGGCGGGCGCCGAGCGGGAGGCGCGCATCGCGCTGGAGTCGGTCCCGCGCACCCCGGGCAGCTCCCTGATGAGCCTGGCCGCGGGCGTCCTCGTGCAGGCCTGCCTCGCCCAGGGGCGGACCGACGAGGCCGCGGCGGAACTGGCCCGCCCGGTGCCCCCCACCGTGCCCACCAGCGTGCACGGCCTCGAATACCTGCGCGCCCGCGGCCAGTTCCACCTCGCGGCCAGTCGCTACCACGCCGCGCTCGGCGACTTCCTGGAGATCGGCCGCTGCATGAAGCGCTGGGGCCTGGACCGGCCCGTCGTGCTGCCCTGGCGCACCGATGCCGCCGAGGCCCTGCTCCGGCTCGGGGAGACCCGCCAGGCCGACCGGTTCGTCGCGGACCAGCTCGCCTCGCCCGACGCGGCCGACCCCTGGGTGCAGGGCATTTCGCTGCGCGCCCGGTCCGCCGTCCTGGAGCCCCGCAAGCGGCAGATGTATCTGGCGCGCGCGAGCGAGGCGCTGCGGCGCTCGGGCGACCGCCACGAACTGGCCCGTACGCTGGCCGAGTTCGGCCGCGCCCTCCAGGAGGCGGGGGAGACCGGACGGGCCGCGATGGTCAACCGCACCGCCTGGCACCTGGCCGACGAGTGCGGGGCGTACCCGCTGCGCAACACCGTGGCGCACACCGGGCCGCACCCCGCCCCCGCACCCGCGCCGTCGGCCCCGGCGACCTCTTTCACCGAGATGGTGGACCGGCTCAGCGACTCCGAGCGGCGCGTGGCCACGCTGGCGGTGCGCGGGGACACCAACCGGGAGATCGCGCAGAAGCTCAGCATCACGGTGAGCACCGTGGAGCAGCACCTGACGCGGGCCTACCGCAAGCTCGGGGTGACACGGCGGGTGGAGTTGCCGGTACAGCTGCAGTTGCTGTCGACATGACCGCCGGAGCCGCCCGCGGCCCCCGCGCACCCCTGGCGCCGGGGCGGCGGGGAGCCCGTATGGCAAGGGTGTGGCAAGCCCGCGGCCGGGGCAGTGGCCAACAGCTGACCTCTGCCGTTCTCCGCCCCGCCACGACCCCGATCCGGCGGCCCGCCCGGCGGTCCCTTGGCTCACGGCCCCCGTCACGGCAGGCTCAGTGACCAGCCGCCGGACCGACCGAGGGGGAGCAGGACATGACCAGGCACGAGCAGACGCAGCAGAGCGCGACGCCCGCGGCCGTACGGGACCTGGCCCTGCGGCGGGTGGAGGAACGCATGGGCGCCGTGCTGGCGGACGAACACGGCCGCTGGGCAGCCGAGGACCAGAAGGCCTCGGTGCTCGTCAGCGACCTGGCCGCGGTCCTGCGCACCGGCCGCGACCGGGCCCGCTCCTCCCTCCTGCTGACCGGTTACCTGGCCGCCGGCGGTGACCCCCGGGCCACGGAGGCGGTCGACGCCGCCGCGGCCCTGGAGTTCCTCGACACCTGGCTGCTGATCCGCGGCGACGTGCGCGACAGCGCCGCCCTGCGCCGGGGCCTGCCCACCCTGCACGTCAGCCACGCCGCCGAGCACGAGCGCAACGGCTGGCGGGGGGAGTCGCGCCGGTTCGGCGAGGGCGCCGCGGTGCTCGCCGGAGATCTGGCGCTGGTGTACGCGGACCGGCTCGCGGCGGGCCTGCCGCCCGGCGCCCGCCGGGTGTGGGACGAGCTGCGCGCCGAACGGGTGCTGGGCGCCCACGCGAGCGCGGCGGCCAGCGCCGCCTACGAGGACGACCCCTGGCCCGGCCGGTGCGTGAGCGCCGAGTGCCCCCGGGGCTGCGGTGCCGGCTGGTACGCCGTACGTCATCCCCTGCTGCTGGGCGCGGTGCTCGCCGGGCGGCCCGAACTGGCCGCGGCCTACGGGGCGTACGGCGACAACGTGCACGCGGGCTGGCGGCTGCGCGGGTTCCTGAGCGGGGGGCCGGAGTTCGGCGGGGACGCGGAGCTGCTGCGGGACGTCCTGTTCGACGGGCAGAGCCGCAGCGCCGCCGAGACCCTCATCGGCGAACTCGCGGCCGGGGCCGCCGAAGCCCTCGCCGCCACCGCGCTGAGCCCGGTCTGGCAGGCCGAACTGGGCATCTGCGGCGCCCTATTGATGTCCGCCGGGCGGTGACCCCGCGCCGGGGGAACCGGCGGGGGCGGTGCCCGGACGGCCGGGGCGCAGCCGCTCCAGCCAGGTCCGCAGCCCGTCCTTGCGTACGCCGCCGTGCTCGTCCCGCGGCAGCGAGGTCACCAGTTCCAGGCGCGTCGGCAGGACGGCCTCCTCCAGGCCCTGCCCGGACAGGTGCTCCCGCAGCTCCAGCAGACCGGGCGGGCTGTCCCGCACCGCCGGAACCACCACGGCGCAGGGGCGTTCCCCTTGCTCGGCGTCGACGTGCGCGATCACCGCGGCCTCCCGGACGCCGGGATGCCGCAGCAGCGCCGCCTCGATCCGGTCCACCGGCACGAGGAAGAGACCGCCCGTGCGCGCACCCGCCCGGCCCGTCACGCGGATGCCGCCGAGGCCGTCCGGGCGGGCGCGGTCCCCGGTGTCGAGCCAGCCCTCGTGCGCCCAGGTGGCGGTCGGCTCGGCGGCGCCGTGCCGCCAGGTCGCCAGGCACACGGAGGGGCCACGGGCCCGCAGCGCGGTGGACTCGCCGGGCCGGGCGTCCCGGCCCGGCAGTGGCGAGAGCTCCAGACCGGCGAGCGGCACGCCGTCGCTCTCGCCCGCACGCTCGGCGGGGGTGTCGCCGCGGGTCACCGTGCCCATGCCCAGTTCGGGTGCGCCCCAGACGGCCCGGACCGGAGCGCCCAGGGCGTTGGTGAGGTCGGCCAGGAGGTCGGCCGGGGTGCTCGTGCGGCCGCCGGAGAGGACGAGCCGCAACCGCGGCAGGGCGCGGGGACGGCGGCGCTGGACGAGCAGGACTTCGGCCCAGTGGGCGGGGGAGGCGTACGCCTGGTGCACCCCGGCGGCGGCCATCAGGTCGAGGCAGGCCTCCGGGCTCCAGATGTCCTGGTGGACGCCCGTGCCGCCGACGGCCAGGGGCCAGCAGACCGAGTAGAGGGTGGAGGCGAGGGAGGCCAGCGGCAGCGCCGAGTAGAACACCTCGCCCGGCCGCCGTCCGGGGCCCGTGCGGTCGTCCTGGGTGCTGATGTTGGCGTACAGGGTGTTGGGGGTGTGCAGGACGGACGTGCGGTCCTCGCCCAGGCCCAGCACGGTCACGAGCAGGCAGGCCCGGTCGGCGTGCCCGGGGCGCGGCGCCGGCCGGCGCCCGAAGGGGCCCCGCTCGTGCGGGGTACGCAGGAAGTAGCCGCCGAAGTCGAGCGCGCCCGGCGTGCGGGCGGCCTCGCCCGCCACCACCCGGTGCCGCAGCCACGGGAGTTCGGCGGCCACGGCGGCCAGCGCCTCGGCGTGCGGGAAGTCCTCCCACACATCGGGCACCACGCACACCCGGGCCTGCGAGGCCGCCAGGATCGCCCGCAGCCCGCGGGCCCGCACGGTGGACAGCACGGGCACCGCCACCGCCCCCAGCCGCATGCAGGCCAGTGCGAGGGCGGCCGCCTCCCACCAGTCGGGCAGCTGATAGGCCACCGGGTCGCCCTCGCGGATGCCGAGCGAGGCCAGGGCGGCGGCGAACCGGTCGACGTACAGGTCGAGTTGGGCGTACGTGAGGACCAGCGGAGCGCGGTCCGCCGGCCGGTGCAGCCGGTGCTGTACCACCGCGCGGCGCTGGGGGAAGCGGGCGGCGGTGCGGGCCAGGTCGTCGGCGAAGGTGGTCGTGCGCCACCACCCGCGCTCGCGGAAGGCGGCGGTCACGGCCGGCGGCGGGGCGAGGGCGGCCAGCGCCCCGGCCACGTCGATGAGGGGCGCGGGCGAGGGCGGGCGGGGCGTGGCCGTGCGCGTCGCGGCGGAGTGCGGCGTGGCGGGGTGCGTCATGACCACCGCCCCGTGGCCCAGGCGACCTGGATCCGGGAGGAGCAGCCCAGCCGGCGCATGATCTGCCGGACGTGGTTGACCACCGTCCACTCCGACAGGCCGAGTTCGGCGGCGATCTGACGGTTCGTCCGGCCCTCGGAAACCAGCATGGCGACCTGCACCTGGCGCGGGGTGAGCGACTGCGGGTCCGCCTCGCTCCCGGCGGCGGCCCGTGCCGGAGCGGGGGAGGCGAGCGCCTCGCGGACCGCACCGGCCGGATCGAGGGCCAGGCCCTCCGCGCGGGCCCTGGTGTACGCGGTCCAGCCCAGCCGGGCCTCCAGGCCCGCGGTCGCCTCGTCCAGCGTGGCCCGCCGCGGCTCGGGCCGAGCCGCCCCGAGCCGGGCGGCCAGCGCGTCGGCCGCGGTGAGCAGCCGGACCACCCGGGGGCGCTGCGCGGGCGTGAGGCGCAGGACGGACAGGGCGAACTCCTCCAGGAGCAACGGCAGTTGGGTCTGCTCCCGCCACTCGTCGGCCAGCTCAAGTGCCTCGCGCAGGGCCCGGTCGGCGGCCTCGTGCTCCCCGGTGTCCGTGTGCAGCGCGGCCCGACGGCGCAGCGCTTCGGTCAGCCCCCTGCCGTCGCCGACCCGGCGCAGTGCCGCCCGCGCCTGCTCCAGCAGGTCCACCGCGGCCCGGGTGCGGCCCAGTTCACGCTGGGCCCACGCCAGGTCCGTCCGCGCCCGGGCCGCCGCCGCCACGGCGCCCACCGACTCCAGCGTGGTCGCCGCCGGTTCCAGCGCGGCCAGCGCGGCCCGCGGGTCGTCCGCCGCGAGCAGGGCGGCGCCCAGCTGGGCGCCGATGAGCGCCGTACGACGGCGGTCGCCGAGCCGCTTGCCCAGGGCCAGCGCGGACCGCTGGCGGCGGGCCGCCTCCGCCGCGTCGCCGCGCGCGAGCGCGAACACCCCTGCCAGCTCGGTCAGTTGGGCCACCAGCGGCTCCGGCAGAGCCGGGCCGTCCTCGGCCAGCAGCCGGTCGCACCAGGCGGCGCCGTCGCGGAGCCGGCCCTGGGCGAGCCACGGTTCACGGCAGGCCAGGACGGTCGCCGCGGCCGTCGCCCGGTCACCACGGACGGCCAGCCGCTCCAGCGCGGCCAGCACGTTGAGGGCCTCGTCGGCGAGCACGCCGAACCAGTGCGCCCGTTCCGGGCCCGCCAGCCGGGGCGCCGCGGAGGCCGCGAGGCGCGCGTAACGGTCGGCGTGCTCGTCGGCGACGGCGCCGAGACGGCCCCCGTCCGCCTCGGCGAGCCGGGCCAGGCAGTACGAGCGGGTCGGCTCGGGCACCGCGTACCGGGGCTCGGCGGCCCCGGTGGTGCCGGACAGACGCAGGGCGCCCCGCTCCAGCAGCTCGTCGAGGGCGCCCTCGTCCGACCGGCCGAGCACGTGCGGCGCGAAGCCGCCCTCGTGCACCGACAGGCGCTCGACCAGGGCGCGTTCGGCGCTGGTCAGCCCGCGCAGGCCCCAGGCGACCAGGGCGGCCAGGGACCGGTGGCGCTCGGGCGCGGCCGAGGGGCCGCCGGACAGGGCGGCCGGATCCCGGCGCAGCCGGGCCAGCAGGGCGGCCGGGGGGTAGTGGCGGATCCGTCCGGCGGCGAGTTCGAGCGCCGCCGGAAGCCCCTCGAGGAGGCGGCAGATCCGTGCGACGGCACCGGCGTTCTCCGCCGTGAGGGCGAAACCGGGGCAGGACCGGGCGGCCCGCTCGGTGAACAGCGCGACCGAGGCGACCCGGCCCAGCGCCTCGGCATCGCCCTCCTCGACCTCGTGGGGCAGGGGTACCGGCAGCGGCGCGACCGGGATCAACCGCTCCCCGTACAGGCCCAGCGGCTCAAGTGCGGTGACCAGAACGGTCAGTTGGGGCCGGACCGCGAGCAGCGAGCCCAGGGACTCGGCGCGGGGCCGCAGCTCGTGGTCGCAGTCGTCCAGGAGCAGCAGGTGACGTCCGTCGGCGGGGGCGGCATCGGCGAGGGCGGTGTGTACCGTCGCGAACACCGCCCTGCTCCCGGGGCCGTCCGAGCCCTCGGCGCGGAGCAGGGCCACCGCGGCGGCCGCCAGTCGGCTCTTGCCCACCCCGGTGGGGCCCGCCAGGGTGACCACGCGCGTGGCCGGGTCCCTCAACGCGCCTTCCACAGTGCGCAGTTCGGCCTCCCTTCCGATCAGGCCCGGGCCGGCGGGAGCGGAGTCGGCCGGGTGCGGCACGGCGGCCGTGGGGTACGGAAAGGCTCCGTTCGGCGCCTCGGCGTCAAGTTGGGGCAGGGGCATCGTCATGTCCTCCTCCCGGAGGTCGTCGTGCGGTTCGGGCGGCGGGCGGCGGTGTCGCCGCGGGCGGGCGCGGCGGGCGCCCTGGTGCCCGGCTCCCGATGGCCCGTGCCGGTGCGCCCCTCGGCGGGCGAACCGGAGGCGGAGCCGCTCGGCGGCCTCGGGGGCGAGGCCGCCGGCCCCGCCGGGAACCGCCATACGCCGGGGCGCGCCTCGTGCACCGGGGCGCCGGGCTCCGGCAGGCGCAGGAGGCGGCGGGTGTGGGCCTCGCGGCGGCTGTCGCGCAGGGCGGTGGCCAGGGCCAGGCACTCCGCGAGCGGGGTGGCCGCAGCCACCATGTCTCCTGTCCGCAGCAGGAGTTGGGCCCGGACGCGGTGCGCCTCGTACCGGCCGAGGCTCCCTTCGCGCGGGGCCCGGGCCAGGGCCTCGCGCACCAGGGCGTCGGCCTCGGCGGGCCGGTCGAGGTCCAGGCGGAGTTCGGCCAGGCCGGCCAGGGCGCGGGCGGCCTCCTCCGGCTCCCGCGCCCGCTCGGCGGCTCCCAGGGCCTCTTCGTACAGCCGGGCCGCCCGGCCCGTGCGCCGCTGCTGCCAGTACAGGTCGCCGAGCGAGCGCAGGACGCGCGCCTGCGCGCCCAGGTCCCCGGCCGACCGGGCGGCGCCGAGGGCGAGCGTATGGGTCTTCTCCCAGTCCTCCCAGGCGGCCGTCCGCTCCAGTGGCGCGGCGAGCGCGTCGGCCAGGCGGACCGTCTGCGCCCACAGTCCCGCCGCGTGCGCCTGCCCGACCAGGTGCGCGAGACCCGTCAGGCCGTGGGCGCCGACCTGTGCTCCGGCCGGGTCGCCCAGGCGGTCGGCCCAGGCGTCACACATCCGTGCGGTGGCCGCGCGCACCGAGTCCACGGGCTCGTGGGCCCGGAGCCGGTCCCCGGCCAGCACGCGCAGCAACTCGGGGAAGGCGTACGTGTCCTCGCCGAGCGCGAGCAGCATGCCGCGGTCCGCCAGGGACTCGACCCGGGCGAGTGCGGACGCGGCGTCGAGGCCGAGCACCGCTGCGGCCAGGTGCGTGTCGAAGACGCCGGGCGGCAACAGGCCCAGCAGCCGCAGTGCGCCGCGCTCCGGTGGCGGCAGCTCGGTGTAGGCGCTCAACAGGGCCGCCCCGACGTCCAGTTCGCCCACGCTCAGCGCGGCGAGGCGGGAGGCCTCGGGGCGCAGGGCGCGGAGCAGCCGGTCGCCCGTCCAGTGCGGCCGGGAGCTGAGCAGCAGGGCCGCCGCGCGCAGCGCGAGCGGCAGCCGGCCGCACAGCCGGGCGATCTCCCCGGCGGCCGGCCCGGCCGCGGCGAGGAGGTCCCCGGCCGGTCCGTGCCCGAGGTGGGCGAGCCGCACGGCACGCATGCCCGCGGTGCCGGCGGGCAGCAGGCGCCCGGTGACCACGGCGCTGCTTCCGGCGGTGGTGGGGAGCAGGGCGCGCACCTGGGCCACCGAACGGGCGTTGTCCAGCACCAGGAGGACCCGCCTGGCGGCGGTGAAGGCCCGCAGGGCGTGCAGGGGATCGCCGGTGACCGGCTGTCCGGCCTGGCGCAGCAGCCGCCGTGCGGCGTCGACGGGACGCAACGCGCCCGCGGGTGGCGCGCCGGGGGCGCCGTCCGCGATCCCGTCGGCGGGCCGGCCTCCGGCCTCCGGCCCCTCGGTGGACCGGCCTTCGGCCCCCGGCCCCTCGGTGGGGCCGCCGTCCGCCGGAGCGAGGTCGAGGAAGAGCACCCCGTCCGGGTAGGCCGGGGCCGCACGGCGGGCCGCGGCCACCGCGAGGGCCGTCTTGCCCGCCCCGGGCAGCCCGGTCACCGCGGCCCAGACGCCCGCCGGTGCGGCACGCAACAGGGCGGTGAGCTCGGCCAGTTCACGGTCACGCCCGGCCAGCACGGGGTCCTCGGCCGGCAACCAAGGGGTGACCGCGGGTCCTGCCGGGGCGGCGGACGGTGCCGCGACCCGGACGGCGGCCGGGGCGGCCTTGAGCGGCGGCGCCGAGCGTGCCACGGGCGCGCCGTCGGCGGACAGCAGCTCCTGGTGCAGCGCGCGCAGGCGGGGGCCCGGTTCCACCCCCAGCTCCTTGATCAGGGTCCGGCGCACCCGGGCATAGGCACGCAGCGCCTCCGGCACCCGCTCGCTGAGGTGCAGCGCGGTCATCAGCTGGGCGTGCAGCTCCTCCCGGAGCGGGTGCTCGGTGACCAGCGCGGCCAGTTCCGGCACCAGTTCGCGGTGCAGACCGAGGTGCAGGTCCGCCGCGATGCGCAGCTCCAGCGCGGCCAGCCGGGCCTCGTGCAGCCGCACCGCCACCGACTCCAGGAGCGGCCCGTGGGCCGTTCCGGCGAGCAGCGGGCCGCGCCACAACTCCAGCGCGCCGCGCAGCAGTTCGGCGGCCCGGGCGAACTCGCCCGCCTCGGACGCGGTGCGGCCCTGCTCGTGCAGCCGCTCGAACACGGTCAGGTCCAGTTCGTCCGGGGCCACGTCCAGGAGATAGCCGGGGCGCCGGGTGTGCAGGATGTCCTGGCCGTGCCGCGGGGCGGCCGTCGCCAGGCACTTGCGTACCTGTGACACGTACACGTGCAGCGTCGCCAGCGCGGTGCGCGGCGGGGTCTCGCCCCACAGCTCGTCGATCAGGCTGTCGACGGAGACGACTTCGTTGGCCCGGGCGATCAGTGCGCCCAGGACCACGCGGATCTTCCCGGGACCGGGGGTGTGCAGCCCCGCGGACGACGGGCCGGGGTCCCCGGCCACCTCCAGCGGGCCCAGAATCCGGAACCTCATGGGTGGGTACTGCCTTTCACCGGTTCAGAAGTCCTGCACCACGAGCGTGGTGGCCTCGGCCACCGCCCGGCTGCCGTGGGTCAGGGTGAGGGAGACGGGCACCGCCGGCCGCCCCTGGGCGTCACGCTCCAGGGGGCCGGGCACGGCCGCGCAGCGCAGGGGCGCGGCCGCCTGCGCGTAGCCGCGGAAGTGCACGCGCGAGGCGGTGAGGGCGCTGCGCGAGGCGTGCAGCCCCCGGCCGCGGCCCGCGCACAGCAACGCGGTCTGGCGAAGCGTCTCCAGGACGTGGAGCCCGGGCAGCACGCCGTCGTCGGCGGCGCACAGGGCCGGGGCCAGGCCCTGGGTGCGCACCCACGCGGTCAGCCGGCCGGCCTGCGTCTCCTCGGGGTTCGCGAGCAGCACGTTGCGCGCACCCGCGCGTCCGACGGCGGCGGCGTCCACCGGGCGCAGCGGCCCGCGCCGGACGTCCCCGGCCTCACGGACGGCCGAGCGCGCGTGCGCGAGGTGGCCGGCGTGCAGGGCGGGCATCAGGAACACGAGACCGGCCGAACCGGTGGCGCAGGGCGCGGCGTCGATGCTCACCTCGACGTGGAAGTCGAGTGCGCGCGGCACGCCGCCCACCACGTGCCCGGGGACGGCCCGGATCCGGATGCTCAGCCGGGAGTCGGCGTACTGACCGGTGCGCCACGCCGCCAGGTCCGTGAGGTCCAGGTCGAAGCGGTAGAAGAGGCCGGGACGTTCGGCCGGTACGCCGAAGTAGCGGTGGCCGACGAACTCGCCGATCTCGCGCACCGATTCGGTGACGACCTGCTGGTCGTGGAAGCGTCCGGCGCCGTCGTTGAACAGCGGGTGGTGGCGGGGGAGCCGGTCGGCGAGCACGAAGTGCTCCTCGGTCAGGCTCGGCGCGTCGAGGCAGTGGTCCCAGGACGGCGGGCAGTGGATCAGGTGCCGGGCGGCTCCGAAGCGGCCGGACTCCGTGCCGGCGGCGGCATCGACGGCCGTGGCCCCGCGCCCGCCGCCGTCGCCCGGTCCACCGGTGGAGCGGCCGACCGCGATGCCCGGGCCCCCGCCGGGCAGGACCGTCGCGGGTGGCGCCGTCATGGCCTCCGTCATCGTCTCCCCCTCACCGCGGCGTCGTACGCGCCGCCGTCTCGAAGCTTGTGCGGGGCCGGGCGGGGGCGCCACCGCGGGACGGTGACAGCAAGTTGCACGGCCGGTACTGCGGCGGACTTAAGCGAAATACAGGCAGGCCGCCGCACGGTGTCCTGGCGCACCCGGTCCGGCCGCCGCCCCCTCGGTCGCCGGGCGCGAGCCCGTACTCCGACCGAAAGGCGGTCCTTCCGTGACCACAGCACCCGCCCAGGCCCCGCCGGGACGCCCGCCGCACCGGTCCGGGTCCGCGCCGGCGTCCGGGGCGCGGGCCCGGACCGCGCCCGACGCGTCGCCGGGGGCAGTCGCCCCGTCCCGCCGGGTGCGTGCCGGGTACGCCTCGGGGGCGCTGGCCTCGGGCACCTTCACCACCCTGCCCGGACTCCTGCTGCTGCCCTACCTGACCGACACCCTCGGCGTCGGTGCGGCCCTGGCCGGTCTCGCCGTGCTGGTCCCGAAGATCTGGGTGGCCGTCATCAACCCGCTGGTGGGCCGGCTCAGCGACCGGACCCGCTCCCGCTGGGGCGCCCGCCGCCCGTACGTGCTGGCCGGGGGCCTCACGATGGCCGCGGCCGTCGCCCTGATGCTGTCGAGCCCGTTCCGCGGCGGCGCGGGCGCCTGGTGGACGGAGGCCGGGTTCCTCCTCGCCGCGACGGCCTTCGCCTGCTTCCAGATCCCGTACGCGGCGATGCCCGCCGAACTCGGCTCCCGCCGGCGCGACCGGGTCGCCCTCGCGGCGGGCCGGGTGATCGCGCTCGGCGTGGCCGCGCTGGCCGTCGGCGCGGTGGCGCCCGCCCTGGTCGACCTCGGCGGCGGAGGAGCCCCAGGCCACCGCTGGGCGGGCCTGTTCGGCGCCGCCGTCATCACGGCAGGCACCCTCGGGGTGTTCCTCGGCACCCGCTCGGCGCCGGCCGGCCCGGCCCGGCCCAGCGAGCCGGGCCTGGTCCGGCAGGTGCGGGCGGCCCGGGGCAACGCCCGGTTCACCGGCCTGCTCGGCGCCGCCGCGGCCCAGGCCCTCGCCACCGGCGTGCTGCTCGCGGGCACCCCGTACGCCGCCCGTCAGGTGCTGCCCTCGCCCGGCTGGGCCGGCGCGCTCGTGGCGGTCTTCGTCACCCCCAACCTCCTGTCCGTGAGCCCCTGGCGGCGGCTCGGCGACCGGCTGGGCATCGGCCGCGCGTACGCCGTCTCCAGCGCCCTGTTCGCCGCGGGCTGCGCGCTGTTCCTCGCCGCGCCCGTCCTGCCGCCCGCGGCCGTGCTCGCGACCATGGCGCTGGCCGGGACCGGCCATGCGGGCCAACTGATGTTCCTGTACGCGCTGTTGCCGGAGTGCATCGCCGAGGCGGACACGCGCAGCGGCCGCAGCCAGGGCGGGATCCTGGCGGGCCTGTTCTCGACGGGGGAGGCGGTGGGCCTGGCTCTCGGCCCCTTCCTGTACGCCCTCGTGCTCCAGGGGTTCGGGTACGCCTCGTCCGACAGCGGGCACGCCGCGAGCCAGTCGGCACTGGCGGAACTGGGCGTCCTGACCGGTATGGCGGCGCTTCCGGTACTGGCCTCGGCGGCCGCGGTGGCGCTGCTCCGGCGCCGGCGGTAGGGGGTCCCCTATCCGCGACCGCGTGTCTTGCCGCCCCAACTCCGGGGCCCTTAACGTCAATACGTACTTTCCGTCATGGCGCGGCACTGCACTGCCGCATGAGGAGTCGTCGTGGAGAACAGGGAGCACCCTCGTCGGTGGGCCATCCTTGCCGTACTGGCAGTCGCCGTATTCGTGGTGTCGATCGACGCGACGGTACTCAATGTCGCCCTGCCGACCCTGGCCAGGGAATTGAACGCGAACACCGGTGAACTCCAGTGGATGGTCGACGCCTATTCCCTGGCGCTGGCCGGACTCCTCCTCCTGAGCGGAAGCCTTTCGGACCGCTTCGGACGCAAGAAGCTCCTCGTGCTCGGACTCGTCCTGTTCGGCGCCGCCTCGGTCGCGGCCGCCTTCTCCACCGCATCCTGGGAACTCATCGCGGCCCGCGCGGTGATGGGCGCCGGAGCCTCCGCCTTCATGCCGGGCACCCTCTCCATCCTCGTCCACGTCTTCTCCGACGACGAACGCCCCAAGGCGATCGGCATCTGGGGCGCGGTGACGGCCCTCGGCGCCGTGACAGGACCGCTGATCGGCGGTGTGCTGCTGGCCCACTTCTGGTGGGGCTCCCTCTACCTGATCAACGTGATCGTGGTGGCCGCGGCGGTGCTCGGCGCCCTGGTGCTGGTGCCGGAGTCCAGCGACCCCGCGGCCCGTCCGCTCGACGCGCTGAGCACCCTGCTCTCGATCGTCGGCGTCACGGCACTGGTCTACGGCGTGATCGAGCAGCCGCGCTTCGGCTGGTCCTCGGCCGAGGTGATCGGCTCGCTGGCCGCCGGCGCCGTGGTCACGGTGGTCTTCTTCTGGCGCCAGGCCACCGCGCGGCACCCCATGGTCGACCTCGCGGTGGTCCGCAACCGCCGGTTCCTCGGCTCGAGCGGCACCATGGCCGTCCTCATGTTCGCGCTCACCGGCAGTCTGTTCGTGCTCACCCAGCAGTTCCAGCTCGTGCTCGGCTACTCGCCGTTGCTGGCGGGCGCGGCCATCCTGCCGGTGGCGGTGGCCCTGATGATCTGCTCGCCGCTGTCCCCGGTGGTCACCAAGGCCCTCGGCGTGCGCAACACCGTCGTCCTGTCGCTGCTGGTGCTGGCCGCCGGATACGGCACGTACGCCCTGTTCACCGAGGAGTACGGGTACGGGGCCATGGTGGTCGCGATGGTGCTGGTCGGGGCCGGCATGGGACTGTCCCAGCCGCTGGTCAACGACGTACTGATGACGGCCGGGCCGCCCGAGCAGTCGGGTCTGCTGTCGTCGATGAACGACACCGTGCAGGAGATGGGCGCGGCCTTCGGCGTCGCGGTGGTCGGCAGCGTGCTCGCCACGCGCTACGCGTCCGCGTACGCCCTCGACGGCCCCGAGCCCGCCACCCACTCCCTCGACAAGGCGCTGGAGGCCGCGAAGGGCCTGCCCGCGGGGGCGGCGAAAGCGACCGCGGACGCGGCCCGCAAGGCCTTCGAGCAGTCGTTCTCGGCCTCGGCGGCGGTCTGCGCCGGCGTCGTCGTGCTCGGCGCGGTGGCTGCGGCGTTCCTGCTGCCGCAGCGCATGGAGAGCGCCGGGGAGGCGGGCGAGCCCGCCGGGGACCCCGGAGCCGTCGGCGCCGTCCCCATGCGGGAGAGCGCCGTCTGACGGCCCTCCACCCCTCGGCACCCCCGGTCAGCCGCCCACGCGAACCCCCGCGCGTGGGCGGCTTCTTCGTGCCGGTACTTCAGGTTGGGGCGGGTTGGATCGGGGTATTGGGGGGCGCCCATAGGGGCGGGTTAGGGGTGCCCTTGAGCCACGTGGCCGAATAACTTTCCTTGGGTAGACGCCCGTTCGAAAGGGAATCCCATGACTCAGGTCCAGGAAGAGCTGGAAAACGTCCTGCGCCGGTACATCGACGAATTGCTCAACGGTCACAACGACGACCTCGTCGAGGAATTCATACACCCCGAGTTCCGCCACTTCACCGACGAGAGCGCGCTGGCGCTCGAAAACGACGGGGCCGATCTCGAAGGCATCAAGGCCGGCCTGATCGAGGTCCGCGAGAAGCTCGCCCCCCACTACAGCGCCGAGGTCGTGCGCTGGGAGGGCGACATCGCCCATCTCGCCTGGAAGACCACGGTGACCCACCAGGGCCACATCTTCGACCGCGAGCCCACCGGCAAGACCTTCACCCTCACCTACACCGGCAAGACCCGCTTCAAGGACGGAAAGATCTACCAGGCGCAGAACTACTGGGACCCGCAGCAGGCCCTCGACGTCATCGACGGCGACTGAGGGCGAAGGCACACCAGTGACGACATCGACGTGGGCCGGCCACACGACCGTGGCGGCCGATGACGCCGCACCCGGCGGCGGGACGGGCCGAACCGCGCTCGTCTTCTCCGGGCAGGGCAACCAGTGGCTGGGCATGGGCCGGGAGCTGCTGCTCCGGGAACCGGCCGTGCGGGCCGTGTTCCAGGAGGCGGACGACATCCTGCGCGCGGACGCCGGGTGGTCGCCGATCGGCGAACTGTCCGCCGACCGGGGCGAGTCGCGGCTGGAGGACCCGGCCGTCCTCCAGCCGGTGCTGGTGAGCCTGCAGATCGCGCTCGCCCGGCTGCTCGCCGAACGGGGCGTGCGGGCCGACGCGTTCACCGGGCACAGCCTCGGCGAGATCGCTGCCGCCGTCGCCGCCGGAGCGCTCGACCTGCCGGCGGCGCTGCGACTGGCCCGGCTGCGCGGCACGTTGATGCGCCGCGCCGTGGGCACCGGACGCACCGCCCTCCTCGGGATCGGCGCCGACGAGGCGGCCGACCGGATCGCCCGCCACGGCGGCCTGGCCGACGTGGCCGCGTGGAACGCCCCCGGATCCACCCTGGTGGCGGGCGAGGCCGCGACGATCGCCGCCGTGGTCGCCGAACTGGGCACGCAGGAGGTGTTCTGCCGGATCCTGCCGGGGGAGATCGCCTTCCACAGCCGCTTCCTCGAGCCCCTGCGCGCCGAGTTCGAGGCCGCGGCCGCCGGTGTCGCACCGCGTCCCACCACCGGCTCCCTGGTGTCCACGGTCACCGGTGAGGTGGTGGCGGGGGAGCGGCTCGACGCCGCCCACTGGGCCGACAACCTGCGCCGCCCGGTGCGCTTCCTCCAGGCCGTGGACTCCCTGCTCGCCCTGGGCGTCCGGACCTTCGTCGAGGTCGGGCCCCACCCCACGCTCTCGCCGTCGCTGGCCGACTGCTGCGCGGCCCACGGGATCGAGCCGCTGATCCTGCCCACCCTGCGCCGCGGCGAGGGCGAGCAGGAGAACCTGCTGCGGACCGTGTGGCGGCTGCGCGCCGCCGGCGCCGTCCGAACCCCGCGGTCCCAACAGGCCCCCGCCGTACGCTTCTTGGCGGCCACCGTGGCCCCCTCGCCCCGGCCCGCCCTGCGCGGACGTGCCGCGCAGTTCGCGGCCGCCCTCGCCGACACGGCACTCGGCGCGCTGCCCGAGGGCCCCGCCGCCATCCGCTGGGAGACAGCCGCCCCGGGCCCACGGCCGGCCGAGGCTTCCCTGGTCGCCGCCCCGGTGGCCCCCGGCGCCGCTGCCGTCGCCGTGTACGGGCGCGCCCCGCGCGGGACCTGGACCCGGCTCGCCACGGCGTGGCCGGGGACCCCCGACCCGGCCGCCGCGCCCACCGCGCCGGGCCCCCTCGACACGATGGCCGGCCGCTGCACGCGGCCCCGCGCCCTCGCCGACGCCGCGGTTGAGGCGGCCTGGCAGGGCGGGGGCGAGGTCCTCGTCCGGCTGCGGCCGGGCGCCGCCGGGACCCGGCGCGAGGTGCTCGACGTCGCCCTGCGGGTGGCCGCCGCCGCCCTGGACGCGCACGAGCCCACGGCCCTGGACGGATGCGAGCGGTACGCCGGCACGGCCCCGGCCCGCTGGGTGCACCTGGCGCCCGCACCGGCCGCGAGCGACGACCCCGACGGTACGGACGGGAACGCGACCGCCGTCCACGTCCTGGCGGAGGACGGCACGCTCCTGCTGCGCGTCGCCCGCTCGTGGTGGCGGGCCGCGGAGGAGGAGCCCGCCCCGACCGCGCCCGAGTCCGCGCCCCGGTCCGGGTCGGCCCCCGACTCCGCCGAGGAGGCGTTCGACCTCCCCGCGCTGCTGGCCGCCGAACCCGCCACCCGGGTCGCCCTGCTCACCGAGCGGGTGCGCCGCGCGACCGCGGCCGTCCTGCGCACCGGCTTCGACCGGGTGCCGGCCGACCGCCCGCTCAACCGGCTCGGCATGGACTCGGTCATGGGGCTGGAACTGCGCCGCCGGCTGGAGAAGGACTGCGGCGTCGACATCGGCCTGGTGCGCATCCTGCGCGGTGCCACCCCCACCGACGTCGCCGAGGAGCTGGCGGCCGAACTCGCCGCGCTCCTCCCCGCACCCGCCGGCCCGCCCGGCCCCCAGGCGGACGCCACCCGCCCCCCGGCGCTGCCCGACCTCGACGACCCCGCGGACGTCGAGCGGCTGCTCGCCGACCTCGACGCACTGACTCCGGAGGAGGTGGACTCGCTGCTCGGCCGACTGGCCAACGACGCGGCGGGCGAGATATGACGACACACCAGGCCACACCCCCCGCGGGCGCCGACGTCCCGACCGCCCTTGACGCGCGCCGCGCCCTGCTCCGCGCGGAGCTGCTGCGCCGCGCCGCCGCCCGTCCCGCCGCCGCACCGACCGCCGCCGCACCGACCGCCGGTGCGACGGGCGCCGCCGACACGGCCGCAGACACGGCC
This sequence comes from Streptomyces sp. NPDC048111, assembly GCF_043202815.1. Lineage (NCBI taxonomy): Bacteria > Bacillati > Actinomycetota > Actinomycetes > Kitasatosporales > Streptomycetaceae > Streptomyces > Streptomyces sp. NPDC048111. Next base: position 213,005 of record NZ_JBIDBD010000004.1, read on the forward strand.
GCCGGCACGGCCCCGACCGACCACCCGGTCTCCGAAGGCCAGCGCGCTCTGTGGCTGTTCGACCAGATGCACCCGGGCAGCCCCGCCTACAACCTCTGCTTCGCCGCCGAGGTCGCCGGCCCGCTCGACCCGGCCGCCCTGCGCACTGCTCTGCAGAGCCTGCTCGACCACCACCCGGTGCTGCGTACGGCCGTCGTGCAGGCGGGCGGCGAGCTGGTCCAGCGCGTCCGCACCGGCATCCGGGTCGACTTCACGGAGACCGACCTCACCGGCCGGGACGGCGCGGCCCAGGACGCGGCCGTCACCGCCTTCGTCGAGCGCCCCTACGACCTGGGCGAGGGCGCCTTCCTGCGCGCCGAGGTGCTGCACACCGGACCCGGGCGGGCCGTCCTGCTCCTGGGCACCCACCACATCGCCGCCGACCTCTGGGCGTTCTCGCTGATGGTGCGCGACCTCCAGCAGGCCTATCCGGCCGCCCGCGCCGGCCGCCCGGCGGCCCTCGCCGCGCCCGCCGCCGACTACCTGGAATACACCCGCCGCCAGCGCGCCCTCGTCGCCGGCCCCAAGGGCCGGGCGAGCGCCGCGTACTGGAGCGAGACGCTGTCCGGCGAGGTGCCCCGCCTCGAACTGCCCACCGACCGGCGCGCCCCGGCCCGGCCCAGTCACCGCACCGCCGTGCACGCCTTCGCCCTCGACGCCGGGACCACCGCGGGCCTGCGCCGGCTGGCCCGGGAGAGCGGCGGCACGCTCTACACGGCCGTACTCACCGCCTTCAACCTGCTGTTGCACCGCTACACCGGCCAGGACGACATCTGGCTCGGCTCCGTCTCCACCGGGCGCGGCGCGGCCGTCTTCGAGGACGTCGTCGGCTACTTCGCCAACCTGATGGTGCTGCGCACCCGGGTGCGGCCCGAGGACACCTTCCGCGGCCTGCTGGCACAGGTGCGCGAGAGCGCGCTCGACGCGATGGAGCACCAGGACTATCCGTACCCGCTGGTCGCCGAGCAGGTCGCGCGGCAGAGCGCGGGCGGCGGGGGCGGATCGCTCTTCGACGTCGCCTTCTTCTACGAGTCCGCCTCCTACACCACCGAACAGGGTCTCTCCCTCTTCGCCACCGGCGCCGAGGGGGCCCAACTGGCCATTGGCGACCTGCTTCTGACGCCCCGTCCGGTTCCGGTGCAGGGCAGCGAACACCACCTCACCGTCTTCGCCGAGGAGGTGGGCGGCGGCGTCACCTGCTCCCTGCGCTACGCCGTCGACCTCTTCGACCGGGCGACGGCCGAAGATCTCGGGCGCCACTTCCAGGCCCTGGCGGCCGCCTGCGCGGCCCGCCCCGACGCCCCGCACGGCGAGCTCGCGATGCTTTCGCCGGCCGACCTGCGCCAGGTGCTGACCGGATGGAGCCGTCCCGGCGACCCGGCCGCCCTGGCCGCGCGCGGCGCCCATGAGCTGGTGCTCGCGCAGGCCGCCCGTACGCCCGGCGCGACCGCCGTGGAATGCGGCGACGAACGACTCACCTACCGCGAACTGGCCGCGCAGGCAACCGAGTTGGCGTACGTCCTGCGGGCGCGCGGGGTGGGGCCCGAGGTGAAGGTGGGCCTCAGCGGCGACGGCACCCCCCGTCTGTGGGTGGGCATGCTCGCCGTCCTGATGGCCGGTGGCGCGTACATCCCGCTCGATCCCACCTATCCGGTCAAGCGGCTGGAGTACATGATGGAGGACTCCTCCATCGCGCTGCTGCTCGCCCACAGTTCCGTGGTCGACCGGCTGCCCGCCGTGGACGTGCCCGTCCTCCACCTGGACGAGGTCCACCGGGCCCCGAAGGACGCGCCCGCGCTGCCCGCCCCCGACGGCGGCCGCCTGGCGTACGTCATCTACACCTCCGGGTCCACCGGCCGCCCCAAGGGCGTGATGGTCGAGCACGCCGGTCTGGTCGACTTCGACCTCGCCCACCGCGAGTCGATGCCCGCGATCGAGGGCCGCCGCGTCCTGCAGAACGCCTCCATCAGCTTCGACGTCAGCACCTGGGAATGGATGATGGCGCTGACCACCGGCGCCACCCTCGTGGTCGCCCCCCGCGAGGAACTGCGTCCCGGGCCGCCGCTGGTCGACACCATCCGCCGCGAGCGCGTCACCACGCTGAGCGCCACGCCCTCGGTCCTCGCCACCATGGACCCCGCCGAACTGCCCACCGTCACCGAGCTCACCTCCGTCGGCGAGGCCATCTCCGCCGACCTGGTGCGCGCCTGGTCCCCGGGCCGCCGGATCTGCAACGCGTACGGGCCCACCGAGATCACCGTCTTCTGCACCACGGCGATCCTGCGCCCCGACGGCACGGTCCCGCCCATCGGCCGCGCCCTGCCCGGCACCGAGCTGTACGTGCTCGACGCCGCGCTGCGTCCCGTCCCGGCGGGGGTCGTCGGCGAGCTGTACCTCGGCGGCACCGGCGTCACCCGCGGCTACCAGAACCGCCCGGACCTGACGGCCGACCGCTATGTTCCGCACCCCTTCTCCGCCGAACCGGGCGCCCGCGTCTACCGCACCGGGGACCGGGTCCGCTTCGACCGCGGGGGCACCCTGCACTACCTCGGCCGCGCCGACCACCAGGTCAAGATCCGCGGCGTGCGCATCGAGCCCGCCGAGGTCCAGGACGCCCTGGAGTCGCACCCGGGGGTGCGCGAGGCCGTGGTCATGGCCCGCCCGGACCGGGATGGCCGGCTCGTCCTGGCGGGCTACGTGCTCAAGGAACCCGCCGCCGAGCAGCCGCCCACGGTCGCCGCGCTGCGCGCGCACCTGGCCGAGCGGCTCACCTCCGCGATGATCCCCTCGCACCTGTTCGTCCTGGACGCCTTCCCGCTGAATCCCAACGGGAAGGCCGACCGCGACCGGCTGCCCGCCCCCGAGGAACTGCCCGAGGACGGCGGGCACCGCGCCGCGCCGCCCACCACGCCCACCGAGAAGACCGTGGCCGAGGTCTGGGCCGAACTGCTCGGCACCGACCGGCTCGGCGTGGACTCCAACTTCTTCGAACTGGGCGGCCACTCGCTGCTCGCCATCCGGGCGGCGGCCCGCCTGCACGAGCGCACCGGCGTCGAACTGCCGCTGCGGGACCTCTTCGACGCCCCCGCGCTCGGCGCCGTGGCCGCCCGCATCGACACCCTCGCCGCCGACGGCCCCGCCGAGGAAACCGTCCCGGGCGCCTCCCCGTCCGCGATCGCACCCATTCCGGCGCTGCCGCGCGGCCCGGAAGGGCTCGCGCTGTCCTCCGCCCAGCAGCGCCTGTGGTTCGTCGAACAGCTCCACCCCGGCGGCCTCGCCTACCGGATCGCGGGCGAACTCCACCTGGAGGGCCGCCTCGACGTCACCGCGCTGCGCACCGCGCTCACCGAGGTCGTACGCCGCCACGAGGCGCTGCGCACCGTGTACGTGGCCCGTGCGGGCGAGCCCCGCCAGGTGGTCGTCGAGGAACTGCCCGACGCACTGCTGCCGCTGATCGACCTCACCGCGCAGGCCCCGGCGGACCGGGAGACGGCGCTCGCCGACCACACCGAGCGGTTCACCCGGCGCCCCTTCGACCTCACCCGCGCGCCCCTGCACACCCAGCTCGTCAAGGTGGCCGAGGACCGGCACATCCTGCGGCTGGCCGTCCACCACATCGCCGCCGACGGCTGGTCGATGCGACTGGTGGTCCGCGAACTCACGGCTCTGTACGCCGAGTTCACCGGAGGTGAGCCCGCCGGCCTGGCCGAACCGGTGGTCCAGTACGCCGACTTCGCCGCCTGGCAGCGCGAGCGGCAGAGCGGCGCCGCCGCCGAGGACGCGCTCGGCCACTGGGTGAAGACCCTCGACGGCGCACCGCCCGCCCTGGAACTCCCGACCGACCGGCCGCGCCGCGACCTCCAGGACCGCCCGGCCGCCCGGGTTCGCCGGACCCTGCCCGCCGACCTCGTCGAGCGGCTGCGGGCGCTGGCCGCCCAGGAGAACGCCTCCCTGTCGATGGCCCTGCTCACCGCGTTCAAGGGCGTGCTCTGCCGGTGGTCGGGGGAGCGGGACGTCGTGGTGGGCATGCCGGTCGCCGGCCGCGGCCGCCAGGACCTGGAGCACGGGGTCGGCCTGTACGTGAACACCGTGGCGGTACGCACCGACCTCTCCGGCGGGCCCGCCTACCGGGAGGCGCTGCGCCGGGTGCGCGGCAGCGCACTGGACGCCGACGCCCACCAGGACGTGCCCTTCGAGCGGGTGGTCGACCGGCTCGGGCTCGCCCGTGACCTCACCCGCACCCCGGTCTTCCAGGTGCTGTTCAACATGCTCAACCTGGACGACTCGCGCCACGACCTGCCCGGCCTGACCGCCCGTCTGGTCGAGGCCGAGGACCTGAGCGCCCGTTTCGACCTGACGCTGTACGTCAAACCCGGAGCCGACGGATCCCTGGGCCTGGACCTCGTCTTCGACTCCTGGCTGTTCGACGGCGGCACGGTGGAGGCCTTCCTCGACCAGTTCGCCGCACTGCTGCTCGCCGCCGCCGAGACGCCCGAGGCGCCCCTGGAGGAGCCGGCCCTGCCGTGCCCGGCGGCCCTGCCGGACCCGGCGGCACCGCTGCCGCCCGGCCCGCGCACCGCCGCCGTGCACGAGCGGTTCGCCGCCACCGTCGCCGCGCGGCCCGATGCGATCGCCCTGCGCCACCTCGGCGCCGAGTGGACGTACCGTCAACTGGACTGCTCTGTACAGGAGTTGACGTCGGGGCTCGCCGAGGTCGGGATCGGCCCCGGCGACACGGTCGCGGTGCACGCCGAGCGCACCCCCGCCCTGGTGGTCGCGATCCTCGCCGCGCTGCGCCGCGGGGCCGCGTTCTCGGTGCTCGACCGGGCCCACCCGGCCGGGCGCCGGGAACGGATCGCCCGCGCCCTGGAACCCGCCGCCTGGCTGGAGACCGGGGCCGAGCGGCCCGAGCTCCCGGCCGGTGTCACGGTCCGGTCCGCCCGGGTCGTCCCGCCACTCGCCGACGCCATGGACGACAGGGGCGGCAGCGCCGCCGCACCGGCGGCCGACCGCGACGCACCCGCACCGGCCGGCGCGACGGACGCCCGGGAGGGGAGCCCCTCAGCACCGGCCGGCCCCGGCGACACCGCGTACATCGCCTTCACCTCCGGAACCACCGGTGAGCCCAAGGGCGTCGTGGGCACGCACGGACCGCTCGCGCACTTCCTCGACTGGTACACGGCCACCTTCGAGGTGAGCGCCGACGACCGGTTCGCGCTCAGCTCCGGGCTCAGTCACGACCCGCTGCTGCGCGACCTGTTCGTCCCCCTGGCCCTGGGCGCCCGGCTGCACGTCCCCACCGCGCGGGACCTGGCTGCACCCGAGGCGTTCGGCCGCTGGCTGGCCGACGAGCGGATCACGGTGCTGCACCTCACTCCGCCGCTGGCCCGGTTCCTCGCCGGACTCGGCGACGGCTGCCTGCCCGCGCTGCGGTACGTGTTCTTCGGCGGCGACGTGCTGACCGGCCGCGAGGTGGCCGTCATGCGCCGGCTCGCCCCGGGCGCGCGCCTCGTCAACTTCTACGGCGCCACCGAGACCCCCCAGGCCCCGGCCTGGCACCCGGTGGGCGAGAGCGCCCCCGACGAGCAGGTGCCCCTGGGCACCGGCATCGACGGCACCCAGCTGCTGGTCCTGCGCGGATCGCGCGGCGCGGCCCCCGGGGAACTGGGCGAAGTCGTCGTACGGACCGTCCACTTGGCCCGGGGCTACCTCGGCGCCGACGACGCGGGCCGCTTCACCGCCGACCCGGCGGCGCGGTACGGCGAGCGGCTCTACCGCACCGGCGACCTCGGCCGCTACCGGCCGGACGGCACCGTGGTGTTCGCCGGCCGGGCCGACCGCCAGGTCAAGGTGCGCGGCCACCGCGTCGACCTCGCGGGCGTCGAGCACGCCCTGCGCGCGCACCCGGCGGTCACCGCCGCCGTGGCCGCCGCCGTCACCGACGCCACCGGTGAACTCGCCCTCGCCGCCTGGGCCACCACCGACGGCTCCGCCGACGGACCGGCGCTGCGCGCCGACCTGCTGACGCGGCTGCCCGCCGCGATGGTGCCGGGCACCGTGGAGGTGGTCGAGGCGGTACCGCTGACCGCCAACGGCAAGGTGGACCTCGCCGCGCTGCGCGCCCTGCGCCGCGACCCGGCACCGGCCGGCGCGCGACTCCCCGCCACCCGGACGGAGGAGCGGATCCGTGCCCTGTGGCAGGAACTTCTCGGCATCGAGGACATCGGCCGCGAGGACACCTTCTTCGGCCGCGGCGGCCACTCGCTGCAACTCGTACCGCTCCAGCTGCGGATCCGCGAGGAACTCGGGGCCGACGTACCCGTGGTCGAACTGCTGCGGCACCCGACCGTGGCCGCCCTCGCCGCCCACCTCGACGGCCTGCTGTCCGGCGGCGTGTCGGGTACGGGGAGCGGCGCCGCACATCAATCGAGCAGCCGGGCCGCGCGGGACGAAGCGGCCGAACGCGCCAGACGGGTCGCCGACCGGCGGCGCCGGATGAGAAGGGGACAGGGGGATGTCTGAGCTCGTGGGAGCAGAGGACCTCGGGGACGAACCCGAGAGGATCGCCGTCGTGGGGCTGGCGTGCCGGGTGCCCGGCGCGCCGGACGTGACCCGCTTCTGGCAGAACCTGGTGGGGGGCGTCGAGTCCATCGAGCGGCTCCCGGTTCCGCCCGACGCGCCCGAGGGCTACGTGCCCGCCGTGGCGCGCGTCGAGGGCGTCGAGGAGTTCGACGCGGAGTTCTTCGGGATGACCCCGCGCGAGGCGGCGCTCGCCGACCCGCAGCAGCGGCTCTTCCTGGAGCAGTGCTGGACGTCCCTGGAGGACGCGGGCTGCGACCCGGAGCGCTACCCGGGCCGGATCGGCGTATGGGGCGGCGTCTCCTTCAACTCCTACCTCGTCCTGAACGTGCTGCCCGGCCTGTCGCGCGAGCAGCTGCTCGGCGAGTACCCGGCCGCGCTGCTGCACGGCAACGACAAGGACTACGTGACCAGCCGGGTGGCCCACCGCCTCGGCCTGACCGGCCCCGCCGTGACCGTGCAGAGCGCCTGCTCCACCTCGCTGGTCGCGATCGCCGAGGCCGCCCGCGCCCTGCTCGACTACCAGTGCGACATGGCGCTCGCGGGCGGCGCCGGCGTCAAACTCCCGCAGGACTGGGGGTACGTGTACGAGTCCGGCGGCATCCAGTCGCCCGACGGGTACTGCCGGGCCTTCGACGCGGAGGCGGCCGGCACGGTCTTCGGCAGCGGCGTGGGCGTGGTCGCGCTGAAGCGGCTCTCGGACGCGATCGCCGATGGCGACCGCATCCACGCCGTGATCCTCGGCTCCGCCGTCAACAACGACGGCGCCCGCAAGCCCGGTTACACCGCGCCCAGCGTCGACGGGCAGATCCAGGTCCTGCACGACGCCTACTCCGCCGCCGAGGTGCCCCCCGCCTCGATCGGCTACGTGGAGGCGCACGGCACCGGGACCGCCATCGGCGATCCCATCGAACTCGCCGCCCTGGACGAGGTGTTCGGTGCCGACGGGGTGACCCCGGGCGCGGTGGCCATCGGCTCGGTCAAGACCAACATCGGCCACCTCAACGCCGCTTCGGGCGTGATCGGCCTGATCAAGGCGGTGCTCGCGGTCCGCGAAGGCGTGCTGCCCCCGACCCTGCACTACCGCGACCGCAACCCCCGCACCAGCGACAAGTCGTCCTTCGCGGTCAACGACCGGCTGCGCCCCTGGCCGGTCGGCGACGGGCCGCGCCGGGCGGGCGTCAGCTCCCTCGGGGTCGGCGGCACCAACGCGCACGTCGTCCTGGAACAGGCCCCGCCGACGGTGACCCCCGCCGCGACCGGCGACGCCGCCGACGGCGAGGACCGGCTGCTGGTGGTCTCCGCGAAGAGCCCCGCCGCACTGGCCGAGGCCACCGAACGCCTCGCCGGCGCCCTGGAGGCGACTCCCGGTCCCGCCCTGACGGACGTGGCCCACACCCTGACCCGCCGCCGCAGGACCTTCCCGCACCGCGCCGCGGTCGTCGCGAGCACTCCGGCCGAGGCCGCCGGACGACTGCGCCGGGCCACCCGGGCCCATGCCAAGGGACCCGCGCCCGCCGTCCTGCTCCTGCCGGGACAGGGCACCCAGTACCAGGGCATGACCGCTGAACTCCTGCGCACCGAGCCGGAGTTCGCCCGGCACATCGCCGTCTGCGCCGAACTCCTCGCCCCGCACAGCGGCATCGACCTGCTCTCCCTCCTGTCGGCGTCCGCCGCGCCCGGCGCGGTCGACCCGCTGGTCGACACCCGGCTGGCCCAGCCCGCCCTCTTCGCCGTCGAGTACGCCCTCGGCCGCTGGTGGAGCGCGCGCGGTGTGCGGCCCGCCGCGATGATCGGGCACAGCCTGGGCGAGTGGGCCGCGGCCACCCTGGCCGGGGTCTTCACCCTGGAGGACGCCGTACGCCTGGTCGCGGCGCGCGGCGCGATGATGGCCGAGCGCCCCCGCGGCGCCATGCTCGCCGTCGAACTGACCGAGCGGGAGGCCCGCGCCCTGGAGGGCCCCGGCCTGTCGATCGCCGCCCTCAACGCCCCGCAGCGGTGCGTGCTCTCCGGCGAGGAGTCGGCCGTGGCCCGGGCGGAGGCGGGGCTCGCGGAGCGCGGGGTGGCCGCGAAGCGCCTGGTGACCTCGCACGCCTTCCACTCCGCGATGCTCGACCCGATGCTGGCGCCCTTCGAGCGACTGGTCGCCCAGGTGCCGCTGCGCACCCCGGACGTCCCCTTCGTCTCCAACGTCACCGGCACCTGGATCACGGACGACCAGGCCACCGACCCCCGCTACTGGGCCGGACAGGCGCGTGCCGCCGTGCGGTTCGCCGACGGCGTCGCCACCCTGCTGGCCGCCGAGCCCGACCCGGTGTTCCTCGAACTCGGCCCCGGCCGGGCGCTGGGCCGCTTCGCCGCCCAGGTGGCGGGCCCCGAGGTGCGGACCGTGAACACCGTACGGGGCGCCCGGCAGGCCGGTTCCGACCGGCGCTTCCTGCTGGAGGCGCTGGGCCGGGCCTGGGCGTGCGGGGTGGCCGTGGAGCTGCCCGAGGCCGTCGGTCACCCGGTGGACCTGCCGGGCCACCCCATGAACCGCCGCAGGCACTGGATCGAGCCGGCCCCGCAGGCGCCGGCGCCGCGGACGGAGCCCGCCGGCCCGGAGCCGGTGGCCGCCACTCCCCGGACGCCGGCCGGGCCGGGGGCGGACGAGGCCGGGCCGGGGCGGACCCCGCCCGTCGCGGGGCCCGCGGCGCGGGTCACCGAGGTCTGGCGCGAGCTGCTGGGCATCGAGGACATCGGCCCCGACGCCGACCTGTTCATGCTCGGCGGCGACTCGCTGAACGCCTCCCAGCTCGTCTCCCGGGCCAACCGGCTCTTCGCGGTCGACCTCCCCCTGGAGGACTTCCTCGACGAGCCGACCGTCCGGCGGATGGCCGAACTCGTCCTCCGCGCCCAGACCGAACGCGCCCAGACCGAACGCGCACAGACCGAATGCGCCCAGACCGAACGCGTACAGACCGACGACCCTGCCGAGGCGGTGGAGCAGTGACCCTCCCGACCAGCGAACCCCTCTCGTTCGCCCAGCAGCGCATGTGGTTCATGGAAGAACTCGTGCCCGGCACCGCGCTGCAGAACATCCCGCTCGCCGTCCGCCTGACCGGCCCCCTGGACATCGGCGCCGTGCGCGGCGCCCTGAACGCGGTGGTGCGCCGCCACGACACCCTGCGCACCGCCTTCGGCGTCCACCAGGGCGCCCCGGGCCACCGGGTCATCGCCCCGCAACAGGCTCAACTCACCGTTCCCGTAACGGACTTCGGGCCCGGCGCGGCGGGGGAGGGGACCGTGGGCGGATGGCTGCGGCAGCAGGCCACCGAGCCCTTCGCGCTCGACCGGCCCCCGCTGCTGCGCGCCGCCCTGGCCCGGCTCGGCGACCAGGAGCACATCCTCGCCCTGACCGTGCACCACCTGGTGTGCGACGGCTGGTCGCTCGATGTGCTGATCCGCGAGTTCAACGCCGCCTACCAGCGCCTGGCCGAGGGCGCGGCGGACGTCGACTGGGCCGAACTGCCGTACCGCTACGCCGAGTTCACCGAGCGGCAGCACCGGCGCTTCGCCGAGGGGGACATGGCCGGCGACCTCGCGTACTGGCGGAAGAAGCTGGCGGGCGACCTGCCCGCCCTCGAACTGCCCACCGACCGCCCCCGCCCCGAGGAGCCCGGCCACCGGGGCGCCCGGGTCCGACGCGAGATCCCCGAGCCCCTGATGGGCGCGGTCTCCGCGCTGGCCCGCGGCCGCGGCTTCACCCCGTACATGGTGCTGCTCGCCGCCTACGGCGCGCTGCTCCAGCGCTGCGCCGGGCAGAGCGAGGTCATAGTGGGCACGCCCATCGCGGGCCGCGAGGACGTGGACACCGAGGAACTCATCGGCCTGTTCGTCAACACCCTCCCGCTGCGCCTCGACCTTTCCGGGGACCCGTCCTTCGGGGACCTCGTCAAGCGGGTGCGCGCCGTCGCGGTCGGCGCGTACGCCCACCAGGGCCTGCCCTTCGAGAAGATCATCGAGGACCTGCGCCCCGACCGCGGCAGCCACCTCACCCCGTTGTTCCGCACCCTGTTCATCCTCCAGAACGCGACCACCACGGGCCTCGACCTGCCGGGCCTGACCGCAGAGGCCGTCGATACGCACAACGGCACCGCCCGCTTCGACCTCCAGCTCATCGTCGGCAAGCGCCCCGACGGCTGGGTCGCCACCCTGGAGTACGACAGCGACCTGTTCGACGGCGCCTCCGCGGAACGGATGCTCGACCGGTACCTCGTCCTCCTCGCCGGCGCCGTGGCCGACCCCGGCACCCGGCTCGCCCGGCTGCCGCTGCTCAGCCCCACCGAGCAGCGCAGGGTGCTCGAAGTGGGCCGCCGCGCCCAGGACTTCCCGGTCACCGAGTGCCTGCACGAGACCTTCGCCCGGCACGCCCGGCAGCGGCCCGCGGCCGTCGCCGTCAGCTGCGGCGACGAGAGCCTCAGCTACGCCGAACTCGACCGCAGGGCCGAGGCGTTGGCCCTGCGGCTGCGGGCCGCGGGCGTCGGCCGCGAGAGTCTGGTCGGCCTCTTCCTGGAGCGCGGGCTCGACACCGCCGTCGCGATCCTCGGCGTCTTCAAGGCGGGCGGCGCCTACGTCCCCATGGACCCGCTCTACCCGGCCGCCCGGCTGGCCCGGATCCTCGGCGACGCCACCCCGCACGTCCTGGTCACCCACGACTCGCTGCGCGGCGCCCTGCCCCCGTACGAGGGCCACCTCCTGGTGCTCGACCGGCCCGAGGAGCCCTTCCCGGACCCGGCCCGCCCGGTGCCGCTGCGGGACCCGGTCCCGCAGGCGCCGGACAACACGGCGTACGTCATCTACACCTCCGGCTCCACCGGCACCCCCAAGGGCGTGCAGGTCACCCACGCCACCGTGGCCCGGATGTTCGCGGCCATGACCGCCACCAGCACCTACTCCTTCGACGAGCACGACGCCTGGCCGATGCTGCACAGCTACGCCTTCGACGTTTCCGTGGTCGAGATGTGGGGCGCCTGGCTGCACGGCGGCCGCCTGGTGGTCGTGCCCATGGACACCGCCCGCGACCCCGAGGCGTACTACGCCCTGGTCCGGGAGGAAGGGATCACCGTCCTCAACCAGACCCCGTCCGCCTTCGTGCACTTCGCGGCCGTGGACGCCCGGCACGACCCGGACACCCTGCCGCTGCGCGTGATCATCTTCGGTGGCGAGGCCCTGGAGTCCGGCACCCTCGCCAGCTGGTTCGACCGCCACGGCGACCGCGGCCCCCGCCTGGTCAACATGTACGGCATCACCGAGACCATCCACGTCACCATCCGCGAGATGACGGCCGAGGACGTCCGCCTGGGCCGCCGCAGCCCCATCGGCCGCCCCATGCCCGACATGGAGCTGTACGCCCTGGACGACCTGCTCCAGCCGGTGCCGATCGGCGTGACCGGCGAGCTGTACGTCGGCGGCCCCGGCCTGGCCCGGTGCTACTTCCGCGATCCGGTCAAGACCGCCGACCGGTTCGTCCCGCACCCGTTCACCGACCGGCCCGGGGAGCGCCTGTACAAGAGCGGGGACCTCGCCCGGCTCACCCCGCGCGGCGAGTTCGAGTACGTCGGCCGCGCCGACCACCAGGTCAAGATCCGCGGCTACCGCATCGAGACCGGCGAGGTGGAGGCCGTCCTGCTCGACCACCCCGACGTGCACGCCGCGGTGGTCGTTCCGCAGCGCGGCGCCGACGGCGAGACGCACCTGTACGGCTACGCCACGCTGGAGCCCGGCGCCCGGTCCGGGGAGAGCGCCGAGGACACCGGAGCCCTGCTGCGCGAGCACCTCGCCGAGCGGCTGCCCGCCTACATGGTCCCCACCGCCGTGGTGGTCCTCGCGGCCCTGCCGCTGACCGTCAACGGCAAGGTGGACCGCAAGGTGCTGCCCGTGCCGGAGCCGGTGCGCGCCGTCGGGACGGCCGCCTACGTCGCGCCCCGCACCTCGGCCGAGCTGCGGGTGGCCGCGGCCTGGCGCGAACTCCTGGGCCTCGACCGGGTCGGCGTCCACGACAACTTCTTCGACCTGGGCGGCTATTCGCTGCTCGCCACCCGTCTCGTCTTCCGCCTCCGTGAGGAGTTCGGCACCGACCTGCCGCTGCGCGTCCTCTTCTCGGACCCCACCGTGGCCGGCATCGCCGCGGTCCTCGAAGACGCGGGCGCCGCGGGCACGGCGCACGGCGCACCGGTCGCCCCCGTCGCGGCCATGCACGCCGACACCGGGCTCGGCGAGGGCATCGCCGGCTACCCGGCACCGGCCCTGCCCGGCGGCGAGCGCGACATCCTGCTCACCGGCGCCACCGGCTTCCTCGGCGCCTTCCTGCTGGACGCCCTGCTCACCGCCACCGGGGCGAGGGTGCACTGCCTGGTGCGCGCCGCCGACGAGGAAGCCGCCCAGCGGCGCCTGAAGGAGGTGCTGACCGGCTACGGCCTGTGGAACCCCGAGCGCGCCGACCGGCTGCGCGCCGTCCCCGGCGACCTGGCCGCCCCGAAGCTCGGCCTCGACCCGGCCGCGTACCAGGAGCTGGCGGCCCGGATCGACGCCGTCTACCACTGCGGCGCGGCGGTCAACCTGGTCCTGCCGTACGAGGAACTGCGGGCGGCCACCGTCGACGGCACCCGCGAGGTGCTCCGGCTGGCCACCGCGTCGGGCCGGGCCGCGGTGCACCACGTGTCCACGGTCGGCGTCTTCGCCGGGGCGCCCGCCGACGGCGGCGCGCTGGGCGAGACCTCCCCGACCGGACCGCCCGAGCTGCTGCGCCAGGGCTACACCCAGAGCAAGTGGGTGGCCGAGCAGGTGATCGAGCGGGCCCGCGCCGCGGGCGTCCCGGTCACCGTGCACCGCCCCGCGCGGATCGCCGGGCACACCGTCACCGGGGCCTGCCAGAGCGACGACTTCCTGTGGCGGGTCATCAAGGGCTGCGTCCAGGCCGGCGCGGTGCCCGAGGGCATCACCGCCGAGGCCGACCTGGTGCCCGTGGACTACGTGGCCCGCGCGATCGTGGCCGTGGCCGCCCGCCCGGAGGCACTCGGCGGCATCCACCACCAGGTCAACACCCGCCCCGTGCCGCTGGCCCAAGTCCTCGGCCACGTAAGGGACTTCGGGTACCCGCTGGCCGAGAAGAGCCTGCCCGACTGGGTGGAGTGCATCAAGGCCGACCCGGCGAACGCGGCCTACCCGCTGCTGAGCCTCTTCGACCCGGCGGGCGGCGGCGGGGAGTTCGCCGCCGTGCGCTTCGACGACGCCGACACCCGGGCCCACCTCGCCGGAACCGGCGTCGCCTGCCCCGACCTCGACGCGGACCTCTTCCGCACCTACCTCGGCTACTTCGTGCGCGCCGGCTACCTCCCGGCGCCGCACTGAGCCGCCCGGCCATCTCCACGGCCGGCCCCCGCACGACGGCCCCACCGTTTTCCACGACCGACACCTACCGACGGAGACACCGAAGCGCCATGACCACCCAGACCGTGACCCAGACCGTGACCCAGACCGTGACCGAGCCGACCGCCGAGCAGATCGACCAGACCCCCGGCGCCGACATCTCCCGCCCCTCCTCCTACTACAAGCCGGGCGAGCACCACGCGCCGGAGAACGAGATCCACCGGCTGCGCCAGCAGGTGGCCGCCTCCTGGGCCAAGGAGGCCCGCATCCTGCGGGAGTTCGGGCTCACCGAGGACGCCGACGTCCTGGAGATCGGCTCGGGCCCCGGCTACATCAGCGAGCGCCTCCTGGAGGAGATCCCGGCCGGCACGCTGACCTGCCTGGAGCTCAACGAGGACCTGATCGAGCACGCCCGGGGCCACCTCACACCGGCCCGCGAGGACCAGCTGAACATCGTCCAGGGCTCGGTGCTCGAACCGGTCCTGCCCGCCGACAGCTTCGACCTGGCCCACGCGCGCCTGGTGCTCCAGCACGTCCCCGGCACCGTCGAGGCCCTCACCGAGATCCACCGCACCCTTCGCCCCGGCGGCAAGGTCGTCGTCACGGACGTGGACGACGCCCTGTGGGGCCTGCTGCACCCGCAGCCCGACCTGCCGGAGTGGGACGAGGTCGTCAACCTGCGCATCCAGCTCCAGAAGAGCCGCGGCGGCAACCGCCTCCTCGGCCGTGAGCTGGGCCAGTTCATGAAGGCCGCCGGCTTCACCGACATCAAGGTCGAAGCCGTGGCCATCTCCAGCGAGGAGGTCGGCATGGACGTCCTCGCCCCGCAGCTCAACATCCGCTCCCGCACCGCCGCCATGGTCGCCGTCAACCCGGCCGCCGAGCGCCCCTGCGCGGTCGTGGCCGACGCCATGGACGCGTTCGTGGCCCGCCCGGACGCCTCGATGATGCTGGTGTTCTTCATGTTCTCCGGCACCAAGCCGCAGGCGGACGCCCGATGAGCGCCCCGTCCGCCGCCTGGTCCGTAGTCGTCAACCACGAGGAGCAGCGCTCCGTGTGGCCCTCCGACCAGGAGCCGCCGGCCGGCTGGGCCCCGGTGGGCTTCACCGGCAGCCGCGAGGACTGCCTCGCCCGCATCGCCGCCGACTGGAGCGACCTGCGCCCGCTGAGCCTGCGCCGGCGCATGAACCTCCGGTGACCACCGCACCCCGATCACTCAGTCGAAAGTAGGGACACCGTGTACCGGACCATGTTCAAGTCCAAGATCCACCGGGCCAAGGTCACCCAGGCCGACCTGCACTACGTCGGATCGGTGACCATCAGCGCCGACCTGATGGAGGCCGCCGACCTGCTGCCCGGCGAGAAGGTCGACATCGTCGACATCGACAACGGCAACCGCCTGTCCACGTACGTCATCGAGGGCCCGCGCGACTCCGGCGTCATCGGCATCAACGGCGCCGCCGCCCGCCTCATCAGCCCCGGCGACCTCGTGATCATCATCGCGTACGCCACCGTCACCGACGCCGAAGCCCGCGAGGTCACCCCGCACGTGGTCTTCGTCGACGAGCGCAACGCGCCGGTGCACGTCGGCTCCGACCCGGCCGAGACCCCCGCCGGCTCGGGCCTGCTGCGCGGCGACCTCGTCGCCTCATGACCGCGTCCACCGCGCCCGGCCCGCCCGGCGGACGCGTCCTTGCCGGGCACGACCCCGGACCGTGGCTGCGCCGCTACCACGGCCGTCCGGTCCGGGCCGGAGCCACGCTGGTGTGCTTCCCGCACGCGGGCGGCTCGGCCGGGTTCTTCTTCCCGTACTCCGAGGCGCTCTCGGCCCGTTACGACGTCCTCGCCGTGCAGTACCCGGGCCGCCAGGACCGCCACCGCGAGCCCTGTGCGCGGAGCGTCGCCGAACTGGCCGGGGCCGTCGCGGCCGAACTGGCCGCCACCGTCGACCCGGACCGGCCGCTGGCCTTCTTCGGGCACAGCATGGGTGCCGTGGTGGGCTTCGAGACGGCCCGGGCGCTCGCCCGGCTGGGCGTGGGCCGCGGCCCGGACGTGTTCCTGGCCTCCGGCCGGCGGGCGCCCGCCCTCAGCCGCGACGACGGCGTCCACCGGCTGGGCGACCGGGAGTTGGTCGCCGAGATCGAGAAGCTCGGCGGCACCGACGTCAGGATGCTGGAGGACCCCGAGCTCCGCCGCCTCGTCCTGCCCACCGTCCGGGCCGACTTCGCCGCCGTCGAGACGTACCGGCCCGCGGCCGGGGCCCTCGTCGACTGTCCGGTCGTCGCCCTCATCGGCGACGACGACCCCCGGGTGAACGCCGAACAGGCCGCCGCCTGGCGCGATCACACCACCGGCGACTTCTCGCTGAGGATCTTCCCCGGCGGGCACTTCTACCTGGTGGAGCGCCGGCGCGAGGTCCTCGCGACCATCGCCGCGCACGTGGACCCCCTCATGGCTTAGGGGCCGGTAGGGGTGCAGCTTTCGGCCGCATCCCTCGTACCGTCGGATCCGAGGGAGAGGCGAATACCCTCACCCGCTTCTTCCCTCACCTCCTCGAAATGATTTCTGGAGAAACCGTGGGAACCACCACTGCCCTGTCACGCGAGAACGTCAGCAGCAATCAGACGCCCATTTACGTGCTGTTCGACGTGGAAACCGTCGATTCGCCGGAAAAGCTGACCCGGGACCACCTCGTCCGGCTCGCCGCCGGTACGGTCGGCGCCGTCCAGGTCAAGAACTTCGGCAGTCCTGCCGAGTGCGCCGCGGTCCTGGAGGCCCTGGACTCGGTGCCGATGGGTTCGTACGACGAGGAGATCGTCGTGCCGCGCATCCCCAAGCTCGGCCCGGCGGCCTACGACCACTACGACGCCCACGGCCTGGGCGCCGCCTACTGGGAGGACGCCGAGCGCTCCACCGCCCACCGGTCCGGCCTGCTGAACGGCACCGACCCGCTGGCGGCCGCCACCGAGCGCGTCCGGGCGGCCTGGGGCGGCCCGATGGAGCCCGCCTCCTGCGACGGCCGCGCCATGTACGCCGGGATGATCCGCGAGACCACCGGCGGCATGAAGATGCACTGGGACGAGATCGCCCGGGAGCTGCCCGGCGCCCTCGACGAGCCGGTCATCGCCCAGATCGGCCTCAACTGGTACCTGTCGGTGCCCGAGGCGGGCGGCCAGACGCAGATCTTCCGCCGCCGCTGGCTGCCCGGCGACGAGCGGGCCCGGGACGGCTACGGCTACGCGGAGGAACTGGCGCGCGACGAGCCGAGCGTGACCGTCCGCCCGGAGGCGGGTGACGTGGTCATGTTCGATCCCCGCAACTACCACGCGGTGCGCGGCAACGAGGGCCCCGGCCGCCGCGTGGCCCTCTCCTTCTTCATGGGCGTCGGCGCCGACGGCACCCTCCAGTACTGGTCCTGACCGATGGCACAGCGCACGGCGGTCGTGAGCGGCGGCACCCGCGGCATCGGACTGGCCCTCAGCCTGCGGCTCGTGGCCCTCGGCCACCGGGTGTACGCCCTCTACCAGGGGGACAAGGCTGCCGCCGAGGAGGCGGCCGAACGCGGCGGGGGCCTGATCGAGCCGGTCCGGATCGACGTGGGCGTCCCGCTCGCCGTCACCGAGGGCTGCGCCCGCATCCTCGCCGAGGGCGGCGCCCCCGAGGTCCTCGTCAACAACGCGGGGATCAACCGGGACCGGCCCTTCCTCGACCTGACCGAGGAGGACTGGGAGCAGGTCCTCGCGGTCAACCTGACCGGCCCCTACCGGCTCACCCGGGCCCTGGCGCCCGCGATGCTGGCCGCCGGCCGCGGCTGCATCGTCAACGTCGGGGCCACCACGGCCATCCGCCCCCGCAAGAACGGCGCGAACTACTGCGCGGCCAAGGCGGGCCTGCTCCAGCTCACCCGCTGCCTGGCCCTCGAATTCGCCCCGAAGGTCCGTGTCAACGCCCTCATTCCGGGATTCACGGACACCCCCGAAGTAACCGAACGGTACGGCTTGTCCGACCCCGATCGGCGCGCGGAGATCCTGCGCACCATTCCCTCCCAGCGAATCGGCACGGCGCAGGACATCGCCGATGCCCTGGAATTCCTGGTGACCGCCAAGAGCAGCTACGTCACCGGCCAGCAATTGATCGTCGACGGTGGGAACTTCATGTGACAGGCGCCCCGGCCCACGGAGCCGGGGCCCTGCCACTCCCTTCCTTTCATCTGCCGCATTCCGAAACGTCTGGAGAGAAGCCCGATGCGTCTGACCCAAGAGCAGATCGACCGTTATCACGAGGACGGGTTCCTGCTGCTCGACTCCGCCCTCGGCGCCCAGGAGATCGAGTCGCTGCGCGAGTCCTTCGTGCGCGACTGCCAGGTACCCGGTCCGCAGCGGGTGGCCGAGGAGGGCCGGGACGAGGTGCGCGCCGTCTACGCCAGCCACCACCGCCAGGCCGAGTACGCCGCCCTCGTCCGCGACCCGCGCCTGCTGGAGCCGGTGCACCAACTGCTCGGCGACGACGTCTACATCTACCAGTTCAAGATCAACGCCAAGCCCCCGTTCGGCGGCGAGAAGTGGTCCTGGCACCAGGACTTCGCCGCCTGGCGGATCGCCGACAACCTGCCCGCCCCCCGGCAGGTCAACGTGGCCGTCTTCCTCGACGACGTGGACGAGTTCAACGGCCCGGTCATCTTCCTGCCCGGCTCGCACCGCGACGGGCTGGTCAACGAGGGCCGCAACGCCACCGCCAAGTCCGCCCAGCACCTCGACCCGGACGACATCGCCCTCAACGAACAGCAGCTCGCCGCCCTGGTGGGCCGGCGCGGCATGGAGAGCCCCAAGGGGCGGGCCGGCTCGGTGGTCCTCTTCTCTCCCGAGATCGTGCACGGCTCCGCGCCCAACATGTCACCGTTCCCCCGCCGCCTGCTGATCATGACGTACAACGACACGTCCAACCTGCCCAGTTGGCCGGGTGAGCCGCGTCCGGAGTACGTGGTGTGCCGCGACACCGAGCCGCTGCGCACCCTGGACACCACCTTCCTCGACGCCCTTGAGGGGGTGCCGGCATGAGGCGCGCCCGGGCGGTGGTCCTGGAGGACTTCGGCGAGCCGCTGCGGCTGCGGGAGTTCGAGGTGCCCCCGGCGCCGGCCGGCGGCATGGTCGTCGCCTGCCGTCACGGCGGGGTCTGCGGTACCGACCTCCACCTGCACCAGGGTCACCTGCCCATCCCCACGCCGCTCGTACTCGGACACGAAGGCCTGGGCACGGTCGAGGAGTTCGGGCCCGGCACCCCGGCCCGGGACGCCGCCGGAGCCGAACTGCGCGTCGGCGACACGGTGATGTGGGCGTCGTCCATCGCCTGCGGCACCTGCGTGCCCTGCCGCCTGCACCGCGAGCCCACCCTCTGCGAGAACCGCCGCACCTACGGCGTCAACCGGGCCATCGCCGACGGCTCCGAGCTCGCCGGAGCCTGGGCCGAGGCCATCGTCCTGCACGAGGGCGCCACCGTCGTCCGCCTGGACGAGGGCATCGACCCGCTCGCCGCCATGTCCTTCGCCTGCGCCGGGCCCACGGTCGTGCACGCCCTCTACGAGCGGCGGCCGGTCCGGGTCGGCGAGACCGTCGTCGTCCAGGGCAGCGGTCCGGTGGGGCTGGCCGCGGCGGCCCTCGCCCACCTGGCCGGCTCGTCGAAGGTGATCGTGGTCGGCGGCCCGCGCGGCCGGCTCGACCTGGCTGCCAAGGCGGGCATCGGCGACGTGCACATCGACGTGACCGGTCCCGGCGGGGTCGAGGCCGCTCAGGAGGCCGTGCTCGCGGAGACCGGCGGCCGCGGAGCCGACCTGGTCATCGAGTGCGCGGGCGTGCCCGCCGCGGTGGCCCAGGGCCTCACGATGGCCCGCCGCGGCGGCTCGTACCTGGTGATCGGCCAGTACACCGACGCGGGGGACACCCTGTTCAACCCGCATCAGATCGTCCACCGCCAGCTCGACGTGGTCGGCTCGTGGGCGTTCACCGGGGCTCACCTGACGGAGTACGTGAAGCTGCTGCCCGCGCTCACCGCCCGGTTCGACCTGACGGCCCTGGTGACCTCCTACCCGTTGGCCGACCACGGCGAGGCACTGGCCGCCGTCGCCGCCGGGACCACGCTCAAGGCCGTGCTGTCGAGCTGACGCCGGCCGCGCCCCGCACCCGGCCCGCCCCCGGCGCCGCCGCGCCCTGCCACCCCCCACACCCCTGCCCGCACCGCACCCGCACCCGTACCGCCAGGCCCGAGACGAGGGGACACGAGTTCACATGCTGACCGACGAGGAGACCGCCGCCCCCGGCCGGGCCGGCGACGGCACCGCCGACCGCGAGGCCATCGCCGTCGTGGGCATGTCCTGCCGGGTGGCCGGAGCCGCCTCCCTGGACGCCTTCTGGCGACTGCTCAGGAGCGGCACATCGGCCGTCACGCGCGACGGGCGCACCGGGCGGTGGGCCGGGTTCCTCACCGGCAAGGACGAGTTCGACGCGGAGTTCTTCGGGATCACCCCCCGCGAGGCCGACGCGATGGACCCGCAGCAACGGCTCGCCCTCGAACTGGCCTGGGAGGCACTGGAGGACGCCCGCCTGGTGCCGCACCGGCTCGGCGGCACACGCACCGGTGTCTTCGTCGGCGTCATCAACGACGACTACGCGACCCTGGTGCGCCGCACCGGCCCGGCGGCCATCAGCGGTCTGACGGCCGCCGGACTCCACCGGGCCATGACCGCCAACCGGCTGTCCTACCTCCTGGGACTGCGCGGACCCAGCCTGACCGTGGACAGCGCCCAGTCCTCCTCGCTGCTCGCCGTCCACCTCGCCTGCGAGAGCCTGCGCCGCGGCGAGTCCACCCTCGCCGTGGCGACCGGCGTCAACCTCATCCTCGCCGAGGAGAGCACCCTCGCCATGGAGCGGATGGGCGCGCTCTCCCCCGACGGCCGCACCCACACCTTCGACGCCCGCGCCCACGGCTACGTACGCGGCGAGGGCGGGGCCACCGTCGTCCTCAAGCGGCTCGCCGACGCGCTGGCCGACGGCGACCGGGTGCACTGCGTCATCCGCGGCGGCGCGGTCAACAACGACGGAGGCGGCGCGAGCCTGACCGCGCCCGACCGCGACGCCCAGGAGCAGCTCGTGCGCACCGCGCTGCGCCGCTCGGGCCTGGGGCCCGAGGAGATCGGGTACGTGGAGCTGCACGGCACCGGCACCCCGGTCGGCGACCCCGTGGAAGCCGGCGCCCTCGGGGCAGCGCTGGGCGCGGGCCGCGCGCCCGGAAGGCCGCTCGCCGTGGGGTCGGTCAAGACCAACGTCGGCCATCTGGAAGGGGCTTCGGGCATCGTCGGCCTGGTCAAGACCGCCCTGTGCCTGGCCCACGGCGAGCTCGTGGCCACCCTCGACCACGAGGAGCCCAACCCGGCGATCCCGCTGGACCGGCTGGGCCTGGCGGTGCAGACCGGGCGGGCGCCCTGGCCGACGCGGGCCGGCCGGGTCCGCGCGGCCGGGGTCTCCTCCTTCGGCATGGGCGGCACCAACTGCCATCTGATCCTCACCGAGGCGCCCGCCCCGGCCGAACGCGAGCGGGGCGCGAGCCCCGCCGCCCCCGCCCTGACCGGCGCCGGCACCCCCTGGGTGCTCTCCGGCCGCACCGAGCCGGCGCTGCGCGCCCAGGCCGCCCGGCTGCTCGCGCACCGCGCCGCCCGCCCCGGCCTCACCCCCGGCGACCTCGGCCGCTCCCTGGCACTGACCCGTACCGCCTTCGCGCACCGCGCCGTGGTGGTCGCCGCGGACGAGGCCGGGCTGACCGCGGGCCTCACCGCCCTCGCCGCGGGCGAGGAATCCGCCGCGGTGGTGCGGGGCGCCGCCGGGCCCGACACGACCGGCGCCGTGTTCGTCTTCCCGGGCCAGGGCTCGCAGTGGACCGGCATGGCCCGCGAACTCCTGGACGGCGCACCGGCGTTCCGCGCCGAGATCGCGGCGTGCGAGACGGCCCTTTCCCGGTACGTGGACTGGTCGCTCACCGAGGTGCTGCGCGGCACCGCGGGCGCGCCGTCCCTGGACCGGGTCGACGTGGTCCAGCCCGCCCTGTTCGCCGTGATGGTCTCGCTGGCCGCGCTGTGGCGCTCCTGGGGCGTGACGCCGACCGCGGTGGTCGGCCACTCCCAGGGCGAGATCGCCGCCGCCTGTGTGAGCGGCGCGCTCAGCCTGGACGACGCGGCCCGCGTGGTGGCCCTGCGCAGTGCCGTCATCGGGCGCCGACTGGCCGGGCGCGGGGCGATGGCATCCGTCGCGCTGCCCGCCGCCGCCGTCGCCGAACGGCTGCGCGGCCGCTTCGCCGGGGTGGAGATCGCGGTGGTCAACGCCCCGTCCGCCACGGTGGTGTGCGGGGACCCCGCGCTGCTCGACGCGCTGGCCGCCGACCTCGAGCGGGAGGACGTCCGGGTCCGCCGGATCGACGTGGACTACGCCTCGCACTCCGCGTACGTGGAGGAGATCGAGGCCGAACTCCTCGCGGCGCTCGCCCCCGTCACCCCCCGCACCCCCGACATCCCCTTCTACTCCACGCTGTTGGGCACCCGGCTCGACGACGAGCCGCTGGACGCCACGTACTGGTACCGCAACCTGCGCGGCACCGTCCGCTTCCAGGAGACCGTCGAGGCCCTGCTCGCCGACGGCCACACCGCTTTCGTCGAGCCTTCCCCCCACCCCCTGCTCACCACGGCCGTGCAGGCCATCGCCGAGGAGCACGGCACCGGCGTCGCGGCGGTGGGCTCGCTGCGCCGCGAGGACGGCGGCCCACGCCGGTTCCTGACCTCGCTCGGCGAGGCGTACACCCGCGGACTGCCGGTGGACTTCGGCGCCGCCTTCCCCGGCGCGCGGAGCGTGGACCTGCCCACCTACGCCTTCCAGCGCCGGCGGCACTGGCTGGCCGAGCTCGAAACGGACGACGCCGCCGCGACGCCGGTCCCGCCGTCCTCGCCCGGCACCCCCGCCGCCGGTCAGGACATCGTCGAACCACCGCCGCTGGTAAGGGAGTTGGCGGCACTCGGCGGGCCCGCCGAACGCGGGCGCCGCCTGCTGCGCCTGGTGCGGGCCACCACCGCCGCCGTACTCGGCCTGGCCGGGCCGGAAGCGGTCGAGCCGGCCGTCACCTTCAAGAACCAGAGCGTGGAATCCCTCACCGGGGTCGAGCTCCGCAACCGTCTCCAGGCGGCCACCGGGCTCAAACTGCCCACTACCCTCGTCTACCAGTGGCCCACCCCGCAGGCCCTGGCCGCCCACCTCGCGGCCGAACTCGCCGAACTGCCCGACACCGCGGTCCCCTCCGCGCCGTGCGCGCCCGAACTCCCCGGCGCCGCCGTGCCGTCCGCCCCCTCCGCGTCCGAGGACGCCCAGAACGGATCGGCCCCCGAAGACCCCCACGCCGACCCGATCGCGGTAGTGGGCATGGGCTGCCGTTTCCCCGGCGGCGTGGAATCCCCCGAGGACCTGTGGGACCTGGTCGCCTCGGCCGCGGACGTGGTCGGCGGCTTCCCGGCCGACCGGGGCTGGGACGTGGACGGGCTCTACGACCCGGAGCCCGGCCGGTCCGGCAGGTCGTACGTCAAGGAGGGCGGTTTCCTGCACGGGGCCGCCGCGTTCGACGCGGGCTTCTTCGGCATCTCCCCGCGCGAGGCGACCGCGATGGACCCGCAGCAGCGGCTGCTCCTGGAGACCTCCTGGGAGGCGCTGGAGCGCGCGGGCATCGACCCGACGACGCTGCGCGGCACCGACGCGGGCGTGTTCGTCGGCGCCATGGCACAGGACTACGGCCCGCGCCTGCACGAAGGCTCCGAGGGCGCCGAGGGGTATCTGCTCACCGGCACCTCCACCAGCGTCGCCTCCGGCCGCATCGCCTACACCCTCGGCCTCCAGGGCCCGGCCGTCACCATCGACACGGCCTGCTCCTCGTCGCTGGTGGCCCTGCACCTGGCCGTCCAGTCCCTGCGCGCGGGCGAATCCTCGCTGGCCCTGGCCGGCGGCGCCGCGATCATGCCCACGCCGGGCATCTTCGTGGAGTTCGGCCAGCAGCGGGGCCTGGCCCCCGACGGCCGCAGCAAGGCCTTCGCGGCGGGCGCCGACGGCACCAGCTGGAGCGAGGGCGTGGGCCTGCTCGTCCTGGAGCGCCTGTCCGACGCGGTACGCAACGGCCACCGCGTGCTGGCCGTCGTGCGCGGTTCCGCCGTCAACCAGGACGGCGCCAGCAACGGCCTCACCGCCCCCAACGGCCTCGCCCAGGAGAAGGTGATCCGCCAGGCCCTCGACCGCGCCGGGCTCGGCCCCGCGGACGTCGACGTCGTCGAGGCCCACGGCACCGGCACCAGACTCGGCGACCCCATCGAGGCCCAGGCGCTGCTCGACACCTACGGCCAGGAGCGGCCCGCCCAGCGGCCGTTGCTGCTCGGCTCCCTCAAGTCGAACCTCGGCCACACCCAGGCCGCCGCCGGGGTCGGCGGCGTCATCAAGATGGTGATGGCGCTGCGGGCGGGGCTCGCCCCCAAGACCCTGCACATCGACGAGCCCACCCCGCACGTCGACTGGTCCGCGGGCGCGGTCGAACTGCTCACCGAGGCCCGGCCCTGGCCCGAGACGGGCCGTCCGCGCCGCGCCGCCGTCTCCTCCTTCGGCATCAGCGGCACCAATGCCCACCTCATCCTCGAACAGGCCCCCGACGCCGCCGACCCGGCCCCGCCCGCCGACGCGGGGCGCCCGCCCGGAGCGCTCGCGGCCCTGGTCCTCTCGGCCCGCTCCGAGCAGGCC
Organism: Streptomyces sp. NPDC048111; assembly: GCF_043202815.1. Classification (NCBI taxonomy): domain Bacteria; kingdom Bacillati; phylum Actinomycetota; class Actinomycetes; order Kitasatosporales; family Streptomycetaceae; genus Streptomyces; species Streptomyces sp. NPDC048111. Next base: position 237,838 of record NZ_JBIDBD010000004.1, read on the forward strand.
CTGCGCGCCCAGGCGACCCGGCTGGCGGACCGCCTCACCACGGACCAGGCCCCCGCCGTCACCGACGTCGCCCACTCCCTCGCGGTGACCCGCGCGGGCTTCGAGCACCGTGCCGTGGTCGTCGGCGCGGCCCGCGAAGAACTGGCCGCCGCCCTTGCGGCCGTGGCCACCGGAGCGGAGTCGCCCGCCGTCACGCGGGGGAGTACGGGCCCCGAGAGCGACACCGACGGCGCCGTGTTCGTCTTCCCCGGCCAGGGCCACCAGTGGACCGGCATGGGACGCGAACTCCTCGACAGCGCACCGGTGTTCCGTGCCGCGATCGAAGCGTGCGAGGCAGCCCTCTCCCGGTATGTGGACTGGTCGCTGACCGAGGTGCTGCGCGGCGCCGAGGGCGCGCCCGGCCTGGACCGGGTGGACGTGGTCCAGCCGGTCTCCTTCGCCGTGATGGTCTCGCTGGCCGCGCTGTGGCGCTCCTGGGGCGTGACGCCGACCGCGGTGGTCGGCCACTCGCAGGGTGAGATCGCCGCCGCCTGTGTGAGCGGCGCGCTCGGCCTGGACGACGCGGCCCGTGTGGTGGCCCTGCGCAGCATCGAGATCGCCCACCGGCTCGCCGGTCGTGGTGGCATGGCCTCGGTGGCGCTGCCCGCCGACGAGGTGACCCGGCGAATTGCCGACCGGGGTGGCCTGCTCAACGTCGCCGCCTTCAACAGCCCCCACTCCACCGTCCTTTCGGGCGAGCCCGAGGCGCTGGCCGCGTTCGTCGAGGAGATCCGCCACGACGGCGGCCGGGCCCGCCTCATCCCTGTCGACTACGCCTCGCACTCCGCGTACGTCGAGGAGATCCGCGACGGCGTCCTGGCCGCCCTCGCCCCGGTCACCCCCCGCGCCCCCGACATCCCCTTCTACTCCACGCTGTTGGGCGCCCGGATCGGCGACCAGCCGCTCGACGCCTCGTACTGGTACCGCAACCTCCGGGGCGCCGTCCGCTTCCAGGAGACCGTCGCCCTGCTCGCCGAGGCAGGACACCGCTGCTTCATCGAGGTCAGCGCCCACCCCGTGCTCACCACCGGCATCGAGGAGACGGTGGAGGAGGCCACCGGCACCGAACCCCTGCTCGTGACCGGCTCGTTGCGCCGCGACGACGGCGGCCTGGACCGCTTCGCCGCCTCGGCCGCCGCCGCCCACGTCCGCGGTCTCCCCGTCGACTGGAACGCCCTGCACGCCCAGGCCGCCCCGCGCCGGATCGACCTGCCCACCTACGCCTTCCAGCGCGAGCGGTACTGGATGGACCAGCCCCGCCCGGCCACCGCCGCCACGGACCTCGGCCTGGAGAGCGCCGGCCACCCCCTGCTCGGCGCCCGCCTCGACCTCGCCGACGGCGGCCCGGTCGTCTTCACCGGCACCCTCGCCCTGCGCGATCACCCGTGGCTCGCCGACCACGCGGTCCTTGGAACCGCCCTGCTGCCCGGCACCGCCTTCGTCGACCTGGCGCTGCACGCCGGCACCCGGCTCGACCACCCCTGCCTCGACGAACTCGTCCTGCACGCGCCCCTGGTGCTCACCGACGGGCAGCCCGTCCGGCTCCAGGTCGTCGCCGGGGACACCGACGCCACCGGCCGCCGCCCCGTCTCCGTGCACTCCCGGCCGGAGCCCGCGCCGGGGGAGCCCGGGGACCATCCCTGGACCCGGCACGCCACGGGCTGGCTGGTGCCCGGCACCCCGGCGCCCGCCGCCGACCCGCTCTGGCCGCCGGCCGGCGCCCGGCCGGTGGACCTCTCCACCCGGTACGCCGAACTCCTCGCGCAGGGCTACGAGTACGGGCCCGCCTTCCAGGGGCTGCGCGCCGCCTGGCAGGGGGACGGCGAGGTGTACGCCGAGGTCGCCCTGCCCGCGGCCCAGGCCGCGGAGACCGGGTTCGGGATCCACCCGGCCGCCCTCGACGCGGCCCTGCACGCCATCGGCCTGCTCGCCGCGCCCTGCGCCCCCGGCGGTCAGGAGGCCCGGGACGCCGAGGAGGCGGGCCGCCCCCTGCTGCCCTTCGCGTGGCACGGCGTCCGGCTGTACGCACACGGCGCGACCGCCCTGCGCGTCCGGATGACGCGTACGGAGGGCGGCGCCGTCCAGATGGCCGTCGCCGATGTCACCGGGACCCCCGTCGCCGAGGTCGAGTCCCTGGTCATGCGGCCGGTGGACCCGAAGCGGCTGGTGAGCGGCGGGCGCGGTACCGAGCACCTGTTCGCCGTGGAGTGGGCTCCCGTCCCGCTGCCCGAGGCCGGGACCGGAACGTCCGCTGCCCGCCTGGCCGTACTCGGTGTCCCCGAAGCCGTGCCGGGCCTCGGCGCGGCCACCGCCCACCCGACGCCGGCCGCCCTGCTCGCCGGCCTCGACGCCGGGGAGGTTCCGCCCGACCTGCTCTTCGTGCCGGTGACCGCCCCCGCGGCGGCCGACCCGGCCACCGCCGCGCGCCACCTGACCCAGGAACTACTGGCGACCGTCCAGATCTGGCTGGCCGACGAACGGCTGGCCGCCACCCGGCTCGTGGCGCTCACCCGCGGAGCCGTCGCCACCGGCGCCGAGGACGGATGCGCCGGCCTCGCCGAGTCCGCCGCCTGGGGCCTGCTGCGCACCGTGCAGAGCGAGTACCCGGACCGCAGCCTCCTGCTCGACACCGACGCGAGCGGTCCGGCGGACGCCTCCGCGGCCGCCCTCCACGCGGCGGTCACCGCGGCCTTCGAGCGCGCCGAGCACCAGCTCGTCCTGCGCGAGGGCATCGCCTACGCACCGCGCCTGACCCGCGCACGGACACCGGACGCGGCCCCCGGCGACGCCCCGGCACTCGACCCTGAGGGAACGGTCCTGATCACCGGCGGGACCGGCACCCTCGGCGCCCTGGTGGCCCGCCACCTCGTCACCGAACACGGCGTACGACAGCTCGTACTGACGAGTCGTCAGGGGTCGGCGGCTGCCGGTGCGGCCGAACTCGTCTCGGAATTGGCCGAGTTGGGCGCCCGCGCCCAGGTGGTGGCCTGTGACGCCGCGGACCGCGACGCCCTCGCCCGGACCCTGGACGCGATCGACCCGGCCCACCCGTTGACCGCCGTGATCCACGCGGCGGGTCTGCTCGACGACGCGACCGTGCCCTCCCTGACCGCCGGACACGTCGAACGCGTGATGCGTCCCAAGGCCGACGCCGCCTGGCACCTGCATGAGCTCACCCGCGAACGGAACCTGTCGGCCTTCGTCCTGTTCTCCTCGGTCGCGGGCACCCTGGGCCTGGGCGGCCAGGCCAACTACGCGGCGGCCAACGTCTTCCTGGACTCCCTGGCACACCTGCGCCGGGCCCAGGGGCTGCCCGCCCTCTCCCTGGCCTGGGGCCTGTGGCAGCGGGCCAGCGGCATGACCGGCGAGCTGACCGGGGCCGACCTGGCCCGGATGGCCCGCTCGGGAGTCGCCCCGCTGTCCACCGCCGACGGCCTGCGGCTGCTGGACGCCGCGCTCGTGGCCGACGCGCCGCTGCTCGTCCCGGTCGCCCTGGACACGGCGGCCCCGCGCCGCCGGGCCGCCGACGGCACCGCGCCCCAGCCGATGTTCCGCGGCCTGGTGCGCGTCCCCGCCCGGCGGACCGAGGCGGCCCAGGCCGGCCCCGCCACCCCCGCCGACGGCGGCGGACTCGCCCAACGGCTCGGCCCGCTGGACGCCGAGGGGCGCCGCGACCTGGTGCTCGACCTGGTCCGCCACTGCGCGGCCGTGGTACTCGGCCACGGCTCGGCCGAGAAGGTGGACCCCGAACGGGTCTTCGGCAAGCTCGGCTTCGACTCGCTCACCTCGGTCGACCTGCGCAACCGGCTGAACGCGGCCACCGGTCTGCGGCTGCCCGCCACCCTGCTCTTCGACTGCCCCACCCCGGCGGCCGTCACCGAGCGGATCCTGGCCAAGCTCACCCCCGCCCCGGCACCCGCGCCCGTGCCGCCCGTGCCGTCCGTCCAGCCCCTGGCGGTCGGGGCGCGACCGGCGGACGAACCCGTCCTCGCGGCCATCGAGTCGGCGAGCGACGACGAAATCTTCCAGTTCATTGAAAGCGAACTCGGCATCTCATGAGGAGTGTTCGGTCGGATGGCTAACGAGGACAAGCTTCGCGACTATCTGAAGAAGGTCACCACCGACCTCCACGCCACCCGGCAGCGGCTGCGCGAGCACGACGAGCGCCGGCACGAGCCGATCGCGGTGGTGGGCATGGGCTGCCGTTTCCCCGGCGGGGTGGAGTCCCCCGAGGACCTGTGGGACCTGGTCGCCACCGGCACCGACGCGATGGGCGGCTTCCCGGCCGACCGGGGCTGGGACGTGGACGGCCTGTACGACCCGGAGCCCGGCAGGCCCGGGAAGTCATACGTCAAGGAAGGCGGTTTCCTGCACGGGGCCGCCGCGTTCGACGCGGGCTTCTTCGGGATCTCCTCCCGGGAGGCGACCGCGATGGATCCGCAGCAGCGGCTGCTCCTGGAGACCACGTGGGAGGCGCTGGAGCGGGCGGGCATCGACCCGACGGCGCTGCGCGGCACCGACGCGGGCGTGTTCGTCGGCCTGATGTACCACGACTACACCGCCCGCCTCGGCCAGCTGCCGCAGGAGTACGAGGGCTACGCCGTCACCGGCGGCTCCTCCAGCGTGGCGTCCGGCCGCATCGCGTACACCCTGGGACTCGAGGGCCCGGCGGTCACCGTGGACACCGCCTGCTCCTCTTCCCTCGTCACCCTGCACCTGGCCGTCCAGTCGCTGCGCCGCGGCGAGTGCGGCCTCGCCCTGGCCGGGGGCGCGGCCGTGATGCCCACCCCGACGATCTTCCTGGAGTTCTCGCGCCAGCGGGGCCTGGCTCCCGACGGCCGCAGCAAGGCCTTCGCGGCGGGCGCCGACGGCACGAGCTGGGGCGAGGGCGTGGGCCTGCTCGTCCTCATGCGCCTCTCGGACGCGGTGCGCGGGGGCCATCGCGTGCTGGCCGTGGTCCGCGGCTCCGCCGTCAATCAGGACGGCGCCAGCAACGGGCTCACCGCCCCCAACGGCCCCTCCCAGGTACGGGTGATCCGCCAGGCCCTCGCCGACGCGGGCCTCGCCCCCGGCGAGGTCGACGCCGTCGAAGCGCACGGCACCGGCACCAGGCTCGGCGACCCCATCGAGGCCCAGGCGCTGCTCGACACCTACGGCCAGGAGCGGCCCGCCCAGCGGCCGTTGCTGCTCGGCTCCCTCAAGTCGAACCTCGGCCACACCCAGGCCGCCGCCGGGGTCGGCGGCGTCATCAAGATGGTGATGGCGCTGCGCGCGGGCGTGGTCCCCAAGACCTTGCACGTGGACGCGCCGACCCCGCACGTCGACTGGACGTCCGGCGCCGTCGAACTGGTCACCGACACCGTGGCCTGGCCCGAGACCGGCCGCCCGCGCCGCGCCGCCGTCTCCTCCTTCGGCATCAGCGGCACCAACGCGCACGTCATCCTGGAACAGGCCCCGGCACCCGCCCCGGCACCGAACGCATCCGCACCCGCCCCCGCCCCCACGTCCGTGGCGGTCGGGCCCGCGCAGGCAACGGCTCCGGTGCCCGCAGCATCCGCGCCCGCGCCCACCCCGTCCGTGCCCGGCACCGGCACCCCGCTGTTCACGGGCGGCCCGCACCTGTGGCCGCTCTCCGCCCGCGGCACCGCCGCCCTGGCCGGGCAGGCCGCCAGGCTGGTGGAGTTCGCCGAGGCCCGGCCCGAGACGGACCCCGCCGCCATCGCCCACGCGCTCGTCTCGACCCGAGCCACCCTCTCCCACCGGGCCGTGGCCATCGGCGCGGACCGCGCGGAGCTCACCGCGGCGCTGGCCGCGCTCGCCGCGGGCGCCGCGTCCCCGCACCTGGTCCACGCCGAGGCCACCGGCGGCCGACCGGTGTTCGTCTACCCGGGCCAGGGCGCCCAGTGGCCCGCCATGGGCCGTGAACTCCTCGCGTCCTCACCGGTGTTCCGCACCGCGGTCGAGGAGTGCGAAAGGGCGCTGACCCGCCACGTCGACTGGTCCCTGACCGCGGTGCTGAGCGGCGCGCCCGACGCACCGCCCCTGGAGCGCGTCGACGTGGTCCAGCCCGCCCTGTTCGCCGTCATGATCGGCCTCACCGAGGTGTGGCGCGCCGCCGGCATCCGCCCGGCCGCCGTGATCGGCCAGTCCCAGGGCGAGATAGCCGCCGCCTACGTCAGCGGCGCGCTCTCCCTCGACGACGCCGTCCGCATCGTCGCCCTGCGCAGCCTCATCACCCGCGAACGGCTGGCCGGCAGCGGCGCCATGGCCTCCGTGATGCTGCCCGCCGACCGGGTGGCCGAACTCCTCGAAGGCCAGACGGAGATCCAGATCGCCTCCGTCAGCGGCGCCGCCACCACCGTCGTGGCCGGTCGCCCCGCGCCCCTGGAAGCACTGCTCGCGGCGTGGGAGGCGCAGGGCGTCAGGTCCCGTCGCGTCGCCGTGGACTACGCCTCCCACACCGATCACGTCGCCCCGATCGAGGCCGAACTCCTGGACGCGCTCGCGCCGGTGGCGCCACGGCCCACCCGCATCCCCTTCTACTCCACCGTCACCGGCCAGGCCCTGGAGGGCACCGCCCTCGACGCCGCGTACTGGTACCGCAACCTGCGCCGGACGGTCCGCTTCGCCGACGGCGTCCGCACCCTCATCGAGCACGGCCACCGCGTCTTCGTCGAGCCCACCGCGCACCCCCTGCTCACCGGAGCCATCCAGGAGATCGCGGAGGCCGCCGGGCACGACGTGGTGGCCGTGGAGACCCTGCGCCGCGACGACGGCGGCCCGGTGCGCCTGGCCACCTCGCTGGCCCGCGCGCACGCGCACGGCCTGCCCCTGGACTGGACGGCCGTGCTCGGCGCCCCGGCCCAGCACGGTGACCCGGTCGAGCTGCCCACGTACGCCTTCCAGCGCGCGCCGTACTGGCTGGACGCGCCCGCCACCGCCGCCGACGCGGCCGGCCTCGGCCTCGTCCCGCTGGACCACCCGCTGCTGGGCGCCGCGGCCGAGAACGCCGAGGACGGCAGCACCCTGCTCACCGGCCGGATCTCCCTGCACAGCCACCCCTGGCTCGCCGACCACGCTGTCCACGGCACCGTCCTGGTCCCCGGCACCGCGCTCCTCGAACTCCTCGTGCGGGCCGGCGACCACGTCGGCTGCGACCTGATCGACGAACTCGACCTCGCCAGGCCCCTGGTGGCGCCCCGCGAGGGCGGCCTGCGCATCCAGTGCGTCATCGCCGCCCCCGACGCCGACGGCGGCCGAGCCGTGGCCGTCCACTCGCGCCGCGAGGACGCGCCCGACGCCGAGTGGACCTACCACGCCGGGGGCCGGATCGCCGTCGACGGACCCGGCGGCCCCGCCCCGGCCGCCCCCGCCATCTGGCCGCCGCGCGGAGCCGAAGGCATCGACACCGAGGGCGCCTACGACCGCCTCGCCGAGGCCGGATACGCCTACGGGCCCGCCTTCCGGGGGCTGACCGCCGCATGGCACCAGGGTGCGGACCTGTACGCGGAGGTCACCCTCCCCGAGGCGCGGCACGCCGAGACCGGAGACTTCACCCTGCACCCCGCGCTCCTTGACGCCGCCCTCCACCCGCTGATCGTGCGCGGTCCCGAGGGCGCGGGCACCGGGCAGGTGGTGCTGCCCTTCGGCTGGTCCGGCGTCCGGGTGCACGCCACCGGAGCCACCCGCCTGCGGGTGCGCCTGACCCGCAACGCCGACGACACCGTGGGCCTGACCGCCTGGGACCCGGCCGGGTCCGTCGTCTTCACGGCCGACTCGCTGTCCGTACGCGCCCTCGCCCCCGGCGCGCTGACGACGGCGGACGACGCCGGGGCCCGGCGTTCCCTGTACGCGGTGACCTGGTCCCCGCTGGACGAGCCTGCCCCCCCTGCCGCGCCCGGCGGGACCCCCGCGCCGCTCGCCGTGCTCGGCACCGGCCATGGCCTCGGCGGCCCCGCCGAGGACCACCACGCCACCGTGCCCGCCCTGGTGGACGCGCTCGCCGGGGGTGGCCCGGCGCCCGCCGCGGTGCTCGCCCCCGTCGCCACCTCCGCCCCGCTGCCCGGCGAAAACCCGGCCCGCGCCGCGCACGCCGAACTCACCGCAGCCCTGGGCCTGATCAGGGACTGGCTCGCCCACGAGGTGCTCACCGACGTGCCCCTCGTCCTGGTCACCCGGGGAGCCGTCGCCACCGGCCCGCACGAGCGCCCCGCCTCCCTGACCGGCGCCGCGCTCTGGGGTCTCGTACGCTCCGCCCGGCGCGAACACCCCGGCCGCTTCGCCCTGCTCGACCTCGACCGCCCCACCGATGCCCGCGAACTGCCCGCCGTGCTGGCCACGTTGCTGCGAACCGAGCCGGAACTCGCCCTGCGCGGCGGTCGGTTCCACCTGCCGCGACTGACCCGGGCCGCCGACGACGCGGCGCCGGACGTCCCCGGGACCGACGCCTGGCGTCTGGTGTCGCGGGACAAGGGCAGCCTGGAGGGCCTGGCCTTCGCCGACGCCCCCGAGGCGCGGGCCCCGCTCGCCGGGGGCCAGGTGCGGATCGCGGTCCGCGCCGCGGGCCTCAACTTCCATGACGTGGTGCTCGCCCTCGGCATGATCGAGGAGGACCGCGACCGGTTCGGCTACGAGGCCGCGGGCGTGGTCGTCGAGACCGCGCCCGACGTGGTGGGACTGGCCCCGGGGGACCGCGTACTCGGCCTGGTCCGCGACGGGTTCGGCCCACTCGCGATCGCCGACCACCGCCTGCTCGCCCCCGTCCCCGAGGGATGGAGCTTCGCCCGGGCCGCCTCGGTGCCGGTCGCCTTCCTCACCGCGTACTACGGTCTGGTCGACCTGGGCGGGATCCGGCCGGGCGACACCGTGCTGGTGCACGCCGCGGCCGGTGGCGTCGGCATGGCCGCCGTCCAGCTCGCCCGCCACCTCGGCGCGGAGGTGTACGCCACCGCGAGCCGCGGCAAGTGGGAGGTGCTGCGCGCCGCCGGACTCGACGAGGCCCACATCCACGACTCGCGCTCCCTCGCCTTCGAGGACGGGATCCGGCGCGCCACCGGCGGCCGGGGCGTGGACATCGTCCTCGGCTCCCTCGCCGGTGAGTTCGTCGACGCGTCGCTGCGCCTGCTGGCCCCGGCGGGCCGGCAGATCGAGATGGGCAAGACCGACATACGCGACCCGCGCCGGGTCGCCGCCGACCACCCGGGCCGCGCCTACCACGCCTACGACCTCAACACCGTCGCCCCCGAGCGGGTACGGGACATGCTCGCCGAGGTCATGGCCCGGCTCGCCGACCACACGCTGACGGCACTGCCGACCGCCGCCTGGGACATCCGCCGGGCCCCGGCCGCCTTCCGCCACATGAGCCAGGCCCGCCACACCGGCAAGCTCGTCCTCACCGTCCCGCGCTCCCTGAACCCGCACGGCACGGCCCTCATCGCCGGCGGCACCGGCACCCTCGGCGCCCTCGTCGCCCGCCACCTGGTCACCGAACACGGCGTGCGTCACCTGCTTCTGACGAGCCGACAGGGCCATCGGGCACCCGGCGCGGACGCCCTCGCCGCCGAACTCACCGCCCTGGGCGCCCGGGTGACCGTCGCCGCCTGCGACGCCGCCGACCGCGAGGCGCTCGCCACCACCCTGGCCACCGTCGACCCCGCGCACCCGCTCACCGCGGTGGTGCACGCGGCGGGCACCCTCGACGACACCGCCGTCGAACAGCTCACCCCCGAGCAGCTGGACCGGGTGCTGCGGCCCAAGGCCGACGCCGCATGGCACCTGCACGAGCTGACCCGTGACCTCGACCTCGCCGCGTTCGTGCTCTTCTCCTCCGCCGCCGGCACCCTCGGCACGGCGGGCCAGGCCAACTACTCCGCCGCCAACGCCTTCCTCGACGCCCTGGCCACCGTCCGGCGCGCCGAGGGACTGCCCGCCGTGTCCCTCGCCTGGGGGCTGTGGGCGCAGACCAGCACCCTCACCGGCACCCTCGGCGACAAGGACCTGCGCAGGCTCGCCCGTACCGGCGTCGCCGCCCTGCCCACCGAGGAGGCCCTGGCCCTGCTGGACGCGGGCCTGGCCGCCGACCGTCCCGCGCTGGTACCCGTACGGCTCGACACGCGGGGCCTGGCCGCCTCCGGGGCGGAGCCCCCCGCCCTGCTGCGCGGCCTGGTCCGCAGCCCCGCACGCAGACGGGCCGAGGCGGGAACGGCGGCCGTGGGAGCGGCTCTGGCCGACCGGCTGACGCCGCTGCCCGAGGCGGAGCGCCGACGCGTCCTGCTCGACCTGGTGCGGGAACACGCCGCCGTGGTCCTCGGCGAGGCCTCGCCCGCCGCGGTCGGCCCGCACCGCGCCTTCAAGGAGCTGGGTTCGGACTCGCTCACCTCGGTCGAACTGCGCAACCGCCTCAAGGCCGCCACCAGCCTGAAACTGCCCGCCACCCTGGTCTTCGACCACCCCACCCCCGCCGCCCTCGCCGAGTTCCTGTACGAGGAGCTGGCGCTCGACGGTGCGGCCGTCCCCGAGGACGGCGGCGGCATCGACGAGGCGGCGCTGCGCCGCCTGGAGGCCGAGGCCGAGGCCCTGCTCGCCACCGCCCCCGACCGGGCGGCCCGGCACGACATCGGTGCCCGGCTGCGCGCCCTGGTCCAGCGCTGGGACGAGCCCGCCGGGGGAGCGGACGCCGACGGCGGCGACGACCTGCGCACCGCCACCGACGAGGAGCTGTTCGCCACCCTCGACGGCGAACTCGACCTGCTCTGACCCCTCTCCACCTCCCTCAAGCGACACACCTCAAGCGAGAAAGGCCGTATCCGACGATGGGGAACGGACCACACGGCGCCAGCGCCACCGAGGACAAGCTCCGCGACTATCTGCGCCGGGCCACCACCGAACTGCGCGAGACCAAGCGCCGGTTGCGCGAGACGGAGCTGCGCCGCACCGAACCGATCGCCATCGTCGGCATGGCCTGCCGCTACCCGGGCGGCACCGCCTCTCCCGAGGACCTGTGGGACCTGGTCGCCGAGGGCCGCGACGCGCTCAGCGAACTCCCCGACAACCGGGGCTGGGACACCGACAACCTCTACGACCCGGACCCCGACCGGCCCGGCCGCTCGTACGCCTTCGAGGGCGGATTCCTGCACGACGCCGACCGCTTCGACGCCGAGTTCTTCGGCATATCGCCGCGCGAGGCGGTCGCGATGGACCCGCAGCAGCGGCTGCTCCTCGAAACCTCGTGGGAGGCCCTGGAGCGGGCCGGAATCGACCCGCTGTCGGTGCGCGGCTCGCGCACCGGCGTCTACGTCGGCGCCATCGCGCAGGACTACGGGCCCCGACTGCACCAGCCGTGGGAGGGCACCGACGGCCACCTCCTCACCGGCACCACCGCCAGCGTGACCTCGGGCCGCATCGCGTACGTGCTGGGCCTGGAGGGCCCGGCCGTCACCGTCGACACGGCCTGCTCCTCCTCCCTGGTGGCCCTGCACCTGGCGGCCGAGTCGCTGCGCTCCGGCGAGAGCACCCTGGCCCTCGCGGGCGGCGTCACCGTCCTGGCCGCGCCCGGCGTGTTCGTGGAGTTCTCCCGCCAGCGGGGCATGGCACCCGACGGCCGCTGCAAGGCGTTCGCGGCCGGCGCGGACGGCACCGGCTGGGGGGAGGGCGTCGGTCTGCTGGTGCTGGAACGGCTCTCGGACGCCGTCCGCCACGGCCGCCGCGTGCTCGCCGTGCTCAAGGGCTCCGCCGTCAACCAGGACGGCGCCAGCAACGGGCTCACCGCCCCCAACGGCCCCTCGCAGCAGAAGGTGGTCCGCCAGGCACTGGAGCGCGCGGGGCTCGGGCCCGGTGACGTGGACGTGGTCGAGGCGCACGGCACCGGTACCCGGCTCGGCGACCCCATCGAGGCGGGCGCCCTGCTCGCCACGTACGGCAAGCGCCGGACGGGCGAGCCGCTGCTGCTCGGCTCCCTCAAGTCGAACATCGGCCACACCCAGGCCGCGGCCGGAGTGGGCGGCGTCATCAAGATGGTGATGGCGCTGCGCGCGGGCCTCGTCCCCAAGACCCTGCACGTGGACGCGCCCACCCCGAACGTGGAGTGGGACAGCGGCGCGGTGGAACTGGTCACCGAGCCCCGGCCCTGGCCCGAGACGGGGCGGCCGCGCCGCGCGGCCGTCTCCTCCTTCGGTATCAGCGGCACCAACGCCCACGTCATCCTGGAACAGGCGCCGGCGGCCCACCCGGCGAACGAGAACCCGGCCACCCCCGCCACCGACGACCCGACGCCCCCGGCCTCGACCCCCGACTCCCCGGCCGCCCCCGGTTCCGCCGCCGCCCAGGCCGATGCCGCGTCCGGCGCCCCGTCCCCGGCCGGGACCGCCGCCCCCGCGCTGCGCACCCCGGAGTGTGCGTGGCCCCTCTCGGCGCGCACCCCGGAGGCACTGTGCGCCCAGGCCTCCCGGCTCCTGGAGTTCAGCCTCGCCCACCCCGGCACGTCCGACGCGGCGATCACCAGGGCGCTGGCCCGCGGCCGCGCCGACCTCGGCCTGCGAGCCGTGGTCCTCGGCACCTCGCGCGCCGAACTCGAAGCCGGTCTACGGGCGTTGGCAGCGGGCCGGCCCTCGCCGCACGTGATGCTCGGCGCGGCCGGTGACGAGCGGATCGGCTACGTCCTGCCCGCCCCCGGCAGCGACTGGCGCCGCACGGCCACGCTGCTCGCCGAGGGCTCACCGGTGTTTCGCGAGCGTCTGAGGGAGTGCGCCCGTGCTCTCGGCGCACACACCGGCGCCCCGGTGATCGAGTCCGTCCTCGATCCGGACGGCGCGATGACCGACCCGACCACCGAGCGGTGCGCCCGCTTCGCCGTCTGCGTGGCGCTGCTGCACCTGTGGGCCGAACTGGGCGTGCGCCCCGACCACTTCGCGGTCGCCGGGGACCACGGCGACCCCGCGCGGGAGGCCGCCGCCGCGCACGCGGGCGGCAGCCTGTCCCTCGACGGAGCCGCCCGTGCCGTCGCCCGCGGGGAGCGGCCCGCCGCGACCCCGCACGAGGCCCGCCCCGAGGTCTCCCGCGCCGCGGAGCGAGGCCCCGAGGTGACGCTCGTGCACCCGTCCTCGGTCCTCGCACCGCTCGCCGACGCCTACGTCCACGGGGCGCCGGTCGACTGGGCCGCCACCGCACGGGCGGCCGCGCCCGGCGAGGACCCCGTCGACCTGCCCACGTACGCCTTCCAGCGCCAGTCCTACTGGCTCGGCGCGCTCCAACCCGCGGTCAGCGAACGCCAGTTGCTCGCCTGGGAGCCCGCTGCGCCGGACCGTACGGAGGGCCGCCGACTGGCGCTGGTACCCGCGGCGCTCGTCGACGATCCCTTCTGCGTCGCGGCGGTCGAGGCGCTCAGCGCCGACGGTACTCCGGTCCTCACCCGCACCGTCGACCTCGCGGCCGTGGCTGACGAGGAGGCCCTCGCCGCCCGGCTCACCGAGGCCGTGACCGAGGCGCGGCCGACCGCCGTGCTCAGCCTGCTCGCGGCCGACGCCACCGAGTGCTCCGAGCAACTCGCCCTGCCGCGTGGTGCGTTGGCCACCCTGGTGCTGGCCCGCGTACTGCACGGGCTGCCCGGACGACCCGACCTGTGGTGCGCCACCGACGACACCCGCGACCACCCCGCCCCCGCCGCCCTCGCCTGGGCGGTCTGAACCCGCACCCGGATGGGACGCGCCATGACCACTGCCGTGCTTCCTGCCGTGACCCGTGACGAGCCCACCACGTGGGCCGCCCCCGCCCCCGCCGAGCCCGCCGCCGCGCCCGCCGTACAACCCCCCGCTCCAGCGGGCGCGGCTGACCCCGAGCCCGGCGCCGAGCCCCCCGCCGCGTCGCCGCCCGACGGCCTCACCCCGGAGCAGCAGCTGCACGTCCTGCGCTTCGTCCGGGGCCGCCCCGACGCGTACCAGACCGCCGCCGTGACACTGGCCCTGCTGGCCGTGGTGCGCGGCGGCGCCCGTCCGGACCGGGCCACCACCCCTGCCCCGGAGGCCACTTGGGGCTACGACCGCACCTACCGGGCCCCCGGCTCGTGGGCCTCCGCTCGCCGCTTCAGCCCGGGCCGATGACCGCTTTAGCGCCTTGCAAGGACCCGACTCGACGCTCCTTGAGCCGGCCCCGCTCGCCCTCACCAGCCCCGCCCTCACTCGCCCTGCCCCCACCAGCCCCGCCCCCACCAGTGGAGAAGAGATTTCATGTCGCGCCGTCTGTTCACCTCGGAGTCCGTGACCGAGGGCCACCCCGACAAGATCGCCGACCGGATCAGCGACACCGTCCTCGACGCGCTCCTCGCCCAGGACCCCGCCTCCCGCGTTGCCGTCGAAACCCTGATCACCACCGGCCAGGTGCACATCGCCGGCGAGGTCACCACCACCGCGTACGCCCCCATCGCCCAGCTCGTCCGGGACACCGTCCTGGCCATCGGCTACGACTCCTCCGCCAAGGGCTTCGACGGTGCCTCCTGCGGCGTCTCGGTGTCCATCGGCGCCCAGTCCCCGGACATCGCGCAGGGCGTCGACACCGCGTACGAGCAGCGGGTCGGTACCGCCGCGGGCGAGGAGGGGGACGAACTGGACCGGCAGGGCGCCGGCGACCAGGGCCTGATGTTCGGCTACGCCTGCGACGAGACCCCCGCCCTGATGCCGCTGCCGATCCACCTCGCGCACCGGCTCGCGCACCGCCTGACCGAGGTCCGCAAGAACGGCACGCTCCCGTACCTGCGCCCCGACGGCAAGACCCAGGTCACCATCGAGTACGACGGCGACACCCCCGTCCGCCTCGACACCGTGGTCGTCTCCTCGCAACACGCCGCGGACATCGACCTCGACGGCCTCCTCGTGCCGGACGTGCGCGAACACGTCGTGGAACAGGTCATCGCCCAACTCGCCGCAGACGGGATCAAGTTGGAGACCGAGGGCTACCGCCTTCTGGTCAACCCGACCGGCCGGTTCGAGATCGGCGGGCCGATGGGCGACGCGGGCCTGACCGGTCGCAAGATCATCATCGACACGTACGGCGGCTACGCCCGGCACGGCGGCGGCGCCTTCTCCGGCAAGGACCCCTCCAAGGTCGACCGCTCGGCCGCCTACGCCCTGCGCTGGGTCGCCAAGAACGTCGTCGCCGCGGGCCTCGCGAACCGCTGCGAGGTGCAGGTCGCGTACGCCATCGGCAAGGCCGAGCCGGTCGGCCTGTTCGTCGAGACCTTCGGCACCGCGAAGGTGGCGGCGGCCAGGATCGAGCGGGCCGTCGCCGAGGTCTTCGACCTCCGCCCGGCCGCGATCATCCGCGACCTCGACCTGCTGCGCCCGATCTACGCCCAGACCGCCGCCTACGGCCACTTCGGCCGTGAGCTGGCGGACTTCACCTGGGAGCGCACCGACCGCGTGGACGCCCTGCGCGCCGCCGCCCGCATCTGACCGACCGAGGAAGGCCCACGCCATGCGCATCGCTCTCTCCGGCTCCATCGCCACCGACCATCTGATGGTCTACCCCGGCCGGTTCGCCGACCAGCTCGTGGCCGGCCGCCTGGAGCACGTCTCCCTCTCCTTCCTGGCGGACAGCCTGGACCTGCGCCGTGGGGGAGTGGCCGCGAACATCGCCTTCGGGCTCGGCCTGCTCGGCCTGCGCCCGATCCTGATCGGGGCCGTGGGCAGCGACTTCGGCGCGTACGAGGTCTGGCTCAAGGAGCACGGCGTGGACACCGAGTCGGTGCACGTCTTCCCCGCCCACCACACCGCCCGGTTCGTCTGCACCACGGACGCCGAGCACAACCAGATCGCCACCTTCTACGCGGGCGCGATGGCCGAGGCACGCACCATCGCCCTGGCACCGGTGGCCGAGCGGGCGGGCGAGCTCGACCTCGTCCTGGTCTCCCCTAACGACCCCGAGGCCATGCTGCGGCACGCCCGCGAGTGCCGGGAGCTCGGCATCCCCTTCGCCTCCGACCCCTCGCAGCAGCTCGCCCGGCTCGACCGGGAGGAGGTGCGCGCTCTGGTCGACGGCGCGGACACGCTCTTCACCAACGAGTACGAGTCCGCGCTGCTCCTGGAGCGCAGCGGCTGGACCGAGCGCCAGGTGCTGGACCGTACCCGCAGGTGGGTCACCACCCTCGGCGCGGCGGGCTCCCGCATCCGGCGTGCGGACCGGCCGACCCTGGAGATCCCGAGCGTCCCCACCACCGCCGCGGCGGACCCCACCGGGGTCGGCGACGCCTTCCGTTCCGGCTTCCTCGCCGCCACCGCCTGGGGCCTCCCGCTGGAGCGGGCGGCCCAGCTGGGCAGCGCGCTCGCCACCACCGTGCTGGAGCGGGTCGGGACACAGGAGTACGTACTCGACCGCGCGGAGCTGGCGCTCAGGCTCACCCTCGCCTACGGGCCCGAGGCGGCCGCGGAGTTCGCCCCGCACCTGGCGAGAGCGCTGTGAGCACGGCGGGGACCGGCCCGGCCGGCAGGGCGGCCGCCCTGCGCGAGGCGCTCGCCACCCGGGTGGTGGTGGCCGACGGTGCGATGGGCACGATGCTGCAGGCGCAGGACCCCACCCTGGAGGACTTCCAGGACCTCGAAGGCTGCAACGAGGTCCTGAACGTGACCCGGCCCGACATCGTGCGCACGGTCCACGAGGCGTACTTCGCGGTCGGTGTGGACTGCGTCGAGACCAACACCTTCGGCGCGAACCTCGCGGCGATGAGCGAGTACGACATCCCGGAGCGGGTCTTCGAGCTGTCGGAGTCCGGCGCGCGGATCGCCCGCGAGGTCGCCGACGAGTTCACCGCCTCCACCGGACAGCAGCGCTGGGTACTGGGCTCCATCGGTCCCGGCACCAAGCTGCCGACCCTCGGCCACATCGCGTACGCAACCATCCGTGACGCCTACCAGGCCAACGCGGAGGGGCTGTTGACCGGCGGCGCCGACGCGCTGCTCGTCGAGACGTCCCAGGACCTGCTCCAGACGAAGGCCGCGGTGATCGGCGCCCGCCGGGCGCTGGCCGCGCTCGGCCTCGACGTCCCCCTCATCTGCTCGGTGACCGTGGAGGCCACCGGGACGATGCTGCTGGGGTCGGAGATCGGGGCCGCGCTGACCGCTCTGGAACCGCTGGGCATCGACATGATCGGCCTGAACTGCGCCACCGGCCCCGCCGAGATGAGCGAGCACCTGCGCCACCTCGCGCGCAACGCGCGCATCCCGCTGTCCTGCATGCCGAACGCGGGCCTGCCCGTCCTGACCAAGGAAGGCGCCCACTACCCGCTGTCCCCGGCCGAACTGGCGGACGCCCAGGAGGGTTTCGTCCGCGACCACGGCCTGTCGTTGGTGGGCGGCTGCTGCGGAACGACGCCCGAGCACCTGCGGGCCATCGTGCAACGCGTCCGCGGCCTGACCCCGCCCGCTCGGCACCCGGCACCCGAGCCGGGTGCGGCCTCGCTCTACCAGACCGTGCCGTTCCGGCAGGACACCGCGTACATGGCGATCGGGGAGCGGACGAACGCGAACGGGTCGAAGAAGTTCCGGGAGGCGATGCTGGAGGGCCGCTGGGACGACTGTGTGGAGATGGCCCGGGACCAGATCCGCGAGGGCGCCCACATGCTCGACCTGTGCGTCGACTACGTGGGCCGCGACGGCGTGGCCGACATGGCCGAACTGGCCGGCCGCTTCGCGACCGCGTCGACGCTGCCGATCGTGCTGGATTCGACCGAACTGCCGGTGTTGCGGGCGGGGTTGGAGAAGCTGGGCGGGCGGGCGGTCATCAACTCGGTCAACTACGAGGACGGTGACGGACCGGAGTCGCGGTTCGTGAAGGTGACCGAACTGGCGGTGGAGCACGGTGCGGCGCTGATCGCGCTCACCATCGACGAGGAGGGCCAGGCCCGCACCGTCGAGACCAAGGTCGCCATCGCCGAGCGGCTGATCGCCGATCTGACCGGGAACTGGGGGGTGCACGAGTCGGACATCCTCATCGACACCCTCACCTTCACCATCTGCACCGGCCAGGAGGAGTCCCGCAAGGACGGTGTCGCCACCATCGAGGCGATCCGCGAGCTCAAGCGCCGTCACCCCGAGGTGCAGACCACGCTCGGCCTGTCCAACATCTCCTTCGGCCTCAACCCGGCCGCCCGCGTCGTGCTCAACTCCGTGTTCCTGGACGAGTGCGTCAAGGCCGGCCTGGACTCGGCGATCGTGCACGCCTCGAAGATCCTGCCGATCGCGCGCCTGGAGGAGGAGCAGGTCAAGGTCGCCCTGGACCTGATCTACGACCGCCGCGCGGAGGGTTATGACCCGTTGCAGCGGCTGATGGAGCTGTTCGAGGGCGTCAACATGAAGTCGATGAAGGCGGGCAAGGCCGAGGAACTGCTCGCGCTGCCGCTGGACGAGCGCCTCCAGCGCCGCATCATCGACGGCGAGAAGAACGGTCTTGAGGCCGATCTGGATGAGGCCCTCCAGGACACTCCCGCGCTCGACATCGTCAACAACACCCTGCTCGCCGGCATGAAGGTGGTCGGGGAGCTGTTCGGCTCGGGCCAGATGCAGCTGCCGTTCGTGCTCCAGTCCGCCGAGGTCATGAAGGCGGCCGTGGCCCACCTGGAGCCGCACATGGAGAAGTCGGACGCCGAGGGCAAGGGCACCATCGTCCTGGCCACCGTGCGCGGCGACGTCCACGACATCGGCAAGAACCTTGTCGACATCATCCTGTCCAACAACGGCTACAACGTCGTCAACCTCGGCATCAAGCAGCCCGTCTCCGCGATCCTGGAGGCCGCCGAGGAGCACCGCGCCGACGTGATCGGAATGTCCGGCCTGCTGGTGAAGTCGACGGTGATCATGAAGGAGAACCTGGAGGAGCTCAACCAGCGCAAGCTGGCCGCGGAGTACCCCGTCATCCTCGGCGGCGCGGCCCTCACCCGCGCCTACGTCGAACAGGACCTCCACGAGATCTACGAGGGCGAAGTCCGCTACGCCCGCGACGCCTTCGAAGGCCTGCGCCTCATGGACGCCCTCATGGCCGTACGGCGCGGAGTGCCGGGCGCCACCCTGCCCGAGCTCAAGCAACGCCGCGTCCTCCGACGGGACGTGGCGGCCCTCCGGGTCGAGGAGCCGTCCGACGGGGGCCGGTCCGACGTGGCCACCGACAACCCCGTCCCCACCCCGCCGTTCTGGGGCACCCGCGTCACCAAGGGCATCGCCCTGAAGGACTACGCGTCCTGGCTGGACGAAGGCGCGTTGTTCAAGGGCCAGTGGGGTCTGAAGCAGGCCCGCGGCGGCCCCTCGTACGAGGAACTGGCGGAGACCGCGGGCAGGCCCCGGCTGCGCGGGCTCCTCGACCGCCTGCACACCGAGAGCCTCCTCGAAGCGGCCGTGGTCCACGGCTACTTCCCCTGCGTGTCCAAGGGCGACGACCTCATCCTGCTCGACGAGCGCGGCTCGGAACGCACCCGCTTCACCTTTCCGCGCCAGCACCGGGGCCGCAGGCTGTGCCTCGCGGACTTCTTCCGCCCCGAGGAGTCGGGAGAGGTGGACGTGGTCGGCCTCCAGGTCGTCACGGTCGGCTCCCGCATCGGCGAGGAGACCGCCAAGCTCTTCGAGGCCAACGCCTACCGCGACTACCTCGAACTGCACGGCCTGTCCGTCCAGTTGGCCGAGGCGCTCGCCGAGTACTGGCACGCCCGGGTGCGCTGCGAACTGGGCATCGCGGCGGGTGATCCCACGTCCCTGGACGGCATGTTCCGTACCGAGTACCAGGGTTGCCGCTACTCGCTCGGCTACCCGGCCTGTCCCGACCTGGAGGACCGCGCGAAGATCGCGGACCTGCTCGGACCTGAGCGGATCGGCGTCCATCTCTCCGAGGAGTTCCAGCTCCACCCGGAGCAGTCCACCGACGCCATCGTCATCCACCACCCCGAAGCCGGATACTTCAATGCCGGAGGCCGGGCATGACGACCCTGCGCGAGATCCTCGCCGATGGCCGTCCCACCTTCTCCTTCGAGTTCTTCCCGCCGAAGACCGCCGCGGGCGAGCGCACCCTGTGGAACGCCATCCGCCGGATCGAGGCCTTCGCCCCGGCGTTCGTCTCCGTCACCTACGGGGCGGGCGGATCGTCGCGGGACCGCACTATCGAGGTCACCAAGCGGATAGCCACCGAGACCACCCTGCGCCCGGTGGCCCACCTGACCGCCGTCGGGCACTCCGTGGCGGAACTGCGGCACATCATCGGCCAGTACGCCGACGCGGGGATCCGGGACGTGCTCGCGCTGCGCGGCGACCCGCCGGGCGACCCGAAGGGCATCTGGACCCCCCACCCGCAGGGTTTCACCCACGCCCATGAACTCGTGCGTCTGATAGGGCAGTTGGGCGACTTCAGTGTGGGTGTCGCGGCCTTCCCCGAACGGCACCCGCGCTCACCCGACTGGACCGAGGACATCCGTCACTTCGTGGCCAAGTGCCGGGCCGGAGCCGACTACGCGATCACGCAGATGTTCTTCGACGTGACGGACTACCTGCGGCTGCGGGACCGGCTGGCCGAGGCGGGCTGCCCGACCCCCGTCATCCCCGAGATCATGCCCGCCACCGACATCCGCCAGGTCCGCCGGTTCGCCGAGCTGAGCGACGCGCGCTTCCCCGTTGCCCTCGCCTCGCGCCTGGAGGCCGCCCGCGACCACCCGGCCGACGGGCATCGCATCGGCGTCGAGTACGCCACCGCCATGGCGGAGCGGCTCCTGGCGGAGGGTGCCCCGGGCCTGCACTACATCACCCTCAACAAGTCGACGGCGACCCTCGACATCCACCAGAACATCGCGAGCCGGTGGGCGGCCCCGGCCCCCCGAGCCGTCCGGGCCGCCGCTCGCGCCCCCCAGCACACAACTCACAGGAGCACCCATGCCCTCGCAGGCACCCGCTGACTTCACCGACTTCAAGGTCGCCGACCTCTCCCTCGCCGCCTTCGGCCGCAAGGAGATCACTCTCGCCGAGCACGAGATGCCCGGTCTGATGTCGATCCGCAAGGAGTACGCCGCCACGCAGCCGCTGGCCGGCGCCCGTATCACCGGCTCGCTGCACATGACGGTGCAGACCGCCGTGCTGATCGAGACCCTGGTCGCCCTCGGCGCCGAGGTCCGCTGGGCCTCCTGCAACATCTTCTCCACCCAGGACCACGCCGCCGCGGCCGTCGCCGCCGCCGGGATCCCCGTCTTCGCCTGGAAGGGCGAGACCCTTGAGGAGTACTGGTGGTGCACGGAGCAGGCGCTGACCTGGCTGAACACCCCCACCGGCGGCCCGAACATGATCCTGGACGACGGCGGCGACGCCACCCTCCTGGTGCACAAGGGCGTGGAGTACCAGAAGGCGGGCTCGGTGCCCGACCCGTCCACCGCCGACCAGGACGAACTCGCGGTGATCCTCCGCCTGTTGGGCACCACCTCGATCGACTGGACGCAGCTGGCCTCGGAGATCCGTGGTGTGACGGAGGAGACCACGACGGGTGTCCACCGTCTCTACGAGATGATGCGCGACGGCGACCTCCTGTTCCCGGCGATCAATGTGAACGACGCCGTGACGAAGTCGAAGTTCGACAACAAGTACGGCTGCCGCCACTCCCTGATCGACGGCATCAACCGCGCCACCGACGTCCTGATCGGCGGCAAGACGGCGGTCGTGTGCGGCTACGGCGACGTCGGCAAGGGCTGCGCCGAGTCCCTGCGCGGGCAGGGCGCCCGTGTGATCATCACGGAGATCGACCCGATCTGCGCGCTTCAGGCGGCGATGGACGGCTACCAGGTCACGACGCTGGAGGAGGTCGTCGACAAGGCCGACATCTTCATCACCACGACGGGCAACAAGGACATCATCATGGCCGCGGACATGGCCAGGATGAAGCACCAGGCGATCGTCGGGAACATCGGGCACTTCGACAACGAGATCGACATGGCCGGGCTGGCCAGGATCCCCGGCGTCGTCAAGGACGAGGTGAAGCCCCAGGTGCACACCTGGACGTTCCCCGACGGCAAGGTGCTGATCGTCCTGTCCGAGGGCCGCCTGCTGAACCTGGGCAACGCGACCGGTCACCCGTCCTTCGTGATGTCCAACTCGTTCGCGGACCAGACGCTGGCGCAGATCGAGCTGTTCACCAAGCCGTCTCAGTACCCGACCGACGTCTACGTGCTGCCCAAGCACCTGGACGAGAAGGTCGCGCGCCTGCACCTGGCCTCGCTCGGCGTCAAGCTGACCGAGCTCCGCCCGGAGCAGGCCGCATACATCGGCGTCGAGGTAGAAGGCCCGTACAAGCCGGACCACTACCGCTACTGATCAGGAAGGCCGGGCGGTACGGGATGAGACCAGCCACGCTTGAGTCCTTGGCCGTGCGGGACGCCGGGAGCCCGCCGGTCGAGTTCGACTGGCCGACCCGGGCCGGGTACGACAGCGACGACCCGCTCGCCCACGGCATGGTGGGCCTCGGCGGAGTCGCCGTCGACTCGATCGACGACATGCGCGTGCTGCTGGCGGGATGCGCGCGGGGCACGACGGTCCTCACCCTGTGCGTCGATCCCCCTGCCGTCCCG
The DNA here is from genome assembly GCF_043202815.1 of Streptomyces sp. NPDC048111. NCBI lineage: Bacteria > Bacillati > Actinomycetota > Actinomycetes > Kitasatosporales > Streptomycetaceae > Streptomyces > Streptomyces sp. NPDC048111. The sequence goes on from NZ_JBIDBD010000004.1 coordinate 260,444, forward strand.
CTGGTGCTGCTGCACCAGGTGGCGGCGGAGGAGCGGGGAGCGTCCGCGCCCCGCTGCGCCGTGGTGCTGCGCGGCGCGGACGCGACCCGTCCGTACGAGCGGCGGCTGGTGCGCGCGGTGTTCTCCTTGAGCCGGGCCGAGGGCATCCCGCTGGAACTCACCCCGGAGCCGGCGCCCCTGCCGGTGCGGCTGCCCGCGCCGGAGCTGGTCGCCCGCCAGGCCGAGCGCCTGGCCAAACTCCGCGCCTGGCGCTGCCAGGAGCGGGTGGAAGCGGCCCTGGGCCCACTGCGCCGGACGTCCTTGACCGGCGGGGACGTACTGCCCCCGATGAAGGCGGCCCTGGCGGCGGGCGCCACCCTCGGCGAGGTCTCCGCGATCCTGCGCGCCGCCTGCCCGGGCTAGGGGACGGCACATCCGCGGGCCCGGGCGGCCCGGGCCGGCGCTCCGCGACCGGACCGGGGGAAGTGAGAGCAGGCCACGTCGAAGCGGTCCAGGTCCATCACCTTGGTCCACGCCGCCACGAAGCACGAGGACGGGTCAGCTCCGGGGCGCTCAGGGTCAGCAGGCGGTACCTCCGGGCCGAGGTAGCGCACGACCGGGCCCATGTCGTGGTGCGTGGGCTTGTACCAGGCGCGGCCGAAGGCGTCCGGCACGGGTGCCCGAGCCCGCCCCGTCCTTCGGCCGCCACTGGTGCGCGCAGCCGGCCCTGCGCGCGCAGCAGCGTCTTGCCGGACCGGGACCGCCGACGACCGCGACATGACCGGAGGCCACCATCAGGTCCAGCTCCAGCGATGATGCGGGCCGAGACCGCCCCCCGGAGCTCGGCGGCTATCACGCGGCAGAGCAGTTCTTACGAGGACCGTCAGGAGCAGTGGACGGGGTCCCCCGGAGCGATCACTTCGATCGCGCCGCCCCGCTCACTGATCCACGCTTGGAGTTCGACGCCGGCCAACTCCTGGACGCTTCCTCCGTTGCGTACGGTGATGGGCCCGAACACGGTGCCGGACAGGCCGCGCACCACGGTGGCGTCATCCATCGTGACTCGGAAGCTGTTCTGCATCAGGGTGGCGTCGGTGAGGTCGGCGCCGCGCAGGTCGACGCTAAAGAGCGAGGCGCCCATGATCCGCGTTCCCCTGAAGCTCGCCACGGACGCGTCGACCCCGTGCAGTGAGGCCTTGACCATGTCGGCTCCGTCGAGGCGCGCGGAACGGAGTACGGCCTCGTCGAGGTTCGCCCTCACCAGGTCGGCGCCGGTGAGGTCCGCGCCGGTGAGGTCGGCCGACTGGAGGTCGGCGCGGTAGAGGACCGCTTCCACCAGCCGCACATCAGTGAGGTTGGCCTGGGTGAACCACGAGCTGGTGAAGTCGCCGCCGGACAGGTCCGCGCCTCGGAAGTCGTGCTCGATGCCGAAGAGCCTGTAGCCCTCTTCTTCGGCGAGCCATTCCTGCAACTGGCGCGACGCCTCGACATCGCCCGGCAGCACTTTCGGTCGCCAATTCTCACGGGTACCAGATGACATTTTCCCCCAACCGTGGCTCTCAACAACGCCCTTGATGCTGTCTGTCGCCGCCCGATCCGCGTTGCGGATGTCGATGAGGACTACACGGTGCATGCTGCCAATCTGCTCGGAGCATCTCCACCCAGTTGTGTACGTGGCGAGCGACATCGTGACGCATGAGCGGCACACGTGGCGCACGCTTGATGGCCGTCGAGTCCGCAACGCGGGCGGGCCTCGGTCGACGGTCACGTCCTGGTGGCTTGGTGGCTTGGTGGACTTCGGACCTGTGCGGTGGCCGCGATCCGCCGCGCCGTCAGGTCGAATCAGCGAAGAGGGCACCCTTGGACGTCTTTGCCTGCTCAGCAACGAGACTCTCAGGCGCCGTCGTGGAGAGGGTGGGAAACCGCCGATGCATGGCCTGATCTGCATTGCATGTGCAACGGCGATCTTGATAGTCATGGACCGGGGACGTGTCAGTGGTGTGCGTGACCGTGCCTACTGGCTACGGGCTACAGGATCGCGGGGGGTTGCGCAGATGACGGGGTGGGACATCACGCCCAGCGGGGTGGCGTCGGTGCTGTCGCTGGTCGGGCTTGCGGCCGATGACTTGAGCAAGGACATCAAGGGGTACGGCGACAGCGTGGCGGATGCGGCGCGCTTTGTGGGCACGATCAGTGGTCCGTACTGCGGTGAGGTGCCGGTGGGGCCGGTGGGTGTCGCGGTGGCGGACTTCGCCTCCGACACCAAGGCAAGCATCACGTTCATGGCGGCCCGCACGAGGAAGACGATGGACGGCACGGTCAAAGCCACGACCGAATACATCGCGGGCGATGTGGAGATGGCGGCGCAGTCGCAGCGTGAGGCGGCCAAGGCGCCCACTCCGGAGGAACTGGCCGCTGTGGGCAAGGAGTCCGGCGGCAGGGACGGGAAGCAGTCGGGATGATCGAGCCGGGTGGGATCCCGCAGTACACCGGTGACTTCGGTGAGTTGGCGACCGCGGTTTCGCAACTGCGGACGTACGCGACGGGCATCCGGAACAACGGGCAGGACGTCCACTCGCGTTTCCAGGCGACGGCCGGCTATTACAAGGCCCCGGAGGCCGAGCAGCTGTTCTCCTCGACGCGTCCGGTGATGGACACTGCCGACACTTTCGCCACGCACATCGAGTCCCTCGCCGACGCGCTGGACATCTTCGCCGCCGAGGCCAAACCGCATGCGGACCGGCTCAAGCAGTTGAAGCTGGACGCGATCGCATTCGTCGCCGGGGTCCAGGGGGACGACGGCTGGACCAAGGACCAGGACAAGGTCGACCGCGACAAGGCCCTGTGGGACGGCGTGAACGAGGCGCGCGTCGCGTTCCAGGACGCGGAGCGCCGTGCGGCGAACAAGATCGAGGCGATCGCCCCGGCGGAGTGCCGGCCGACGTGGATCGTGGACGACGGCACGCACGCGAAGGGCATGTACGGCGAGAGCGCCGCCGTGCTCAAGGACTTGGAGAGCCTGCCGTGGGGCAGCCCGGACGAGCGGACGTACGAGCGCTGGAGCCTGGACTGGTGGGGCCACGGCGCGAAGAGCTGGGCGTGGGACGGTCTGGCCAAGGACAGCATCTGGGGCGGCATCGACGGCATCGGCACCCTGCTCGGCTACCACGGCCAGCCCGCTCGCGACCAGGCGTGGGACGGGCTGCGCCGTACGGTCGTGGGCGCCTACGCGTACGGCATGGAACAGCTCGGTGAGGGCGAGCACCTGTCGAGCTGGCAGCGCGACAGCAAGGCGTACGCGAAGGAGTTCGGCAAGCAGTTCGTCGACTACGACATGTGGAAGAAGGATCCCGCCCGCGCGCATGCGGTGGTCTTCTTCAACCTGATCACGCTGGCTTCCGGCCCTGCCGCGGGCGTTGCGAGACTGGGCAAGGGCGGTGCCGTCGCGAAGGCGGCCGGCACCGTGGCGAAGATAGGCGATGCACTCGATCCGCTCTCCGGCAGTCTCAAGGCGGTCAAGGCCCTGTCGGACCTGCCCAAGGTTTCCCAGGTCCTGGCCAACGTGACCGACCACTTCCAGATACCGAGGTCGAAGTTCCCCGACGGGATCCTCGACCTGGACCACCGCTACCGCGTCGACAAGGACGGCCGTCTCGTCCCGATCAACGCGGACGGCACGCCCAACCTGTCGCCGGCCAAGCACGAGCCCTCGGGTTCGGACCTCGCGGCGGGGGCCGGACACGGTGAACGTGAACTTGCGGGGGTGGGCGCGGCAGATCACGCTCACGGGGCGAACGCCCATGCAGGGAAGGGTTTACCGCCACGGGCCGGCGACGAGGCCACTGGCGGGAGCGAATCGGCTCCGCACGGGCGAGGCGAGGGTGTGCCGACTGGTAGCGCGAGCGACAGCGATGTCCCGCACGCCCATTCAGGGGATCCACACGCTGGGGCCGCGGCCCACCACGGCGGCTCGGGACACGGCACGACCGATACGTCACCCGGCGATGAAACCGGTGCCGCGCATCATGGTGTGCCCGACCATGGCTCCCCGCCGCCCACACTGCCAAGGGCAGATGATGCGCCAGGCATCACCTCAGATGTGGACCCGTCGCGGTACCGGACTGTTGCCGACGTCATGGCGCAGGCGCACACCGGGCCGATGACGCCACAGCAGGAGGCCGGAGTCCTGGCCGAACTCGGTCGCGCGAAGATGGCTCCAGCCGATCAGGAAAAGGCGCTCCAGGGTCTTCGCAAAGACCCTTATGGTGCCGGAGTGGCCGAACTCATCGGCAGAGGACACCTCCGTCACCTCGACAATTACGACGAGATCCTGAATATGTGCAAGAAAGGGCCCAGTAGAAGCGATCCCAAGGGGAGCATGATCCCGGCCGCATACATGGCGCTTACTCAGGCGACCGAGCTGCAGGAACGCGGGTTCACCCACCTCGGTTTCGAGTTCGGAGACAAAGATACGCCCTGGGATCTCGATGTCTACACAAGAAAACCCGACGGGGCTCCTGATTTCGCCTACCAGCTCAAGGATGTCGATTCCATCAAGCGCATCCAGAAGGTGGTTCCGGAGGCGCTTGAACAGCTGGAGTACGATGGGTTGCGCCACGGCGTGGCAGCCCTTGACGTGCACCAGCCCATGTCGGCACTCACACCTCGGGTGTTCTCGGCGGTCGAACATGCGGTGATGCGGCACCCTGGCAAGACCGTCTTACTGCGGTTCGAAGACGGAGCCATAACTGTTCCGCCCGACGGCCTCATTTTCCCGTAAGGAACTCCAGTTGTGTCCACTCTGATGCGTGCGCCAAAGGAATGCGGCTCTTGGTACTGGGATCTTGGAGAGTCGATTCCGCCCGGTCTGCAGTCCGCCCTGACTGTTGCGGCGAAGGTTGCCGGTGTTCTGAAGAGGTTCGACCTCATGGACGCTGTGAAGTTGGAGTACGGCTGGTACGTGCTCAACTCGGGTCCTGTTGGCGTGCGAAGCACACTCTTCACTACCCTGCCGCTGGATGATCCGGACCTTCCTGGGAAGGTGCTGGGGAGCCGGCCTGCCGCTTTCCCCGAGGCGGAAGTCGCCACCCTTCACGTCGGTGGGGCAGGAACCTGGTTCGACGCATCAGGGAAGGGCCGCCGAGAGTCAGGGCTCATCGAGTTCTCGGTTACGCCGGACCCCTTCGGCCCGGCCGTGAACCTCGAAGTGCACCACGACATTTGGAGCCCGCTCGACTTCTCCGGACGCCCCCACCCCGAGGTGCATCACCGGAACGCACCGCGCCTCGCAGAGGCGTTGCGTGACATCACGGCCGTCCTCGGTGTTTCCCCTGAGACAGGGGAGCCCACCTACTTTGGACATGCCGTCGACTTCGGCATCTTCATTTCCGAAGCGGAGGAAGACGGTATGGGCCTGGACTTGACCGATCGACTCTGATCGGGGCGTCTGACCGCCTGCCCCACACTTCAGAAAGCAGTCCATGACCCACGACGCCATCGCCCTCACCCCGACCATGCCGGACGCCAAGACCCTGCTCGCCGCGCTGCATGCGGGAGGCCCGGACCTGAGGGTGAACCGGGCAGCGGGCGGCGCGGCCGCGGAGCTGTGCCGGGGCGACGGTCAGCCCCTCGTCTCCGTCGAAGCGCCACGCTTCCTCCAAGTCCCGGGCGAGGCCAGCAGGTTGCTCGGCCAGGCGGTTGGCAGGGAGGTCACCGTTCCGGTGTGGTGGACCGAGGTGCGGGGCGCGAGCGCGGTCGCGCAGGCCCGGCGGCTGGCCGGGTCGGTGGCGGGCCGGCTGACGGCGGTCCTCGGCGGCACCGCCTGGCCGCGCGATGCCGCGCACACCGACGTCGTCCCCGTTCCCGACACCGACCCCGCGGGTCAGGCGGCGCCCGGCCCCACGGGCATCGACATACTCACCGGCAAAGCCGCCGTCGTCATCCATGACCGCCCCGTCGCGGCCGCCACCGCCTGGCTGACCGACGTCATCCGCTTCACCACCGGCACCGGCCGCGAACTCCACCTCATCACCCCGCCGAGCACCCGGCTCACCTTCCCCCTGCGCACCCTCCTGGACCGCGCACCCGGCCGTTGGGTCATCCAGGACCCCGAACACGGCTACTACGACGGCCTCACCGGATCCGAACTGCGTTGGAACGAAGGCCACTTCATTCCGGCCGCCGGCCCCGACGGGCGACCGCGCATCACCCCGCCGTTCAAGCGCCCCCGAGCAGCCGACGGACAGCAGCTGGTGCTGTCGCTGCGCACCATCCACCCCGCCACCGACCAACTCGTCCTCGGGGGAGCCCTGGAATGCGCCTGGCAGCTGCTCACCGGCGCCATGCCCGCCGGATGGTCCACCGCGGAGCCCGTCAACCTGCCCTGGTCACGCGGCCAGTTGACGGCTCTGGCCCGCGACAGGGCACGAAGCTCGACCCCCACCTGGCTCGTCGTGGTCGGCGCTCCCGAGAGACCGGCCATCGCCACCATCCGCATCGCCCACACCCGCGCCGGCATCGAGGAACACATCACCCTGGCCCTCGGCCACACCGCCGGCCGGCGCCCTCCCCTGGACGTGCTGCCGAAACTGGCGGAAGCCCTCGCCGAACGGCACGAACTCGCCACGATGGTCACCGAGCTGCGCCCAGCCCGAGCCGACCTGACGGCGCCGGCACACTACGAACCGCCGTCCGCCCCCATCTCGTTCACCCTCGGTCCCCGTGCCACGGCGGACCTCGGCCTCGACCGCACGCGCCGCGCCCTGGCCGACCTGGCCCCCGTGCCACTCGGCCCAGCTGCCCGCCCGGCCCTGCACATCACGTTGGGCGACAGCACCGATCCCTCCGCCTGGCGGAGCTTGCACCGGATCGGCGAGTACTTGAACGGCGGCCGCGACTAGGTTCGTCTCGTCAAGGTCGCTGATCCGGCGTTCTCGTAGAGACGTCTGCGTTCGGGCGGAAGTGGGCGCCAGCTGGGCCGCGCGGTGACGCCGGCGTGGCCCGTAGGGTGGTCTGATGTTCGACCGTTTGGAGATCAAGGTTCTGCCGCCGGGCCCCCGGTTCCCTGCCCAGGTGCGGTTCTGGGTCAACGGCGAGGACGTGGTCGAGGAAGCGGTCGGCGAAGGCGGCCGCGGACCGTACGCGACTGATGCGCTGCCGGTCGGCGGTCCCAGCCCTCTCCGGGCGACCGCCGAGGCGCGCCGCATCGAGCTTGGGGAACCCGATTGCACCGGTGGCTGCTGCGGCTTCCTGACCGTGGTCGTGCAGCGGTTCGGAGAGATCGTGCAGTGGTCGGACTGGGAGGCTCCGTGGGCGGCTCACACTTCCATGCCGCACCCTCCGCCGGAGCTCCACTTCGACGCGGATCGGTATGACGCCGAAGTGGCTCGCGCCGAGGCGGACCGCGGATGGCAGGTGCATCGATAGCCCAGCACGGCGCCCCCGCCCGGCTGTTGACGCTTCTCGGGCCTGCATCCCTTGTCGACGTGGACTCTCAGCAGGTGCTGGCCGTTCTCGTGAACAGAGCCATGCCGCGGATCGTCGGCCGAGACACCGGCGGCGGGGCTCCCCCGGACCGGGGACAGTCTCCGTCAACAACGAACCGCCGAAGCCCCGGCAGGCGGAGCAGTGAACTCGTCGCAAGGCCCGATCTGCCGGCCGCGGCAACCTGTGCCGCGGACGGCAGATCGGCCTGAGGTGTCAGGACGGGGACGACTCGCCGCGGACGGTACGGGCGGCGGCCACGAGGTTCTCCAGGGAGGCGCGGGTCTCCGGCCAGCCGCGGGTCTTCAGGCCGCAGTCGGGGTTGACCCAGAGCCGGTCGGCGGGGATCGCCTCAAGTCCCTTACGGAGCAGGGCCGTTGCCTCCTCCGTGGAGGGGATGCGAGGGGAGTGGATGTCCCAGACGCCCGGACCCGCCCCGCGCGGGTAGCCGTGGGCGGCGAGTTCGCGGGCGACCTGCATGTGGGAGCGGGCCGCCTCCAGGCTGATGACGTCGGCGTCGAGGTCGTCGATGGCCTGGACGATGTCGCCGAACTCGGCGTAGCACATATGGGTGTGGATCTGGGTGTCCGGCCGTACGCCGCCGGTCGTGAGGCGGAACGCCTCGGTCGCCCAGGCCAGGTACGCGGCGCGGTCGGCGGCCCGCAGCGGCAGCGTCTCGCGAAGGGCGGGCTCGTCGACCTGGATGACCGACGTGCCCGCGGCCTCCAGGTCGTCCACCTCGTCGCGCAGTGCGAGGGCGACCTGCCGGGCGGTGTCGGCGAGGGACTGGTCGTCGCGGACGAAGGACCAGGCGAGCATGGTGACGGGCCCGGTGAGCATGCCCTTGACCGGCCGGTGCGTGAGGGACTGCGCGTACGAGGTCCAGCGCACCGTCATCGGGGCGGGGCGGGAGATGTCGCCGGCCAGGATCGGCGGCCGGACGTAGCGGCTGCCGTACGACTGGACCCACCCGTGCTCCGTGGCGAGGTAGCCGTCGAGCCGCTCCGCGAAGTACTGCACCATGTCGTTGCGTTCGGGCTCCCCATGGACCAGGACGTCGATCCCGATCTTCTCCTGGCAGGAGATCACCTCACGGATCTCGGCCTCGATGCGCTGCTCGTAGTCCGCCGAGTCGATCCGGCCCGCCCGCAGGTCGGCGCGGGCGGTGCGCACCTCCGTGGTCTGCGGGAAGGAGCCGATCGTGGTCGTCGGGAGCAGGGGCAGACCGAGGCGGGCCCGCTGCGCGGCGGCACGCTCGGCGTAGGGCCGCGAGCGGCGGGAGCCGGCCCCGGTGACGGCCTCGGTGCGGGCCCGCACGGCCAGGACGTGGGTGAGGGGGGAGGCGGCACGGGAGGCGAGAACGGCGCGGTTGGCCGCGAGTTCCCCGGCGATCGCGCCGGTCCCCTGCGACAGGCCCCTCGCCAACGTGGTGATCTCGGCGGTCTTCTGCCGGGCGAAGGCGAGCCAGCGCAGGATCTGCGGATCGATCCCCTTCTCGGCGGCGGCGTCGAGCGGGACGTGCAGGAGCGAGCACGAGGCGCTGACGTCGACCCGGTCTGCGAGGCCGAGGAGAGTGCCGAGGGTGGCGAGGGACTTCTCCAGGTTGTTGACCCAGATGTTGCGGCCGTCGACGACGCCGGCGACCAGACGCTTGCCGGGGAGCCCGCCGACCGAGGCGAGCGCGTCGAGGTTGGCGGCGGCCGGTCCGGTGAAGTCGACGGCGAGGCCCTCGACCGGCGCCTTGGCGAGGACGGGCAGGGCGTCACCGAGCCGGTCGAAGTAGGAAGCGACGAGGATCCTCGGCCGTCCGGTGAGTGCGCCGAGATCGCGGTAGGCGCGTGCGACGGCGTTGAGTTCGGCCGGCGTACGGTCCTGGGCCAGGGCGGGCTCGTCGAGCTGGACCCACTGGGCGCCGGCGGCGCGCAGGTCGGCGAGGACCTCGGCGTACACGGGAAGGAGCCGGTCGAGCAGGGTCAGCGGACCGAAGCCGGCGGACACCCCCGGGGCGGGCTTGGCGAGCAGCAGATAGGTCACCGGTCCGACCAGCACCGGCCGGGGCGCGAGGCCGAACGCGAGGGCCTCACGCAGCTCGGCGACCTGCTGGGTGGAGTCGGCCGTGAAGACGGTGTCCGGGCCGAGTTCCGGAACGAGGTAGTGGTAGTTGGTGTCGAACCACTTCGTCATCTCCAGCGGAGCGGTGTCCTGTGTGCCCCGCGCCATGGCGAAGTACCCGGCGAGCGGGTCCGCGGCGACGGCGGCCCGGTGCCGTTCCGGAATCGCGCCGACCATGACGGTGGTGTCGAGGACATGGTCGTAGAGCGAGAAGTCACCGGTGGGCACCTCGTGCACACCGGCGTCGGCGAGCTGCTGCCAGTGGGTGCGGCGCAGTCGGACGGCGCCGGCCCGCAGCGTGTCGGCGGTGACGCGGCCCTTCCAGTAGCCCTCGATCGCCTTCTTGAGTTCCCGGCCCTGTCCCTGCCGGGGGTAGCCGTACACGGTGGCCCGTGCTGCCGCGGCTGCGGACTTCGTGGTCACGGAGATCTCCTTCGCGAGATGAATCCCTGAGATCCCGGCGACGGGACGAGAGCGCGAAGGGGTGACGGACCGGACGGTACGAACGTGCGCCTCACGGCACGGTCTTCCGCCTGGTATGTACGCCGACCCGCCCACGAGGTCACCGGGATGTCCGCGCGCGGAATCGTCCGCGTACGGGCAACGGGCAGGTCTTCGGACTCGCGGGCACGCCCTCCTCGTGGAGGCCTCCTACTGGCCGTCGCTTCCCGGGCCCGGCACGGACCCAGTGCGTATGACGGCGGTCGTTCCCGCTCACCGCTGCGGGGCAGTCCCGGATTTCCACCGGGTTCCCTCTTACGACGCCTCCCGCCTGGCGGACGGGGCGAACCAGCTGCGCGGCCAGCCTACGCCAGCGGGGGCACGACCTGCCGTTGCCGGCCGGAGGCTGCCGAGCGAGCTGGGCTGGACGCTGCGCGTTCGAAGCCCGGCCGCGCACAGCAGGGCGGCGCCGGACTGGTCGAGGGCCTGAGTGACCGCCGCGCTCCGCGGTCGGGGGCGCGTCCACTTCGGGGCGCCGAGTCCTTATGACGCACGCGGTCCGTGCACCGTGGCCTGCCCCCTCACCCCACGGACCCGCTGACCATCCCCCAGAACAAGCCACCCTCCCCAGCCGAGATCATCCGGCCCTCCGCCCTCCGATCTACGATGCGAAACGTATTCGTCGCGCACATCGCACCCGATCAGAGAGCGAACCTCCCATGACCACCACGCCAGTTGCCGTCCCCCACGACAAGCGCGTCGTCATCGTCACCGGTGCCGGGTCCGGCATCGGGGAGGCCGCGGCTCGGTTGTTGGGCGAGGGGGGACACTCCGTCGTCGCCGGCGGGCGGCGCGTCGAGCCGTTGCGGCGGCTCGAGCGGGAGACCGGGGCGCTCGCGCATCCCGGCGACGTCGGCACCCCCGAGGCCGCCGAGGGCATCGTGCGTGCCGCCCTCGACACCTACGGCCGCCTCGACGGCGTCGTGCTCAACGCCGGTATCGGGCGCGGCGGAACCGTCGGCGACATGTCCCTCGACGACTGGGACGAGGTGATGCGCACCAACGTCACCGGCCCGCTGCTGCTCCTGCGCGCCGCCCTGCCGCACCTCGTCGAGTCCCGCGGCGCGGTCGTCTCCGTCGCCTCGGTCTCCGCGCTGCGCAACGGCCGCGGCAACGCCCCGTACGCCGTCTCCAAGTCCGCCCTGATGCAGCTGGGCCGGTCCGTCGCGGTCGACTACGCGCACCTCGGCGTCCGCTCCAACATCGTGTGCCCCAGCTGGGTGCGCAGCGAAATGGCCGACCGGCGCATGAACCGGTTCGCCGAGGAGGCGGGGCTCGGGGACGGCGGCGCCGAGGCCGCCTACGCCGAGGCCACCCGGCTGCTGCCCATGGGCCGGCCCGCCGAGGCGCGCGAAGTCGCCGAGGCCATCGCCTGGTTGCTCTCCCCGGCCTCCTCCTACGTCAACGGCGCCGTGCTCACCATCGACGGCGGCGCCACCGCCCTCGACCCGGGCACCCTCGCCTTCGACTTCCGGATCACCCCGCGCGACGGGGCCGACTCCGCGCTCTGAGTCGGCGGGTGCGGCACCGAGTGGGGACGTTTTCGTGTGCGGGCCCCCCGTGTGCGGGTCGCGGGTCATCCTGGGGGACGGGGCCGACCGACCTGTGCTCTGCCCGGGCGGCCTGGCGGACGGGGCCGGCCGACCCGTGCTCTGCCCGGGAGGGGACGTCTTCGAGTGCGGCCCCCGTGTGCGGGCCGCGGGCCACCCTGCCGGACGGGGGTGGCTCCGCGCTCCGATCCGGCGGGCACGTCTTCGAGTGCGGGCCCTCGCGTACACGGGCTCGCACATCAACCCCGCGCGACAAAGCCGGCCCCGGGCTCCAACCCGGCCCGAGCCGCCCCGCGTCAGCGCCCCCGCGCCGGGCTCGCCGATCACCCCGTGCGACACCGCCGAGGGCACGCCCGTCCCCTCAACCCTCCACCCCCGACGACCCCCCACCCCCCGACACATACGGCCAGATCCGCGCGATCGCCAGCAGGGTCACCGTGCTGCCCCGGTCGACCCCGGGCAGGGGGCGCGGCGGGGACGGGGGTGCGCCCGCGAGTTTGGCGCGGCGGGCCGCGGCCAGGGCGCCCGCCAGGGCCACCGCCGTCAGCCGGTCCCCGTGCAGGCCCGCGTGCCGGGCCCTCAGGAGCGCCTGCTCGTAGGCGTCCGGGCCGACGTACTGCTGGAGCTCCAGCATCGCGTCGTACGTCTCGATGGTCTGGCGGTGCGCCTGGAGGGACAGCGGGGAGCGCGGGCGCAGCACGTCCTGGACCCGGGTGCGCTGCGGCTTCGTCAACGTCACCTGGGGCACCGCGACCACCAGATCGCGCCACAGCGGCCACAGCCGCCAGGTCGTGCGCAGGTCCGACACCGCCCGCGCGCAGGCCGTGGCGGTGGGTACCAGCAGCGACGCCGCGCGGAAGAGCCCGTGCACGCTGATCACCAGCGACAGATAGGGGAGCGCGGCGGGCGTGTGGAAGCACATGTTGGCCAGGTAGCCCGTCCAGAAGACGAGGGCCAGGACGCTGCCCGCCGCGAACAGCCGCAGCGACCACACGAGATCACGGTCGTCGGCACGCCGGCCGAACCCCCGGCAGACGACGACCGCGACCGCGTCACCCGCCAGGTGCGCGCCGACGAGGATCAGCCAGTACAGGGTCGACGGATCGGCCGGGCCCTGGAGCGCGGCCCCGGGCCCCGCCCGGCCCCCGCCGAACCGGTCCAGCACCAGCAGCGCGCCCATCGCCGCCGCCAGGCCCGCGACCACCACGGTCCGGATCCGGCACGAACGGGTGGAGTCGACGACGAACAGCAGCACAAGACCGGCGCTGAGCACCCCAAGCACATTGCGGGTCAGCGACACCGCGTGGACGCCGGCCCCGGCCGCCACGAGCCACTCGACCACCCTCGGCTGGAACAGGGTGATGGCGACGGTCGCGGCGAGCACGGTCAGCCACAGCCCGCGCTGGGCGGGCCGGCGCAGCGCCGCGACCGCCCGCCACACCAGGGCCGCCCACAGCACCAGGACACTGAACAGGCCGACCTCGTCGGCCAGTTGACCCGCCATCGCCCGGCTCACACACGCCCGGCGACGGTCAGCCCGAGGAACGCGCCCAGCCGCCCCATCGGGCCCGCCAGACGGCTGGACTTCCCGGCGCTCTGGATCAGGCTGGCGATCATCTCGGCCTCCTGCTCCTCGCGCGTGGTGTAACTGCTGCGCCCCATCAGGCGCTTGACGAACTGCGGCGGGAGGTCGTCGTCAGGAGCCGCGGGCACCTCGCCGGCCCCGGCCGCCATGTCCCGGCGGTGGTCGCACAGCACATGGCCGATTTCATGCAGGACGATGTGCTCGCGGTGCAGCGGCGCGGTCCTCGCCTCGTAGAAGATGTAGTCGGCCGCGTCGGTGCCGAGCCACAGTCCGCAGACCCCGCTCAGCGCGGCCTCCTCCGGCAGCTCCCGCAGCACCAGGCGCCGGCCCCGGAGCTCCTCCACCCGCGCGCACACCGCGTCGAAGGGCAGCGACCGCTCCACGCCGACCTCGCGCAGGATCGCGACACACCTGCGCTGCAGCTCCTCGTACGCGCCGGTTGTCCGCACTGGCTCCCTGCCGCCTTCCACTCTCGGCCACCTTCCACTGTCGCCGGGGGCGGCCGCCGCAAGGGCCCTGCCGCACCACATGACCGGCGCCAGCGTAATGAGCCGCCCGCCCGGCCGACCGCCGGAGCAGGCCCTCCCGGTGCTGTTTGGCGCAAACCTGCCGGTGCCCGCGCCCCGGGCGCACACGGCGCCGCCCGCCCCCGAGACGTACCTCAAGGGCGGGCGGGCACACGGCAGTTGTGCGGATCGGGCCAAGTCACTGCGGTCCGGGCCGTGGCCGTCGAGCCAGGTTGCTGCGGCCCGGACCCGTGACCATCAGGCCACGTCGAAGCGGTCCAGGTTCATGACCTTGGTCCATGCCGCCACGAAGTCGTGGACGAACTTCTCCTTGGCGTCGTCGCTCGCGTACACCTCGGCGACCGCGCGGAGCTCGGAGTTGGAGCCGAAGACGAGGTCGGCGCGGGTGCCGGTCCACTTGACGTCCGCCGAGGCGCCGGTGCGGCCCTCGAAGGTGCTCTGGTCCGCGGACGTCGCCTTCCACGTCGTGCCCAGGTCGAGCAGGTTGACGAAGAAGTCGTTGGTCAGGGTGCCGGGACGGTCGGTGAACACGCCGTGCGAGGACTGCTGGTGGTTGGCGCCCAGGACGCGCAGACCGCCGACGAGGACCGTCAGCTCCGGGGCGCTCAGAGTCAGCAGGTTGGCCTTGTCGAGCAGCAGGTACTCGGCCGGCAGCCGGTTGCCCTTGCCCAGGTAGTTGCGGAACCCGTCGGCCGTCGGCTCCATGGCCGCGAAGGACTCGACGTCCGTCTGCTCCTGGGAGGCGTCCACCCGGCCCGGCGTGAACGGCGCCTCGACGGTGACGCCGCCGTCCTTGGCGGCCTTCTCCACGCCCGCCGTGCCGGCCAGCACGATCAGGTCCGCGAGCGAGACCTGCTTGCCGCCGGACTGCGCCGAGTTGAACTCCTCGCGGACGCCTTCGAGCGTGCGCAGGACCGCGGCGAGCTCGTCGGGCTCGTTGACCTCCCAGCCGCTCTGCGGCTGCAGACGGATGCGCCCGCCGTTGGCGCCGCCGCGCTTGTCACTGCCGCGGAACGAGGACGCCGACGCCCACGCCGTCGACACCAGCTGCGACACCGTGAGACCCGACGCGAGCACCTTCTCCTTGAGGGAGGCGATGTCCTGGGCGTCGATGAGGTCGTACGTCCGGGCCGGCAGCGGGTCCTGCCACAGCAGCTCCTCGGAGGGGACCTCCGGGCCGAGGTAGCGCACGACCGGGCCCATGTCACGGTGCGTCAGCTTGTACCAGGCACGGGCGAAGGCGTCCGCGAACGCCTCCGGGTTCTCCAGGAAGCGCCGCGAGATCTGCTCGTACGCCGGGTCGACGCGGAGCGACAGGTCGGTGGTCAGCATCGTCGGGGCGTGCTTCTTGGCCGCGTCGAAGGCGTCCGGCACGGTGTCCGAGCCCGCGCCGTCCTTCGGCCGCCACTGGTGGGCGCCCGCCGGGCTCTTGAACAGCTCCCACTCGTAGCCGAACAGGATCTCGAAGAAGCTGTTGTCCCACGCGGTCGGCGTGTTCGTCCAGATGCCCTCGAGACCGCTGGTGATCGCGTCCGGGCCGACGCCGGTGCCGTGGGTGTTGCGCCAGCCGAGGCCCTGCTGCTCCATGGAGGCGGCCTCGGGGTCGTCGCCGACGGCCTCGGAGGGGCCCGCGCCATGGGTCTTGCCGAAGGTGTGACCGCCGGCGATCAGTGCGACGGTCTCCTCGTCGTTCATCGCCATCCGGCGGAACGTCTCCCGGATGTCGCGCGCGGCCGCGATCGGGTCCGGAACGCCGTTGGGGCCCTCGGGGTTGACGTAGATGAGGCCCATCTGGACCGCGCCGAGCGGGTTCTCCAGCTCGCGGTCACCGGTGTAGCGCTTGTCGTCGAGCCAGTTGGTCTCGGGGCCCCAGTACACGTCCTCGTCGGGCTCCCACACGTCGGCGCGACCGCCGCCGAAGCCGAACGTCTTGAAGCCCATCGTCTCCAGGGCCACGTTGCCGGTCAGGACCAGGAGGTCGGCCCACGAGATGTTCTTGCCGTACTTCTTCTTGACCGGCCACAGCAGCCGGCGGGCCTTGTCCAGGCTCACGTTGTCCGGCCAGCTGTTGAGCGGCGCGAACCGCTGCTGTCCGGCGCCGGCACCGCCGCGGCCGTCGCTGATGCGGTAGGTGCCCGCGCTGTGCCACGCCATACGGATCATGAGGGGGCCGTAGTTGCCGAAGTCGGCGGGCCACCAGTCCTGCGAGGACGTGAGCAGTTCCGCGATGTCCCGCTTGACCGCCGGAAGGTCGAGGGAGTTGAACGCCTCGGCGTAGTCGAAGTCCTCACCGAGCGGATTCGCCACGGCCGGGTTCTTCGCGAGGATCTTCAGGTTCAGCCGCTCCGGCCACCACTGGCGGTTTCCGCCGCCCTGCGTCGGGTGCGGGGCGCGCTCGTGCGCGACCGGGCAGCCGCCCGTGCCCTCCATCTTGGCGTCGGTGACGATTGCGTCGGGATTCTCGGACATGGCAATCCTTCTTGACTCGGTTGATCACGTCGCTCGGGAACTGCGGGTGGTGAACAAACGGCCGGAGCGCGGGCTCCGGCGGACACCCCCGGCTTCGTCACGGTCACGAAACCGGAGACGGCGGTGGTCGGGGCGGGGCCGCCCCGCGCCACGATCAACGCGGCGTAGGCGGTGCAGGCGGCGTAGGCGTCGGCCGCGTATACGGCGTACGCGGACACCGGGGAAACCGCGGGCGCCGTACGCGCGCACGTCAGCGAAGGCACGGCACACCGCCCGCGGGTGCCGGCAGGCACCCCGCACCTTCGCGGCGGCGATCCCCCATGACGTCTCTGTCTCCTGGGTGGGCTGAGTGCTGTAACGGGAGGGGGAGGGGACGGTTCCTGTCCCCTCTGTCCCTGGGCCATCGACGTCTTCGATCCTACGATGGACGAAATCCAAGTCAAGAAGAACACCAAACCCATATCTCTTCGGGTCTCTTTCCAGACCTACGCGAGGAGCCCGCCGGGCTTCCCGAAAGGCGCGGAGGACGCCGCGCGCACCGCCACGCCGCGCGCGGCGCATGGACCCCTGAACCGTGGACAGGTGAACCGGTATGAGTGATCTGCTCGCAAGACTGCGCGGGCGCGGCTGGCGGATGACCTCCCAGCGGCGCGTGGTGGCGGAGGTCCTGAACGGCGACCACGTGCATCTGACCGCCGACGAGGTCCACGGGCGGGCCGCCCTGCGGCTCCCCGAGATCTCCCGCGCGACCGTCTACAACACCCTGGGCGAGCTCGTCTCGCTCGGCGAGGTCGTCGAGGTCTCCACCGACGGCCGCGCCAAGCGCTACGACCCCAACGCCCACCGCCCCCACCAGCACCTGGTCTGCTCCGGGTGCGGCACCATCCGCGACGTCCACCCCACCGGCGATCCGCTGGCCGACCTGCCCGCCGCTGAACGGTTCGGCTTCACGGTGTCCGGCGCCGAGGTCACCTACCGCGGTCTGTGCCCGTCCTGCGCGTGACGGCAGGGGGGCGCCTGGCCCCCTTCGCGAATGAGTCGCAGCCGACACCCCGCAAGCCGTGTCGAAGTTGGGCTGAACGGGTGAACGGCGTCATCATGGCCGGATGCAGATACAGCACGTGGGCGAGGTGGTCCGGTGAGCAGGTACGACGTCACCGACGAACAGTGGGAGGGGCTCGCCCAGGTCGTGCCGCTGCGCGGTCGCAACGAATGGCCGTCCAGAGCCGATCACACCACCATCCCCGGTGACTACGCGAGCGTCGAACAGCGGCGCTTCGTCGTCCTGCGGGTGCAGATCTTCGCGGACGCCCGCGAGGTGGCCGAGTACCTCATCGCGCAGATCCCCGTCCTCCTCGACCTGACCGGCGCCGACCCCGAGGTCGCCAAGCGCATCCTCGACTTCAGCACCGGTGTCGTCTTCGGCCTCGGCAGCGGCATGCACCGAGTCGACCGCAACGTCTTCCTGCTCGCCCCGGCGGGCACCGAGGTGGAGGGCATCGCGGCGGCGGCCGTCCCGCAACCCTGAACACCGGCCGCCCCCGGCCACTGCCGGGACCGGCCCGCTCCACCGCTCACCCGTGGGCACCCGCCCGCACGGCCTGCGCCGGGGGCGCCGCCCGTCCCCCCGGCTCAACCAACTCCACCATCCAGGACCGTTTCCGCAGCGCTGTGCCGTCCCTCATTCGTAGGAAGGTCCACGCGGCGGAACGGTTCGTCGCTTTTCGGGCTGCGTACGGTCCCGGTCATGAGCACCGCGACCACCACCAGTGACCAAACCCGCCGCCCCGATCGACCCACCGTCACCGAACTGCGGCTGTCGTCCTTCCGCCGCCACCGCGGCGCGACCATCGCGCTCGGTCCCCTCACCCTGGTCACCGGGCCCAGCGGCAGCGGCAAGACGAGCGTCCTCGAAGCATTCGAAGCCCTCGCCAGACTCGGCTCCGGCGCCTCACTCGGCTCCGTCTTCCGCGACCCCGCGGGCTGTGTCCCCGAACGCGCCGGCGCCGACGCCCAGGGCCGGCGCGGATTCAGGATCGGCTGCACCGTCGACGGCCCCGCGGGCCCCGTCCGGCTCGACCTCGCCGTCCAGGCGGAACCGGAACTCCGCATCGTCGGCGAACGTTTGACCAGTGAAGGCCAGACCCTCCTCAGCACCGCACTGCGCGACCCGGGCCGCTCCACCGTCCAAGCAGCCTGGCACACCGCGGGCGCGGTCCCCGTCACGCGCGCCCCGCTGCCCGACGACCGGCTGGGCACCTCACTGCTGCCGCTGCGCGTCGCCGGTAAGACCGAAGGCCAGCTGCGCGTCCTGGCCGCGGCCGAGCAGGTCGTCGTCGCGCTGCGCTCGGTGTTCGCCTGCGACCCCCAGCCCCAGCGCATGCGCGAACCCGTCGTCCCCCGGCAGGGCGGTGGCGACGGCAGGCTCCGGCGCGGCTGCGACAACCTCGCCGAAATCCTGCTGCGCACCCGCACCGAGTGCGCCATCCGGCACGGCCGGCTCGTCAACGCCGCCCGAGCCGGCTGCGCGGGACCCGTCACGGGCCTCACCACCGAAGAACTGGCCGACGGTACGTTACGAGCGGTCCTGGCCCGCGGCGCCGCCCGGCACGGCACCCCCGTCGGCCGACTCGGCGAGGGCGAACTGCGCTATCTCGCCCTCGCCCTCGTCCTGCTCACCGGGCCCGGCGTCCTCGCCGTCGACACCGTCGCCGAAGTGCCGCCCGCCATGCAGACCCTGGCGGTGCTCGCCGACGGACTCGACCGCGCGCTCGACCCCCGCCAGACCCGCGAACTCACCGACCTGGCCGCCGAGATGTGCGCCCGCGGCCACATCCGGCTGCTCGCCGCCATGGGCGACGCGACCCTCGCCCAGAAGACCGACGGCGCCACGGTGGTAGACCTGGGGCCGTGAACCAGCATCAACTCGACGTACCGGCCCTGCAGCGCAGACTCGTCGCCTTCGCCACTGCCCGCGACTGGCAGCCGTTCCACACCCCGAAGAACCTCGCCGCCGCCCTGAGCGTGGAGGCCTCCGAACTCCTGGAGATCTTCCAGTGGTTGACCCCCGAGCAGTCGGAACGGATCATGTCCGACCCGGCGGACGCCCACCGCGTCACCGACGAGGTCGCCGACGTCCTCGCCTATCTCCTCCAGCTCTGCGCGGCCCTCGGCATCGACCCGCTCACCGCCCTCGCCGCCAAGATCGACCGCAACGAACTCCGTTTCCCCGCCCCGCAGCCACCCACGACCCCGAACAACCCCCCGACGACCACGGAGAGTCACTCATTCGAGTGACCGAGATACTCACAATCGCTTTGCTGTGCACAGATTTCCGATTTCCTCTGGATTTCCGAGCGCCGGACGCTCACGCTAGGTAGTGGACACCTCACGCGGGTCCACCACACGAACGGGGAAATCACATGGACGCGGTACGGCTCCTGAAAACCGCTCAACACGCCCTGGCCCAGAGCCGGGCCGTGCTCGACATCGTCGCCGAGGCCTGGCAGGCCCAAGCCCTCGCCCAGGCCATCGGCGGCCACCTCGCGGCCACCGGCCCGCCCGAACTCAGGGGCGAGGCCCGGGGTCTGAGCGAAGCCGGCAGCCGCGGCTGCGCCGTCCTGGAACACCCCGGGCTGCGGCGCGACGGCATCCGCGCCACCCAGCTCTCCGAAGTGCCGGACCCGGCAGGGGCGTTGTCGTCCCTGAGCGTCCTGCTCGGCGACGTCTCGATGGCCCTCGTCACCGTCGCCTGCGCCACGGACGAGGAGGGCCTGTACTGGCAGTGCATAGAGGCCATCGACGCCGCCGACGAATCGAGCGACCGCGTCCGGGGGATGCTGCGCCGGCTGACCTTACGGAAGGGGGACAGATCCGCCGAAGCCCTGCGCGACTCGGCGGCCGGAGCGCCGTAAGGGGGGGCGAGGGAGCGCGGCCGCGGCCGGCGGCCTGCTCTACTGGCGGCTCTCGCGCCGCCCGTCCTGCTCGGCGCCGCGTACCGAATCCGGCGCGGAAGGCGGCTGCGGCTACTGCTGCAACGGCGGCTGCGGCTGCGACGGCGACTGCGATCCGGCGGGGTCGTCGCCGCACGAGGCACGGTCGGCCGTGGACTGCAGATCCGCGTCGAGCTGGGTCAGATCGGCGCTCAGCGCCGCCATCAGCTCTTCCATCTGCTGCAACAGCCCCTTCGGCGCACCCTCCCGCCCGGATGCGGACTGCGGCGCCGACTGCTGCGGCACCGTCTGTTCGGGTACGGCTTCCTGGGACATGGCGGCCTCCTCGGCCCAAGCCCTCCCGCGGGGCGGGCGGGGCGGAGAATCGGTCGACGCACCGGCCAAGGCCGCCGACACGCGGGCCGGGCGGTCCGGCTCCGCCTGGGCCAACGAACGGTGGACGCCAACGTCACTGGTCAGAGGGGGCGCGACAGGGCACAACACCGGATATTCACCTGACCGGGCACTCCTGTGGCAGGTGGCGCGGACGGGGTTGACGGCGGTCCGGCAGTGCAGGATGGAGGCATGGATCTTCGCATCTTCACCGAGCCCCAGCAGGGCGCCGCCTATGACACCCTGCTGGCCGTCGCCAAGGCCACCGAGGACCTCGGCTTCGACGCCTTCTTCCGCTCCGACCACTACCTCTCCATGGGATCCACCAACGGACTGCCCGGCCCCACCGACGCCTGGATCACCCTGGCCGGCCTCGCCCGGGAGACCAAGCGGATCCGGCTCGGCACCCTCATGACCGCCGGTACCTTCCGGCTGCCGGGCGTGCTCGCCATCCAGGTGGCCCAGGTCGACCAGATGTCGGGCGGGCGCGTCGAACTCGGCCTGGGAGCAGGGTGGTTCGAGGACGAGCACAAGGCGTACGGCATCCCCTTCCCGAAGGAGAAATTCGCCAGACTGGAGGAGCAGCTGGCCATCGTCACCGGCCTGTGGTCCACCGAAGTGGGCCAGACCTTCGACTACAACGGCACCTACTACCAGCTCAGCGACTCGCCCGCGCTGCCCAAGCCCGCCCAGGCGAAGGTGCCCGTCCTGATCGGCGGACACGGCGCGACCCGCACGCCGCGCCTCGCGGCCCAGTACGCCGACGAATTCAACATCCCGTTCGCCTCCATCGAGGACAGCGAACGGCAGTTCACCAGGGTGCGGGCAGCCGCAGAGGCCGCCGGACGCAAGGCGGACGACCTCGTGTACTCCAACGCACTGGTCGTCTGTGTGGGCAAGAACGACGCGGAGGTGGCCCGCCGGGCCGCCGTCATCGGACGGGAGGTGCAGGAACTCAAGGCCAACGGACTCGCGGGCTCGCCCGCCGAGGTCGTGGAGAAGATCGGCAAGTACGAGGCGACCGGCTCGTCCCGCATCTACCTCCAACTGCTCGACCTCGACGACCTGGATCAGCTCGAACTGATCTCCTCGCAGGTGCTGCCGCAGCTGGCCAGGGCCTGACCGTGCGCCCCGCCCGGACACTCGCAGCAGCCCTCGCCCAGGGACCGGTCGTCCTCGACGGTGGCCTGTCCAATCAACTGGCCGCACAGGGCTGTGACTTGAGCGACGAGCTGTGGTCGGCCCGCCTGCTGGCGGACGACCCGCAGCAGATCAAGGCCGCGCACACGGCCTACGTACGGGCGGGCGCCCAGGTGCTGACCACGGCCGGCTACCAGGCCACCTTCGAGGGCTTCGCGCGCCGCGGGCTGAGCCGGGCGGAGACTGTCCGGTTGCTGACGGCGAGCGTGCAACTGGCGCGTGCGGCGGGGGAGTTGGGTGGAGGGGGTGGGTGGGGTTCGGGGGGAGGGGTGGGGCGGGGGAGGGGGGCGGGGGAGGCCCCCCCCCCCCCCCCCCCCCCCCCCCCCCCCCCCCCCCCCCCCCCCCCCCCCCCGGCGGGGGGGGGCGGGGGGGCGGGGGCGGGGGGGGGCGCGCCCGGCCGCCGGGCCCCCCCCCCCCCCCCCCCCCGCCCCCGAAACCCCCACCACCCCCCACCCCACCCCCTGGGTGGCCGCGTCCATCGGTCCCTACGGTGCCTTCCTCGCCGACGGCAGTGAGTACCGCGGGCGTTACGGGCTGAGCGTTCGCGCGTTGGAGCGGTTTCACCGGCCGCGCATCGAGGCGCTGGTGGCGGCGGAGCCGGATGTGCTGGCTCTGGAAACGGTGCCGGACATCGACGAGGCGGAGGCGCTGCTGCGGGCGGTCGAAGGGTGCGGCGTGCCGGTGTGGCTCTCGTACAGCATCGACGGCGGGCGCACCCGGGCCGGCCAGGACCTGGCTGCCGCCTTCGGCCTTGCGGCGGGGCGCGACGGGGTGATCGCGGTCGGTGTGAACTGCTGCACCCCCGCCGATGCCGACCGGGCGGTACCGCTGGCCGCGTCGGTTACGGGCAAGCCCGTAGTGGTCTACCCGAACAGTGGCGAGCGCTGGGATGCCGAGGGGCGCCGCTGGGTCGGCGGCGCGACGTTCGACGTGGGCCGGGTGGAGGAGTGGGTGGCGTCGGGGGCGCGGCTGGTGGGCGGGTGCTGCCGGGTGGGTCCCGGGGAGATCGCGCAGGTGGCGGCGCGGCTGCGGGGCGTACGCGGCTGAGGGCGTCGGTGGGTGGAAAAGCGCTGGTGAGGGCCGTGCGTGTCAGGCAATACTCGCAACGTGTTCCTGACAATCACCACCACCGGCACCCCGGAAGCCCCTGCGACCGATCTCGGATTTCTGCTGCACAAGCACCCCGACAAGGCGCAACGCTTCTCCACCTCCCACGGCACGGCGCACGTCTTCTACCCCGAGGCGACCGCCGAGCGCTGCACCGCCGCGCTGCTTCTGGAGGTGGATCCCGTCGCGCTCGTGCGGCGGGGTCAGGGCAAGGGCCGGGGTGGCGCGCCCGAC
The DNA here is from genome assembly GCF_043202815.1 of Streptomyces sp. NPDC048111. Taxonomy (NCBI): domain Bacteria; kingdom Bacillati; phylum Actinomycetota; class Actinomycetes; order Kitasatosporales; family Streptomycetaceae; genus Streptomyces; species Streptomyces sp. NPDC048111. Next base: position 283,515 of record NZ_JBIDBD010000004.1, read on the forward strand.
GCGGCGCTCGCGCAGTACGTCAACGACCGCCCGTACGCGGCCTCCTCGCTGATGTCCGTGGCGCTGTCCAGCGTCTTCAAGAGTGCCCTGCGCGGGGTGTGCGCCGCGCTTCCGGAGCGTGCGGAGGAGCCGCTTCCGCTGCGGATCGAGGTGCCGGCGCTGCCCGCCCGGGGCGGTGCGCAGCTGGTGCACCAGCTGTTCGGGCCCCTCGGCTGGGACTCGGTGAGCGCGGAGCCGATCGCGCTGGACGAACGGTTCCCCGAGTGGGGCGAGTCGCGCTATGTGCGGCTCGTTCTGGAGGGCGAGGTCCGACTCGCCGACGCCCTGCGGCAGTTGTACGTGCTGCTGCCGGTGCTCGACGACGCCAAGCACTACTGGGTCGCGCCCGACGAGGTCGACAAGCTGCTGCGGGCCGGTGACGGCTGGCTGGCCGGCCACCCCGAGCAGAAGCTGATCACCAGCCGTTATCTGTCCCGGCGCTGGAGTCTGGCCCGGCAGGCGATGGAGCGGCTCGAACTGGTACGGCTCGCGGAGTCCGAGGGGCTGGACGTCGAAGAGGTCGACAACGCCGTCGACGAGAGCAGTGACACGGCCGACAAGCCGGTGCCGCTGGCCGAGCGGCGACGGGCCGCGGTCCTCGCAGCCCTGGAGGCGGCCCGCGCGCAGCGGGTGCTCGACCTCGGCTGTGGCCAGGGCCAGTTGGTGCAGGAGCTCCTCAAGGACGTGCGCTTCACCGAGGTCGTCGGCGTCGATGTCTCGATGCGCGCGCTGGCCGTTGCTGCCCGCAGGCTGCGGCTCGACCGTATGACGGAACGTCAGGCGGCCCGCGTGACCCTGATGCAGGGCTCTCTCGCGTACACGGACAAAAGGCTCAAGGGGTATGACGCGGCGGTGCTCAGTGAGGTCATCGAGCACCTCGACCTGCCGAGGCTGCCGGCCCTGGAGTACTCCGTGTTCGGCTCGGCCCGGCCGCGCACCGTGCTCGTGACGACGCCGAACGTCGAGTACAACGTCCGCTGGGAAAGCCTTCCGGCCGGGCACGTGCGCCATCGGGACCACCGGTTCGAATGGAACCGCGCGGAGTTCCGGGACTGGGCGCGCACCGTGGCCGAGCGGCACGGCTACGGCGTGACGTTCGTGCCGGTCGGCCCGGACGACCCGGAGGTGGGGCCGCCCACACAAATGGCGGTGTTCACCCTGACCGCTCCGGCCGCCCCCACCGCCCCGACCAGGCCGGCCGCGACATCCACCGCACGAACCACGCCCGCTGTGCCGAGCACCACCGCGACCACGACCCCCACCACCGCCACGGAGCCGAAGGAGGCGACGGCAGCATGAGCACTTCCCCCGGCGCCACCACGCCCACCACATCCGCAACGCCCATCCCATCCGCCACGTCCACTACGTCCACCACACCCAATCCATCCACCACACCCACCCCCCGCACCTCCCGCACCCCCCTGGCCATCACCGACCTCTCCCTCGTCGTCCTCGTCGGCGCCACCGGGTCGGGCAAGTCGACCTTCGCCCGGCGGCACTTCAAGGCGACCGAGGTCATCTCCTCGGACTTCTGCCGGGGGCTGGTGGCCGACGACGAGAACGACCAGGGCGCCAGCGGGGACGCGTTCGACGTGCTCCACTACATCGCCGGGAAGCGGCTCGCCGCCGGGCGGCTGACCGTGATCGACGCCACCAACGTGCAGCCCGAGGGCCGCAAGCAGCTGATCAGGCTGGCGCGCGAGCACGACGTGCTGCCGATCGCGATCGTCCTCGACCTGCCGGAGGACGTCTGTGCCGAGCGCAACGCACAGCGGCCGGACCGGGCCGGGATGCCGCGCCATGTGATCGGCCGGCACCGGCGTGAACTGCGGCGCTCGCTCAAGGGGTTGGAGCGTGAAGGCTTCCGCAAGGTGCATGTGCTGCGCAGCGTCGCGGAGGTGGAGAGCGCCGAGATAGTGATCGAGCGGCGCTACAACGACCTCACCCACCTCACCGGCCCCTTCGACATCATCGGGGACGTCCACGGCTGCCGGTCCGAACTGGAGACCCTGCTCGCCGCACTGGGTTACGAGGACGGCGTCCACCCGCAGGGCCGCACCGCGGTCTTCGTCGGGGACCTCGTCGACCGCGGGCCCGACAGCCCCGGTGTGCTGCGCCGCGTGATGGGCATGGTCGCGAGCGGTAACGCTCTGTGCGTGCCCGGGAACCATGAGAACAAGCTCGGGCGTTACCTGAAGGGACGGAACGTCCAGCACACCCATGGTCTCGCCGAGACCATCGAGCAGTTGGAGAAGGAGGACGACGGCTTCAGGGAGCAGGTCAGGGAGTTCATCGACGGGCTCGTCAGCCACTATGTGCTCGACGGCGGGCGGCTCGTCGTCTGTCACGCGGGGCTGCCCGAGAAGTACCACGGGCGCACCTCGGGGCGGGTCCGTTCGCACGCGCTGTACGGGGACACGACGGGGGAGACCGACGAGTTCGGGCTCCCGGTGCGCTACCCGTGGGCCGAGGACTACCGCGGACGCGCGGCGGTCGTCTACGGGCACACTCCCGTGCCGAACACCTCGTGGATCAACAACACCATCTGCCTGGACACCGGTGCCGTGTTCGGCGGCAGGATGACGGCGCTGCGCTGGCCGGAGCGCGAGCTCGTCGACGTGCCGGCCGAGCGGGTCTGGTACGAGCCGGCCAAGCCGCTGGTCACCGAGGCGCCGGGCGGGCATGAAGGCCGTCCGCTCGACCTCGCCGACGTGCACGGGCGGCGGGTCGTGGAGACCCGGTTCCTCGGCAATGTCGCGGTGCGCGAGGAGAACGCGGCGGCGGCCCTGGAGGTCATGAGCCGGTTCGCCGTCGACCCGAGGCTCCTCGCCCACCTGCCCCCGACCATGGCGCCGACCGCGACCTCCACCGTGGACGGCTATCTGGAGCACCCGGCCGAGGCGTTCGCCCAGTACCGCAAGGACGGTGTCGCGAAGGTCGTGTGCGAGGAGAAGCACATGGGCTCGCGCGCGGTGGTGCTGCTGTGCCGCGACGCGGCGGTGGCCGGCGAGCGGTTCGGGGCTCGGGGCGCGACGGGGGCCCTGCACACCCGCACCGGGCGGCCGTTCTTCGACGACGCGACCGTCACCGAGGAGATCCTCGAACGGCTGCGGCAGTCCGTGACCGCGGCGGGGCTGTGGGACGAACTCGGCACGGACTGGCTCCTGTTGGACGCCGAGCTGATGCCGTGGTCGCTGAAGGCGTCGGGTCTGCTGCGCTCGCAGTACGCCGCGGTGGGAGCGGCGTCCGGGGCCGCGTTCCCGGCTGCCCTGCGGGCGCTCGACGCGGCCACGGCGCGCGGGGTCGAGACCGCGGACCTGCTGGCGCGGCAGCGCGAGCGGGCCGCCGACGCGGCCGCGTTCACCGACGCCTACCGGCGCTACTGCTGGACGACGGACGGACTGGAGGGGGTGCGGATCGCGCCGTTCCAGATCCTGGCCGCACAGGGCCGCAGCCTGGCCGCGGTCCCGCACGACGAACAGCTGGCCTGGCTCGACCGGCTCGCCGAGCACGACCCGACGGGGCTGCTCCAGGTGACCCGGCGGCTCGTCGTCGACACCGCTGACGAGGCGTCGGTGCGGGCCGGTGTGGAGTGGTGGCTGGAGCTGACCGGCGCGGGCGGCGAGGGCATGGTCGTCAAGCCGCTCCAGGCGATGGCCCGCGACGGCGCGGGCCGGCTCGTGCAGCCGGGCATCAAGGTGCGCGGCCGGGAGTACCTGCGGATCATCTACGGTCCGGAGTACACCCGCCCGGACCAGCTCGAACGGCTGCGGCAGCGGTCCCTCGGCCACAAGCGTTCGCTCGCCCTGCGCGAGTACGCGCTCGGCCTGGAGGCGCTGGCCCGGCTGGCCGACGGCGAGCCGCTGTGGCGGGTGCACGAGGCGGTGTTCGCCGTGCTCGCCCTGGAGTCGGAGCCGGTCGACCCCCGGCTGTGAGCCGGGGCCCCGGCCCGGCGTCCGTCGACCCGCGGGTGTGACCGGGGCGGCCGGGCCGGAACCGGAGCGGGTCGGTGTGTTGCCGAGCGCCGCTGCCGCCCCGGCCGCCCCGGCGCCGCGCCCCCCGACACGTCGAGGCGCGCGGCGGCCGGGTTCACCGGGTGAGCGGGGCCGTCGCGGGACAGGATGAGGGCATGGGATTCCATGTCGATTCCGAGACAGGGCGGCTGCGCCGCGTGATACTCCACCGGCCGGATCTGGAGCTGAAGCGGCTCACGCCCAGCAACAAGGACGCGCTGCTCTTCGACGACGTGCTGTGGGTGCGCCGGGCCAGACAGGAGCACGACGGTTTCGCGGACGTGCTCCGCGACCGGGGGGTGGAGGTGCATCTCTTCGGTGATCTGCTGCGCGAGTCGCTGGAGATCCCGGCGGCCCGGGCGCTGGTGCTCGACCGGGTCTTCGACGAGAAGGAGTACGGGCCGCTGGCCACCGGGCATCTGCGTGAGGTGTTCGAGGAGCTGCCCGCCGCCGAGCTGGCCGAGGCGCTGGTCGGCGGGATGACCAAGCGGGAGTTCCTCGCGGGGCACGCGGAGCCCACGTCGGTGCGCTTCCACGCGATGGACCTGGACGACTTCCTGCTCGGCCCGCTCCCCAACCACCTGTTCACCCGCGACACCTCGGCCTGGATCTACGACGGTGTCTCCATCAACGCCATGCGCTGGCCGGCCCGCCAGCGCGAGACCGTGCACTTCGAGGCGATCTACCATCACCATCCGCTGTTCAGGGGCCCGCAGGCGGGTCCGTTCAACATCTGGTCGCAGGGGCAGAGCGACTATCCGTCCACCATCGAGGGCGGCGACGTCCTGGTGATCGGGAACGGCGCGGTGCTGATCGGCATGAGCGAGCGGACCACCCCGCAGGCCGTGGAGATGCTGGCGCGCGGCCTGTTCGCGGCGGGCTCGGCGCGCACCATCGTGGCCCTGGACATGCCGAAGCGGCGGGCGTTCATGCACCTGGACACGGTGATGACGATGGTCGACGGAGAAACCTTCACTCAGTACGCGGGCCTCGGCATGCTGCGCTCGTACACGATCGAGCCCGGCGCCGGCGAGCAGGAGCTCAAGGTCACCGACCATCCGCCGGAGCACATGCACCGCGCAATCGCGGCGGCCCTCGGCCTGGACCGGATCCGCGTGCTCACGGCGACGCAGGACGTGCACTCGGCGGAGCGTGAGCAGTGGGACGACGGCTGCAACGTGCTCGCCGTCGAGCCGGGCGTGGTCGTCGCCTACGAGCGCAATGTGACCACCAACACCCATCTGCGCAAGGAGGGCATCGAGGTCATCGAGATCCGGGGCAACGAGCTGGGCCGGGGAAGGGGAGGTCCGCGCTGCATGAGCTGCCCCGTCGAACGGGATGCCGTATAGCCGTATAGTGATGCGCTCTAACGTATAGTATTCCAGCGTCGACCGGCCGCCCGGTCGATGCCGCCCGTCGCCCCCTACCCGTCCCAGGAGCAGCCACCATGGCGATAGACCTCGCAGGCCGCCACTTCCTCAAGGAGCTGGACTTCACGGCCGAGGAGTTCCTCGGACTGGTCGCGCTCGCCGCCGAACTGAAGGCCGCCAAGAAGGCGGGCACCGAGGTGCGGCGGCTGAGCGGGCGCAACATCGCGCTGATCTTCGAGAAGCCGTCGACCCGCACCCGCTGCTCCTTCGAGGTGGCCGCCGCCGACCAGGGGGCGTCCACGACGTACATCGACCCGGCGGGCTCGCACATCGGCAAGAAGGAGTCCGCGCGCGACACCGCCCGGGTGCTGGGCCGGATGTTCGACGCGATCGAGTTCAGGGGCGACGCGCAGGAGACGGTGGAGACCCTCGCCGCGCACTCCGGGGTGCCGGTCTACAACGGTCTGACCGACGACTGGCACCCCACCCAGATGCTGGCCGACGTCCTCACCGTCACCGAGCACACCGACAAGCCGCTCGGCGAGGTCGTCTTCGCCTATCTGGGGGACGCCCGCTTCAACATGGGCAACTCCTACCTGGTCACCGGCGCGCTGCTCGGCATGGACGTACGGATCGTCGCGCCGCGGGCGTACTGGCCGGCCGAGGAGATCGTGGCGCAGGCGCGCGAGGCGGCGGAGGCGAGCGGGGCGCGCATCACCCTGACCGAGTCCGTCGAGGAGGGCGTGGCCGGTGCGGACTTCGTCGCCACCGACGTGTGGGTCTCGATGGGCGAACCCCAGGAGGTCTGGGACGAGCGCATCAAGGCGCTCGCCCCGTACGCGGTCACCATGGACGTGCTGCGCGCCACCGGCAACCACGCCGTCAAGTTCCTGCACTGCCTGCCCGCCTTCCACGACCTCGCCACCCAGGTCGGCCGGGACATCCACGCGCGGTACGGGCTGACCGAGCTGGAGGTCAGCGACGAGGTCTTCGAGTCGCCGCACTCGGTCGTCTTCGACGAGGCGGAGAACCGGCTGCACACCATCAAGGCGGTCATGGTCGCCACGCTGGGATCCAGGACCGCGTAGGCCCGGCGCAGCCGCAGGCGCCTGGTCGGCGCCGCCCCGGCCGCCGCGCTCGCTCAGCCCTCTCGGCTCCGCAGGGTGAACCAGACCGCCTTGCCGTGCGCGGTGGGGCGGTGTCCGCAGGCCGAGCTCAGGGTGCGGATGAGCAGCAGGCCCCGGCCGTGTTCCTGCCAGGGATCCGGGGGCGTGTGCGCGCCGGGCGCCATGAGGTCGCCCGGGGGCAGCCGCGAGCCGTCGTGGACCTCGACCTGACAGCCCGAAGCCAGCAGCTCCACCACCAGCTCGATCGGTGCCTCGCCCGTCGTGTGCTCGACCGCGTTGGCGACCAGCTCCGCGGTCAGCAACTCAGCCGTGTCGCTGTCGGCGGGCGCGTCGATGTCCGCGAGCGCCGTACGCACCAGGGCGCGCGCTATCGGTACGGCGGCCGCCGTGTGGGGGAGCGGGATGCGCCACGCGGTGGGCGTAGCGGCGCTGGAACGGTCGGGGTGGGGGTCGGAGTCGAGGCCGGGGCCGGGCCGGGGATCGCGACCGCCGGGGCCGGAATCGGTACCGGCGCCGACATCGCTCCCGGTACCGGTACCGGTACCGGGGCCAGGGTTGGGGACGGGGCCTGGGGCTTCGGGCAAGAGGGCGGGTCCGTTCGGGGTGCGGGGAGCGTCCTGGCTGCGGGACACCGATGGGCGCCCGACGGAGAGGGGCGCCCGCGGTGCGGGGATCGTCAGATGCGGGGATCGTCCTGCCACCCAGCCTACGAACTCGGCGGTCGGCTCCCGTAGAGGCCCCCGTCCAGGGGTGAAAGGCCCTGGGACACGGCCGCGCGGGACCTTGGGCCTCTGGTGCGCCCTCTTTGCTTATCGCGTGCTCGTGACGACAGTCACGTATGAGTGATACCTTCGTCGGGCAGGCAGCACAAGCAGTGGCGGCGTGTGCCGCCCCCAAGGAGGCCGCCCGGATGAGCCCCTTTCTCAGCTCCGCACGACCCACCGAGCAGTGGCGCCATCTGCGGCTTTCGGTGGCCGACGGCGTGGCGACCGTGACGCTCGCCCGGCCCGAGAAGCTGAACGCCCTGACCTTCGGCGCGTACGCCGACCTGCGCGACCTGCTCGCCGAGCTGTCCCGCGAGCGCTCGGTGCGCGCCCTGGTGCTGGCGGGGGAAGGGCGCGGCTTCTGCTCGGGCGGGGACGTCGACGACATCATCGGCGCGACGCTCGCGATGAACACCGCCGAGCTCCTCGACTTCAACCGCATGACCGGCCAGGTCGTCCGCGCGATCCGCGAGTGCCCCTTCCCGGTGATCGCCGCCCTGCACGGCGTCGCCGCCGGGGCGGGCGCGGTGCTGGCCCTGGCCGCCGACTTCCGCATCGCCGACCCCACCGCGCGCTTCGCCTTCCTCTTCACCAAAGTGGGCCTGTCGGGCGGCGACATGGGCGCGGCCTATCTGCTGCCCCGCGTCGTCGGCCTCGGCCACGCCACCCGCCTGCTCATGCTCGGCGAGCCCGTACGCGCCCCCGAGGCCGAACGCATCGGCCTGCTCAGCGAGTTGACACAGGAGGGGCGCGCCGATGAACGCGCCGCCGAACTCGCCCGCCACCTCGCCGACGGCCCCGCCCTCGCCTACGCGCAGACCAAGGCGCTGCTCACCTCGGAGCTCGACATGCCGCTCGCGGCCTCCGTCGAACTGGACGCCGCCACCCAGGCCCTGCTGATGAACGGCGAGGACTACGCCGAGTTCCACGCCGCCTTCACCGAGAAGCGGCCCCCCAAGTGGCAGGGGCGCTAGCGATGCCGGCCCCCGGCGAGGGGCGCTCGCCCCTGCGGATCGCCGTGATCGGCGGCGGACCGGCCGGGCTCTACGCGGCCGCCCTGCTCAAGCGGCTCGACCCGGCCCGCGCGATCACGCTGTGGGAGCGCAATGCCCCCGACGACACGTTCGGCTTCGGCGTGGTGCTCTCCGACGAGACCCTCGGCGGGATCGAGGAGGCGGACCCCGTCGTCCACCAGGCGCTGCGCGACGAGTTCGTGCGCTGGGACGACATCGACATCGTGCACCGGGGCCGCATCCTCACCTCCGGCGGACACGGCTTCGCCGCGCTCGGGCGGCGCAGGCTCCTGGAGATCCTGCACGAGCGCTGCCAGGCGCTCGGCGTCGAGCTGCGCTTTCGCGCGCAGGCGCCACCGGCGGTTGAACTCGCCGCCGACTACGACCTGGTGGTGGCCGCGGACGGTGTGCACAGCCTCACCCGCGAGGCGCACGCCGCCCACTTCGCGCCCCGCGTCACCACCCACCGCTGCCGCTACATCTGGCTCGCCGCCGACTTCGCCTTCGACGCCTTCCGTTTCGAGATCGCCGAGACCGCGCACGGCGTGATGCAGCTGCACGGCTACCCCTACTCCGCCACGTCCTCCACGGTCATCGTCGAGATGCGCGAAGAGGTGTGGGCGGCCGCCGGATTCGACACGCTGGACGAGCAGGCATCCGCCGAGGCCTGCGCCAAAATCTTCACCGACGCCCTGGGCGGCCGTCCGCTGCGCGGCAACAAATCCTCGTGGACCGCCTTCCGCACCGTCGTCAACCAGCGCTGGTCGTACGGCAATACGGTGCTGCTCGGCGACGCGGCGCACACCGCGCACTTCTCCATCGGCTCCGGCACCAAGCTCGCCGTCGAGGACGCCCTGGCCCTGGCCGTCTGCATCGAGGAGCAGCCCGACCTGCCGGCCGCGCTCGCCGCCTACGAGAGCGAGCGGCGGCCCGTCGTCGAGTCCACCCAGCGCGCGGCGGCGGCCAGTCTGCGCTGGTTCGAGGAACTGGCCCAGTATCTCGACCAGCCCGCACGGCAGTTCGCCTTCAACCTCCTCACCCGCAGCCGCCGGGTCACCCACGACAACCTCAAGCTGCGCGACCCCGGCTTCACCGACACCGTGGAGGGCGACTTCGGCTGCCCGCCCGGCACGCCGCCCATGTTCACCCCCTTCCGTCTGCGCGGCCTGCAACTGAAGAACCGCGTGGTCGTCTCGCCCATGGACATGTACTCCGCCGTCGACGGCGTCCCCGGCGACTTCCACCTCGTCCACCTCGGCGCCCGCGCCCTGGGCGGCGCGGGTCTGGTCATGACCGAGATGGTGTGCGTGAGCGCCGAGGGCCGCATCACCCCGGGCTGCGCCGGCCTCTACACCCCGGAACAGGCCACCGCCTGGCGGCGGATCACCGACTTCGTGCACCAGCAGGCGCCCGGCACCGCACTCGGCGTCCAGCTCGGCCACTCCGGGCGCAAGGGCTCGACCCGGCTGATGTGGGAGGGCATGGACCAGCCGCTCGACACCGGCAACTGGCCCCTCGCCGCCGCCTCCCCGCTCCCGTACCGGGCCGGCGTCAACCAGGTGCCGCGCGCGCTGGACCGCGCGGGGCTCGCCGCGATCCGCGAGCAGTTCACGGACGCCGCCCGCCGGGCCGCCGACTGCGGCTTCGACCTCCTCGAACTGCACTGCGCCCACGGTTACTTGCTGTCCGGTTTCCTCTCCCCTCTCACCAACCAACGGACGGACGCCTACGGCGGTTCCCTCGCGGGACGGCTGCGTTACCCGCTCGAAGTCTTCGACGCGGTACGGGAGGTGTGGCCGGACGACCGGCCGATGACGGTCCGCATCTCCGCGACGGACTGGGCCGAGGGCGGCACCAGCGCCGAGGACGCCGTCGAGATCGCCCGCGCCTTCGCCGCGCACGGCGCCGACGCCATCGACGTTTCCACCGGCCAGGTCGTCCCCGAGGAGCGCCCCGAGTTCGGCCGCTCCTACCAGACCCCGTACGCCGACCGGATCCGCAACGCGCTGGGCGTCCCCGTCGTCGCGGTGGGCGCCATCTCGTCCTGGGACGACGTCAACTCGCTGCTCCTGGCGGGCCGCGCCGACCTGTGCGCCCTGGCCCGGCCGCACCTGTACGACCCCCATTGGACCCTGCACGCCGCGGCCGAGCAGGGCTACACGGGCGCCGGCGCGGACTGGCCGCTGCCCTACCGCGCGGGCAGCCGCACCCCGCCGACCGGTCGTACGGACGCACCGCGGCCGAGGCTCAGCCTGAACTGACGCCGAACCGGCCGGTGCACCCGCTTCGAACGGTCCCGTGAAGCAGCTTCGCGCGTACGGGAACCATTCACGAGGCCCGTCAGTTTCTACATTGCTGTAGAAGTTCGACGACATGCATGGAGAAGCACCATGGCCCTCTGGGACCGCCTCAAGGAATCCGCCACGACGATGCAGACGCAGCTCGTGGCCAAGAAGAACGACCTGAAGAGCGGCGCCTTCCGCGATGCCAGCATGGCCATGTGCGCCCTGGTCGCCGCCGCGGACGGCACCATCGACCCGTCCGAGCGACGCCGAGTCGCCCAACTCATCGCCTCCAACGAGGTGTTGCAGAACTTCCCGGCGGCCGACCTCCAGCGCCGCTTCGACGAGGGGCTCGACAAGCTGACGGCCGACTTCGACTTCGGCAAGGTCGGCCTGTTGCAGGAGGTCGCCAAGGCGAAGAAGAAGCCGGCCGAGGCACGTGCCGTCATCCAGATAGGCATCGTCATCGGCGGCGCGGACGGCGACTTCGACAAGACGGAACAGGCTGTGGTCCGCGAGGCCTGCTATGCGCTGGGCCTGCCGCCCGTGGAGTTCGACCTGTAACCCGCCCGCCCCCTGCCGAGCCCCCGCCGCGCCCTGCTGACGCACCGGAGTCTCACGGTGCAAGCCGGGCGCCGCCCAGCCAGGGGCATCCCGCGCCTCACAACCCCGTGGCCGCCCCCCGCAGGACGGTGACCAGGACGAAGGTGGCGTTCATCGACGACAGGGCGGAGGCAGCCGCCCCCGCGGTGGCGGTCCACAGGGCGAGACCCGCCGCCGTGCCTGCGGGCGGCCAGACGCGGGCGGGCTGAGCCGGCCGGAGCAGCGCCGCCACCCGGCGCGGCACCGGGCCGGGCGACGCCAAGCGGACCGACGCCCAGGTTCCGGCCCGCCCCAGCCGGGGCGTTCGCGCCGCGAAGGCGGGCAGGGCCGGGAGGCCGGAGCGACCGGGGCCCCCGGCGAGAGCCGCCTTGCCGATGGCGCGCGCCACCACGCCGCGGTCACCGACCACCCGGGCCGCGTCCTCGTCGGCCCAGCGCTCGACGGTGTAGGCCACGGCCGAACGCAGGGGCAGCAGAAAGGGGTTGGCGCGCGCGGCGAGTCCCGTCACCATCAGATACCCGTGGTGGCGGCTCGTCAGGTGTGATTCCTCGTGGGCGAAGAGGGCTTGGCGCTCGCGGGCGTCGAGCAGGTCCAGCATCCCGCTGGACACCACCACCCGGCCGCGTCCCCGGCAGCCGCGTACCCGGAACCCGCGTCCCCGCCCGCGTCCGCGTCCGCGCTCAGGCCCGTGCTTGCACACAGCCCCGCGCTCAGACCCGTGCCCGCGCTCAGACCCGTGCCCGCGCTCAGGCTCGTGCTCGCACACAGCCCCGTGCCCGCACCCGCGCTCGCAGTGCTGCGCGCACCCACCCCCACCCCACCCCCGGCGCGCCCCGCCCGGTAGGGCGTAGGCGTACGGCCGGGCGTCCGGCAGTACCGCGTGCCGGCCCGGTGCGACACCGGCCAGAGCTCGGGCGGCCCGCGCGCGCAACCGCCAGTGCCGCCACAGGAGTTGGCCGCAGGCGAGGGCGACGGCGACCAGGACGACGAGGGCCGCGTGGCCGACGGCCTCGTCGTAGGGGACCACCGCGCGGACCTCCGGGTCGGCCCAGGCGTCCGGCAGCGGGTTGCCGGGCAACCGCGCCGTTCCGGCCACCATCAAGAGGAGGAGGCACACCGTGCTGCACAGCGCGAGCACCCCGCCCACCAGGGAGAGCACCCGGGTCGCGGTGCGCGGATGCAGCCGGGGCCCGGCGAGCCGGGCGATCGGCCAGGCGGTCAGCGGAAGGACGAGGGGCAGAACGACGAACACACCCACCGGATCAGCTCTCCACGTCCCCGACCGCGCCGGAGGCCTCGGAGTCCCCGGAGCTTTCGGAGCCCCCGGCCCCTCCGGCACGGTCGGCGCCGTCGACACGTCCGGCACGATCGAGGCTGCCGACGCCGCTGAACTCACCGTCCCCACCCAGCAGTTGGCGCAGCAGCTGCTCGTCGTCCGGCGAGAGGTCGGTGACGAAGCTGGCGAGGACCGCGCCCCGGTCCGTCTCGGCGTCGAGCACCTTGCGCATCCGGCGGGCCGCGAGCCCGGCCCCGTCGGCCGGGGTCCACACGAAGGAGCGGCCCGCGCGTTCCCGGGCCACGGCCTGCTTGGCGTGCAGGCGGGTCAGGATCGTCACGACGGTCGTGTACGCGAGCGGCTCCCCGAGCCACTCCTGCACCCACCCCGCGGTCACCGGACCCCGCGCCTCCCGCAACGCCGCGAGGACCCGTGCCTCCAGCTCCCCCTGCCCCCGGCGGGGGCGTCTCGTCTGCTCCGTCACCTCGTCATCGTACGAGGCGGCCGGGAGCCCCGGCCGGGCAGCGCATCCCGCACGAAGGGGGCCCCGGCGTCCCGCAGCATCGCGTGCAGCCTGCCGAACACCTCGGCGGAGCGCCCGCCGGGCCAGTCGCGCGGCAGGAGTTCGGCGGGCAGTCCGGGGTCGGCGTAGGGGAGGCGGCGCCAGGAGTCGAGGGCGAGCAGATAGTCCCGATAGGCAGCACCCGCACGGCCACCGGCATCCCCGTGGCCCCCGGCACCGCCATCGCCACCAGCGCCGGCAGAGCCACCACCGTCCCCGTCGCCCTCAGCACCGCCCCCGTCCCCGGCACCGGTACCGCCGAAGCCCCCAGCACCCCCAGCACCCCCGCCACCCCCAGCGCCGCCGCGCGACTCCCAGGCGCGCAGCACCGGTTCGTGGCGGTCGAGGAAGTCCTCGTGCAGCTTGGCGATGGCGGGCAGGTCCCACCAGCGGGCGACGGCCTCGGCGGTGGGTGCGAATCCGAGGTGCTCGCCCCGGAACAGGTCGACGTACGGGGCGAGTTGGAGGCGTTCCAGGGTGTGCCGGGTCTCGTCGTACAGCCGTGCGGGAGCGAGCCACACCCCGGGCGCCGCGGTGCCGAAGCCGAGCCCGGCCAGGCGGGAGCGCAGCAGGTGACGCTTGCTGCGCTCCGACTCCGGGACGGAGAACACCGCGAGCACCCAGCCGTCCTCGCCCTGGGGGGCGGGGTGGGCGTAGATGCGCCGGTCGCCGTCGTCCAGGAGCTGGCGCGCGTCGGGCGAGAGGGCGTAGCCCGCCGCGCCCGCGGCGGTGGGCCGCGCTTCGAGGAGCCCGCGCCGTTTGAGCCGGGACACCGAGGAGCGTACCGACGGGGCGTCGACGCCGACGGCCGCGAGGAGCCGGATCAGTTCGGCGACCGCCAGCGAGCCGGCGGTCTCGCGCCCGTAGGCGCCGTACAGGGTGACGATCAGGGATCGGGGGGTGTGCTGCTCGGCCACGCGATCACTCTAGTTCCCGCAGCCGGAAGCGCTGGAGCTTGCCGGTGGGTGTGCGCGGGAGGGCGTCGAGGAAGACGATGTCGCGCGGACACTTGTAGGGGACGAGTTCGGCCTTCACGAAGTCGCGCAGCCGGGTCACCGTCTCCTCGTCGCGGGTCACGCCCGGCCGCAGCACGCAGTACGCGACGACGACATGGCCGCGGCGTTCGTCGGGGCGGCCCACGACCGCGGCCTCCGTGACGTCGGGATGGCGCAGCAGCGCGTCCTCGACCTCGGGCCCCGCGATGTTGAACCCGGCAGAAATGATCATGTCGTCGGCGCGGGCCACGTAGCGGAAGCAGCCGTCGCTCTCCCGGACGTAGGTGTCCCCGGTGACGTTCCAGCCGTCGCGCACGTAGACGCGCTGGCGTTCGTCGGCGAGGTAGCGGCAGCCGACGGGGCCGCGCACCGCGAGCAACCCGGGTTCGCCGTCCGGCAGGGGCCGCCCCCGCTCGTCCACGACGCACGCCTGCCAGCCGGGCACGGGCCGGCCGGTGGTGCCGGGGCGGATGTTCTCGTCCGCGGCCGAGATGAAGATGTGCAGCAGTTCGGTGGCGCCGATCCCGTTGATGATGCGCAGCCCGGTGCGCTCCTGCCAGGCGTGCCAGGTCGCCGCCGGGAGGTTCTCGCCGGCCGACACGCAGCGCCGCAGGGCGCCGAGGTCGTGCCCGTCGAGGTCGTCCAGCATCGCGCGGTAGGCGGTCGGCGCGGTGAACAGGACCGAGACGCGGTGCTCGGCGAGCGCGGGCAGCAGCTGCCGGGGCCCGGCCTGTTCGAGCAGCAGTGCCGAGGCGCCGGCCCGCAGCGGAAAGATGACGAGACCGCCGAGCCCGAAGGTGAAGCCGAGCGGCGGGCTGCCCGCGAAGAGGTCGTCGGGCGTGGGCTTCAGGATGTGCTCGGCGAAGGTGTCGGCGATGGCCAGCACATCGCGGTGGAAGTGCATGCACCCCTTGGGGCGCCCGGTGGTGCCCGAGGTGAAGGCGATCAGGGCGACGTCGTCGGCCGAGGTGTCCACGGCCCGGAACGGCTCGGCGGGAGCCTGCTTGACCAGGTTCAGCAGGTCGCGGGGCCCGTCGCCCCCGTACGCGGTGATGCGCAGCCCCGGCGCCTCTGCTGCCTGAAGGGCGTCCAGGACACGGGCGTCGCACAGCGCGTGGCTGATCCGCGCGATGGAGCACATGACGCCCAGTTCGTGGGCGCGCTGCTGGGCCAGGACCGTCACGGCGACCGCGCCCGCCTTCATCACCGCGAGCCAGCAGGCCGCGAGCCACGGCGTGGTCGGCCCGCGCAGCAGGACCCGGTTGCCGGGCACCACGCCGAGCTCGCCGGTCAGGACGTGCGCGATCCGGTCGACCCGGTCGCGCAGCTCCCGGTACGTCCAGACCTCGCCGTCGCCGGTGCGGAAGACGGGCCGGTCGGGGCCGTGGCGCTCGATGGTGCCGTCCAGGAGCTCGGCGCCGCAGTTGAGCCGCTCGGGGTAGTGCGGACCCGGCGGTCCGAGGAGCAGGTGCGGCCACGCCTCGGCGGGCGGCAGGTGGTCGCGGGGAAAGGTGTCGGCGTGCGCTGAGGTCTTCAGCTCCATACGGGATCGCCCCCTTGTCGCCTCTGGAGCGTATCGTTTGGATGACGGCAGTCAACAGTCCGCGATAAAGCGTTCCTGTCCTGCCGTCGGAGCCGAGTGTCGGAGCCGAGTGGGACCGTCGGAACCCGAACGGGAAAGGGGTGGCCATGCCCGGATTCGCGCTGGCGCCGGACCAGCTGGACTGGTGCCGGGAACTGCGGGAGCTGGCGGAGGCGCGGCTGCGCCCCCTTGCGGACAAGGGTGAGCCAGGCCGGGTGAACCGGCCACTCGTCGAGGCGCTCGGTGAGCACGGGCTGCTCGCCCGGCTCTTCGGCTCCGGCGCGCTCGACCTGTGCCTGATGCGCGAGTCGCTGGCGTACGCGTGCACCGAGGCGGAGACCGCGCTCGCGCTCCAGGGCCTCGGCGCGCACCCGGTCGCCGCGTACGGGAGCCCGGCGCAGCGCGAGCGCTGGCTGCCCGAGGTGACCTCGGGCCGCGCGGTCGCGGCCTTCGCGCTCAGCGAGCCGGACGCGGGCTCGGACGCCGCGGCGCTCGCCCTCAACGCCGTTCAGGACGACGGTGGTTGGCGCCTGACGGGGCAGAAGTGCTGGATCTCCAACGCCCCCGAAGCCGACTTCTACACCGTCTTCGCCCGCACCGGGCAGGACGCCGGCGCCCGCGGCGTGACGGCCTTCCTGGTCCCCGCCGACCGCCCCGGCCTCACCGGAACCCCCCTCGACATGCTCTCCCCGCACGCCATCGGCAGCCTCGACTTCGACGGCGTCCCCGTGGGCGCGGACGACGTCCTGGGTGAGCGCGAGGGCGGCTTCCGGGTGGCGATGAACACGCTCAACCTGTTCCGGCCGAGCGTCGGGGCGTTCGCCGTCGGCATGGCGCAGGCCGCACTCGACGCCACGCTCGCCCACACCGCGCGGCGCACCGCGTTCGGCGGCCCCCTCAAGGACCTCCAGGCCGTGGCGCACCGCGTCGCCGACATGGCGACCCGCACCGAGGCGGCCCGGCTCCTGGTGTACGCGGCGGCCTGCGCCTACGACCGGGGCGAGGCGGGCATCGCCCGCGGCTCCGCGATGGCCAAGCTGCTGGCCACCGAGACGGCCCAGTACGTCGTCGACGCGGCGGTCCAGCTCCACGGGGCCCGCGCGCTGCAACGCGGCCACCTGCTCGAACACCTCTACCGTGACGTCCGCGCGCCCCGCATCTACGAGGGAGCGAGCGAAGTGCAGCGCACGATCATCGCGAAGGAGCTGTACCGGTGAGCCTGGACCGAGTGAACCCCGCCGCGCTGTCGCCCGCCCGCGGCTTCAGCCACGCCGTCGTCGCGACCGGCTCGCGCCTGGTCTTCCTCGCCGGGCAGACCGCGCTCGACGGCGACGGCACAGTGGTGGGCGCCACGCTGCCCGAGCAGTTCCGCACCGCGCTGACCAACCTGCTCGCGGCGCTGACCGCCGCGGGCGGCACGCCGCGCGATCTGGCGCGGGTCACCGTGTACGCGACCGATGTCGCGGACTACCGGGAGCGGGCCCGCGAACTGGGCGCCATCTGGCGGGAGTTGGCGGGCCGTGACTATCCGGCCATGGCGGTGGTCGGGGTGGTGCGGCTGTGGGACAGCGAGGCGCTGGTCGAACTGGACGGATTCGCCGTCCTGGACTGACCGCGCACCAGACCGGGCCCTCAGGCGACCGGGCCCTCAGGCGAGCAGCTCGCCCATCCACTGCTCGATGCCCGCCACCGACCGCGGAAGGGCGCCCGACATCAGCCGGGCGCCGGAGTCGGTGATCACCAGGTCGTCCTCGATGCGGACGCCGATGCCGCGCAGTTCGGGTGGCAGGGTCTCGTCGTCGGGCTGGAGGTAGAGGCCGGGCTCCACCGTGAGGACCTGGCCGGCCTCCAGGACGCCGTCCAGATATGTCTCGGCGCGGGCCTTGGCGCAGTCGTGCACGTCGAGCCCGAGCATGTGCCCGCTGCCGCACAGGGTGTAGCGGCGGTGCAGCTCGCCCGACGGGCTCTTGAGGACGCCCCATGCGGCGAGGCCCTCCGCGATCACCGCCATCGCGGCCCGGTGGAAGTCGCGGAAGGCCGCACCCGGCCGCAGCGCCGCGATGCCCGCGTCCTGCGCCGCCAGGACCAGTTCGTACACCTGGCGCTGTACGGGGGAGAAGCGGCCCGACAGCGGCAGGGTCCGGGTGATGTCGGCGGTGTAGAGGGTGTCGGTCTCCACGCCCGCGTCGAGCAGGAGCAGGTCACGCGCATCGAGCGGCCCGTCGTTGCGGATCCAGTGCAGCACACAGGCGTGCGCCCCCGACGCCGCGATCGTCTCGTACCCGGTGCCGTTGCCCTCGGCGCGCGCCCGCGCCCCAAAGGCCCCTTCGAGCACGCGCTCGCCCCGGGTGTGGCTCAGCGCGCGCGGCAGCATACGCACCACGTCCTCGAAGCCTGCCGCGGTGTGGTCGACGGCGAGCTGGAGCTGGGCCACTTCCCAGGCGTCCTTGACGAGTCTCAACTCGCTGAGCACGGCGGCCAGTTCACGGTCGTCCGCGGCGTTGCGGCCCGGTGGCAGCGCGCCCAGGGCGTCGACGTGCGCGCAGCGGATGCCCGTCAGGCGTTCGGTCTCGGCGAGGTCGGGGCGCCGGCCCACCCAGAACTCGCCGTAGCGCCGGTCGCGGTAGAACTCCTCGTCCCCGCCGGCCCGCGGCGAGCGGGGCCGCACGTGCAGGACCGCCTCGTGGCCGGACCCGGACGGCTCCATCACCAGGACGTGGCCCACCTGGTCCTCGCCGGTGAGGCCGGTCAGCCATGCGTACGCGCTGTGCGGACGGAACCGGTGGTCGCAGTCGTTGGAGCGCACCTTCAGTTCGCCCGCGGGCACGATCAGGCGTTCGCCGGGGAAGCGGGCGGACAGCCGGGCGCGGCGGTGCGGGGTGACGTCGAAGCCGGGCACCCGGGCTTCTTCGGGCAGCGGGCTCGGGGCCCAGTCGCCGCTCATGAACGCGGCGAGTTCGGGACTGACGGGCAGGTCGTGGCTGCCGGTGTGGGGACGTGCGGGACGCTCGGCCATCGGGTCTCCCGGGCTGGGGAAGGGGCGAGTGGAAGGGCGGGGCGCCGGGGTGCACGAGAGGCGGGTGCCGACCGCACCCTGGGCGCTCAGTGCAATTTCACATTACTATGTCACAGCACACAAGGCTCCGACGGGACGCGCGCGCTCGCCGCATGCACCCACTCCGGGGCTCAAAACCCCCCTGTCCCAAGATGGTTGGGTTCGCGCTCTTGGGATGGTTGGGGCCGCGCTCTTGTGGGCGCCCACCGCACTTCAGTAAAATGTCACACACCACACTAGGGAGTTCGACCATGACGTCTGCAGCACCCCAGCGCCTCCGCCCCTGGCACGGCATCCTCGTCGCGACCGCACTGCCCCTGCGCTCCGACCTGTCCGTCGACTTCACCGCCTACGCCCAGCACGTGCGCTGGCTGATCGACAACGGCAGCGACGGCGTCGTGCCGAACGGCTCGCTCGGCGAGTACCAGACCCTCTCGGACGAGGAGCGCGCCCGCGTCGTGCACACCGCCGTCGAGGCGGCGGGCGACGGCGACCGGGTCATGGTGGGCGTCGCCGCCTACGGCAGCACCGAGTCCCGCCGCTGGGCGGAGCAGGCCGCGGAGGCGGGCGCCGGCTCCGTCCTGCTGCTCCCCCCGAACGCCTACCGCGCCGACGACCGCTCGGTACGGGCCCACTACGCCGAGGTCGCCAAGGTCGGCCTGCCCGTCGTCGCCTACAACAACCCGTTCGACACCAAGGTCGACCTCACCCCCGAGCTGCTCGCCCAGCTGCACGCCGACGGCAGCATCGTCGCCGTCAAGGAGTTCAGCGGCGATGTCCGCCGGGCCTACGAGATTGCCGAACTCGCCCCGGAGCTCGACCTGTTGGCGGGCGCGGACGACGTCCTCCTGGAGCTGGCCCTGGCCGGGGCGGTCGGCTGGATCTCCGGCTACCCCAACGCCCTGCCCGTCGCCTGCGCCGAGCTCTACCACGCCGCCGTCAGCGGCGACCTCGCCACCGCCCGCCCCCTGTACCGTGCGCTGCACCCCCTGCTGCGCTGGGACTCCAAGACCGAGTTCATCCAGGCCATCAAGCTCTCCATGGACCTGGCGGGCCGCCCCGGTGGCCCCGTCCGCCCGCCCCGCCAGCCCCTCACCCCGGAGCAGGACGCCGCGGTGCGCGCCGCCACCGAGAAGGCGCTCGCCGAGGGCCACCGCTAACCGGCGCCGGCCCCCACACCGCCAACCGGCCCGGCCCCTGTACCCGTTACCCCCGACCAGCCCGCCAGAAAGGCCAATCCATGCGGACCCGACACGTCTACCACGCGGTCGACTCGCACACCGAGGGCATGCCGACCCGGGTCGTCACCGGCGGGCTCGGCGTCATACCCGGCGCCACCATGGCCGAGCGGCGGCGGTACTTCGAGGAGCACCTCGACCACGTCCGTACGCTCCTGATGTACGAGCCGCGCGGCCACGCGTCCATGAGCGGAGCGATCCTGCAGCCGCCCACCCGGCCCGACGCGGACTACGGCGTGCTGTTCATCGAGGTCTCCGGACTGCTCCCGATGTGCGGCCACGGCACGATCGGGGTGGCGACGGTACTGGTGGAGACCGGCATGGTGGCGGTCACCGAGCCGGTCACCACCGTACGGCTCGACACTCCGGCGGGCCTGGTGAGCGTGGACGTACGGGTCGAGGACGGCGAGGCCCGCTCGGTCACCCTGACCAACGTCCCGGCGTTCTGCCTGGCCCTGGACCGCAAGGTGACGGTGCCGGGCCTCGGCACCGTCACCTACGACCTCGCCTACGGGGGCAACTTCTACGCCTTCACCGAACTCGACGCGCTGGGCCTGCCGTTCGCCCGCGAGCGCAAGGACGAGCTGCTCGCGGCGGGCCTGGCCCTCATGGACGCGATCAACGCGACCGAGCCGCCCGTGCACCCCGAGAACCCGGAGATCACCGGCGTCAAGCACGTCTATCTGGCCGCCCCCGGCTCGGACGCGACCCGCTCGCGCCACGCGATGGCCATCCACCCGGGCTGGTTCGACCGCTCACCGTGCGGCACCGGCACGTCCGCCCGCATGGCCCAGCTCCACGCCCGCGGCGAACTCCCGCTCCACCAGGACTTCACCAACGAATCCTTCATCGGCACGGAGTTCACCGGCCGCCTGCTGGCCGAAACGACCGTGGGCGCCCTGCCCGCGGTCATCCCGACGGTCACCGGCCGCGCCTGGATCACGGGCACGGCCCAGTACTTCCTGAACCCGTCGGATCCGTTTCCGGGGGGGTTTCTGTTGTAAGGGGGGGGCACCGGCCGGAAGCGCTGGTGTGAGACGTTCTCCGGGATGCTCAGGAGAAATCCTTGCACACAATCCACACGCCGTACTCTTCGGTTGTTACGCCGCAAACCACGCGGCCGTCCATGGACATCGCCACAAACTCTGGCTCCCCGACCGAAGGAGCAAGGCTGCGAGTCAGACTCAACCCGACGTTGCGCCGGACGTGGGCCCACGGATGATTCGCCGAGCCAGCCCCGGCGACACTGATGAGAAATTCTTCCCTGCCGTCGAAGACTCCACCATTTCAGCGAAGGACTCCCACTGGGATTGCACCTCGTCCAGGTGCGCACAGCCGTCGAGGAAGCCAACGATGGCCGAGGGAGTGACCTCTCCACCGATGATCAAGCGCCACGCCTCCATCGGCTCCGGCGCCTCACCTGACCAGGCCGCATCGAGAACTGTCAGCCCGGCCGACTGGAGCAGCTGCTCACGCGATTCGATATCCATTGAGTCCCAGTCACCCGCCGTAACGCATGTGCCCGTCGCCGATCGGAGAATGCGCTCAAACTCCGAGGTCATGTCTCACACGAACTTCATGCCGTCACGCGTGGCATCCGCCTTTGGCTGACCGGCGTGGAAATGCGGGAACGGGGCTTTTCGGTCGTTGGTGTGTTCCGCGATCAAATGAGAACCATCGCGTCATGTCGTCACCAACCTGCCAACTCGCGTCCGGCGTAGCGCGATGCGCCATCGCCCGGCCCCACAGCAGCTGGGGTTCCATGAAGCTCGTCAGCTAGACGGCGACTGCGGTTCCACAGGGGCCGTCGCGGCCGGGCCGACCTCCGATCAGGAGGCGGCGCGGTGCGGCGGCCCCCGTGTCTCAGATGTCCCGGAAGATCTCGATCTGCGCGCCCACCGAGTTCAACCGCTCCGCCAACTCCTCGTACCCGCGGTTGATCACGTACACGTTGCGCAGCACCGACGTGCCCTCGGCCGCCATCATCGCCAGCAGCACCACCACCGCGGGGCGCAGGGCCGGGGGGCACATCATTTCGGCGGCGCGCCAGCGGGTGGGGCCCTCGACCAGGACCCGGTGCGGGTCCAGGAGCTGGAGGCGGCCGCCCAGGCGGTTCAGGTCGGTGAGGTAGATCGCGCGGTTGTCGTACACCCAGTCGTGGATGAGCGTCTGGCCCTGGGCCGACGCCGCGATCGCCGCGAAGAACGGCACGTTGTCGATGTTGAGGCCGGGGAACGGCATCGGGTGGATCTTGTCGATGGGCGCCTCCAGCTTGGAGGGGCGCACGGTGAGGTCGATCAGCCGGGTGCGGCCGTTGTCGGCGGCGTACTCGGCGGTGCGGTCGTGGTCGAGGCCCATCTCCTCCAGGACCGCGAGCTCGATCTCCAGGAACTCCACCGGCACCCGGCGGATCGTCAGCTCGGACTCGGTGACGACGGCGGCGGCCAGCAGGCTCATCGCCTCGACCGGGTCCTCGGAGGGGGAGTAGTCGACGTCCACGTCGATGTCCGCCATGCCGTGGACGGTCAGCGTGGTGGTGCCGATGCCGTCGACCCGTACGCCCAGCGCCTCCAGGAAGAAGCACAGGTCCTGGACCATGTAGTTGGAGGAGGCGTTGCGGATGACGGTGACGCCGTCGTTGCGGGCGGCGGCCAGCAGCGCGTTCTCGGTCACGGTGTCGCCGCGCTCGGTCAGCACGATCGGACGGTCGGGCGCGGTGCGCTCCACCTCGGCGTGGTAGATGCCCTCGGTGGCCGTGATGTCCAGGCCGAACCGGCGCAGCGCGATCATGTGGGGCTCGATGGTGCGGGTGCCGAGGTCGCAGCCGCCGGCGTACGGCAGCCGGAAGTGGTCCATGCGGTGCAGCAGCGGGCCGAGGAACATGATGATGGAGCGGGTCCGGCGGGCCGCCGCCGCGTCCATCGCGTCGAGGTCGAGCACGGCCGGCGGCACGATCTCCAGATCGGTGCCGTCGTTGATCCAACGGGTGCGCACCCCGATGGAGTTGAGGACTTCGAGGAGCCGGTAGACCTCTTCGATGCGGGCCACCCGGCGCAGCACCGTACGGCCCTTGTTGAGCAGCGAGCCGCAGAGCAGCGCGACACAGGCGTTCTTGCTCGTCTTGACGTCGATCGAGCCCGAGAGGCGGCGACCGCCCACCACCCGCAGGTGCATGGGGCCGGCGTATCCGAGCGAGACGATTTCACTGTCGAGCGCTTCGCCGATGCGCGCGATCATCTCAAGGCTGATGTTCTGGTTTCCGCGCTCGATGCGGTTCACGGCGCTCTGGCTGGTGCCAAGAGCCTCGGCCAACTGCGTCTGTGTCCAGCCCCGGTGCTGCCGGGCGTCACGGATGAGCTTGCCGATGCGTACGAGGTAGTCGTCTGCCATGGGGGCAGGTTATCTCAGATATGAGATGACGCTCGCGCCGGGCTGGGCCGTCGGGGTGATGCCCCGTCAACTCCGATCCTGCGATCCCCGTACGGGGCCCGCAAACGGAGCGGGTCCGTCCGGGTCGTCCGTCCTCCGCGTGCCGGGCGTGTCGGATGGCCGCACAGTGGGACCGGAGGTGAGCGTGTCGAGCGCCACGCGGTCCGCGCCACCGGTCGGTGCGGTGCGGCCCGCGCCACCGCGGCCCGGTCCGCGCCAGCGGTCGGTCCGTGCCGGCGGCCGGTGTGGCACGGCCGGCGCGGCCGGCGCGGCACGGCCGGCGCCACCGCGACCGACGGGTCGCGGTGCGGCCTGATGGGGCCGCCCGCGCATGACCCAGCCGCGGCCATGTACTAGAGTTATCTCGACATCGAGATATCTACCGAGGCGCACCGCAGCCGACGCTCGGTAAGGGTTACCTAACTTAGCCTTACCTCAGCGAATCGACAACACGTCGTGGCGGCAGGATTGTGGTGGAACGCGCACATCTAAGAAGGAGACTGTCGTGTCGGCGAACAGCTTCGACGCCCGCAGCACGCTGCGCGTGGGCGACGAGTCGTACGAGATCTTCAAGCTGGACAAGGTCGAGGGCTCCGCGCGCCTCCCTTACAGCCTGAAGGTTCTCCTGGAGAACCTGCTCCGCACCGAGGACGGCGCGAACATCACCGCCGACCACATCCGGTCGCTCGGCAACTGGGACTCCCAGGCCCAGCCCAGCGAGGAAATCCAGTTCACGCCGGCCCGCGTGATCATGCAGGACTTCACCGGTGTGCCCTGTGTCGTGGACCTCGCCACCATGCGTGAGGCCGTCAAGGAGCTGGGCGGCGACCCGGCGAAGGTCAACCCGCTCTCCCCGGCCGAGCTGGTCATCGACCACTCCGTCATCGCCGACAAGTTCGGCACCAAGGACGCGTTCGCACAGAACGTGGAGCTGGAGTACGGCCGCAACAAGGAGCGCTACCAGTTCCTGCGCTGGGGCCAGACCGCCTTCGACGACTTCAAGGTCGTCCCGCCGGGCACCGGCATCGTCCACCAGGTCAACATCGAGCACCTCGCCCGCACGGTCATGGTCCGGGGCGGCCAGGCCTACCCCGACACCCTCGTCGGCACCGACTCGCACACCACCATGGTCAACGGCCTCGGCGTGCTCGGCTGGGGCGTCGGCGGCATCGAGGCCGAGGCCGCGATGCTGGGCCAGCCGGTCTCGATGCTCATCCCGCGCGTCGTCGGCTTCAAGCTGACGGGCGAGCTGAACGCGGGCACCACCGCCACCGACCTCGTGCTCACGATCACCGAGATGCTGCGCAAGCACGGCGTCGTCGGCAAGTTCGTCGAGTTCTACGGCGAGGGTGTGGCGGCCACGAGCCTCGCCAACCGCGCCACCATCGGCAACATGTCGCCGGAGTTCGGCTCCACCGCCGCGATCTTCCCGATCGACGACGAGACGCTGAAGTACCTGCGTCTGACCGGCCGCGACGCCCAGCAGGTCGCGCTCGTCGAGGCGTACGCCAAGGAGCAGGGCCTCTGGCTCGACCCGGCCGCCGAGCCCGACTTCTCCGAGAAGCTGGAGCTCGACCTCTCCACGGTCGTCCCCTCCATCGCCGGCCCGAAGCGCCCCCAGGACCGCATCGTGCTCGCCAACGCCGCCGAGCGCTTCGGCCAGGACGTGCGCAACTACGTCGAGGACGACGACGAGGCGGGCAAGGAGTCCTTCCCGGCCTCCGACGCCCCGGCCACCACCAACGGCGTGCCGAGCCGCCCGACCCAGGTCACCCTGGCCGACGGCACCTCGTTCGAGATCGACCACGGTGCCGTGACCGTCGCCGCGATCACCTCGTGCACCAACACCTCGAACCCGTACGTCATGGTCGCCGCGGCCCTCGTCGCGAAGAAGGCCGTCGACAAGGGCCTGACCCGCAAGCCGTGGGTCAAGACCACCCTCGCGCCGGGCTCGAAGGTCGTCACCGACTACTTCGACAAGGCCGGTCTCACCCCGTACCTCGACAAGATGGGCTTCAACCTCGTCGGGTACGGCTGCACCACCTGCATCGGCAACTCCGGTCCGCTGGACGAGGAGATCTCGAAGGCGATCAACGACCACGACCTCGCGGTCACCTCGGTGCTCTCCGGCAACCGCAACTTCGAGGGCCGGATCAACCCCGACGTCAAGATGAACTACCTGGCGTCCCCGCCGCTGGTCGTCGCGTACGCCATCGCCGGTTCGATGAAGGTCGACATCACGACCGAGGCCATCGGCACCGACACCGAGGGCAACCCGGTCTACCTCAAGGACATCTGGCCCACCGAGGCCGAGGTCAACGACGTGGTGGCCAACGCCATCGGCGAAGACATGTTCAACAAGTCCTACCAGGACGTCTTCGCGGGTGACGCGCAGTGGCAGTCGCTGCCCATCCCGACCGGCAACACCTTCGAGTGGGACGCCGAGTCCACCTACGTGCGCAAGCCCCCCTACTTCGAGGGCATGACGATGGAGACCACCCCGGTCTCCGACATCGAGGGCGCCCGCGTCCTCGCGAAGCTGGGCGACTCGGTCACCACCGACCACATCTCCCCGGCCGGCGCGATCAAGGCCGACACCCCGGCCGGCAAGTACCTCACGGAGCACGGCGTCGAGCGCCGTGACTTCAACTCCTACGGCTCGCGCCGTGGCAACCACGAGGTCATGATCCGCGGCACCTTCGCCAACATCCGCCTGCGCAACCAGATCGCGCCGGGCACCGAGGGCGGCTTCACCCGCGACTTCACCCAGGCCGACGGCCCGGTCTCCTTCATCTACGACGCCTCGCAGAACTACCAGGCCGCCGGCACCCCGCTGGTCATCCTGGCGGGCAAGGAGTACGGCTCGGGCTCGTCCCGCGACTGGGCCGCCAAGGGCACCGCGCTGCTCGGCGTCAAGGCCGTCATCGCCGAGTCGTACGAGCGCATCCACCGCTCGAACCTCATCGGCATGGGCGTCCTGCCGCTCCAGTTCCCGGAGGGCGCCACCGCCGCCTCCCTCGGCCTGACCGGCGAGGAGACCTTCTCCTTCACCGGCGTGACCGCCCTGAACGACGGCACCACCCCGCGCACCGTCAAGGTCACCACCGACACGGGCGTCGAGTTCGACGCGGTCGTCCGCATCGACACCCCCGGCGAGGCGGACTACTACCGCAACGGCGGCATCATGCAGTACGTGCTGCGCAACCTGATCCGCAACTAGGTTCCGCCGCACCCCCAACGAACAAGGCCCGCACCCCCGTCGAGGGTGCGGGCCTTGCCCGTGTGATCCGGTGGATCAGAACATCAGGCGCATGCCGTTCCAGCCGGTGCCGACCTTGACGCGGTCCTTGAAGGGCGCGCCGGCGGTGGTGCCGGTGCCCGCGTAGAACCACAGGTTGCCGGCGGCGTCGCGACCGTAGAGGTCGACCTTGCCGTCGAAGTCCAGGTCGCCGATGCCGACCAGCTTGTTGTAGGTGTTCCAGCCGCCGCCGAGCTTGACGCGGTTGCCGAACGGGGCGGCCCAGTTGCCGGTGCCCGGGTACAGCCAGCCGGTGCCGGCGGTGTCGACGGCGATGATGTCGGCCTTGCCGTCACCGTTCATGTCACCACGACCGGCGATCTTGGTCATGGCGCCCCAGCCCGCACCCAGCTTGACGCGGGGCGTGAACGAGCCGTCGCCCTTGGCCGTGTAGAGCCACAGGACGCCCGACTTGTCACGGGCGAGGAGGTCGTCGGCCGGAGCGCCACCGAGGTCGCCCGGCGTGAGGATCAGGTTGTAGGCGTCCCAGCCCGCACCCAGGTCCGTCACGGTGCCGTCCACGTTGTCGAAGGCGAGGTGCCCGTTGGTGTAGACCTCGTAGAAGGCGTCGAAGACGCCGTCCTTGTTGTTGTCTACCTTGGTGGCCTGGCTGATGTCCTTGTACGAGATTTTGAGGTTGAAGCGCTCGCCGAAGCCGCCCACCCCGTTCGGGGAGTAGTAGTAGCCCTGGCCCGAAGCGTCCGCCGCGATCAGCGGGAACGTCTCGGCCGCCGGGACCTCGCCGCTCGCGGCGGAGCTGCGCGGGGCAGCGGAACCGAACTTGTTGGCCTTGGCCTGGGCGGACTTCTGCGCCGTCTGAGCTGCCTTCGCCGCGCTGGACGGCACGCTGTCGGCGGACGCCACGCCCGCGGTGGTGCCCACGAGCGCTGCGGCGATCGCCGCGACGGCGATGCGGGACAGGGCGCGACCGCCCTTACGGCCGGAAAGTATGGCCACGTATTTCTCCATGTCGAGTTAGAGCGCGTCGTACCTGATCGAGGCGCAACGCGATATCTTCTGGATCCTTCCACGGGATCTTTGCATGTCAACTACTTTGCAGATGACGCAAGTAGTTCCAATTCCGCCAGTGAGGACCCGGTCGTCGGGACGATTCGGTAACGCGCATACGAACCCGGCGAATGGATCGAGAACACCCGAGTCTGCCGGTCCCAGGTGAAGGATTCGCCGGTGCGGTGGTCCAACTCGGTCCATTTCGTGCCGTCCTGTGACCCTTCGAGAACCCAACCGGAAGGCGCCTTTCCGGCTGTCGCGGACGTCAGGGTGTACTGCGTGGCCCGCGTGGTGTTGCTCACGGGCAGGTCCGTCGGGCCGAACTCCGCCGAGGTCGCGGAGGAGTTGTCGAACAGCGGGCCGGAGCCGGTGATCGCGTCGGACGGCGGGGCCGGCACCTTGTCGTCCTTGGTCACCGAGACCGGCGCCGCGTTCTTGCCCGTGCCCCACGCCGACGGCTTCGGGCCCATCGCGAAGTCCAGGGTGCCGCCCCGCGCGAGCAGGTCGTGCGGCAGCGCCGTCGAGTTCCACGCCTTGCCGTTGACCCTCAGGGACTGCACGTACACGTTGGACGTGCTGTTCTTCGGCGCCTTGATCACCAGATCGCGGCCGTTCTCCAGATGGACGGTCGCCCTGGTGAACAGGGGCGAGCCGATCGCGTACTCGCCGCTGCCCATCACCAGCGGATAGAAGCCGAGCGCCGAGAACACGTACCAGGCCGACTGCTCGCCGTTGTCCTCGTCGCCGTGGTACCCCTGCCCGATCGCGCTGCCGTTGTACAGGCGCCGCAGCACCTCGCGGATCTTCTCCTGCGCCTTGGCGGGCTCGCCCGCCGCGTCGTACATGTACGTCACGTGGTGGGCGACCTGGTTGGAGTGCCCGTACTGGCCCATCCGCACGTCCCGCGCCTCGGTCATCTCGTGGATGACGCTGCCGTAGGAACCCGTGAACTGGGGCGAGGCGGTCTCAGGGGTGGAGAAGTAGGCGTCCAGCTTCCGGGCCAGACCGGCCTGCCCGCCGTACAGGTTGGCGAGGCCTCGCGAGTCCTGCGGGGCGGTGAAGGCGTAGCCCCAGCCGTCGGTCTCGGTGTAGTCGTAGCCCCACACGCGCGGGTCGAACTTCGCGCTGTCCACGCGCCATTGACCGCTCGCGTCCTTGCCCTGGAAGAAGCCCGCCTTGGTGTCGAAGAGCTTCACGTAGTTCTGGGCGCGGCCCATGAAGTACGCCGACTCCTCCTTGTACCGGGGCTTCTTCGTCTTCGCGTACAGGGCCTGGCCCATCCTGGCGAGGCCGTAGTCGTTCACATAGCCCTCCATCGACCAGGACAGGCCCTCGGGGGTGGAGGTCGGGGCGTAGCCGAGGAAGGGGGAGGTGTCCATGCCCTTGCGGCCGACGCCCGAGGAGGGCGGGGCGACCGTGGCGTTCTTCAGGGCCGCCTCGTACGCGGCCTCGGCGTCGAACTTCACGCCCTTGACGTAGGCGTCGGCGAAGGCGACGTCCGAGCTGGTGCCCGTCATCAGGTCCGCGTAGCCGGGCGAGGACCAGCGCGAAATCCAGCCGCCGTCCTTGTACTGCTGCACGAAGCCGTCGACCATCTCGCCGGCCTTCTTCGGGGTGAACAGGGAGTAGGCGGGCCAGGTGGTGCGGTAGGTGTCCCAGAAGCCATTGTTGACGTACACCGTGCCGTCGACGACCTTCGACCCGGTGTGCGTGGGCGTGTCCTCGCCCGTCTTCGGCGAGAACGGACTGGCGTACTGGTTCTTCGAACCGACCTTCTCGTAGCCGGAGTTGGGGTACAAGTACAGGCGGTAGAGCGAGGAGTAGAGGGTGGTCAGCTGGTCCTGCGAGGCGCCCTCGACCTCGATGCGGCCCAGGATCCGGTCCCAGGCCTGGCGCGCCCGGTCCCTGACCGTGTCGAAGCGGGCCTTCGCGGGGATCTCGGCGGCCAGGTTCGCCTTCGCCTGGTCGACGCTGATGAGGGAGGTCGCGATCCGCAGCGTCACCGTGCGGTCCTTGCCTGCCTTGAAGCGCGCGTAACCGGTGACGTCGGCGCCCCCGCCGCCGGGCAGCTTGCCGCTCGCCGTGACGGGCGCGTCGAAGACGCCGTACACGAAGAGCCGCCCGGCGCCCGCGGACAGCCCGCTCCTGACGTCCGAGAACCCGGTGAAGGAGCCGTTCGCCGCGTCCAGGGTGAGGCCGCCCTGGTTGGTGACGTTGTCGAGGATCAGGCTCGCGTCGTCACCGGGATAGGTGAACCGCATCATCGCCGCGTGGTCGGTCGGCGTGATCTCCGTGCGCAGACCGTTCTCGAAGGTGACGCCGTAGTAGTAGGGCTTCGCGGTCTCGTTCTCGTGGCGGAAGGGCAGCGCGCGGGCCGTCCGCGAGGCGTCGGGCGTGCCGGCCGCGGCCGACGGCATGACCTGGAAGGTCTGCCGGTCACCCATCCACGGGCTCGGCTCGTGGCTGGCGCCGAAGGCCTGGAGGGTGGGCAGGTTGTCGGCGTTGTTGCGCCGCGCGTAGTCGTACAGCCAGTCCTGCGAGCCGGCGTTGGTGATCGGCGTCCAGAAGTTGAAGCCGTTCGGGACCGCCGTCGCGGGGAAGTTGTTGCCGCGCGAGAACGACCCGCTGGAGTTGGTGCCCCGGGTGGTCAGCGCGTAGTCCGCGAGGTGGGCGAGCGGCTTGGCCGGCTTCTTCGGCGCGAGGGTGAGGTCGTCGATCCAGCCCTGGAAGGCGGCCGTCCCCTTGGGCGAGTCGTACGCCACCAGGATCCGGTCGACCGTCCGGCCCGCGGCGACCGTGCCGATCGCCGAGGAGACCTCGTTCCACTGGTTGACGTAGAGCGTCTT
This sequence comes from Streptomyces sp. NPDC048111, assembly GCF_043202815.1. Lineage (NCBI taxonomy): Bacteria > Bacillati > Actinomycetota > Actinomycetes > Kitasatosporales > Streptomycetaceae > Streptomyces > Streptomyces sp. NPDC048111. Next base: position 314,018 of record NZ_JBIDBD010000004.1, read on the forward strand.
GGCGGCGCCCTGGCCCTGCGGGCTGAGCACCCCGCCGTGGGAGTCGAGGGCCTTCAGATCACTCAGATAGGTGCCGTCGGTGAAGGCGAGGTCCACCGACACGTTGGTGGCGGGGTAGGCGAGGTCGGTCTCCGCCATCGCGGGGAAGATCTTGTAGTCGAGCGAGGTGTCCCGGCCGACCCGCAGGTCCACGTCGAAGACCTTGTTGTACGAGTAGCCGCGGCCGGCCGCCGTGTGGGTGCCGGCGTAGCGCAGCGCCCGCTTGCCGGTGAAGCCCGCGTTGGCCTTGGCGGTGGGGGAGCCGCCGGGGCCGCGGTCCGGCCGGGTCAGCATGGAGGGCGGGGTCGGGGTGCTGGTGTCGCCGTTGGAGAACTGGAGGTCGCCGAGCTGAGTGATCGGGGCGCCGCCGTTGGCGGTGATCTCCAGCCGGTAGTGCGCGTACGCCGTGGTGTTGGCGATGTCGAACGTCCTGGTCTGGAAGCGGTCCTTGAAGCTCTCACCGCTGCGGCTGTTCAGGGTCTTCCAGTCCTTGCCGTCCGCCGAGCCCTTCAGCGTCCAGTCCCTGGGGTCGCGTTCGGGGGCGTCGTTGGCAGACGTCAACGCGTAGGTGACCGTCTTCACCGGTTCGGACAGATCGAATTCCAGCCAGGCCGTCGGCTGGAAGGCGAGCCACTTGGTGCTGGGCTGGCCGTCGACGAGGTTCTCCTTCACCTCGCCGCCGCCGGTGTTCTCGGCGCTGGCCCGCACCTCGGTGACCTTGTCCGTCACATTGCCCGGTATGCCGCTGGCGAACGCGCCGTCGACCCCCGAGGACCGCTGGGCCCCGGCGCGGTCGGTGTCCACCGTGTCGGTCCAGTCCGGCTGGGGCTGGCCGGTTTCGAACGAGGTGCTGAACCGGCCGCCGGGCGGGGCGGACCGGCCGTCCGCCGGCGCCCCGACGGCCGACTGCGCCGTCACTACGAGCAGGAACGAGGCGGCGGCCAGGGCGGCGGCCGGTGCTCGTCGGTACCGGTATCTGGGCAGCATGCGGGCCCTTTCCTTCGGCGTCCGCCGGAAGGGGCGGGCGCGAGGTGGACAACGTTGTCAGAGCGGAAACGCAGGAACCAGTAGCGCGGCAAGTGCCGGGCGGTGTCAAGGGTGTTGGGAAGGAATGGATGGCCGGAATCGGCAGGGCAATGCAGACGTCAAGGTGTGTAATGCGCGTCAAAAGGAGCAGCCCCGTCTCCATTGGTACGTACCAACGGATATATCTCCGAGGTCTCAACTCGGGAAAGACTGTCGGCCAACAGTGCTTTCGATCTTGCTCAGTTGACGGGAAGTGGACTATACCTGTCGGCGTCCGGGCAACCCGCTGAACGCGGGCGGGGGGGAACGCGTGCGGGCCGGTCGGCCCGGGACCGGGCAGCCTCCGCGATGGATGTACGGCATCACTCACGCTTCAACTGTTCGCGGGCGCCGGCGGATTCCGCTGCACCGCATGAGTCCTGGAGAAGGCGAGGACTTGAGCATGGGATCCGAGATCAACCGCCGTGACGCACTCAAGCGGGCCATGGCAATCGGCCTGCTGGCTGTGCCGGCGACGTCACTGCTGAGCGCGTGTGCGAGTTCCGACAGCGGCGACAGCACCAAAAAGCCCAGCTCCCAGGGCACCAAGTCGGCGGACAATCCGCTCGGCGTCAACAAGGGCACGGCTCTTGAGGCGTTCGTCTTCAAGGGCGGCTTCGGTGACGACTACATCAAGTCCGCCGAGGCCGACTACAACGCCAAGTACGGCATCACGGTCAAGCACACCGGCACCCAGGCCATCGGCCCGAAGCTCCAGCCGCGCTTCGCCAGCAGCACCCCGCCGGACTTCATGGACAACTCCGGCGCCGACAACCTCGACACCGCCGCCCTCGCCAAGACCGGCAAGCTCCAGGACCTCACCCCGCTCCTGGACGCGCCGACCATCGACGACCCGTCGAAGAAGGTCCGCGACGTCCTGATCGCCGGCACCGTCGAGCAGGGCCAGTTCGGGTCCAAGGAGATGTACGCGTTCAACTACGCGTTCACCGTCTACGGCACCTTCTACTCCAACAAGCTGTTCAAGGAGAAGGGCTGGACGTACCCGCAGACCTTCTCGGACATGCTGGCGCTGTGCAAGAAGATCAAGGCGGCGGGCATCGCGCCCTTCACCTACCCGGGCAAGTACCCGTACTACGTGCACTTCGACCTGCTGCACCAGATCGGCAAGGTCGGCGGCAAGGAAGCGCTCAACGCGATCGACAACCTCGACGACGGCGCCTTCAAGACCGACGCGGTCAAGGAAGTCATCTCGTACTACGAGGAGCTGGCCGGGCAGGGCTACTTCCTCCAGGGCTCCGAGGGCATGACCCATATCCAGATGCAGACCGCCTGGACGCAGGGCCGCGCCGCGATGGTGGCCGACGGCTCCTGGGTCGAGAACGAGGCCGCGCCCACCATGCCGAAGGACTTCGACCTCGCGGTCGGCTCCCTCATCGGCTCGGGCCCCAGCGACAAGCTGCCCTTCGGAGCGCTGTACGCGGCGGCCGGCGAGCCCTTCATCGTCGCCAAGGACGGCAAGAACCCGACCGGTGGCATGGAACTGCTGCGCATCATGCTCAGCAAGAAGCAGACCACCAACTTCACCAACGCGATCAAGTCGCTGACCTGTGTTCAGGGCGCCGCCGACGGCCTCTCCCTGACCCCGGGCCTGACCTCCGCGAACGCCGCCCTGAAGGCCGCCGGACCGAACGTCCTCAACTCCCGCCTCCAGGACTGGTACAAGAAGCTCAACAACGAGACCATCGGAAACCTGACGCTTGATCTGCTCAGCGGCAAGATCAAGGCGGCCGAGTGGATCGACAAGGCGCAGAAGGCGTCGGACGACACCAAGAAGGACTCCTCCGTCCCGAAGTTCAAGCACCTCTGACGAGGGCGCTCAACCCCACTGGCTGAGACGAGAGCGACCGGCGACATGCGACACGGCAAGTACCGGTTCATCATCGGATTCCTGGCAATTCCCCTGGCGCTCTACGGGGTCCTCGTGATCTCGCCGTTCCTCCAGGACTTCCAGATCTCCATGACGAGCTGGAGCGGACTGACCCCCGAGAAGAACTTCATCGGTCTGGACAACTATCAGAAACTGATCCACAACGAACTGTTCTGGAAGGCGTTGTGGCACAACGTCCTCCTGCTGCTGTGCGTGCCGGTCGTCACGTTGGCCTTCGGTCTCTTCTTCGCCTTCATGCTGAATGTCGGCGGCCGTCGCAGGGGTTCTGCGGGGGTCGCCGGCGTGCGGGGCTCCGGCCTCTACAAGGTGATCTTCTTCTTCCCGCAGGTCCTCTCGATCACGATCATCGCGATCCTGTGGCAACAGATCTACAACCCCGACACCGAGAACGGGATGCTCAACTCCCTGCTCGCCGACGTCGGTCTCGGCTCGCTCCAGCAGTCCTGGCTCGGCGATTCGAGCATCGCGCTGATCTGCATCATGGTCGTGATGGTGTGGGCGAACGTCGGCTTCTACGTCGTCCTGTTCTCCGCCGGCATGGCCTCCATCCCGGGCGAGATCTACGAGGCGGCCCTGCTCGACGGCGCCTCGCGCGTCAAGACCTTCTTCCGGATCACCCTGCCGCTGCTGCGGGACACGGTGGCCACCGCCTGGGTCTACATGGGCATCATCGCGATGGACGCGTTCATCTACGTACAGCTGATGTCCGTGAACGTCGGCGGTCCCGACGAATCCACCGACGTGGTCCCGCTGCTCCTCTACAAGACGGCGTTCCGGGACAACAGCCAGTACGGAATGGCCGCCGCCATGGGTGTCGCGATGCTCATCGTGACGCTGGTGTTCGCCATTCTCAGCATGCGTCTTTCGCGCCGCGAGCGCATCGAATTCTAGGGACGGCGCGATGACGACCGAAACGATGAAGGTGGACGGCGAGCAGTCGTCGTCCGCCCCCACCGCAAGCGCCGCCCGCTGGAAGTGGCGCAGCAGCGAGGGAGGCGTGCTCAACGCCTTCTCCCACGTGTTCCTGCTGGTCTGGGCGCTCATGGTGGGCGTACCGCTGCTGTGGGCGCTGTGGAGCTCGTTCAAGACCTCGGGTGACATCCTGACCCACCCCTGGTCACTGCCCTCCGAGCTCCACTTCGACAACTGGTCGCGGGCCTGGAGCAAGGCCAACATCGGGCGCTACTTCCTCAACACCGCCTTCGTGGTGGGTCTTTCGACCTTCGGCACGATGCTGCTCGGCTCGATGGCGGCCTATGTGCTGGCCCGCTTCGAGTTCCCCGGCAACAGGTTCATCTACTTCCTGTTCGTGGGCGGCATGGCCTTCCCCGTGGTGATGGTGCTCGTACCGCTCTTCTTCGTCACCAAGAACCTGGGCATCCTGAACACGCTGCCCGGCCTGGTGCTCATCTACATCGCGTACTCGCTGCCGTTCACGGTGTTCTTCATGACGGCGTTCTTCCGGACGCTGCCGACCACCGTCGCCGAGGCCGCGCTGATCGACGGGGCCTCGCACACCCGCACGTTCTTCCAGATCATGCTGCCGATGGCCAAGCCCGGCATCATCAGCATCGGCATCTTCAACGTGCTCGGCCAGTGGAACCAGTACCTGCTGCCCCTGGTGCTCAACCAGGGCGACACCAAGAACTGGGTGCTCACCCAGGGCCTGGCGGACCTCGCGGTGCAGCAGGGCTACCAGGGCGACTGGGGGGCGCTCTTCGCGGGCCTGTCGATCGCGATGCTGCCCGTGCTCGCCGTCTACGTCGTCTTCCAGAAGCAGGTCCAGGCGGGCCTGACCGCGGGGGCGCTCAAGTAGCGCCGCGCACCGGACGCCGTACCCTCCCGACCGCCCGTGGGCCCCGTGCCCACGGGCGGTCGCGCGTTCCCCGATCCGCACGGCGTCTGCTCAGGTCTTGACGGGAGACCACCCAGAAGGCTGAGCTTAGGGTTCACATGTTGGAGAAAAGACGGGGCCTCATTGCTGCGGCTCCGTGCGGGGGCGGCCGTCGTGCCGTCCGCCTACGGCGGGAGTGGATGAGTCGATGGAGACTCCGGGGTCGCAGACGTCATTGCACCGGGCCAACCTGGAGCGGGTCGTACGTGCCGTGCGCATGGCGGGCTCGCTCACCCAGGCCGAGATCGCGCGGACGACGGGACTGTCCGCGGCCACCGTCTCCAACATCGTCCGCGAGCTGAAGGACGGCGGGACCGTCGAGGTCACCCCCACTTCGGCCGGCGGCCGCCGGGCCCGCAGCGTCTCGCTCAGCGGCTCGGCCGGCATCGTCATCGGGGTCGATTTCGGCCATACGCACCTGCGGGTCGCGGTCGGCAACCTGGCCCACCAGGTGCTCGCCGAGGAGTCCGAGCCGCTCGATGTCGACGCCTCGTCCGCGCAGGGCTTCGACCGGGCGGAAGAGCTGGTCAAACGGCTGATCGCGGCCACCGGCATCGGCCAGGACAAGGTCATCGGAGTGGGTCTCGGCGTGCCGGGGCCCATCGACGTGGAGTCGGGCACGCTGGGCTCCACGGCGATCCTGCCGGGCTGGACGGGCATCAACCCGAGCGAGGAGCTCTCCGGACGCCTGGGCGTGCCCGTGTACGTCGACAACGACGCCAACCTGGGCGCGCTCGGCGAGCTGGTGTGGGGCAGCGGGCGCGGGGTGCGGGACCTGGCGTACATCAAGGTGGCCAGCGGTGTCGGCGCCGGCCTGGTCATAGACGGCCAGATCTACCGGGGCCCCGGCGGCACCGCGGGGGAGATCGGGCACATCACCCTGGACGAGTCGGGTCCGGTGTGCCGCTGCGGCAACCGCGGCTGCCTGGAGACGTTCACGGCGGCCCGCTATGTGCTGCCCCTGCTGCAATCCAGCCACGGAGCCGATCTGACCATGGAGCGGGTGGTCCGGATGGCCCGCGAGGGCGACCCCGGGTGCCGTCGCGTCGTGGGCGATGTCGGGCGGCACATCGGCAGCGGCGTGGCCAACCTCTGCAATCTGCTCAACCCCAGCCGGGTCGTGCTCGGCGGCGACCTCGCGGAGGCCGGGGAGCTCGTGCTCGGGCCCATCAGGGACTCCGTCTCGCGGTACGCGATCCCCAGCGCGGCACGGCAGTTGTCGGTGCTGCCGGGGGCGCTCGGCGGACGCGCGGAGGTGCTGGGCGCGCTCGCCCTGGTGCTGAGTGAAATGGGCGATTCGACCCTGTTGGACAGTGCGCTTCCGGCCTCGGCTCCTGCCTTCACTTAGATAACGGATGGCACCGTTGTCATCTCGTTAAGGATTTACTCCTTGACGGTGGGCTTAACGCCGAGTTGACTTCCAGCCACCTCGGCCGCAACGTCGCGGCCTCGTCAGGGAGGTTTCTGAAGTGAACACGAACATGCGTCGTGCCGCTGTTGCCGTTGCCGCCACCGCGATGGCCGTCTCGCTCGCCGCCTGTGGCAGCGCCAAGGAGTCGGGCGGCGGCACCAAGTCGTCCGACGGCGCGAAGAAGGGCGACGACCTCAAGATCGGTCTGCTGCTCCCCGAGAACCAGACCGCGCGCTACGAGAAGTTCGACAAGCCGCTGATCGAGGCCAAGGTCAAGGAACTGACCAACGGCAAGGGCCAGATCGTCTACGCGAACGCCAAGCAGGACGCGACGACCCAGAACCAGCAGGCCGACACGATGATCACCAACAAGGTGGACGCCCTCATCGTGGACGCGGTCGACTCCAAGGCCATCGCCGGTTCGGTCAAGAAGGCCAAGGACGCCGGCATCCCCGTCGTCGCCTTCGACCGCCTCGCCGAGGGCCCGATCGACTCCTACGTCTCGTTCGACAACGAGGAAGTCGGCCACGTGCAGGGCAAGGCCCTCCTCCAGGCCCTGGGCGACAAGGCCAAGTCCGGCGACATCGTCATGATGAACGGCGCCGTCACCGACCCGAACGCCAAGCTCTTCAAGAAGGGCGCCCACGCCGAGCTCGACGGCAAGGTGAACATCGGGAAGGAGTACGACACCAAGGAGTGGAAGCCCGAGAACGCCAACGCCAACATGGAGGGCGCGCTCTCCGCCCTGGGCAAGGACAAGGTCATCGGCGTCTACTCCGCCAACGACGGCATGGCCGGCGGCATCATCACCGCCCTCAAGGCGGCCGGCCTCGCCAAGCTCCCCCCGGTCACCGGCCAGGACGCCGAGCTGGCGGGTGTGCAGCGCATTCTGTCGGGTGAGCAGTACATGAGCGTGTACAAGTCCTACCCGCAGGAGGACGCGATCGCCGCCGAGATGGCGGTCAAGCTCGCCAAGGGCCAGGACCTCGGCTCGCTCGCGCCGAAGAAGATGGACTCGCCCACCACGAAGGGCGTGCCGTCCAACATCGTCCCGGTCGTCTCGCTGACCAAGGACAACGTCAACGACACCGTGATCAAGGACAAGATCTACACGGTCGCCGAGATCTGCACCTCCGCCTTCAAGGCGGCCTGCGACACGGCCGGCGTCAAGTAGTTCCTGGCGCCAAGTCCCTTGCCCAGCAAGGGACTTGAGCCCCCCGAAAGCCCTCCGGCGCCCCTGGCCCGCTCTTCTTCCCCGCTGCGGCGGGGGCGCCGGACGGAACGTTTCACCTCGCAGTTCCCCGTTCTTTCTGTTCTCTTCTGCTCGACCTCCGCGCCCCCACCCCTCCGGGCGCGGCATCCCCGCCGGTCAGGCGGCGAAGGAGATGGTTCACGTGTCCGCTACGCCCGTGTTGGCGTTGCGCGGGGTCTCCAAGCGGTTCGGTGCCGTTCAGGCGCTCACCGACGTAGAGCTTGAGGTCCACGCCGGTGAAGTGGTCGCCCTGGTGGGCGACAACGGCGCCGGAAAGTCCACGCTGGTCAAGACGATCGCCGGTGTGCACCCCATCGATGACGGCGTCATCGAGTGGGAAGGCAGGGCCGTCCAGATCAGCAAGCCGCACGACGCCCAGAACCTCGGCATCGCGACCGTCTACCAGGACCTCGCGCTGTGCGACAACATCGACGTCGTCGGCAACCTCTACCTCGGGCGCGAGCTGAAGAAGCGCGGCGTCCTCGACGAGGTCGAGATGGAGCGCCGCTCGCGCGAGCTGCTCACCACGCTGTCGATCCGCATCCCGAGCGTGCGCATCCCGATCGCCTCGCTCTCCGGCGGCCAGCGCCAGACCGTGGCCATCGCCCGCTCGATGCTCGGCGAGCCCAAGCTCGTCATCCTCGACGAGCCGACCGCGGCCCTCGGCGTCGAGCAGACCGCCCAGGTGCTCGACCTCGTCGAGCGGCTGCGCGAGCGCGGCCACGCGGTCGTGCTCATCAGCCACAACATGGCCGATGTGAAGGCCGTCGCCGACAAGGTGGCGGTGCTCAGGCTCGGCCGCAACAACGGGGTCTTCGACGTGAAGACCACCTCGCAGGAAGAGATCATCTCCGCCATCACCGGAGCCACGGACAACGCCGTGACCCGCCGTGCGGCGCGCAACGCGGAGGTCCAGAAGTGAACACCGACAAGACCTCCCCGGCCGACCTGGGCAAGCCCGCCACGGCCCCCGTGGACGCGCCGCCCGCGGCGGCGGCCGCCTCCACTGCGGTGGACCCGCGCCTGCTCGTGCGCGAGCAGGGCTTCGCCGGCTACGTCGGGGAGCTGAAGCGCAAGGTGCGGGCCGGTGAGCTGGGCGCGCTGCCCGTCATCGTCGGCCTGATCATCATCTGCATCGTCTTCCAGAGCCTGAACGCGAACTTCCTCACCGCCGGCAACCTCTCCGACATCTCGGTCGCCATGGTCGGCACCGGCATGATCGCGGTGGGCATCGTGTTCGTGCTGCTGCTCGGCGAGATCGACCTGTCGGTCGGCTCCGTCAGCGGTGTGGCGGGTGCGTCCTTCGCGGTGCTGAGCATCCTGCACGGCGTGCCCGAGTGGCTGGCGCTGGTCCTGGCGATCCTCACGGGTGCCGTCGCCGGAGCCATCCACGGTTTCATCTTCGCGCGCATCGGCGTCCCCGCCTTCGCCGTCACGCTGGCCGGTCTGCTGTTCTGGAACGGCTTCATGCTGAAGATCCTGGGCGACAACGGCACGATCAACACCAACGGCTCGGGCATCTTCTACAACCTGTCGAACTACTTCTTCAGCGACATCGCGGTGGCCTACGGCGCCGCGGCGGTCGCCGTCGCCGTCTACTTCCTGTCGGCGTTCTTCGACGGCCGTCGCCGTGAGGCCGCGGGCGTGCCCTCGCGCCCGCTCAACGAGATCGTGCTGCGCACGGTCCTGCTCGCCGTGGTGGCCTTCGCGGTGGCCTTCATGTTCAACCAGAACAAGGGCCTGCCGCTGGCCGTGGTGATCTTCCTCGCGGTGCTGATCCTCACCGACTTCGTGCTCCGCCGGACCTCGTACGGCCGCATGATCTTCGCGCTGGGCGGCAGCGTCGAGGCGTCCCGCCGTGCCGGTATCAACATCGTGATGGTCCGCACCTCGGTCTACGCGATCTCCGGCACCTTCGCGGCCGTCGGCGGCCTGTTCATCGCGTCCAAGATCAGCGCGGCCAACCAGGGCGCGGGCAGCGGCGACCTCCTGATGAACGCCATCGCGGCGGCCGTCATCGGTGGCACCAGCCTCTTCGGCGGCCGCGGCCGCACCTGGAACGCGCTCCTCGGTGTGCTGGTGATCACCTCGATCCAGTACGGCCTCGCCCTCGAGGGCGTCGCCGCCGCCGTTCAGCAGATGATCACCGGTGGCGTGCTGTTGATCACCGTGATCATCGACGCCGTCACCCGCAAGACCCAGAAGTCCGCGGGCCGCGCCTGACCAGCCCCGTTCCCGACGTGCCCGGTGCCGCCAAGGTGCCGGGCACGTCTGTGCGCGGCCCGGGGTGCGGGCCGTCCGGGTGACACGGAACTCACCGCCCTGCGACCACGGTCGCGGACGGAACATTAGACTCAACGGATCGGCATGCTCGACCAGCACGGATGCAAGGAGGCACGGGTGCCGCTGCTTACCCGTATCAGGGGACCGCGCGATCTTGACCGGCTCAGCCCGGAGCAGCTCGACCAGCTGGCGGCAGAGATCCGGACCTTCCTGGTGGACGCGGTCTCCAAGACCGGTGGACACCTCGGTCCGAACCTCGGTGTGGTGGAACTGACCATCGCACTGCACCGCGTTTTCGAATCCCCCCGGGACCGGGTCCTGTGGGACACCGGACACCAGAGCTACGTCCACAAGCTGCTCACCGGGCGGCAGGACTTCTCGAAGCTGAAGATGAAGGGCGGCCTGTCGGGATACCCGGCGCGCGCCGAGTCCGAGCACGACGTCATCGAGAACAGCCACGCCTCCACCGTCCTCGGCTGGGCCGACGGCCTCGCCAAGGCGAACGAGGTCCTGAAGAAGGACGACCACGTGGTCGCCGTCATCGGCGACGGCGCGCTCACCGGCGGCATGGCCTGGGAGGCGCTGAACAACATCGCCGCCGCCAAGGACCGGCCCCTGGTGATCGTGGTCAACGACAACGAGCGCTCCTACGCGCCGACCATCGGCGGCCTCGCCAACCACCTGGCCACCCTGCGCACCACCGACGGCTACGAGCGCTTCCTGGCCCGGGGCAAGGACCTCCTGGAGCGCACGCCGGTCGTGGGCCGGCCGCTCTACGAGACGCTGCACGGCGCCAAGAAGGGCCTGAAGGACTTCATCGCCCCGCAGGGCATGTTCGAGGACCTGGGCCTCAAGTACGTCGGCCCCATCGACGGGCACGACATCGAGGCCCTGGAGTCGGCGCTCCAGCGGGCCAAGCGCTTCGGCGGCCCCGTCATCGTGCACTGCCTCACCGAGAAGGGCCGCGGCTACCAGCCGGCCCTCGCCGACGAGGCCGACCGCTTCCACGCCGTCGGGAAGATCCACCCGGACACCGGTCTGCCGGTCTCCACCTCCGGCCTGGACTGGACGTCGGTGTTCGGCGAGGAGATGGTCAAGCTCGGCAAGGAGCGGGCGGACGTCGTCGCGATCACCGCGGCCATGCTCCAGCCGGTCGGCCTCGACAAGTTCGCCAAGGCCTTCCCCGAGCGGGTCTACGACGTGGGCATCGCCGAGCAGCACGCCGCGGTCTCCGCCGCCGGCCTGGCCACCGGCGGCCTGCACCCGGTCTTCGCGGTGTACGCCACCTTCCTCAACCGGGCCTTCGACCAGGTCCTGATGGACGTGGCCCTGCACAAGTGCGGGGTGACCTTCGTGCTCGACCGGGCCGGGGTCACCGGCACCGACGGCGCGTCCCACAACGGCATGTGGGACATGTCGATCCTCCAGGTCGTGCCGGGTCTGCGGATCGCCGCCCCGCGCGACGCCGATCAGGTCCGCGCCCAGCTGCGCGAGGCCGTCGAGGTCGAGGACGCGCCGACCGTGGTGCGCTTCTCCAAGGGCGCGGTCGGCCCCGCCGTCCAGGCCGTCGGCCGCATCGGCGGCATGGACGTGCTGCGCGCGCCCGCCGAGAGTGCCACGCGTCCCGACGTGCTCCTGGTCTCGGTCGGCGCGCTCGCGCCGATGTGTCTGGAGATCGCCGATCTGCTCGACGCCCAGGGCATCTCGACGACCGTGGTCGACCCGCGCTGGGTCAAGCCGGTCGACGAGGCCATGGCGCCGCTCGCCGAGAAGCACCGCGTCGTGGTCACCGTCGAGGACAACAGCCGGGTGGGCGGCGTCGGTTCGGCCGTCAGCCAGGCGCTGCGCGACGCGGGCGTGGACGTGCCGCTGCGCGACTTCGGCATCCCGCCGCGCTTCCTCGACCACGCATCGCGCGGCGAGGTCATGACGGAGATCGGCCTGACCGCTCCGGACATCGCCCGTCAGATCACCGGTCTGGTCTCCAAACTGGACGGCCGGTACGAGGAGAGCAGGGCAGCTGTGGAGCCCGCCCGCGACTGATGGGGTGAGTGGGGCCAATGGGCCGGACCGATGTGCCTGTACGGGTGATCGGTCCGGCCCATTGGCGTGAAAAACGCGCTCAACCCGGTACCCGTATCTCCTCTCCTCCCGATCATGGCGAGGACGATGAGCTAGCGGAGGTGCACGGGTGGCCAGTAACGGTCTGTTCAGGACCAAATCGATCGAGCAGTCAATCCAGGACACGGAGGAGCCAGAACACGCGCTCAGGAAGTCCCTGTCGGCGCTCGACCTCACCGTTTTCGGGGTCGGCGTCATCATCGGGACCGGCATCTTCGTCCTCACGGGCAAGGTCGCCAAGGAGAACGCGGGACCGGGCGTCTCCATCGCGTTCGTGGTCGCCGGCGTCGTCTGCGCCCTCGCGGCGCTCTGCTACGCCGAGTTCGCCTCGACGGTGCCGGTCGCGGGATCGGCGTACACCTTCTCCTACGCCTCGCTGGGCGAGCTGCCCGCGTGGATCATCGGCTGGGACCTGGTGCTCGAATTCGCGCTGGGCACGGCGGTGGTGGCGGTCGGCTGGTCCGGCTACGTCCGCTCGCTCCTCGACAACGCGGGCTGGCACCTGCCGGAGGCGCTCAGCGGGCGCGACGGCGCCCACGGCTTCGGCTTCGACATCCTCGCCGCCGCCCTCGTACTCGTGCTCACGGGCATCCTCGTCCTCGGCATGAAGCTGTCGGCCCGGGTCACCTCCGTCGTCGTCGCCATCAAGGTGACGGTGGTGCTCATCGTGATCATCGCGGGCGCGTTCTTCATCAACTCCGACAACTACTCGCCGTTCATCCCCAAGGCCCAGCCCCAGACCGCGGGCAGCGACCTCAAGGCGCCGCTCATCCAGTTGATGTCCGGCTACGCGCCGACCAACTTCGGCGTCATGGGCATCTTCACCGCCGCCTCGGTCGTCTTCTTCGCCTTCATCGGCTTCGACATCGTGGCGACCGCCGCCGAGGAGACCAAGAACCCCCAGCGCGACATGCCGCGCGGCATCCTCGGCTCGCTGCTCATCTGCACCCTCCTGTACGTGGCCGTCTCCATCGTGGTGACGGGCATGCAGCACTACACCGAGCTCTCCGTGGACGCGCCGCTCGCCGACGCCTTCAAGGCCACCGGGCACCCCTTCTTCGCCGGCGTCATCAGCTTCGGCGCCGCGGTGGGCCTGACCACGGTGTGCATGATCCTGCTGCTCGGCCAGACCCGGGTGTTCTTCGCCATGAGCCGGGACGGGCTGCTCCCCACGTTCTTCTCGCACGTCCATCCGCGCTTTCGCACTCCGCACCGGCCCACCATCCTGCTCGGCGTGATCATCGCGATCGTCGCGGGCTTCACCAGCCTCAGCGAACTGGCCGACCTGGTGAACATCGGGACCCTGTTCGCGTTCGTCGTCGTCGCGATCGGTGTCGTGATCCTGCGCCACACCCGCCCCGACCTGCCCCGCGCCTTCCGCACCCCGCTGGTGCCGTGGGTGCCCGGCCTCGCCGTCGCGGCCTCGCTCTGGCTGATGATCAACCTGCCTGCCGAGACCTGGCTCCGGTTCGGCGTATGGATGGCGATCGGCGTCGTCATCTACTTCGTCTACGGCCGCAGGCACAGCCGCGTCGAGATCCGCGCCGCCCGCAACTCCCGGTAATCACCGCCGGTTTCCGCCGCGACCCCGTATGTCCCCGTGATCGGGGCGTACGGGGCCGCATAGGGTGGCCCGCATGCTCGCCGAGCCGCCGCCCTCGCTACGATCCGTGACCACGAGCGTGCTGCCGGGCCAGCGCCGCCGTCCACACGATCCGGCCCCTGCCGCCCCCGGGTCCTACTGGCGGCGGCTCCTTCCGGTCCTCGCCGCTCTCGCGCTGCTCACCCGCCTCCCGTCGTTCCGGCATCCGCTGTGGAACCCCGACGAGGGCTATCTCGCCGTCCAGGCCCGCCTGCTGGCGAGCGGCGGCACCCTGTACACCACGGTCGTCGACCGCAAACCCCCGCTGCTGCCCTGGCTGTACGAGGCCGCGTTCGCGCTGTGCGGGGACGGCTCGCTCGGCCCGCTGCGCCTGGCCGCCGTCGCGGCCCAGCTGCTGACCGCCCTGGCCCTCGCCTCCACCGCCCGCCGCCGCTGGGGAGACCGCGCGGGCCGCGCGGCGGGGGTGCTGTACCTGCTGGCGTCGGTGGGCCTCAACCCCGAGGACGCGCAGGCCGCCACCTTCGAGGTGTTCATGCTGCCCTTCACGGCCGCCGCCGTGCGCTGCGCCGACCGCGGCCAGTTCGGCCGGGCGGGCCTCGCGGTCGCGGGCGCCTGTCTGACCAAACAGACCGGCGGCGCCGCGCTCGCGCCCGTCCTGTGGCTGCTGTGGCACTGGCCCGGGAACCGGCGAACCTCCGCGCTGCGCACGGCAGTTGGACTCGTGGCCCCCGTCCTGGTGGTCGCGCTGCTCACCGGACCCTCCCGCTTCCTGTTCTGGACGGTCACCGGGTCCTCGTCCTACGCCTCCTTCACCGGATCCGAACTCCACGTCCTGGCGCGGGGGTTGACCAACACCCTCATCCTGGCCGCGGGCTGCGCCGGCCTGCTGCCGCCCGTGGTACGCGTCCTGCGCATCGCCAGGACCGGCGCCCTCGACCTGTGGCTCTGGCTGACCGCGTCGGCGGGAGCCGTCCTGCTCGGCCTCCACTTCTTCGGCCACTACTACCTCCAGCTCATCCCGCCCCTGGTGCTGCTCGCCACCGGCGCCCTGCAGATCCTGCCCGCCCCGCGCCTCGCCGGCGCGCTGCGCACCGGTGCCTGCGCCTGCGCGCTGTTCCTGCTGTGGGGGCTGCTGGCGCCCCGCCCGGACCTCGCCCACACCGAGCGCCTGGTCGCCGCGGTCACGGCCCGCACCGGTCCCGCCGACCGCGTCCTGGTCTGGGGCATACACCCGGAGACGTACTGGCTGGCCCGGCGCGCGCCCGCCAGCCGCTACCTGACCGCCGGTCTGCTCACCAACTACAGCGGCGGCCGCGACGGCCCGCAGGTGGGGGAGAAGTACGGGATCGCCGGCGCCTGGCCGGTGTTCCGCGCCGAACTCGCCGAGCACCCCCCGGCCCTGGTCGTCGACGACTCCCGGGGTCTGCCCTTCGCGCCGGACCGGCTGCCCACCCTGCGCCGCCTCCTCGCCGCGCGCTACGAGCGCACCGCCGTCGTGGACGGAGCCGTCCTCTACGAGCGGGCCGGCTGACGTCACCCGGGCGGCGGTAAGCGAACGGATGGAACCCCGGGCGGGGACCCTGCGGCCCCGGCCGAAAAGCCGCACGTCGGGACGGAAATCCCGGGGGAAAAAGGGGGGTACCGAGCAGTGTTATGGTCGCTGAAAGTCGCTGGTTTGCTGGACCCGGACGCTCGCGCGGCGCCGGTGGGGAAAGGTGGTCGTGGACCATGGCACTGAGGTCTCGGCAGGCGTCGGGCAAGGAGCCCGCCAGGGCCGGGGGCATCGTCACCGCACCCGTCGCCGCCACCCCGGTCGTGACGGCCGAGGACGGCCGTCCCACGGTCACCGACTGGCTCCGGCTCGGCAAGGACGGCCGGCTCTCCGCGTACGCGCCCGCCACCGGCGGCGTCGCCCGCTGGACGGAGTCGCGACCGGGCGGCGCGTGGACGGGACCCGAGCTCGTCGCGCCCGGCAAGGGCCTCCAGCCGCACCTCTCGGTCGCCCAGGGCGCCGACGGCTACGTCCACCTCGCCGCGCTGCGCCGCACCCCCATCGAGGACGGCGGCACCTGGACCGAGCTCGTCCACGCCATCCAGTACCAGTCCGGACGTCCGGTCAAGAACTGGGCCGTGGTCGGCTCCCCCTACCCGCGCCGGGACTGGAAGCGCGGGCTGCAGATGGGCCACCCCGCGGTCGGCGTCGACTCGGCGGGCAACGCCCAGCTCGTGGTGCGCAACGCCTTCGGCGGCGTCTCGGCCCGTGGCCAGGAGCCGTCGGGCAAGTGGGCCGGGTGGGCCGACCTCAACGGCAACGGCGCCGACCGCTCGATATCCGTCGTCGCGGCCGAGGGCGGCCGGATGTTCATCCACGCCCCGTCCGACAACGGCATCATGCGCTTCCAACGGGCCGCGGGCGACGCCCCGTTCGAGCGGCTCGACAAGCTGCCGGGCCACCCGGAGACGGGCACCGTCACCGGCGTGCAGACCGGTGAGGAGGGCCGCGTCACCTTCTTCCTGCGGGACGCCGGCTCCGGTGAGCTGCACGCCTGGCGCGGCGACGGCCCCACCGAGGCCCTGGGCGGCCGCGGCACGGGACCGGTCGCGGTGCTGCGCAAGGAGATCGACGGCGTGGACTGCACGGTGCTCGCCCAGCGCGACCGCGACGGGCGGCCCGCGATAGCGGCGTATCCGACCGAGCAGGAGGCGGCCGGCGTCAGCTGGACGCCGACCGGCGAAGTCTGCGCGGGCGCACCGGCGTTGACGGTCGACGCGGACGGCCGCGTCGTCCTCGGCGTCTTCACCGCCGACGGCGGCCTGCGGATCACCCGCCAGCGCACCGACGCGTCCGGCCTGGCCTTCGGAGCCTGGCAGCAGGTCTGAGCGAAGCGCTGGGACCGAGGTGCGGGCGCCCAAGCGCGGGCGCCGCAGCGCGGAACCCCTCGGCCCACGGCGTGCGAAAGGCCCGGGACCCATCGGCGGTCCCGGGCCTTCGCGTATGCGTGACAGGCCGTCAACTCGCCTGCCGCGCACACCACTTGGCGCACGAAAGCGGCCCCGCACCGAAGTGCGGGGCCGCTGCCGTGACGGTGGTGCCTAGGCGGGGACGCTCGCGACGCCCTGCGCCAGGAACTTCTTGCCGTTCACGCGCTCCGAGACGCCTTCGCGGTCCAGGTACGGCGTGATGCCGCCCAGGTGGAAGGGCCAGCCGGCGCCCGTGATCAGGCAGAGGTCGATGTCCTGGGCCTCGGCGACGACGCCCTCGTCCAGCATCAGACCGATCTCCTGCGCCACCGCGTCCAGGACGCGGTCACGGGTCTGCTCCTCGGTCAGGGCGACATCGCCCTGCTTGAGGAGGGCCGCGACCTCCGGGTCCAGCTCCGGCTTCCCGGAGTCGTACACGTAGAAGCCGCGCTTGCCCGCCTTCACGACCGCGGCCAGGTTCTCCGAGACCGTGAAGCGGTCCGGGAAGGCGCGGTTGAGGGTCTCGGACACGTGCAGACCGATGGCCGGGCCGACCAGTTCGAGCAGCACCAGCGGAGACATCGGCAGACCGAGCGGCTCGACGGCCTTCTCGGCGACGGCGACCGGGGTGCCCTCGTCGATGACGTTCTGGATCTCGCCCATGAAGCGGGTCAGGATGCGGTTGACGACGAACGCCGGGGCGTCCTTCACCAGCACCGCGGTCTTCTTCAGCTTGCGCGCCACCCCGAAGGCCGTGGCCAGCGAGACGTCGTCGGTCTGCTCGCCGCGGACGATCTCCAGGAGCGGCAGGATCGCGACGGGGTTGAAGAAGTGGAAGCCGACGACCCGCTCGGGGTGCTTCAGCTTCGAGGCCATCTCGGTGACCGACAGCGAGGAGGTGTTGGTGGCGAGGATCGCGTGCGCCGGGGCGACCGCCTCGACCTCAGCGAACACCTGCTGCTTGACGCCGATCTCCTCGAAGACGGCCTCGATGATGAAGTCGGCGTCCGAGAAGCCCTCGGCCTTGTCGAGGACACCGGAGACCAGGCCCTTGAGGCGGTTGGCCTTGTCCTGGTTGATCCGCGACTTGGCGAGCAGCTTGTCGATCTCGGCGTGGACGTAGCCCACGCCCTTGTCGACGCGCTCCTGGTCGATGTCGGTCAGGACGACCGGCACCTCCAGGCGGCGCAGGAACAGCAGGGCGAGCTGCGAGGCCATGAGGCCCGCGCCGACCACGCCGACCTTGGTGACCGGGCGCGCCAGGTTCTTGTCCGGGGCGCCGGCCGGGCGCTTGGCGCGCTTCTGGACCAGGTTGAACGCGTAGATGCCGGACCGCAGTTCGCCGCCCATGATGAGGTCGGCGAGCGCGCTGTCCTCGGCGTCGAAGCCGGCCTGCAGGTCGCCGTCCTTGGACGCCGCGATGATGTCGAGGGCGCGGTAGGCGGCCGGGGCCGCGCCGTGCACCTTCGAGTCCGCGATGAAGCGGCCCTTGGCGACGGCCTGGTCCCAGGCCTCGCCGCGGTCGATCTCGGGGCGCTCGACGGTGACGTCGCCCTTGAGGACGTTCGCCGTCCAGATGAGGGACTGCTCCAGGAAGTCGGCACCCTCGAACAGGGCGTCGGCGATGCCGAGTTCGAAGACCTGCTTGCCCTTGAGCTGACGGTTCTGGTTCAGCGAGTTCTCGATGATGACCGAGACGGCCCGGTCGGCGCCGATCAGGTTGGGGAGCAGCGTGCAGCCGCCCCAGCCCGGGACCAAGCCGAGGAAGACCTCGGGCAGCGAGAAGGCGGGCAGCGCCTTGGAGACGGTGCGGTAGGTGCAGTGCAGACCGACCTCGACACCGCCGCCCATGGCCGCGCCGTTGTAGTACGCGAACGTGGGGACCGCGAGGCCCGCGAGGCGCTTGAAGACCTCGTGGCCGCCCTTGCCGATGGCCAGCGCGTCGTCGTGCTTCTTCAGGAGCTCGACGCCCTTGAGGTCGGCGCCGACCGCGAAGATGAACGGCTTGCCGGTGACGCCGACGCCCACGATGGAGCCCTCGGCGGCCTCCTTCTCGACCTGGTCGATGGCGGTGTTCAGGTTCGCCAGCGAGCCGGGGCCGAAGGTGGTCGGCTTGGTGTGGTCGAAGCCGTTGTCGAGCGTGATGAGCGCGAAACGCCCGGCGCCGTAAGGCAGTTCGAGGTGGCGTACGTGCGCGGACGTCACGACCTCGCCGGGGAAGAGCTCGGCCGCGCCCTTGAGAAGCTCAGCGGTGGTGGTGCTCACTTGCTGCCTCCGGCGTCCTTGTGGTGCGGGTTCTCCCAGATGACCGTGGCGCCCATGCCGAAGCCGACGCACATGGTGGTGAGGCCGTAGCGGACCTCGGGCTGCTCCTCGAACTGCCGGGCCAGCTGCGTCATCAGGCGTACGCCCGAGGAGGCGAGCGGGTGGCCGTAGGCGATGGCGCCGCCGTACTGGTTGACGCGCGCGTCGTCGTCGGCGATGCCGTAGTGGTCCAGGAACGCGAGGACCTGGACGGCGAACGCCTCGTTGATCTCGAAGAGGTTGATGTCCTCGATCGACAGGCCGGCCTTGGCGAGGGCCTTCTCGGTCGCCGGGATCGGGCCGTAGCCCATGACCTCCGGCTCCACGCCGGCGAAGGCGTAGGAGACGAGGCGCATCTTCACGGGGAGGTTGTTCTCCCGCGCGAACTCCTCGGACGCGATGATCGACGCGGTGGCGCCGTCGTTGAGGCCGGCCGCGTTGCCCGCGGTGACGTTGCCGTGGACGCGGAACGGCGTCTTCAGGTTCGCCAGGCTCTCCAGGGTGGTGCCCGGACGCATCGGCTCGTCGGCGGTGACCAGACCCCAACCGGTCTCGCCCACCTCGGCGTTGGTGTTGCGCACCGAGACCGGGACCAGGTCCTGCTGGATCTTGCCGTCGGCGTACGCCTTGGCGGCCTTCTCCTGCGAGCGCACGGCGTACTCGTCGGCGCGGAGCTTGGTGATCTGCGGGTAGCGGTCGTGCAGGTTCTCGGCGGTCATGCCCATGAAGAGGGCGGACTCGTCGACCAGCTTCTCGCTGACGAACCGCGGGTTCGGGTCGACGCCCTCGCCCATCGGGTGGCGGCCCATGTGCTCGACGCCACCGGCGATCACGGCGTCGTACGCGCCGAACGCGATCGAGCCGGCGACGGAGGTCACGGCGGTCAGGGCGCCCGCGCACATGCGGTCGATGGAGTAGCCCGGCACGGACTGCGGGAGGCCCGCCAGGATGCCGGCGGTACGGCCCAGGGTCAGGCCCTGGTCGCCGATCTGCGTGGTCGCGGCGATGGCGACCTCGTCGATCTTCGCGGGGTCCAGGGCCGGGTTGCGGCGCAGCAGCTCACGAATGGCCTTGACGACGAGGTCGTCGGCCCGGGTCTCGTGGTAGATGCCCTTCGGGCCCGCCTTGCCGAACGGGGTGCGGACGCCGTCGACGAAGACGACGTCCCTGACGGTACGAGGCACGATGGCTCTCCTCCAGGTGCGGGATGGCACTGCTGCGCTGGGCGCGCTTCTGCTGAGCGCGCGCTCACCTCACCCATGCTACTTACGGGTAACCAAACTGCCCAGTCCCGGGGGCGGGAGCGGCGAACGTCACACCCCGAGCCCCCCTGGTGCTCCGCCCCAGACCCCGGGCGCGCTTGCCCACCGGCCCGCCCGTGACGGGGGGTGGCTGGCCCGGCTCTTCGGGGCTCCGCCCCAGACCCCGGGGGGTTTGCCCACCCGCCCGCCCGTGGAGGGGGTTGGACAGGCCCGGCCCCTGGGGCTGCGCCCCAGACCCGCTGAGGGGCTCCGCCCCTCGGACCCCGGCGGGGGCTGCGCCCCCTGCACCCCCCTTTCGCGCCTTAAGGGCGCTCGTCCTCAATCGCCGGACGGGCTGAGGGCGGCCGGTGCGGGCCAGCACCAGGCCGCTAAGGGGCGCGGGGAACTGCGCGAGGAGCGACCGCGGCCCGCGGGCGAAGGTTGCTCGGGCGGGCTGAGGTGGCCCGAGGGGGCCCGCACCGACCCCGCTAAGGGGCGCGGGGAACTGCGCGAGGAGCGACCACGGCCCGCGGACGAAGGTCCCTTGGCAGGCTCAGGTGCCCCGGCGCGGGCCGGCACCGGTGCGGTTAGGGGCGCGGGGAACTGCGCGAGGAGCGACCACGGCCCGCGGACGAAGGTCCCTCGGGCGGGCTCAGGTGGCCCGGTGCTGGCCCGCACCGACCCCGCTAGGGGGCGCGGGGAACTGCGCGAGATGGGATGGCCCCCCGCGCCCATGGGGGAAAATCGGCCAGAAAGTGGTGGGTCAGGGGGCGGTGAGGGCCGCCGTCAGCAGGGGCGTGACCTGGGCGATCTGCCAGGCCCGCGCCCCGTACGAACCCAGGGCCTCCGCAACGGCCCCCTCGGAACGGTCCCCCGGCGGCTCCCAGCAGATCCGCCGCACCGTGTCCGGAGTGATCAGATTCTCCTGGGGCATGTTCAACCGCTCGGCGAGCTCGGAGACGGCCGCGCGGGCGGCCGAGAGCCGGGCCGCGGCGGCCGGGTCCTTGTCCGCCCAGGAGCGCGGCGGCGGAGGCCCCTGCAGGGACTGCCCGGGCTGCGGCAGCTCCGCCTCGGCCAGGGCCTTCGCGCGGTCGACGGCCGCCTGCCACTGTTCGAGCTGGCGCCGCCCCATCCGGTGCCCGAACCCGGGCAGCGCGGTGAGCGCCCCGACGTGCGCGGGCAGCGCGAGCGAGGCCTCGATGATCGCGGCGTCGCTGAGCACCTTGCCCGGTGAGACGTCGCGCCGCTGCGCGACCGCGTCCCGCGCGGTCCACAGCTCGCGCACCGCCGCCATCTGCCGGCGCCTGCGCACCTTGTGCATGCCGGAGGTGCGGCGCCAGGGGTCCTTGCGGGGCGGCGCGGGAGGGGCGGAGGCGATGGCGTCGAACTCCTCGCGGGCCCACTCCAGCTTGCCCTGCCGGTCGAGCTCCTCCTCCAGCGCGTCGCGCAGGTCGACCAGGAGCTCCACGTCCAGGGCCGCGTACCGCAGCCAGGGCTCGGGCAGCGGACGGGTCGACCAGTCGACGGCCGAGTGGCCCTTCTCCAGGGCGTATCCGAGCACGCTCTCGACCATCGCGCCCAGGCCCACCCGCGGGAAGCCCGCGAGCCGCCCGGCCAGCTCGGTGTCGAAGATGCGAGAGGGGACCATGCCTATTTCGCGCAGGCACGGCAGGTCCTGGGTCGCGGCGTGCAGGATCCACTCGGTGTCCGAAAGCGCGTCCCCGAGGGCGGAGAGATCCGGACAGCCGACGGGGTCGACGAGTGCGGTGCCCGCGCCCTCGCGGCGCAGCTGCACGAGATACGCGCGCTGTCCGTAGCGGTAGCCGGACGCGCGCTCGGCGTCCACGGCCACGGGGCCGGTGCCGGCCGCGAAGGCGGCGACCACCTCGGCCAGCGCCTCGTCGGTGGCGACAACGGGCGGAATGCCCTCTCGGGGCTCCAGCAAGGGAATCGGCGCCTTGTCGACGTCGTCCGGGGGAGCGCCCCCGGTGGTTCGCAGTGCTGTCTCTGCTGCGGTCTTTTGGGCGTCGGTCACCTGTCAAGGGTATCTGTGTATGCACCGCGCCCGTCGACGGAACGTTCCGTCGACGGGCGCGGGAGGGTCGTAAACCGGTCAGTGGATGATTCCGGTACGCAGCGCGACGGCCACCATCCCGGCGCGGTCACCCGTGCCGAGCTTGCGTGCGATCCGGGCGAGGTGGGACTTGACGGTCAGGGCGGACAGGCCCATCGAGACGCCGATCGCCTTGTTGGACTGGCCCTCCGCGACGAGCCGGAGCACCTCGACCTCACGGCCGGAGAGCTCGCGGTAGCCGCCCGGGTGGCTCGGGGCACCCGGGGGGCGGCGGTGCATACGGGCCGCGGCGGCGCCGATGGGGGCGACACCGGGACGGCCGGGGTGGCCGACATTGGTACGCGTACCGGTGACGACGTAGCCCTTCACACCGCCCGCGAGGGCGTTGCGCACGGCGCCGATGTCGTCGGCGGCGGACAGGGCCAGGCCGTTGGGCCAGCCCGCGGCTCGGGTCTCGGACAGCAGGGTCAGCCCGGAACCGTCGGGCAGGTGGACGTCGGCAACGCAGATGTCGCGCGGGTTGCCGACGCGGGGACGGGCCTCCGCGATGGACGACGCCTCGATGACGTCACGCACTCCGAGCGCCCACAGGTGCCGGGTGACGGTGGAGCGGACTCGGGGGTCGGCAACGACGACCATGGCCGTCGGCTTGTTCGGGCGGTAGGCGACCAGGCTTGCGGGCTGCTCAAGAAGAACGGACACCAGGCCTCCTGGAAAGGTGCGGGACGGGGCCGGCTCGGGGATGAAGCCGGGGCGAACCGTGCAGTTAGGGTCACAAACCTCTTCGGCACCAATCCCCTCCGCCTTTAGAGAATGATCACGATTTGGTGAGAAACATTTAGTGCAATTCAGACATGTGCTCGATCGTCGGTCGGGGGCGGGAGCGCGCGGCCCCACCCGGGAGCGCGCCACAACGCCCCGCGCCCCGCCATGGGGCGGGGCGCGGGGCGCAGGGAAGAGGGGTCAGCGGGGGTCGCGGCGCTGCGGCAGGGTGACCACGGCGCTGCCCGCGTCGGCGCCCGTGGCGGGGGGCAGGCCCGCGATCTGGCACAGCAGATCGCACCAGGCCGCGAGGTGGCCCGCGGTGTCCGGCACCCCACCGCGTCCCTCGCGCGGCGTCCAGGACGCCCGGATCTCGATCTGGGTGGCGGGCAGCCGCTCCGAGAGCCCGCCGAAGTAGTGCGAACCGGCCCGGGTGACCGTGCCGCTGGCCTCCCCGTACGCCAGGCCCCGCGCGTCCAGGGCGCCGGTCAGCCACGACCAGCACACCTCGGGCAGCAGCGGATCGGCCGCCATCTCCGGTTCCAATTCCGCCCGTACGAGCGTGACCAGGCGGAAGGTGCCCTGCCAGGCGTCGTGGCCCGCGGGGTCGTGCAGCAGGACGAGCCGCCCGTCCGCCAGGTCGTCCTCGCCCTCGACGACGGCGGCCTCCACGGCGTAGGCGTGCGGCGCGAGACGCTGGGGCGGGCGCGTCTCGTCCACCTCGATCTCGGGGCGCAGTCGCGCCGTGCGCAGTGCGTCGACGGCCTGACGGAAGGGGATCGGAACGGAGGTCCCGTCCGCGGCGTCCTTGCCGTCGGCGCCATCCGAAGTTCGTCCCTGAGCGGCAGCCATGCGGGGAAGACTAGGCGGAACGGGGGCCCGGCGCCGGTAGGGACACCCGGCCCGGGGAAGCGGCTTGCCGCCACATGCGAAGATTTGGGGCGTGAGCGCCAACGACCGCCCTGTGGGCCAGCCGAACAGCAAGACGCACGACTCCGCGTTCCTCAAGGCGTGCAGGCGGGAAGCCGTTCCGCACACGCCGGTCTGGTTCATGCGCCAGGCGGGCCGTTCGCTGCCGGAGTACCTGAAGGTGCGCGAGGGCATCCCGATGCTGGAGTCGTGCATGCGGCCCGAGCTCGTCACCGAGATCACGCTCCAGCCGGTTCGCCGCCACAAGGTCGACGCGGCCATCTACTTCAGCGACATCGTGGTCCCGCTCAAGGCCATCGGCATCGACCTCGACATCAAGCCGGGCGTCGGCCCCGTCGTCGCCGACCCGATCCGCACCCGCGCCGATCTGGCCCGGCTGCGCGACCTGACCCCCGAGGACGTCCACTACGTCACCGAGGCCATCGGGATGCTGACCGCCGAGCTCGGCTCCACGCCGCTCATCGGCTTCGCCGGCGCCCCGTTCACGCTGGCCAGCTACCTCGTGGAGGGCGGCCCCTCGCGCAACCACGAGCACACCAAGGCCATGATGTACGGCGACCCGGAGCTCTGGGCCGACCTGCTCGACCGGCTGGCCGACATCACCGGCGCCTTCCTCAAGGTCCAGATCGAGGCCGGCGCCTCCGCGGTGCAGCTCTTCGACTCCTGGGTCGGCGCGCTCGCCCCCGCCGACTACCGGCGCTCGATCCTGCCCGCCTCGGCCAAGGTCTTCGAAGCGGTCGCCGGATACGGCGTGCCCCGCATCCACTTCGGCGTGGGCACCGGCGAACTGCTCGGCCTGATGGGCGAGGCCGGCGCGGACGTCGTCGGCGTGGACTGGCGGGTCCCGCTCGACGAGGCGGCCCGCCGGGTCGGCCCCGGCAAGGCCCTCCAGGGCAACCTCGACCCGGCCGTCCTGTTCGCCCCGACCGAGGCCGTCGAGGCCAAGACCCGCGAGGTCCTGGACGCGGCGGCGGGCCTGGAGGGCCACGTCTTCAACCTCGGCCACGGCGTGCTGCCCTCGATGGACCCGGACGCGCTGACCCGCCTCGTCGCGTACGTCCACGAGCAGACCGCCAAGTAGCGGCTAGCCGGCGGCGCGCAGCTTCGAGACCGCCTTGCGCGCCGCCACCAGGACCGGGTCCCACACCGACGAGAACGGCGGCGCGTAGGCCAGGTCGAGCGCGGTCATCTGATCCACCGTCATCCGGGCGGTCAGCGCGACCGCCGCGATGTCGATCCGCTTGGCCGAGCCCGCGCCGCCCACGATCTGCACCCCGAGCAGCCGCCCCGAGCGCCGCTCGGCCAGCATCTTCACCGTCATCAGGGTCGCGCCCGGGTAGTAGCCGGCGACATTGGTCGACTCGATGGTGGCCGTGACGTACTGGAGACCCTCCTCGCGCGCCTCGCGCTCCGACAGGCCGGTGCGCGCCACCTCCGTGTCGCAGACCTTGGTGATGGCCGTGCCCACCACCCCCGGGAACGTGCCGTAACCCCCGCCCACATTGGCGCCGATGACCTGGCCGTGCTTGTTGGCGTGGGTGCCCAGCGCGATGAAGCGGTGCCGGCCCGACACCAGGTCGAGCACCTCGACGCAGTCGCCGCCCGCCCAGATGTCCTCGTGCCCGCGCACCCGCATCGAGCCGTCCGTGCGCAGACCGCCCGAGGAGCCGAGCGGCAGCCCGGCCGCCCGGGCGAGAGCGGTGCGCGGGGTGACGCCGAGGCCGAGCACCACGACGTCCGCCGGGTACTCGGCGGAGTCCGTCGCCACCGCGCGCACCTGCCCCGACTCCCGGGTCCGCACCGCGGTGACCTCCGCGTCCGTGACGACCCGGATCCCGCAGCGCTCCATCGCCTCGGTGACGCGGTGGCCCATGTCCGGGTCGAGCGAGTGCATCGGCGCGGCGCCCCGGGTCACGAGCGTCACCTCGAAGCCGCGGCCGAGCATCGCCTCGGCCATCTCGACGCCGATGTAGCCGCCGCCCACCACCACCGCGCGCCGCTCCCCGGGCGCCCTCTCCATGCTGTCCAGGAGCGCCCGCCCGTCGTCGATGGTGTGCACGCCGTGCACCCCGGGTGCGTCGATCCCCGGCAGCGCGGGCCGCACCGGCAGCGCCCCGGTCGCGAGGACGAGCTTGTCGTACGAGGTCCACTCCTCGGCCCCCGACACCAGCTCCCGCGAGCGCACCCGCCGCCCGGCCACGTCGAGTTCGGTGACCTCCGTGCGCATCCGCAGGTCGATCCCGCGCTCGCGGTGCTCCTCGGGCGTACGGGCGATCAGGTCCTCGTGGCGGGGCACGTCGCCGCCCACCCAGTACGGGATGCCGCACGCCGAGTACGAGGTGAAGCCGGAGCGCTCGAAGGCGATGATCTCCAGCTCCTCGGGCTTCTTGAGCCTGCGGGCCTGGGACGCGGCGGACATGCCCGCCGCGTCCCCGCCGATGACCACCAGTCGCTCCGCCGCCATGGGTGTTGCCTCCGCTCGTGAGGGTCGCCTTCTCCCCGGTCACCCTACGGATCGCGCCCGCGGGCCGTGCGCGGGGCTCGTTCCGGGGCGCGGGCGAGGGTCTGAGACAGTGGAGCCATGGACAACGCCCCAGGTCGCGCCCCGCACATCGTCGTCGTCGGAGGCGGTATCTCCGGGCTCGCCGCGGCCCATCGTCTGCTCGCGTCGGGCGCCCGGGTGACCGTGCTCGAAGGCAGCGCGGTGCTCGGCGGCAAGCTGCTGGCCGGCGAGATCGAGGGCGCTCCCGTCGACCTCGGCGCCGAGTCGATGCTGGCGCGCCGCCCCGAGGGCGTCGACCTCGCCCGCGCCGTCGGCCTCGGCGACCGGATCCAGGCGCCCGCGGCCGCCGGCGCCGCGCTGTGGACCCGGGGCGCCCTGCGGCCCATGCCCACGGGCCATGTGATGGGCGTGCCCGCCGAGCCCGCCACCCTGCACGGCATCCTGTCCGCCGAGGGCCTGGCCCGCGTCGCCCAGGACCGCGAACTCGCCCCGAGCGAGGTCGGCGAGGACATCGGCGTCGGCGAGTACGTGGCCCGGCGGGTCGGCCGCGAGGTCGTCGACCGCCTGGTCGAGCCGCTGCTCGGCGGGGTGTACGCGGGGGACGCGTACCGCATCTCGATGCGGGCCGCCGTGCCCCAGCTCTTCGAGGCGGCCCGCGGCCACCGCTCGCTCCTCGACGGCGTGCGGGCCGTCCAGGCCGCGGCCGCGGCCCGGGCGCAGGGCGGTCCGGTCTTCGCGGGCCTCGACGGCGGCATCGGCACCCTGCCGGTCGCGGTCGCCGCCGCTGTGCGCGACCAGGGCGGCGAGATCCGCACCGAGAGCCCGGTCCTCGCGCTGACCCGCGCCGCCGACGGCTGGCGGATCCGGACGGACACCGGGGTGATCGAGGCCGACGGCGTGGTCCTGGCCACGCCCGCCTGGTCGGCCTCCGCGCTGCTCGCCGACGAGGCCCCGGCCGCCGCGGCCGAACTCGCCGAGGTCGAGTACGCCTCGATGGTCCTGGTCACCCTCGCCTTCCGGCGCTCGGACCTCGCGGGCCTCGAAGAGCGCTCCGGGTTCCTGGTGCCGCCGGTGGACGGCCGCACCATCAAGGCCTCCACCTTCTCGACGCACAAGTGGAGTTGGGTCAAGGAGCGCGGCAGCGACCTGTTCGTCCTGCGCACCTCGATCGGCCGCTACGGCGAGGAGCGCCACCTGGACTGGGACGACGCCGACCTCGTGGACGTCTCGCTCGGTGACCTCGGCGAGGCCGTCGGCCTGTCCGCCAAGCCCGTCGCGACCACCGTGAACCGCTGGATCGGCGGCCTTCCGCAGTATCCGGTGGGCCATCTCGACAAGGTCGCCCGGGTCCGCGCCGAGGTCGCGAAGCTGCCGGGACTGCGGATCTGCGGCGCCGCGTACGACGGTGTCGGCATCCCCGCGTGCATCGCGAGCGCCCGGCGCGCCGCGGACGAGATCATCGCCACGTCGACCCCGGCGCGGAACACCCTCGGTGACGCGGGACAATAGCCACATGAGTGCTGCTCCGGAAAAGATTCCCAACGCGGGGAAGAAGGCGAAGGACCTCAACGAGGTCATCCGCTACACCCTGTGGTCAGTCTTCAAGCTGCGCGACGTACTCCCTGAGGACCGGTCGGGTTACGCCGACGAGGTCCAGGAGCTGTTCGACCAGCTCGCCGCCAAGGACATCACCGTCCGCGGCACCTACGACCTGTCGGGTCTGCGCGCGGACGCCGACATCATGATCTGGTGGCACGCGGAGACCGCCGACGAACTCCAGAGCGCCTACAACCTGTTCCGCCGCACCAAGCTGGGCCGCGCGCTCGAACCGGTGTGGTCGAACATGGCGCTGCACCGGCCCGCCGAGTTCAACAAGTCGCACATCCCGGCGTTCCTCGCGGACGAGAACGCCCGCGACTACGTGTCGGTCTACCCCTTCGTGCGCAGCTACGACTGGTACCTGCTGCCCGACGAGGACCGCCGCCGCATGCTCGCCGACCACGGCAAGATGGCGCGGGGCTACCCGGACGTGCGGGCCAACACGGTGGCCTCGTTCTCGCTCGGCGACTACGAGTGGCTGCTCGCCTTCGAGGCCGACGAACTGCACCGCATCGTCGACCTGATGCGCCACCTGCGCGCCTCCGAGGCCCGGATGCACGTCCGTGAAGAGGTGCCGTTCTACACCGGCCGCCGCAAGAGCGTCGCCGACCTCGTGGCCTCCCTGGCCTAGCAAGACCAGGGGCCTGGCAAGACCAGGTGACCGGGCCCGCGCCACGCGAGCGGGCCCGGCCGCCCCTGACCCGGAAGATCAGAGAGCGGGCAGCACATGCCCCGGCCTGCCGGCCGCCCGCTCGTCCAGCGACACCGGGTTCGGCTCCGGGTGCGGCGCGCACGCAGCGCGCCGCACCGGCGTCCGACCGTTCAGGAGGTAGTCCTCCACATAGCCGTTCACACAGGCGTTGGCACCGCCCGCGATGCCGTGCGTACCGGCGTCCTTCTCCGTGATCAGGACGGAGCCCGGCAGCCTGCGCTGGAGTTCCAGCGCCCCCGGGTACGGCGTCGCCGCGTCCCGCTCGGCCGCCAGGATCAGCGTCGGCGGCAGCGCCCCCGGCCTCGCGCCGACGTCCACCGGCCGCTGCCGAGGGGCCGGCCAGTAGGCGCACGGCAGGTTCATCCACGCGTTGTCCCACGTCTCGAACGGCGCGGTCACCGCGAGTTCGCTGTTGTCCCGGTCCCAGGTGGCGAAGTCGGTCGGCCAGGGCGCGTCGTTGCACTCGACGGCCGTGTACACCGCGTTCCCGTTCTCGTCCTCGCGCGCCGACTCCGGCCGCGGGGCGGCCTGTTGGACCAGCGGCCGCTCGTTGCCCTTGAGGTACTCCGACAGGGCCGTGGCCCGGCTCGACCAGTAGTCGTCGTAGTACCCGGCCTTCAGGAGCGTCGCCTGCAGCTGCGCCGGACCCACCGTGCCGCCGGCCGGCTCCCGGGTCAGCCTCGCCCGCACCTTCTCGTAGCTCTCCAGCACCTCCTGCGCGGTGGTGCCCAGGTGGTAGACGTCGTCGTGCTTGGCGACCCAGGTGCGGAAGTCGGCCCAGCGGCTCTCGAACGCCCGGGACTGGTCGAGGTTGTTGCGGTACCAGATCTGCTCCGGGTCCGGGTCGACCGCCGAGTCGAAGACCATCCGGCGGATGTGGGAGGGGAACAGCGTCGCGTACACCGCCCCGAAGTAGGTGCCGTACGAGGCGCCCATGAAGGTCAGCTTCTTCTCGCCGAGGGCGGCCCGCAGCACGTCCAGGTCGCGGGCGTTGTTGATGCTGGTGTAGAAGCGCAGCGCCTGCCCCGCGTTGCGCGCGCACCCTTGCGCGTACGCCTGGGCCTGGGCGATGCGCTCCATCTTGTACGACTCGGAGGGGTGCACCGGCGACGCGGTGGGCGCCTTGGCGAAGTCCGCCGGGTCCTGGCAGGACAGCGGCGCCGAGCGGGCCACCCCGCGCGGCGCGTAGCCGACCAGGTCGTACGCCCCGGCGATCCGCGTCCAGTCCGAGAGGCCGGCGACCATCGGGAAGTACATGCTGGAGGCGCCGGGCCCGCCCGGGTTGAAGACCAGGGCGCCCTGCCGCTCGGCGGGCTTGCCGCGGGCCTTGGTCCGGCTGACGGTCAGGGCGATCTGACGACCCGTCGCATCGGCGTAGTCCAGCGGGACGTTCACGGTGCCGCACTGCACGGACGGCGGCAGCCCTTCCGCCTCGGGGCAGGTGCCGAAGGCGATCGGGGCGGCGGACGCGCGCCGGGCGGCGGCGGCCACGCCGCGGGCCTCGGCGCCGAGCTGGTCGGCGCTGCCCGCGGGAGCGGCGACGAGGGCGGAAAGGACGAGGGAACCGAGGGTCCCGTACAGCGCTACAGCTCTCATCGCCGGTGCATCCCCTTCGTGCTGCGGTACTACGGAAGTACAGACAGATCAAAAGGGGATACTTCGGATGGGGGGAAGTAAAGCAGCGGGGCCGCGCCGGGCGCGGTCATTGACTCCGATGCGCGAAGCGGCCGCTCGTCAGCGCGCTGCGCAGCTGGGGGTCGTCCACGGCCCGCAGTCCGCGCACGGCGAGCGCGGTGAGCGGATCGCCCGTCGTGTCGAGCCCGCCGAGCAGTTCCTGCCCGTCCGGCGAGGCCCACCGGGTGTACGGATGGATCTCCACGCGGGCGATGGCGAGGCAGCCGAGCGTGAGGACGAGGGGAAGCGCGAACCAGGCGGCGATCTCGGCCCGCCCGGTACCGCCCTCACCCGGCATGAGCAGCGCGGCGGTGGCGAGCGACGCGATGAGGTAGGTGGCGCCGCGGACCGTGCGCACCGAGGCGCCGACCCCGGCCCGCACCGCGTCCGGCACCGCGAGGCCCGCCCCCGCGAGCCGGTCGGCGAGCGCGTGCATCGCGTCGGCCGCGGCCGTACCGGAGCGTATGGCCGCTATCCGTTCCTGGCCTCCCGGGCCGATCACCGCCAGGACGGACCGTTCCAGGTCGTCGCGGCCCTCGGGGTCCACCACCGTCGCCCAGCCGGTGTGTGCGAGCAGGAGCCGGCGGGCCCGGTGCATCGAGACGAGGGTGAGGTCGGCGACCCGGTAGGGGCCGCCGGCCAGGAAGGCGGCCTCGTAGCAGGAGAGCCCCCGGCCTTCGTCCGTGCGGGGCCGGGGCCGGGCCGCGGCGACGGCCGCCAGGCAGAGCCGGCCGCAGGACAACCCGGCCGCGACGATCGCCGGCAGAAGGAAGAGGACCCAGAACATGGCCGAGTTGTATGCGAAGTCGACGCCTCACCGCCACAGTTCGTCCACGATGTGGACGACGCGTTGTGGTTTCGTTACGGAGTGTGGGCGTCGGGTGCGGCCGAGGCCTGGTCCTTGGGGCGCGAGGCGGCCGGCGGCAAGGAGAACGAGGGCTCGGTGGTTGGCCCGTCGCCCTCGCCGGGGGCGGGTGTGAGCGGCGCCGGGGCCCGGGGCGTCGCCCCCGGGGTGGGCGGCGGCGGGCCGGTGGGGCTCGTGGTCGCCGCCGTGGCCCCGTCCCGTGCGAGCGCGTCGAAGTCGACGAGTCCGGTGGCCTCCAGCATCGTGATGTGGTCCAGGACGGTGGTGTTGGCGTCGTCGGCGAGGTCGCGGACGAGTGTGTTGCGGGTGGTGGCCCGGATCTGCGCGATGAGCTTGAACACCGTGCCGTGGGCCGCGCGCAGCAGATTGGCGAAGTCCCGTTCGTAGGCGGCGCCGGTGTCCGCGCTCAACTGGCGCAGCCAGCCCTGCTGTTGGGCGTTCGGCCGGTCGGGCAGTTCCATGCCGAGCCGGGCCGCGACCTCGCGGACCCGGGCGTCCAGGAACGCGTGCCCGTCGACGAGGTGCCGGCCCGCCTCCTTGACCGCGGCGCCGGGGTCGCGCTCCATGGCCTGCCGCCCGGCCGGGCCCTCCCACAGGCCGGCGAGCCGCACCCGCACCACGAAGTCCCGGTCGGCCGCGGACAGCGGGCCCCAACGCGTGGGCACCGTACCGGCGTTGAGGTCGGCGAGCGGAGTGCCGGAGCGGTCGGCGTAGGACCAGACGGGGAAGAGCAGTGCGAGCAGGGTCGCCGTCAGCGCGGTGACGACGAGCCCGGTGCCGGACAGCGAGCGACGCATGGATGCCTCCTGGTGCGGTGCGCACGGTAGTGCGGATACCGCCGGTCCGGGAGGGGGTTTCGTGAATTGGGTGACGGGTGGGTGCGGAAGTCGTCACGTGCCGGTCGCACGGGGATCAACTGCCCTGCGTACCCGCTTCGTTGGCGGGCCCCGCCGCCGCGCCGGGGGTGATCCCGCCCGTCCGGACCAGGGTGCGCAGCAGGCGCGTGGTCCGGCCCGGGGGGCGTGGCCCGGCCCGGTCCTTCCACCAGCGGGCGAGGGCGCGCCGGGCCCTGGCGTCGTCGGGGCGCCCGGAGTCGAGCAGATGGCGGGCGAAGTCGAGGGCGTCCTGACGGTAGCCGCCCCGCATCGGACGCGACCGGGCGTACGCCAGGAACGCCTCCCGGAACCCGTCACCGGCCAGCGCCGGCAGTTCCGGCGCCACCTTGGCCACCACGTCGGCCCGCTTGGCCGCGAGGGCCCGGGCCTGGACGCGGAGCCGCCGTCCGTCGAACCCGGCGGGCACGGGGGTGCCGGCGGTGAGCGCCGAGAGCAGTGCGGTCTGCGTGAGCGCGAGGCATTCGCGGGCGCGGGCGGACCGCGCGGGGTCGCCGGGCCCGGTGCCGCCCTGCTCCGCGCCGTCTTCCCGCCCGGCTCCGCGTCCCGCGCCGCCCGGCGCCGCGGCGCCCCGTCCGGGCCCGGCCGAGGTTGTGGTGCTGCGCGGTGGGCCGGGGCGCGCCGGTGCCAACGTCGCCCGGATCAGGTCGAGTTCGGCCGAAAGGTGCGCCGCCGGCGGGAACGCCTCGTCGCGTTCCAGGAGCACTCCGGGCGGAGCCACCCGGGCCGCGAGGTCGGCCAGGACGTCGAGGACCGGGCGGGGCACGGGATGGGCGTGCGTGTCGTGCCACACGCCGTCCCGCTCGACGCCGCCGGCGACATGGACGTACGCGATCGCCTCCAGGGGAAGGGCGTCCAGCACCTTCGCGGGGTCCTCACCCCGGTTGACCCGGTTCGTGTGCAGGTTGGCGACGTCGATCAGCAGCCCCACCCCGGTGCGCTCGACGAGTTCCGCGAGGAACTCGCCCTCCGTCAGCTCGTCCTCGGGCCAGGCGATCAGCGCCGCGATGTTCTCCAGGACGAGCGGCACCGGCAGCGCGTCCTGCGCGACGCGGACGTTCTCGCACAGCACGCGCAGTGCGTCCCGGGTGCGCGGCACCGGCAGCAGATGGCCGGCCTCCATGCGTGGCGAGGCGGTCAGCGGCCCGCCCGCACGTACGAAGGCGATGTGTTCGCTCACCAGCGGCGAGCCGAGCGCCTCGGCGCGGGCCGCGAGGTCGGCGAGGCGGCCCGCGTCCGGCCGGTCGGCGCCGCCCAGGCCGAGCGAGACGCCGTGGGGGACCACGGCGATCCCGCGCTCGCGCAGCCGGACCAGGCCCTCGGGCAGGTGCCCGGGGCAGATGTTCTCCGCGACCGCCTCGACCCAGTCGACGCCGTCGAGCTCCTCCACCGCCCCGGCGATCTCAGGCCGCCAGCCGATGCCGATGCCCAGATGCTTCATGGACAGGTCATCGCCACCGCCGTCGGCGGCGAACCCCGTGCCGGGCACCTTCAGAGCTTGATTTGAGGTTGCCGCGCCCCGGGCGGCCCGGGGTCAGCTCGGTGTGGCGAGCGCGTCGAAGTCCACCAGGCCGGTCGCCTCCAGCATCGTCATGTGGTCGAGCACGGTGGTGTTGGCGTCGTTGGCGAGGTCGCGGACGAGCGAGTTGCGCGTGGTCGCGCGGACCTGCGCGACGAGCGCGAACACCTTGCCGTGGGCCGCGCGCAGCAGGTTCGCGAAGTCCCGTTCGTAGGCGGTGCCGGTGTCCGCGGTCAACTGGCGCAGCCAGCCCTGCTGTTGGACGCTCGGCTGGCTCGGCAGCTCGATGCCGAGCTTGTCGGCCACGTCGCGGTCGTGCTTGTCGAGCGCGGCGTGCCCCATGACGAGGTGGTCGCCGGCCGCCTTGATCGCGGCACTGGGCGCCCGCTCCTGCGCCTGCTGGCCGGCCGGGCCCTCCCAGAGTCCGGCGAGCCGCACCTTGGTGACGAAGTCCCGGTCCGTCGCGGACAGCGGGCCCCAGGGGGTGGGCGTGGAGGACGAGTCGAGGTTCGCCTGCGGGGTCCCGGCCCGGTCGGCGTAGGACCAGACGGGGAAGGCGAGGGCCCCGATGGTGGCCACGAGCACGGCGATGAGCAGACCCGTACCGTTCACACGGCGCAGGGCGAACAGGCTGGGGCGAACGATTCCACGCGACAAGGTGCCTCCCGGGACGGCCGGTTGAGAGCGCGAGCGCGCTGCTCGGGGGTACCGGGGGATACGGACGGGGCGGGTGGTGCGTTCAGCGGACCGGGGGAGTGGCTGTCGGACCCGCCGCCCCGCCGCCGTCAATCCCCGCGCAGCCGGGCGCGCAGGGCCGGGTGGTCGGCCACCACCGTGCAGGAGCCGGGGGCGATCTCCGTGAAGCCGGCGTCGCGGACCACCGGGAGCCCGCTGAGCGTCAGTTCGCGCCAGGCCGCCGGGTCCGCGGTGCGCACCGACAGGGCGAAGCCCGTCTCGCGCCAGGCCTTGCGCTCGGTGTCCGTCAGCTCCCACCAGGCGAGCTGGGCGCCGTGCCCGGCCTGCGCCATCTCCTTGCCCGCCGACATGCCGAGGTCCGGGTTGAACCAGAGCACCGGGGCCGACGGGTCGGGTGCGGCAGGGGCGGCCGGGTCGTCCAGCTCCGTGCCCGACACCTGGAGCCTGGCGAGCAACTTGGGCCAGCCGTCGAGCGGGACCGGCGGGAAGACGCGCACCTCGGCGGCCGTGCCCGTCACCGTGATGCCGGGCAGCGCCTCCGCCTTGCGCCACTCCGCGCCGCGGGCCCTGCGCACCACCTTGCGGATCCGAGAGTCCTCCCAGTCGCGCACCGCCCGGGCCCACTCGCCCGCGTCGGGGCCCTCGCCGAGCGACCGGTCGTCGCTGAGCATCACGAGCACCGCGCGGGCCGCGGTCTCCAGGGCGTCGGTGCGGGCCGGGGGGTCGGCCTTCTCGATGTGCACGACGAGCGGCAGCACGAACTGCCGTGCCTCGTCCCGCGGGGACTCGTCGTCGAAGGGGCTCTCGGAGGGGCCGGCCGGGGTGTCCGGGGTGTTCTGGGTGCTCACACCCCCAGTCTGCCAGCCGCCGAACCGGTGATTCTTGGCGGAACGAATCGTTCCGGGACAGGATGCGCCCATGAAGAGCGACCTTTTTGCCCAAGAGAACATGGCCCAGCCGGCGGCCGTCGCCGGAATGACCCTGGAGAACGCCAAGTCGATCAAGTACGCCGTCAACGGCGAGATGCTGGCACGCCAGGGCGCCATGATCGCCTACCGCGGCAACCTGCAGTTCGAGCGCCGCGGTCAGGGCCTCGGCGGCATGCTCAAGCGCGCGGTGACCGGCGAGGGCCTGCCCCTGATGGCGGTCAGCGGCCAGGGCGAGGCCTGGTTCGCGCACGAGGCGCAGAACTGCTTCATCGTGGACATCGAGCCGGGTGACGCGCTCACCATCAACGGTCGCAACGTGCTGTGCTTCGACGCCTCGCTCAGCTACGAGATCAAGACGGTCAAGGGCTCCGGCATCGCCGGCGGCGGCCTGTTCAACAGCGTCTTCACCGGCCAGGGCCGCCTCGGCCTGATGTGCGAGGGCAACCCGCTGGTCATCCCGGTCTCGCCCCAGCAGCCGGTGTACGTCGACACCGACGCGGTGGTCGGCTGGACCGCCAACCTCCAGACCTCCCTGCACCGTTCGCAGTCCATCGGATCGATGCTGCGCGGCGGCTCCGGCGAGGCCGTGCAGCTGATGCTCCAGGGCGAGGGCTACGTCATCGTCCGGCCGAGCGAGGCGACGCCGCAGAAGGCGCAGCAGCACTGAGCGGCGCCCGCGCGCTGCGGGGGGTGGGCCGCCGGTACGGGATCGGCGGCCCCTGGGTCCTGCGGAACATCGACCTTGAGCTGCCCCGGGGCGTCCTGGTCCGGGTCGAGGGCACCAACGGCACGGGGAAGTCGACCCTGTTGAGGCTCGTGGCCGGCATCGACGCGCCGACCGAGGGCCGCGTCACCGGCCGCCCCCGCACCGCCTACGTCCCCGAACGCTTCCCCGCCGCCCTGCCCTTCACCGCGTCCGGCTACCTCACCCACCTCGGCCGCGTGCACGGCCTGCCGGGCCGCACGGCGAGGGAGCGGGCGTTCCACTGGCTGGAACGGTTCGGTGCGGCCGGATACGCCCGGACCCCGCTCGGCGAGCTCTCCAAGGGCACGAGCCAGAAGGTCGCCGCCGCCCAGGCGCTGCTCGCCGACCCCGAACTCCTGGTCCTGGACGAGGCGTGGACCGGCCTGGACGGCGCCGCCCGTACCGAGCTCGACCGGGCGGTGCGCGAGCGCGCGGCGGCCGGCGCCGCGGTCGTCTTCGTCGACCACGATCCGGCGCGCCTGGCCGGGCACGAGAGCGCGCGGTACGCCCTCGCGGGCACCGGCCTGACCCCCGTGGGTGCTGCGCCGCCGGGCGGAGCCGCCCCCGGGCCGCCGCCCGCCGTCCTGATCGACATCGTCGGCGACGGCCGGCTGCCGCTCCAACTCCCGGGCGATCCCGTGGAGTTGGCGAACGCGGACGGTACCCGGACCCTGCGCGTGCCGGCCGCCCGGTCCGACGACCTGCTGCGCGCGCTGCTCACGGCCCGCCCGCCCTGGCACATCGAAGGAGTACGCGGCCCATGAGTCCGCTCGTCCCGCTCGTGCGCTACCAGAGCGCGCTGCTGCTGCGCTCGCAGCGCTGGCTCGCGCCGGTCCTGCTGTACGCCGCCGTCCTCGGCGTCGGCGTACAGGCGGGGGAGCCGGTCCTCGGCGCGCTGGGGTACGCCGCCGCGGGGGTGCTGCCGGTGGCGGCCTGGCTGGTGCGGATCTGCGTCACCCAGGAACCGGAGGCGGCGCGCGGCTGCGCCGCGGCGGCGGCCGGCCCGGCCCGGGTCCACCTGGCGTCGCTGCTCGCGGCGACGGGATGCGCCGCGGCGCTCGCGGCGGCGGGCACGGCGTACGTGGCGGCCGTGAGCGATCCGGCGGGCGCGGACCACAGGGCCGCGGTGCCGCTGGGCCCGGCGGGCGCGGCGGGACTGCTCGCCGCCGGTGTCTGTGTGCTGACCGGCGCGACCGTCGGCGCGCTGTGCAGCCGCCCGGTGCTGCACGGTCGGGGCTGGTCGTTCGCGCTCACCGCGGCGGGCGCGCTGCTCGCCCTGGTCCTCGGCCCCTCGCCCGCACGGCACGCGGTGACCGTCCTGGTCACCGGCTCGCCGACCGGCATCGTACGGCTGCCCCTGCTGCCACTGGCCGCCGCGTTCGCCCTCGCGGTGGTGGTCGCGGCCGGGGTCTGCGCGCTCAGCTCGCGGCGCCGCTGAACGGCCCGGGGGCCCGGGCGCGCACCCGGCTAGGCTCGACGGCATGGACGAGACGACCGGGCGCGACACGACGGCTCCACGCGGCGCGAGGACTCCGCACGATGCGACGGCTTCGCACGCCGGGACGCCCTCGCACGAGGTGACGACTCCGCACGGCGCTACGACTCCGCACGCCGGGACGGCTCCGCACGACGACCCGGGCTACTGCGACGCGGGGCCCGACCGCGCGGCCGGTGTGCCCGGACCGGTGGGCGCTCCCTTCGCCGAGTGTGTGCTGTGCCGCGAGCCCACCGAGTATCCGGAGACTACGAAGGGCGCCACCCTGTGCCCGGTGTGCGAGTGGCAGGAGGCCCAGCGCTCCGCCTGCTCGGGCTGACGGCTCCGGCCGGCCGGGCCGGCGCACCGCCGCACCGGCCGAGCGGACCGGCTCGTCCCGCGCACCCGCCGTACGCCCGCGGGCTCAGCGCCGGGCAGCGCCGCGGATCAGGTCGGAGACCTTGACGAAGCGGTAGCCGCGCTTGCGCAGCTCGGGCACGATCCGCTGGAGCGCCGTCTCGGTGACCGGCGCCGCGCTGCGCGTGCAGTGCATGACCACGAGCGAGCCGGGGCGCACTCCGGCCAGGACCTGCTCGGCCACCGCGTCGGCGTCCTTGGCGAACGCGTCCCCGCTCACCACGTCCCACTGGACCGCGGTCATCTTCAGCGGGGCGAGGTCGCGCAGCACCGCATCGTCGTAACAGCCGCCCGGGAAGCGGAAGTAGGGCACGGTGTTCACCACGCCCGCCTTCTTGAACTGGGCCGTCGCCTTCTCGACATCGGCCCGCATCGCGCCCTTGTCGACCACGGGCAGCCCGTAGCAGTCGGACTTGAACGCGTAGTGGCTGTACGAGTGGTTGCCCACCTCGAAGGCGGGGTCGGTGCCGATCGCGCGGGCCTCGGCCGGGTACTCCTCGGCCCATCGCCCGGTCATGAACACCGTGGCCGGCACCTTCATCTTCTTCAGGTCGGCGATGAGACCGGGGTTGTCGAAGCGCTCGCCGCCCGCGGCGCGCGGCCCCTGGTCGGCGGTCATGTCGGCGTCGAAGGTCAGGGCCACAACCTTCTCGCCGCGCGGGTTCTTGGGAGCGGCCTCGAAGACGGGGGTCAGGCCGCCCGGCCCCGGGGGCAGGACCGGCGCGGCCTGCGTCTTGGGAGCCCCGGCCCCCGAGGGCGCCGGGACCGACGGGGAGGCCTTGGCGGCGCCCGAGTGCGAGGCCTGCCCGGTGCCGCAGCCCGCGAGCGTCGCCCCGAGCAGGACAACCGTGAACAGTTTGCGTGCAGTAATCGTCACAAACGGAAAGTAGCCGATCATATCGGCGCATTTGTTGAGGCCGGTCCGCCTCGCGCGCCCGATGCGCCCACGCGGACCAGCGCCCACGCGGACCAGCGCCCACGCGGACCAGCGCCCGCCGCTGATCGCTCAGCGGTCGCCGACCAGCCGCCGCCGGCACTCCTCGACGTCGAAGTCCGCCGGCGGGTACTGCGGATCCAGGGCCCGCAGATGTTCGAGGAGCAGCCTGCTGACCGCCCAGTTGCGGTACCACTTGCGGTCCGCGGGAACCAGGTACCAGGGCGCGTCCGCGGTCGAGCAGCGTTCCAGGGCGATCTCGTACGCCTCCTGGTAGGCGGGCCACAGCGCCCGCTCCTCGATGTCCCCGGCATTGAACTTCCAGTACTTTTCGGGGTTGTCGAGGCGGGCGAGCAGCCGGCGGCGCTGCTGCTCGTAGCCGATGTGCAGGAAGACCTTGACGACGGTCACGCCGTCGGCCGCGAGCGAGGCCTCGAAGCGGTTGATCTCCCCGTAGCGCTCCTCCAGCTCGGGGCGCGGCACGAGTGCGCGCACCCGGGCGATCAGCACGTCCTCGTAGTGCGAGCGGTCGAAGATGCCGATCTCGCCGGGCTGCGGCAGCGCCTTGGTGATCCGCCACAGGAACGGGTGGGACAGCTCCTCGGGGGTGGGCGCCTTGAACGCCCTGATCCGGCAGCCCGAGGGGTTGAACAGGCCGATGACGTGCTTGACCGTGCCGCCCTTGCCGCTGGTGTCCATGCCCTGGAGCACCAGCAGGACCCGCCGCCGGTCGCCCGCCGTGCTCGCGGCGTACAGCCGTTCCTGGAGGTCGGCGAGGCGTTCGCCCATCCGGGCGGTCTCGGCGAGGCCGGCCGCCTTGTCCTTCGGCCCGGCCGGAATGCCGTCCGCGGCGTGGGCGGCCAGGGTCGGGCGCTCGCCCACGGGGATGCGCAGCAGATCGCGAAGGTCCTGCCCGGGCTGGTCCTTGCCCTTGTCGGCCTTGTCCTTGCCGCCCACTGCGCACCCCTTCCGGTCGCCCGCGCTCCCTCGATCGTGCGATGGAACGGGGCCCGGCGCTACCGCGGGGGCGGCCTCAGACCAGTTCGGCGCTGAGCGTGATGGTGGTCCCCGAAAGGGCCTGGCTCACGGGGCAGTTCTTCTTGGCGTCCTCGGCGGCGGACTGGAAGCCGCTCTCGTCGAGCCCGGGGACCTCGCCGCGCACGGTGAGGTGGATGCCGGTGATGCCCTCGCCGGGCTGGAAGGTCACGTCGGCCTTCGTCTCCAGGCGGGTGGGCGGGGTGCCCGCGCCGGTCAGACCGTGCGAGAGGGCCATCGAGAAGCAGCTGGAGTGGGCCGCCGCGATGAGCTCCTCCGGGCTGGTCTTACCGTTGGCCTGCTCGGCGCGGGACGGCCAGGAGACCGCCTGCGAGGCGATGCCCGAGGAGTCGAAGGTGACGGTGCCGGAGCCCTTGAGGAGCTCGCCTTCCCAGACCGTGTGCGCCGTGCGCGTGGTGGCCATGATGATTCCCTTCTGTGGCCGAGGGGGCGGTGGACGGATGCAGCTGGGGCCCCCTCGGCCCCAAACCTACTGCGCCACAAGGCCCTTCGCGTCACGGGCGAGCGCGGTCAGACGGGAGATCGCCCGGAAGTACTTCTTGCGATAGCCGCCGTTCAGCATCTCGTCGCTGAACAGCCGGTCGAAGGGCACGCCCGAGGCGAGCACCGGCACCTCCCGGTCGTACAGACGGTCGGCGAGTACCACCAGGCGCAGCGCCGTCGACTGGTCGGGCACCGGCCGCACATCGGTCAGGCACACCGCGCGGATCCCGTCGGTGAGCGCCCCGTACCGGCTGGGGTGCACGCGCGAGAGGTGGTCGAGCAGCTGGGGGAAGTCGTCGAGCGCGGCACCCTCGGTGGCGTACGCCGCCTTGGTGACCTGCTCGTCGGAGTACGGGGCCGGTGCCTCGGGCAGGCCGCGGTGGCGGTAGTCCTCGCCGTCGATCCGCAGCGGCCGGAAGTGCGCCGAGAGACCCTGGATCTCGCGCAGGAAGTCGGCGGCCGCGAACCGGCCCTCGCCGAGCTTGCCCGGCAGCGTGTTGGAGGTCGCGGCCAGCGCCACGCCCTGCTCGACCAGCCTGCCCAGCAGCGAGGACACGAGCACCGTGTCGCCGGGGTCGTCGAGCTCGAA
Organism: Streptomyces sp. NPDC048111; assembly: GCF_043202815.1. Taxonomy (NCBI): domain Bacteria; kingdom Bacillati; phylum Actinomycetota; class Actinomycetes; order Kitasatosporales; family Streptomycetaceae; genus Streptomyces; species Streptomyces sp. NPDC048111. Next base: position 354,955 of record NZ_JBIDBD010000004.1, read on the forward strand.
CTCGTCGATGCACAGCAGCCGGTGGCCGCTCAGCGTCTGCACGGTCTGCTGGAAGCCGAGGGCGCCGACGAGATTGGTCAGCTCCACGAACGTGCCGAACGCCTTGAGCGCGGGCTCGGCCGGCGTGGCGTGCCACAGCGAGGCGAGCAGATGCGTCTTGCCCACGCCGTAGCCGCCGTCCAGGTACACCCCGCGCGGGCCGGGCGCGGCGGCCGGCTTCTTCGAGAACCAGCGGCGCCTGGCCCCGACGGCGTGCGCGCCGCCGAGTCCCGCCGCGAAGGAGGACAGGACGGTGACCGCCTCGGTCTGGCTCGGCTGGTTCGGGTCCGGCACGTACGTCTCGAAGCGCACCGAGTCGAACCGCGGCGGCGGCACCATCTCGGCGACCAGACGGTCGGCGGGGACATGCGGCGCGCGGGCGCAGAGCGACACGGGGGCCGCTTCGGTTATGGGGCTGGTCGACACAGTCCCCAACTGTACGGGCCGTGCCAGACTTCACCGCATGCGACAACTGTTCCCTGTGACCGACCAGACACCGGCCGCCGAGGGCACCGCGGACGCGCCGCGGCCCGCAGCCGCCGGAGCCACCGACACCGCGGAACACGCCGCACACGGCGACTGGTCGCTGGACCGACTGGCCGAGGCCTACGCCTATCCCCGGACCGACGGGCCCTGGCTGCGGGCCAACATGGTGTCGTCGCTCGACGGCGCGGGACAGCACGAAGGCCGCTCGCAGCCGCTGTCCTCCGACACCGACATGCGGATCTTCGGCACCCTGCGGGCCCTCGCGGACGTGGTGGTGGTGGGCGCGGAAACGGTACGCCTCGAGGGGTACCGGCCGGCCCGGGCGCGGGCCGAGTTCGCCGAGCGGCGGGCGGCGGCGGGCCAGGGCCCCGCGCCCGTGATCGCCGTCGTCACCGCGAGCCTCGACCTGGACTTCGCGCTGCCCCTGTTCACCTCGCCCCTGGTTCCCACACTGATCCTGACCGGCGCCGCGGCCGACCCCGACCGCGTCCGCGAGGCCGAGCGGGCCGGCGCCGAGGTGGTCGTCGCCGGCGACGGACCCGGGGTCGAGCCCCGGCGGGCCGTCCGGGCGCTGGCCGAGCGGGGCCTGCGGAGGATGCTCACCGAGGGCGGGCCGCGGCTGCTCGGTCAGTTCGTCGCGGCCGGGGTACTCGACGAACTGTGTCTGACGGTGTCGCCCATGCTGACCGCGGGCGATGCCCAGCGCATCGCCGGGGGACCGGTGGTGAAGGTCCCTCAGCGGTTCGCGCCGACCGCGGTCCTGGAGGACGCCGGGTTCCTGTTCACGCGTTACCGTCGGATCTGACGATCGGCGGAATTCACCGTTCCGGTTAGCTCGCGCTGGGCACACTTACTCAGGCAGACCCCGTGCGGTCACGGGGAAGGATGGTTTCCGCAGGGGCCGGATCCGCCACGCATGGTGGCGGCGGCCATGGAGAGAACAGAAGGGCGCCTGTCGTGTTCACGAGCGTATTGATGATCGAGAAGCCCCTGACCTCCGTCGACGTGGAATTCGTCACCACTCTGCACGGGGACGAGCAGACGTCGTTCGTCGTGCTCATGCAGCCCAGGGGCGACCAGGACCGACTGCTGCGCGCGATCGACGACGTGGCCCTCGGCGAACTCGACGACGCCGTCCACGAGGGCGAGGAACCGGAGGGCCGGGCGGCACAGGCCCCGGCCGAAGTGGCACTCCAGCACTCCCTGCAGTCCCTGCGGGACGCGGGCAGCAGAGCGGTGGGGCAGGTGGTCGACGACCACCCCCTGGACAAACTCAAGGGCGTCGTCGACGAGGTGAACGCCGACGAGGTCATCGTCCTGACCGCCCCGCACTACGTGGAGGAGTTCTTCCACCGGGATTGGGCCTCGCGCGCCCGCCACAAGGTCGGCGTCCCCGTCCTCAAGCTGTTCGCCCACAGCGAGTAGCCCGTACGCCCGCCCGCACGGCACTCCCGGAGCCGTGTCGCGGCCGGAGCCCCCACAGGAATTAGGGTGGGGGCTCCTTCTGTACGTCGTCGCACCCCGGGAGAGAACCGCATGGCCTCCGCCATTCCCACCGCCATGGAACGGCCGCACTTCATCGGCATCGGCGGTGCCGGCATGTCGGGCATCGCGAAGATCCTGGCCCAGCGCGGCGCCCGGGTCGCGGGCAGCGACGCGAAGGAATCCGCGACCGCCGCATCACTGCGGGCCCTCGGCGCCACCGTCCACATCGGCCACGTGGCGGACCACCTCGCCGACGACGCCACCTGCGTCGTCGTCTCCAGCGCGATCCGCGCCGACAACCCCGAGCTGGCCCGCGCCGCCGAACTGTCCGTGCCCGTCGTGCACCGCTCGGACGCACTGGCCTCCCTCATGGGCGGACTGCGCGCCATCGCCGTGGCGGGCACCCACGGCAAGACGACCACCACCTCCATGCTGGCCGTCGCCCTGACCGAACTCGGCCTCGACCCCTCGTACGCGATCGGCGGCGACCTCGAAGGCCCCGGCACCAACGCCCGGCACGGCCAGGGCGACATCTTCGTGGCCGAGGCCGACGAGAGCGACCGCAGCTTCCAGAAGTACGACCCCGAGGTCGCCATCGTCCTCAACGTCGAGCTCGACCACCACGCCAACTACGCCTCGATGGACGAGATCTACGACTCCTTCGAGACCTTCGTCGGCAAGGTCGTCCCCGGCGGCACCCTGGTGATCGCCGCCGACCAGCCCGGCGCGGTGGAGCTCACCCGGCGCGTACGCGACCTGTCCGAGCTGAAGGTCGTCACCTACGGCGAGTCCGAGACGGCCGACGTACGCGTCCACAAGGTCACCCCGCGCGGACTCACCTCCGAGGTGACCGTCCTCCTGAACGGCAAGTTCCTCACCTTCACGGTCTCGGTCCCCGGCCGCCACTACGCCCACAACGCGGTGGCCGCCCTCGCCGCCGGCGTGGCGCTCGGCATCCCGGCGCACAACCTGGCCTCCGCGCTCGGCAAGTACACCGGCGTCAAGCGCCGCCTCCAGCTCAAGGGCGAGGCCAAGGGCGTCCAGGTCATCGACTCCTACGCGCACCACCCCACCGAGATGACCGCCGACCTGGAGGCCATGCGCGGCGCCGCCACGGACTCCCGCCTCCTCGTCGTCTTCCAGCCCCACCTCTTCTCCCGCACCCAGGAGCTGGGCAAGGAGATGGGCCAGGCCCTGGCCCTCGCCGACCTCTCCGTTGTCCTCGACATCTACCCGGCCCGCGAGGACCCGGTCCCCGGCGTCACCAGCGAGCTCATCATCGACGCGGCCAAGGCGGCCGGCGCCACGGTCACCGCCGTCCACGACGCCTCCACGGTGCCGGACGTGATCGCGGGAATGGCCGCCCCCGGGGACCTTGTTCTCACCATGGGCGCGGGCGACGTGACGGATCTCGGCCCGGCCATCCTGGCCCGCCTGTCGAACTGACCCGCCCCGATCCGACCTGATCCGACCGAGGAGCCACCCCATGTCGTACGACGTCGAGAAGCCGGACGAGCAGTGGCGCGCGGAGCTGACCCCCGCCGAGTACCAGGTCCTGCGCAAGGCCGGCACCGAGCCCGCGTTCGTCGGTGAGTACACCGACACCAAGACGCAGGGCGTCTACTCCTGCCGCGCCTGCGGGGCCGAACTCTTCACCTCCGGCGAGAAGTTCGAGTCCCATTGCGGCTGGCCGAGCTTCTTCGACCCGAAGGACACCGACGCCGTCGAACTCATCGAGGACCGCACCCTCGGCATGGTCCGCACCGAGGTGCGCTGCGCCCGCTGCGGCTCCCACCTGGGCCACGTCTTCGAGGGCGAGGGCTACGCCACCCCGACGGACCAGCGGTACTGCATCAACAGCATCTCGCTGCGCCTGACCCCGACCGAGGGCTGACTTCCGCACCCGCGGTCCGGGCCGGGCCGCGAGCCCCGCGCCTAGACGTACGCGTGGAGACGGACGTCCGGGTGGGTGCCGTCGGCCGGAGCCGGGACGGCGACGGCCGCGGCCCAGGTGTCGGGCACGGCCAGGTCGGTCACGGTCCAGGTCTGTGGCGTGCCGGGCACTCCGGAGGCCACGACCACCGGCCCGGCGAGCTCGGGCCGGGTCTCCACGGCGCGCAGATCCGTGGTGATCCCGACGCCGACCGCCTTGAGAACGGCCTCCTTACGGGTCCAGCAGCGCAGGAAGGCCCGCGTGCGCGCCTCCCCCTCATCGGGACCCAGCACGATCGCGCGCTCGGAGACGGTCAGGGTGGACGGGGCGAGCTCCGCCACCGGGAAGTCCCGCACGACCTCGACGTCCACCCCCACCGGCACGCGGGCGACGGCGAGCATGCCGCAGCTGCCGGTGTGGGAAATGCTGATCCACAGCGGCGTCTCGGGGTGCAGTACGGCGGGCGGGCCGTGCAGCGGATCACCGCAGCCCGGGCAGGGCCGTCGCCCCAGCCCTATCTCCTCGGGCGCCATGTCGAGCAGCCCCGACAGGATCCGCCGGCTCGCGGCGCGCCCCGAGACGAACCCGACGGCCGTCCCCTGGTGCACGAACCGTGCGGCACGGTCGCGCTCGTCCTTGCTGAGCAGGTCCAGGTCGGCGGCGGGGACGGGGTCGTCTCCGGTACGCCACCACCAGGCGTGTGCGTCGGCGGTGTCGTTGTCGAGGATCAAGGTCACGGAGGAACGCTACCGCCACGGCCGCAGCCGGGTTGACGTTCAGGTTGACGTGGAACCGCCCGGTCCGTAAGGTTCTTCGGGTTGCCACCGAGCCGGAACGGTTCTGCGGTGACCGTCCGCCGCAGATTCTGCGGCACCCAACTCAGCATGATCTCCCGACCGGGATGAATTTCGGCATGCCGAATTCTGTATTCCCGTTCGAATCGGACGACTCGATTATGAATCGGCCGGGGAAATCCGCTAGAGTCTGGGACGTCGGAACGGCCCAACAGCCGCGAAGACAAACCGACTTGGCCCCGGGCGACCGGGAATCGGACACGAAAGAGTCTGATAGAGTCGGGAACACGAAATACCGAAGGGAAGCGCCCGGAGGAAAGCCCGAGAGGGTGAGTACAAAGGAAGCGTCCGTTCCTTGAGAACTCAACAGCGTGCCAAAAGTCAACGCCAGATTGACAACCCCGTACCGCTTCGGCGGACGAGGTTCCTTTGAAAAGTCCTGACGGCCCTCGTGGTCGGCAGGCAACAACACAGCGAGGACGCTGTGGACGGGCCGCCTTATTCCGGTGGTTCCGTCCCGCTCTTACGTGATGTGTGCACCCGATTACGGGTAAACATTCATG
>NZ_JBIDBD010000005.1:0-344581 GCF_043202815.1 Streptomyces sp. NPDC048111
GCAGTTCCCCGCGCCCCTAACCGCACCGGTGCCGGCCAGCATGCGCATCCTCAGCCCGTCCGGCGTTTGAGGACGAGCGCCGTTCAGGCGCGAAAAGGGGGTGCAGGGGGCGGAGCCCCCGCCGGGGTACGAGGGGCGGAGCCCCTCAGGGGGTCTGGGGCGCAGCCCCAGGGCCAGGCACCCTCCAACCCCCCGCACGGGCGGGTGGGCGGGCAAACCCCTGGGGGTCTGGGGCGCAGCCCCAGGGCCAGGCACCCTCCAACCCCCGTCACGGGCGGGCGGGTGGGCAAACCCCCCGGGGGTCTGGGGCGCAGCCCCAGGGAGCCAAGCCCCAAAGAGCCGAACCCCCAACCCCCCGCACCGGCAAGCACCCCCGGAGCCCAGCCCCAACAAATGCCCCGCACCCCTAACCGGGCCCGGCCCCGCCCCGGGGCGGGGCTAATTCGGATGTGCGTCCGGTACGGAGTTGTTAGGTTCGCCGTGTGCCGAAGCTGAATCAGATCATCGCAGTGGAAAAGGGCGTCAAGTCCAAGGCCCTCCAGGAGCTCACCCAGGCCCACCAGGACGTGCAGAAGCCCGCCCTGCTGGCCGGCATCTCCCGGACCTACCAGCCCAAGGACGAAGAGGGCGAGCAGCTGCCCCCCGAGTCCACCCGGGTGCAGATCAAGGCCGAGGACGCCCTGCGCACCACCGCCGGAACGCTGACGCGGCTGTTCGACGTGACCGCGACGAAGGACTGGGCGAACCGGTCCGCGGTCGCGGACGTGGTGGTCGACGGCGCGGTGCTGCTGCCGCAGGTACCCGTCCCGTACCTGCTGTTCCTGGAGAAGCAGCTCACCGACCTGCACACCTTCGTGCGCAAGCTGCCGGTGCTCGACGCCTCCGAGTCGTGGAACCTGGACCCCTCCACGGACTCCTGGAAGACGGACCCGGTGCGGACCATCCGCACGAAGAAGGTGCCGCGCAACCACGTGAAGGCCGAGGCCACGGAGAAGCACCCGGCGCAGGTCGAGGTGTACTACGAGGACGTCCCGGTCGGGTACTGGACGACGGTGAAGTTCTCCGGCGCGCTGCCCGCCCGGCGGGTCAACGAGCTGCTGGAGCGCGTCGAGAAGCTCCAGCAGGCCGTCAAGTTCGCCCGCGAGGAGGCGAACAACACCGAGGTCACCGACCAGCGGGTCGGCGACGCGGTATTCGGCTACCTCTTCCGGTAGCCCTCACTTACGCCCTCCGTCGCGAGCGGAGGGTGCGCGATGAGCGCAAGCTGAAACTGATGTTGAAGCTGATCAAGGGGTGTCAGTTGGGGGTTCGAATCCCTCTCCCCGCACCACGTGCGGGGATGGCCCAAGCCCGGCAGAGGCGGCCCCATGAAACTCAGATTCTCGCTCCAGTCTCAGTATTCGCCGCCGAACACCGGATCGACCGAACGTGGGCGAACATCGACGGATGGGGGTTCAAGTCCCCTCGGCGCCTCTCTCGTGGCGCTGTAGTTCAAAGGCAGAACACGTCGATCTCAATATGACCTGCGGTTCTTAAACGCCGCCGGTGTGCGCAAATGGGTGGCAAGCTGGAGCCCGGGAGCTGGACATGCTCCCGGGCTCCGTCACGTTCCCGCCCCGGCCCGTGCGGTGATCAGGAACGTTCACCGGGCCGGGGCCGGCCGGGCCACCCCCCGGCTAGCGGGTGTCCCGAGTGCGCCAGGCCCTGGCCGCCAGGGCCGCGCCCACCCCCGCGAGGGCGAGGAGCAGCGCCCAGTCCGGCACCGCGTCCCCCACCCCCTTCGCCCACTCCTCCGCCGCGTACGACTCGTCCACCCCGAGCACCCCGGGCAGTCCCGTCGCCCCGTCGTACACGAGGAACAGCACCCCGAGCGCGATGAAAAACAGGCCCGACAGGAGCGAGGTGGTGTGGAGTTCGAAGCGGCCCAGCGTGAGCACCCGGCCGCGCAGCCAGCGCCGGCCGCCCAGGTCGAACCGCTCCCAGAGCAGCGCGAGGAGCAGCAGCGGCACCGCCATGCCCAGGGCGTACACCGCGAGCAGCAGGCCGCCGTAGACCGGGCTGCCGCTCACCGCCGCCACCGTCAGGACGCTCCCCAGGATCGGCCCCGCGCAGAACCCGGCGAGGCCGTACACCGCGCCCAGCGCGTACACCGAGAGCGCGGTCGTGGGGCGGATCCGGCCGGACAGTTCGGTCATGCGGCGGCTCGCGAAGCCCATGCCGACGATCTGGGCGGCGCCGAGCACGATGATCAACCAGCCCCCGACGAGCACCAGTTGGTCGCGGTGGCCGTAGAAGAGGCGGCCCGCGTACGAGCCCGCCGCGCCCAGCGGGACGAGCGTGGTGGCCAGGCCCGCGTAGAAGATGCCGGTGCGGGCGAGCAGCTTGGTGCGGCTGGAGATCGAGTACGCGAAGAACGCGGGCAGCAGCAGTGCGCTGCACGGGCTGAGCAGGGCCAGCAGCCCACCGAGGAACGCCGCGAGATAACCGATGTCCGGGGTCACTTCTTCACCCCGGCCCCGGCCCCGGCCCCGGCCCCGGCATCGGCCCCGGCATCGGCCCCGGCTTCAGACCCGGCCCCGGACCCGGCCGCAGCCCCCGTCCCGGCCTTGGCCCTGGCCGCCGCCCCCTCGATGATCCGCGCGAAGGAGTCCATCGGCTGGGCCCCCGCGATCGGGGTCCCGTTGATGAGGAAGGAGGGGGTGGAGCTCGCGCCCAGCGCGTACGCCTCGTCCTGGTCCTTCTTCACCGCCGCCTTCGCCGCGTCCCCGTCGAGGTCCGCCGCGAAGCGCGCCGCGTCCGGCACGCCCGCCTCCTTCGCCAGCTCCTTCAGGCGGTCCGCGCCGAACCCCTTCTCCTTGGCGCCCGGCCCGTACGCCGCCGCGTGGAACTGCCAGAACCGCCCCTGCCGTCCCGCCGCCCACGCCCCGCGCGCCGCCGCCTCGGACTCGGCGCCGAAGATCGGGAAGTTGCGCCACTCGATGCGCAGGGTGCCGTCGTCGACGTACTTCTTCACGAGCCCGGGCTCGGTGTCCCGGGCGAACTTCCCGCAGTACGAGCACTTGAAGTCGGCGTACTCGATCATCACGACGGGCGCGTCGGGGCGCCCCTGGGCGAGCGGGTCCCCGGCATCGCGGCGGGCCAGCTTCGTGAGCTCCGGGTGGGCGTCCGCGGCCGGGTCGGAGGCCGCGGCGGAGTCGTTCACGCGGGGCTTCGGGTCGGGGGCGCTCGCCTGGTAGGAGGCCATGCCGAGGACGCCGGCGGCGACCAGCACGGCCACGCCGATCAGATACGGCCGCTTCCCGGACCGGGCGGACCCGCGGGCGTTCCGGGACGCGGGCGCGGACGGCGAGGCAGGCTTGGACTTGGGCTTGGGCTTGGGCTGGGGCTGGGACATGCGGGAACTCCTGTGCGTACGCGGGCCCGTGCAGGGCGGGCGCGTACAAGAAAGGGGACGGACGGGCACCGGGGGCGGGGCCGGCCGTCTAGACCCTGAGCACCGAGAGTTCGACGGGGCCGGGCGCCGCCGACGCGGGCCCGCGTACCGGCGGCTTGCGGTGCGCCGCGTCCAGGCCGCACAGGGCGACCGGGGCGAGCCGGTCCTCCAGGACCGGAGCCTGGTCGTGCGCGGCGCGGGCACGGACCGGCGCGGCCGGGTCCGAGTCCTGGTGCGGTACGCCCGGACGGCAGCCGGGCGCGGAGGCGTCCCCGGCAAAGGCGCCAAGCGCCGGGGCCTTCAACACCATCGGGGCCGTCGGGGCCGCCGGGGCAGTCGGGGCCACCAGGGCCGTCAGGTCCACCGCGGCAGTCGGGGCCTTCAAAGCCCTCCCGCCCTCCAGCCCAGCCGCCCCAGCCGCCCCACCCAGAGCATCGCCCGCAGCACCCGCGGGCACCCCCACGGGCACACCCCCGCGCGCCACCGAGCCCCCCGAAGCGGCCGGCCCGCACAGCGCCACCGCGAGCACCCCGAGCACCAGGAGCAGCACCGCGGGGAGGCGGCGGCGCGGGGCACGGGAGCGGGGCATGCCCGAAATGGTACGGGGTGGGTCCCTCAGGGTGCCGAAATGCGTTCGCCACTCGTCCTCGGCGGGTGAGATCCTGAATCAGGTATGTCTACTTCCTTCGCCGATCTCCAGACGCTGCTCGACGGTGCCTCGCTGCGCGACGCCCACCGCCTGGGCCGCCGTCTCGAAGGCGCCCGCCGCATCCGTAAGCCCGAGGCCCGGCAGGCCGTGCTCGACGAGATCGCCGCCGAGGCCCAGAAGTCCGCCGACCGCATCGTCCGGCGGGCCGCCCGCATGCCCGGGATCACCTATCCCGAGCAGCTTCCGGTCAGCCAGAAGAAGGACGAGATCCTGGAGGCGATACGCGACCACCAGGTCGTGATCGTCGCGGGTGAGACCGGCTCCGGCAAGACCACCCAGATCCCCAAGATCTGCATGGAGCTCGGCCGCGGGGTGCGCGGCATGATCGGGCACACCCAGCCCCGCAGGATCGCGGCCCGCACGGTCGCGGACCGCATCGCGGAGGAGTTGAACACCCCGCTGGGCGAGGCGGTCGGCTGGAAGGTCCGCTTCACCGACCAGGTCGACCCGAACGCGACCTTCGTGAAGCTGATGACCGACGGCATCCTGCTCGCCGAGATCCAGACGGACCGCGAGCTGCGCGCCTACGACACGATCATCATCGACGAGGCCCACGAGCGGTCCCTCAACATCGACTTCCTGCTCGGCTATCTCGCCCAGCTGCTGCCGAAGCGCCCCGATCTGAAGGTCGTCATCACCTCGGCGACCATCGACCCCGAGCGGTTCTCGCGCCACTTCGGCAACGCCCCGATCGTCGAGGTGAGCGGCCGTACGTACCCGGTCGAGGTGCGCTACCGGCCGCTCCTCGAAGAGGACAGCGAGGACGCCGACCGCGACCAGATCACCGCGATCTGCGACGCGGTGGACGAGCTCCAGGCCGAGGGCCCCGGCGACGTCCTGGTCTTCCTCTCCGGCGAGCGCGAGATCCGCGACACCGCGGACGCGCTGATCAAGAAGAACCTCCGCTCGACCGAGGTGCTGCCCCTGTACGCGCGTCTGTCGCACGCCGAGCAGCACCGCGTCTTCCAGCAGCACAGCGGGCGCCGGATCGTGCTCGCCACCAACGTGGCCGAGACGTCCCTGACGGTGCCCGGCATCAAGTACGTCATCGACCCCGGCACGGCCCGCATCTCGCGCTACAGCCACCGCACCAAGGTGCAGCGGCTGCCGATCGAGCCGGTCTCGCAGGCCAGCGCCAACCAGCGCAAGGGCCGCTGCGGCCGTACGAGCGACGGCATCTGCATCCGTCTGTACAGCGAGGACGACTTCGTCACCCGGCCCGAGTTCACGGACGCCGAGATCCTGCGGACCAACCTCGCGTCCGTCATCCTCCAGATGACCGCGGCCGGCCTCGGCGACATCGAGAAGTTCCCCTTCATCGACCCGCCGGACCACCGCAACATCCGCGACGGCGTCCAACTCCTCCAGGAACTGGGCGCGTTGGATCCTGCGGAGAAGGATCCGAAGAAGCGCCTCACCCAGCAGGGCCGCAAGCTCAGCCAGCTGCCCGTCGACCCGCGCCTGGCCCGCATGGTCCTGGAGGCCGACAAGAACGGCTGCGTGCGCGAGGTCATGGTGATCGCGGCGGCGCTCTCCATCCAGGATCCGCGCGAGCGCCCCAGCGAGAAGCAGACCCAGGCCGACCAGCAGCACGCCCGCTTCAAGGACGAGACCAGCGACTTCCTCGCCTACCTCAACCTCTGGCGCTATGTGCGCGAGCAGCAGAAGGAGCGCGGCTCCTCCAGCTTCCGCCGGATGTGCAAGCAGGAGTACCTGAACTTCCTGCGCATCCGCGAGTGGCAGGACATCTACTCGCAGCTGCGGACCGTGGCCAAGACCATGGGCATCCACCTCAACGAGGAGGACGCCCCGGAGCAGTCCGTCCACACGTCCCTGCTCGCGGGCCTGCTCTCGCACATCGGCATGAAGGACACCGACAAGAACGAGTATCTGGGCGCCCGCAGCGCCAAGTTCGCGATCTTCCCGGGCTCGGCGCTGTTCAAGAAGCAGCCCAAGCTCGTGATGTCCGCGGAACTCGTGGAGACCTCGCGGCTGTGGGCCCGGGTCAACGCGAAGATCGAGCCCGAGTGGATCGAGCCGCTCGCCCAGCACCTGGTCAAGCGCACCTACAGCGAGCCGCACTGGGAGAAGGACCAGGCCGCGGTGATGGCGTACGAGCGGGTCACGCTGTACGGCGTGCCGATCGTGGCCAACCGCAAGGTCAACTACGGCCGCATCGACGCGGAGGCCTCGCGCGACCTGTTCATCCGCAACGCGCTGGTCGAGGGCGACTGGCGCACGCACCACAAGTTCTTCGCCGACAACCGCAAGCTCCTGACCGAGGTCGAGGAGCTGGAGCACCGGGCGCGGCGCCGCGACATCCTCGTCGACGACGAGACGCTCTTCGACTTCTACGACCGGCGGGTGCCCGACCACGTCGTGTCGGGCGCGCACTTCGACTCGTGGTGGAAGCACAAGAAGCGCGAGGAGCCCGAACTCCTCGACTTCGAGCGCGAGATGCTCATCAACGAGAAGGCCGGCGCCGTCACCAAGGACGACTACCCGGACTCCTGGCGCCAGGGCCCGCTGAAGTTCCGGGTGACCTACCAGTTCGAGCCGGGCGCGGACGCGGACGGCGTGACCGTGCACGTACCGCTCCAGGTCCTCAACCAGGTCACCGACGAGGGCTTCGACTGGCAGATCCCGGGGCTGCGCGAGGAGGTCGTCACCGAGCTGATCCGCTCCCTGCCGAAGCCGATCCGCCGGCACTACGTCCCGGCGCCCAACTACGCCTCGAAGTTCCTGGACCGCGCGGTGCCGCTCCAGGAGCCCCTGCCGGTGACGCTGGCCCGCGAACTCCAGCGGATGGTGGGCGTCCCGGTCACGGCCGACGACTTCGACCTGACGCGCGTACCGGACCACCTCAAGATCACGTTCCGGATCGTCGACGAGCGGCGGCGCAAGCTCGCCGAGGACAAGGACCTGGAGGCGCTCAGGCTGCGGCTGCGCCCGAAGGCCCGTCAGGCCCTCTCCCAGGCCGCCGCGGCGACCGCGGGTCCTTCGGGCGAGTCCATCGAGCGCTCGGGCCTCACCGACTGGACGATCGGCACCCTGACGAAGGTCTTCGAGACGCGGCGGGCCGGCCAGCCGGTCAAGGCGTTCCCGGCGCTCGTGGACGCGGGCGAGAGCGTCTCCGTACGCCTCTTCGACACCGAGGCCGAGCAGCTCCGGGCGATGTGGCGCGGCACCCGGAAGCTGATCCTGCTCAACATCCCGGTGAACCCGGCCAAGTTCGCCTCGGACAAGCTCACCAACCAGCAGAAGCTCGCCCTGTCCCGCAATCCGCACGGTTCGATCCAGGCCCTTTTCGACGACTGCGCGATGGCGGCGGCGGACAAGCTGATCGCGGACCACGGCGGCCCGGCCTGGGACGAGGAATCGTTCCGCGGGCTGTACGACAAGGTGCGCGCGGACCTGGTGGACACCACGGTGCGCACGGTCGGCCAGGTCCAGCAGATCCTGGCGGCCTGGCAGGCCTGTGAGCGCCGTCTGAAGGCCACGAACAGCCTGACCCTGGTCGCCAACGTGGCGGACGTGCGCACCCAGCTGGCGGCGCTCGTGCCGCCGGGCTTCGTCACCCTGACCGGGCTGAAGCGGCTGCCCGACCTGATGCGCTACCTGGTCGCGGTGGACCGCAGGCTCCAGCAGATGCCGACGGCCGTCCAGCGCGACACCACGCGCATGGAGAAGGTCCACGAGATGCAGGACGAGTACGCGTGGCTGCTCGAACAGCTCCCTCAGGGGCGGCCCGTTTCGCAGCAGGTCCTGGACATCCGCTGGATGATCGAGGAGCTGCGGGTGAGCTACTTCGCGCACGCCCTGGGCACGGCGTTCCCGGTCTCCGACAAGCGCATCGTGAAGGCGATCGACGCGGCGGCCCCGTAGCGCGGGCATCGCTGTGAGTGAGTTCGACCTGACCGTCTGACCTGCTGTACAGTCTCACTCGCAGCCAAGCAACAACGGGCTGCGAAACAAGGTCCTGTGGAGCAGTTTGGAGTGCTCGCCACCCTGTCAAGGTGGAGGCCGCGGGTTCAAATCCCGTCAGGACCGCAGTTGTTGAGTCAGGGCCCGCATTCGTTACGGATGCGGGCCCTGTCGCATGTCCGGCCACCGCGCACCCCGGCCGGGATCCGGGCCCCCGGCGTCTTGACGGGGGCACCTGCCGCCGGTACCCCTGCAAGAGGGGGCGGGGGCTCTCCGGGAGGTGGTCGCATGCGGGCTCCGTCGAGGCACGAGACCCGCGCGCTGCTGCGCGCCCATCTGTCGGCCGCTCTGGGCTACCGCCACCTCACCCGGCACTGCGCCGTCTGCCACCGCCTCCTGCGGCTCGCCATGGAGGTCGCCGAGCCCGCCCGCCCCGAGGACGAAAGTCCCGCCGAACGGTGACCTATGGCGGCCCGGCGGCCCGGCGGGCGGTGAGAGGCTCTGGGAGAGGGCGACTTGAGGGTGTGACGGGAGTCACGGAACGAGTTTCCGGAAGGGGTGCACTTACACCTCTCCTACAACGCCCCGATTTAATATGTGCAATTGCACCACCCTCCCCCGTCACACGGGCGGGCCCCCGGAAGGCACCCCTCCGAAGCGGCCACACGGCGGCCGGGGGAGCTGCCGGAAGTGCCGGACAAGGCCGGACATAAAAAAATCGCGCTGGACCCGGCGGAGTCCAGCGCGATCGATGACACGGCCCGTTGGGGCGGGCAACACGTCATGTGGAGCTATAGGCGGGCTCGGCCGGGGTGGGGGCCCCGGAACGCCCGGATTATTGGGGTGTTGTTCAGGCCTCGCTGCGCTGCTGCGGAATACCCGCAAGCAGTGCGCGGACCTCTGCCTCGCGGTACCGGCGATGCCCACCCAGCGTGCGGATGGACGTGAGCTTGCCGGCCTTGGCCCAGCGGGTCACCGTCTTCGGGTCCACGCGGAACATCGTGGCAACCTCAGCCGGGGTCAGCAGCGGCTCGGCATCAGGGGTGCGAGCGGTCATGAGCGGCCTCCTCGGGAGAACCGAACCTTCTCGGTTCTTTCCTCTAAATTCTGCACCTTGACCCGCGTTGCCCGAAATGGCGGACGCGAGCCGAGTCGGTTATAGGACGAACGGCTTGTCCTCGGCACTACAACTACACCATCCGTCCAGCCACGTCGGCCAAACCGATGGAATTGCCCTCCCAGGTGTTCATCAGCGACGGAAGCCGATGGACCATGCCATAGCGGACAGTCACGCCACAGTGACGATCAGTCACAGAGCGATCAGGAGTCGTCAGACCCCCCATAGCAAGCAATACCGAGCAATCCGCCCTTAGTTGGGCGGAAGGGATCCTCCCCGGACCCCTTGTCCTATTTTGGCACGAGGGTGGGGTCTGGGCGCAAGGGTGAGATAAGTGCGGTCCGTCACCCTTGAGGCATAGGCCCGGATCAGGACCTACGTCCTGGCACGCGCGTGCGAGGGCAGCCGAAAACCCCTCAGAACCCTCCGAGCGGCCTCAGTTGGCCATCCGGCGCTCCTTGACGGCCCGCCAGCGCTCCGTGAAGCGTCCGTACGCCTCCTCCGCGCCCGCGTCGTCGCCGGCCCGCAGCGCGGCGATCCCCTCGGCCACATCGGCCGCCGAGCGGTCCGCCTCCAGCCGGTCCCGGGACAGCGCGTGCACCAGGCCTCCGTAGTCCAGCTCCACCAGCGAGCGCGGGTGGAACTCCTCCAGCCAGCGGCCGACGTCCACCAGCCCCTCGGTCAGCGGCCCCTCGTCGATGGCCTGCCGCACCGTGCGCAGCGCCCGTGCGAGGCGGCGCCGGGCCTGGACCATCGGAGTCCGGTAGCGCAGCACGGGTGCCTCGCCGTCCCCGCCCGGTGCATACTCGCGCTCTTCGGCCGAAAAGACTGTGAACCAGCTCACAGGGACGTGCCAGACGCTGGTCAGGATCCAGGGGCGGGCGTCCGGGTTCCGCTCCCGCCAGCGCTCGTAGTCCGCCTCGGCCTGCCGCCGCACCACCGGAGGCAGCAGCGCGTCCAGGACCGGCTCGGGGAACTGGCCGGCGAGGCCTTCGAGGGCCTGCCAGCCGCGCAGCCGGGTCCGCCACGGGCACACGCACACGACCCCGTCGACCTCCGCCACGAACGCGTCGGCGCTCTCGTGCACCGGCACCGCGACGGGCGGCACGGGCACCAAGTCGGCCAGCGCGCGCCGGAGTTCGTCCTGGGCACCTGGAGTGCGCCCGCGCTCGGCATAGCGCCGCCAGTGGTCGCGCTCGGGTTCGGGAAAGGCGGCAAGGGGCTCGTACACCCGCAGGTAGGACGCGTACGGAACGAGCACAGAGGAGACCACCGCCATGCCCCGCATCGTCCCACGGGCACGCCCCCGCGCGGGTCCCGCGGGGGTGATCCTGAGCACTGGGCCTGATCTACGGGCGCGTAGGACTTAATCTGCTCCCGAACCACGCCCGCCCCACCCTCAGGCGGGCCGTCAACCGCTGCTTCGTACTTGGGAGTCACCACCGTGACCGATGTGACCGGAGCCGATGACGTACTGCACACCCTCTTCCGCTCCGAACAGGGCGGACACGAGCAGGTCGTGCTGTGCCAGGACCGAGCCACCGGGCTCAAGGCCGTCATCGCCATCCACTCCACCGCCCTGGGCCCGGCCCTGGGCGGTACGCGCTTCTACCCGTACGCGACCGAGGCGGAGGCCGTCGCCGATGCCCTCAACCTGTCGCGCGGCATGTCGTACAAGAACGCCATGGCCGGGCTCGACCACGGTGGCGGCAAGGCCGTGATCATCGGTGACCCCGAGACGATCAAGACCGACGACCTCCTGCTCGCCTACGGCCGGTTCGTGGCCTCGCTCGGCGGGCGCTACGTGACGGCCTGCGACGTCGGCACCTATGTCGCCGACATGGACGTCGTCGCACGGTCCTGCCAGTGGACCACCGGCCGCTCCCCCGAGAACGGCGGCGCCGGCGACTCCTCGGTGCTGACCGCGTTCGGCGTCTTCCAGGGCATGCGGGCCTCGGCCCAGCACCTGTGGGGCGACCCGACGCTGCGCGGCCGCAAGGTCGGCGTGGCGGGCGTCGGCAAGGTCGGCCGCCACCTCGTCGCGCACCTCCTGGAGGACGGCGCCGAGGTCGTGATCACGGACGTTCGCGAGGAGTCGGTGCGCGCGATCACCGCGCTGCACCCCCAGGTCGCCGTCGCGGCCGACACCGAGGCGCTGATCCGCACCGAGGGCCTCGACATCTACGCTCCGTGCGCGCTCGGCGGCGCGCTGAACGACGAGAGCGTGCCGGCGCTCACCGCGAAGGTGGTGTGCGGCGCGGCCAACAACCAGCTCGCGCACCCGGGCGTCGAGAAGGACCTCGCGGACCGCGCGATCCTCTACGCACCCGACTACGTCGTGAACGCCGGTGGCGTGATCCAGGTGGCCGACGAGCTGAACGGGTTCGACTTCGACCGCTGCAAGGAGAAGGCGTCGAAGATCTTCGACACCACGCTGGCCATATTCGCTCGTGCGAAGGAAGACGGCATTCCGCCGGCCGCGGCGGCCGACCGGATCGCCGAGCAGCGCATGGCGGAGGCACGTCAGCACTGAGCCCCGGAAGGGCCCGCCGACCGTACTGAGAGACATGACTCACGCCGGTCGGCGGGTCGGGCGCCCAGAAGAGGTTAAAATCGCGGTTGACCAGCGAGTACAGGGCGCTTTGTTGGTTCTGCCAAGTGGCGCGTCATGCGGGCGGCGTACCGTATGGCCGCGGAAGCAGGTACCGTTGAAGCCCTACGGACGCGGTCTCTCCATGGAGAGTCCGTTCCGGATCATGAACGCGTGTCAAGACTCTGGGGCCGTCGAGCCCCGTCACCGAGGGGGTCGAGCCATGGGGCGCGGCCGGGCAAAGGCCAAGCAGACGAAGGTCGCCCGCCAGCTGAAGTACAGCAGCGGCGGGACTGACCTGTCGCGTCTGGCCAACGAGCTGGGCGCATCTACTCCGAACCCGACAGTGAGCCAACCGCCGAACGCGGAGCCACTGGAGGACGAGGAGGACGACCCGTACGCCCGCTATGCGGACATGTACGGGAATGACGACGAGGACGAGGACGAAGAGTCCGGTCCGTCGTCGCAGCGCCGCGGCGCTTGACTTCGCTGATCCCGCTTTCGCAGCAACGCACGACTTCGCTGCTCTGAGCACACCGACCCGGTCGGGGCCCCGCCCCGACCGGGTTTCGTGCTGCCTGCGGCCGACTACTTCGCGTACGAGCCGGTCAGCTCGGCGCCGTCGCGGTGCTCCCCGCGCGCCAGGATCTCGCCGGCGACCCAGGCGTCCACGCCCCGGTCCGCGAGGGTGTGCAGCGCGACGTCCACCGAGGCTTCGGGGACGATCGCCATCATGCCGACGCCCATGTTGAGCGTCTTCTCCAGTTCGAGCCGCTCCACGTCGCCCGCCCTGCCGACCAGGTCGAAGACCGCGCCCGGCGTCCAGGTCGAACGGTCGACCGTGGCGTGCAGGTGGTCCGGGATCACCCGGGCCAGGTTGTTGGCAAGACCGCCGCCGGTGATGTGGCTGAAACCGTGCACCTCGGTGGTGCGGGTCAGGGCCAGGCAGTCCAGGGAGTAGATCTTGGTGGGCTCCAGGAGCTCCTCGCCGAGGGTGCGGCCGAACTCCTCGACCTCCTGGTCGAGGCTCATCCCGGCCCGGTCGAAGAGCACATGACGGACGAGTGAGTACCCGTTCGAGTGAAGACCGGACGAGGCCATCGCGATGACCGCGTCGCCCTCGCGGATCCGGTCCGCGCCCAGGAGCTGGTCGTACTCGACGACACCGGTGCCGGCGCCCGCCACGTCGAAGTCGTCGGGGCCGAGCAGCCCCGGGTGCTCGGCGGTCTCGCCGCCGACCAGCGCGCAGCCCGCGAGCACACAGCCTTCGGCGATGCCCTTCACGATGGCCGCGACGCGCTCGGGGTGGACCTTGCCGACGCAGATGTAGTCCGTCATGAACAGCGGCTCGGCACCGCACACGACCAGGTCGTCGACGACCATGCCGACGAGGTCGTGCCCGATGGTGTCGTACACGCCCATCCGGCGGGCGAGGTCGACCTTCGTGCCCACGCCGTCGGTGGCGGAGGCGAGCAGCGGACGCTCGTAGCGCTTGAGGGCCGAGGCGTCGAAGAGTCCGGCGAATCCGCCGAGGCCGCCCAGGACCTCGGGGCGCTTCGTCTTCTTCACCCACTCCTTCATCAGCTCGACGGCGCGGTCGCCCGCCTCGATGTCGACACCCGCGGCTGCGTAGCTGGCGCCGGTGCCCGGGTGCGGAGCACGCTGATCAAATTCGGCAGGCATGTGACGGAGAACCTTCGTGTCGTACTGCGTTTTTTACGGGCGGCGCAGGGCGTCGGCGGCCGCGGTCGCGGCGGGCCCCGAGGCCAGCTCGGACTCCAGGAGCTGCTTGCCGAGCAGCTCGGGGTCGGGGAGCTCCATCGGGTACACGCCGTCGAAGCAGGCGCGGCAGAGGTTGTCCTTGGGGATCGTCGTCGCTTCGATCATCGCGTCGGTCGAGATGTACGAGAGCGAGTCGGCGCCCATGGACGTGCCGATCTCCTCGATGGTCATGCCGTTGGCGATCAGCTCCGCGCGGGTCGCGAAGTCGATGCCGAAGAAGCAGGGCCACTTCACCGGCGGCGACGAGATCCGGATGTGGACCTCGGCGGCGCCCGCCTCGCGGAGCATCTTGACCAGGGCGCGCTGGGTGTTGCCGCGGACGATCGAGTCGTCCACGACCACCAGGCGCTTGCCCCGGATGACTTCCTTGAGCGGGTTCAGTTTGAGCCGGATGCCGAGCTGGCGGATCGTCTGCGAGGGCTGGATGAACGTACGGCCCACGTAGGCGTTCTTGACCAGTCCGGAGCCGTACGGGATGCCGCTGGCTTCGGCGTATCCGATCGCGGCGGGGGTGCCGGACTCGGGCGTCGCTATCACCAGGTCGGCGTCGACCGGCGCTTCCTTGGCGAGTTTCCGTCCCATCTCCACCCGGGAGAGGTAGACGTTCCGGCCCGCGATGTCGGTGTCGGGGCGCGCCAGGTAGACGTACTCGAAGACACAGCCCTTGGGCTTCGCTTCTGCGAATCGAGAGGTGCGCAGGCCGTTCTCGTCGATGGCGACGAGCTCGCCCGGCTCGATCTCGCGGACGAAGGCGGCGCCGCAGATGTCGAGGGCGGCGCTCTCGGACGCGACGACCCAGCCGCGCTCCAGGCGGCCGAGCACCAGCGGGCGGATGCCCTGCGGGTCGCGGGCGCAGTACAGCGTCTGCTCGTCCATGAAGACGAGCGAGAAGGCGCCCTGCACCTGCGGAAGGACCTTGGCGGCCGCTTCCTCGACGGTCAGCGGCTTGCCGTCGTCGTCCGTCTGGCCCGCGAGCAGCGCGGTGACCAGATCGGTGTCGTTGGTGGCGGCGAGCTGGGTGGCCCGCCCGTTCTCCTTGGGCAGCTCGGCGACCATCTCGGCGAGCTGCGCCGTGTTCACCAGGTTGCCGTTGTGGCCGAGCGCGATCGAGCCGTGGGCGGTTGCCCGGAAGGTCGGCTGAGCGTTCTCCCACACGGAGGCACCCGTGGTCGAGTAGCGGGCGTGACCGACCGCGATATGACCTTGGAGTGAACCGAGAGAGGTCTCGTCGAAGACCTGGGAGACAAGCCCCATGTCCTTGAAGACGAGGATCTGGGAGCCATTGCTGACCGCGATGCCCGCGGATTCCTGGCCCCGATGTTGGAGGGCGTAAAGCCCGAAGTAAGAGAGCTTCGCGACCTCTTCACCCGGAGCCCAGACACCGAAGACGCCGCAAGCGTCCTGGGGGCCCTTCTCTCCGGGGAGCAGGTCGTGGTTGAGTCGTCCGTCACCACGTGGCACGCCACCGAGTGTAGGCGAGATCGACCACTGGTCCGAATTGGGGATACCGACAGCCGGCGCCCCCGCCCGCTTTTGTAGCTTTCGCGCCTCCGGCTCCGGTGGCGCACCGCAGCCGACCCGAGATGAGCGTCCCCGCAGGTCGGCCCGGTCGCGCGAAGATCGTTCGCGGTGTTCGCGCCTGCTCATGACCGCGCGGATGCGCAGGCTCCGAATGTGACGGAGTTCGCTTCGCGCGCGGAAACCTCCTCGGTGCGGGGCCGAGCGCCGGGAGGCTAGGGCGTGGTGGCGTCGAGCAGGGGGCGGTTCGCACGGGAGAGCGTCAGGGTGCGCCGCGCGATGTCGTACCCGACCTTGCCGTGGAGCGCGGCCAGGACGCGGCGCTCGATCCGCATCCGGGGCTCGTCGCACAGCACCCGGGTCGAGGCGAGCGGCCCGAAGGTGATGCTGCGGCCGGGCAGGGAAACGGTGGCCGGCCCGTGCACGGTGTTGCAGCCGGTGGTGCCCTCGACCTGACCGTCCGCGGTGAACGTCAGCCGCACCCGGCCCGGCGGCGCGTCCGGCAGCGGGGAGCGGAGGTCGCCGTCGTACAGGGTGGTCCCTGTCCACTCGCGGCCGGTCAGGGGCACCTGCGGTGCGTCGGGAGGGGACACGGGGCCGTGGTGGATGCCGGGCCCGCAGGCGGCGAGCACGAGCAGAGCCGCCGCGGCGGAGGTGAAGGTGCCGAGCCTCTTCATACGGATGGGACGGGACGGGGGGCCCGCGGGTTCCCCGCGGTGCCGGGCGGCCGGGCGGGGCGTCCGCCTCGGCCCCCGCGGGGGCGTACGGCTACGCCATCACCGGCAGGACCGCCGACAGGTCCGCCCGCTCGCCGCTCGCCGCGACCTCGGCCGCCGCCAGCGCCTCGGCCCAGCCGGTGCGGCCGGTGGCGAGGCGGATCCAGGTGAGCGGGTCGGTCTCGACGACGTTCGGCGGGGTGCCCCGGGTGTGCCGGGGCCCGGCCACGCACTGCACCACCGCGTACGGCGGGATCCGCACCTCGACCGAGCCGCCGGGCGCCTTCAGGGCGAGGGCGTCGGCGAGCAACCGGGTGCAGGCCGCCAGCGCCTGGCGGTCGTGGGGGACGGCGAGTTCGGGCAGGGCGGCGTTCAAGTCGTCGGTGTGGACGGTGAGTTCGACGGTCCGGGTCACCAGGACGTCGGCGAAGCTCATCGCGCCGAAGCGGGTCGGCATGAGCCGGCCGTCCTCGGTGACCGCCAGAAGCTCGGCGGTGCGGGTGGCGCGCTGCTCGAAGAGCGCGTCGAGGTCGTCGACGGAGGCCGCCAACTCCCTTGTCTCGTGGTCGACTTGAGCGGACACCGGGTCGGTGGCGAACGGCCAGTCGAGCAGCGCGAGCTCCTGCTTGAGCGGCTCGGGCGCGGCCAGGAAGCGCTCCAGCATGCCAAGCGCCATGGTGTGGTGCACCACCAGCTCGCGGACCGTCCAGTCACCGAGCCGGGTGGGGCGGGCGAGCTGCTCGGGCGTCAGGGTGGCGACCGCCTCGCGTACGGCGGCGAACTGGGCGAGCACGGCGGCCCGGATCTTGACCGGGTCGTATCTGCGGGTGCGCTTCTTGGCCGGGGGCATGACGCCGAGCCTACGCCGGGCCGGGGTAGCTCCCCAGACCGTTCTCCACCTGCGCGAACGCCCGCTCGGCGTGCTCGGCGCGCTCGGCGGCATCCCGTACGACCCACTGGACCGACTCCCCGCCGAGGATGCGGCGGCGGTGCTCGGCGATCAGGGCGTTGCGGGCGCCGGTCAGCTGGGCGGCGGCCACCGCGGCGAGCACGTGGGGCGGCAAGGACTACGCCTGGTCCTCGCCCCAGATCCTGGGGCTGCTCGCCGCCTGCGTCCTGTCCCTCGTCCTGTTCCTGCGCCGCCGGACGACCGCCGCCGAACCGGTCCTCCCGCTCTCGATGTTCAGGGCGGCCACGGAGGAGAAGGAACTCGTCGCCGCCTGAACGGCCCCTCCGGACACGGCGCTCCCGTCCGGGCGGCCCGCGCGGACACAGCACTTCGGCCCCGCACCCCCTCAACAGGGGTACGGGGCCGAGGAGTTGACGCGTATCAGGCCAGCAGCGCCGGGATCGTCGCCTCGTGGGCCGTGCGCAGCTCCGCGAGGTCCAGGCTGAACTCGCCCTGGACCTCGATGGACGCGCCGTCCACGACACCGATCCGGGTCGCCGGAAGGCCGCGCGCCCCGCACATGTCGGTGAAGCGCAGCTCCTCCGAGCGCGGCACGGACACCACGGCGCGCCCGGCCGACTCGCTGAACAGGAACGTGAAGGCGTCGAGCCCGTCCGGCACGACCAGGCGGGCGCCGTTGCCGCCCTTGAGGCAGGACTCGGCCACGGCCTGGATCAGACCGCCGTCGGACAGGTCGTGCGCGGCGTCGATCATGCCGTCGCGCGAACCCGAGATCAGGATCTCGCCGAGCAGCTTCTCGCGGTCCAGGTCGACCCGCGGCGGCAGGCCGCCCAGGTGGTCGTGGACGACCTGGGACCAGGCCGAGCCGCCGAACTCCTCGCGGGTGTCACCGAGGAGGTAGAGCAGCTGCCCCTCCTGGGCGAACGCCATCGGGGTGCGCCGGTTCACGTCGTCGATCACGCCGAGCACCGCGACCACGGGGGTCGGGTGGATGGCGGTCTCCCCGGTCTGGTTGTAGAGCGAGACGTTGCCGCCGGTCACCGGGGTGCCGAGCTGGAGGCAGCCGTCCGCGAGACCGCGGGTGGCCTCCGCGAACTGCCACATCACGTCCGGGTCCTCGGGGGAGCCGAAGTTGAGGCAGTCCGAGATGGCGAGCGGCTTCGCGCCGGTGGCCGCCACGTTGCGGTAGGCCTCGGCGAGCGCGAGCTGGGCGCCGGTGTACGGGTCGAGCTTGGCGTACCGGCCGTTGCCGTCGGTCGCCATGGCCACGCCCAGGTTCGACTCCTCGTCGATCCGGACCATGCCGGCGTCCTCGGGCATCGCGAGCACCGTGTTGCCCTGCACGAAACGGTCGTACTGGTTGGTGATCCACGCCTTGGAGGCCTGGTTCGGGGACGCGACCAGCTTCAGGACCTGGTCCTTCAGCTCGGCACCGGACTGCGGGCGGGCCAGCTTGCCCGCGTCGTCGGCCTGGAGCGCGTCCTGCCAGGAGGGGCGGGCGAAGGGGCGCTGGTAGACCGGGCCCTCGTGGGCGACGGTGCGCGGCGGCACGTCCACGATCTGCTCGCCGTGCCAGAAGATCTCCAGCTGGGAGCCCTCGGTCACCTCACCGATGACGGTGGCGATGACGTCCCACTTCTCGCAGATCTCCATGAAGCGCTCGACGTGCTGCGGCTCGACGACCGCGCACATGCGCTCCTGCGACTCGCTCATGAGGATCTCCTCGGGCGAGAGCGAGGAGTCGCGCAGCGGCACGGTGTCGAGCTCGACGCGCATCCCGCCCGAACCGGCGCTGGCCAGCTCCGAGGTCGCGCAGGACAGGCCCGCGCCGCCCAGGTCCTGGATGCCCGCGACGAGCTTTTCGCCGAAGATCTCCAGCGTGCACTCGATGAGCAGCTTCTCCTGGAACGGGTCGCCGACCTGGACGGCCGGGCGCTTGGCCGGGCCCGTCGACTCGAAGGTCTCGCTCGCGAGGACCGAGACGCCGCCGATGCCGTCGCCGCCCGTGCGGGCGCCGTACAGGATGACCTTGTTGCCGGGGCCCGAGGCCTTGGCGAGGTGGATGTCCTCGTGCTTCATCACACCGATGCAGCCGGCGTTGACCAGCGGGTTGCCCTGGTAGCAGGCGTCGAAGACGACCTCGCCGCCGATGTTGGGCAGGCCCAGGCAGTTGCCGTAGCCGCCGATGCCCGCGACGACGCCGGGCAGTACGCGCCGGGTGTCGGGATGGTCGGCCGCGCCGAAGCGCAGCGGGTCGACGACCGCGACCGGGCGGGCGCCCATGGCGAGGATGTCGCGGACGATGCCGCCGACGCCGGTGGCCGCGCCCTGGTAGGGCTCGATGTAGCTGGGGTGGTTGTGCGACTCGACCTTGAAGGTGACCGCGTACCCCTGGCCGACGTCCACGACGCCGGCGTTCTCGCCGATGCCCACCAGCATCGCGTCGTTCTCGGGGACCTTGTCGCCGAACTGCTTCAGATGGACCTTGCTGCTCTTGTACGAGCAGTGCTCGGACCACATGACGGAGTACATGGCGAGCTCGGCACCGGTCGGGCGGCGGCCGAGGATCTCCCGGATGCGCGCGTACTCGTCCTCCTTGAGGCCGAGCTCCTTCCAGGGCTGCTCGACGTCCGGGGTCTCGGCGGCGTGCTGAACAGTGTCGAGAGTCATCAGGCGTTGACCAGCTTCTTCAGGATCGAGGTGAAGAATCCGAGGCCGTCGGTACGGCCCGTACCGATCAGTGGCTCCACGGCGTGCTCGGGGTGCGGCATCAGGCCGACGACGTTGCCGGCGGCGTTGGTGATGCCGGCGATGTCGCGCAGCGAGCCGTTGGGGTTCAGGTCCAGGTAGCGGAACGCGACCCGGCCCTCGGCCTCCAGCTCGTCCAGCGTGCGCTCGTCCGCCACGTACCGGCCGTCCATGTTCTTGAGCGGGACCCGGATCTCCTGGCCCGCCTCGTAGTCGGCGGTCCAGGCGGTCTCCGCGTTCTCCACCCGCAGCTTCTGCTCGCGGCAGATGAAGTGCAGGTGGTTGTTGCGGAGCATGGCGCCCGGCAGCAGGTGCGACTCGGTGAGGATCTGGAAGCCGTTGCAGATGCCGAGGACCGGCAGACCGGCCTTCGCCTGCTCGATGATCGTCTCCATCACCGGCGAGAACCGGGAAATGGCCCCGGCCCGCAGGTAGTCGCCGTAGGAGAACCCACCGGCGAGGACGACCGCGTCGACCTGCTTGAGGTCCTTGTCACGGTGCCAGAGCGGGACCGGCTCGGCGCCGGCGACGCGGACGGCCCGCAGGCTGTCCCGGTCGTCGAGCGTGCCGGGAAAGGTCACAACGCCGATACGCGCAGTCACTTGGACTGCTCCTCGACCTTGACGGTGAAGTCTTCGATGACGGTGTTGGCGAGGAAGGTCTCGGCCATCTCGTGGATACGGGCGAGGGCGGCCTCATCGACCGGCCCGTCCACTTCCAGCTCGAAACGCTTTCCCTGACGTACGTCGCCGATCCCCTCGAAGCCGAGACGGGGCAGTGCGCGCTGCACCGCCTGTCCCTGCGGGTCGAGGATTTCCGGCTTGAGCATGACGTCGACTACGACGCGTGCCACTGGCACTCCCGGTGTGGTGTGGTGCGAAGGCGGTTCCCTCAGAGTACCCGCCCGAAAAATCTACGCGGGTAGATATCGCTAACGTCTGATCACGTTCCGGTTTCGGCGGCGACAACACGCGGGAAAAATCCCAAGAAAAAGTCGCCGAAGTCATTGCGTGGAGACACGCTGATGCAATTGGCTGGGCTTCACATTGCAATGCCTGTCGCTGTACAAAGGAATCCCAGCGAAAACAACATTGCTCCTTGACCGCCGCAAGGCCGGTATCGCCGCACGTCAGACATGTGAGAGTGGCGACACCACAGGAAGGAACCGATATCCGTGGCTCAGCGCGTAGTGGTCACTCTCTCCGATGACATCGACGGCGGAGAAGCGGCGGAAACGGTCACGTTCGGCCTGGACGGAAAGGTCTACGAGATCGACCTCAATCCCGCCAATGCAAAGAAACTGCGCAAGGCGCTCGCGCCTTACGTGACGGCGGGCCGCAAGCAGTCGAAGTCCGGGCGCACCTACCGGCACACCTCCGTCGCCCCCGACCCGGCGGCCGTCCGCGCCTGGGCCCGCTCCAACAAGATGGACGTGCCCGCCCGCGGCCGGATCCCGAAGAAGGTCTACGAGGCGTTCGCCGAGGCGAGCTGACCCTCCGTCCGGGGCGGCCTGCGACCGCCCCGGACACCGGAGTTGCACACCCCCCCTGCTGATCAGCTAGAGTCTGGAGCACGCCGAGGGGCAAGGCCGAAGGGCCCGGTCCACCGGAGCGTGCGGGTGTAGTTCAGTAGTAGAACACCCCCCTTCCAGGGGGGAGGCGCAGTGTGCAATTCCTGTCACCCGCTCTGCATTGCCCACCGACCACAGTTGTGGATCAGGTAGAGTAGTGCTCGCGCCGCCCAGTGAGAGCTGGTCGGAGGCATGCGGACGTGGCTCAGTTGGTAGAGCATCACCTTGCCAAGGTGAGGGTCGCGAGTTCGAATCTCGTCGTCCGCTCAGGAAGTACGAAAGGCCCCGGTTCATCGAACCGGGGCCTTTCGTCATGCCCCGTGCCGGCCGCGTCCCGCGTGCCGCCCACTCCTGACATTTGTCATGGGCCGTGATGACACCGCGCACTGCCCGCGCCGCCTTCCGCGCGGAACGCTGAAGTCATGGCAGGCACAGCAGATGTGATCGAGGTCGAGGAGCTGCGGCGGACCTACGCCGGGGGCTTCGAGGCCGTTTGCGGAATCTCCTTCTCCGTGGCGCGCGGCGAACTCTTCGCGCTGCTCGGCACCAACGGCGCGGGCAAGACCTCCACCGTCGAGCTGCTCGAAGGACTCGCTCCGCCGAGCGCCGGCCGCGTCCGGGTGCTCGGGCACGACCCGTACACCGAGCGGGCCGCCGTGCGCCCCCGAACCGGGGTGATGCTCCAGGAGGGCGGCTTCCCCGCCGAGCTGACCGTCGCCGAGACCGTACGGATGTGGGCCGGCTGCACCAGCGGGGCCCGGCCGGTGGCCGAGGCGCTCGAACTCGTCGACCTGGCCCGGCGCTCCCGGGTGCGGGTCAAGCAGCTCTCCGGCGGCGAGAAGCGCCGGCTCGACCTGGCGCTCGCCCTGCTCGCCCGGCCCGAGGTGCTCTTCCTCGACGAACCGACCACCGGCCTGGACGCCGAAGGGCGGCGTGACACCTGGGAGTTGGTGCGCGCGCTGCGTGACGGCGGCACCACCGTGCTGCTGACCACCCACTACCTGGAGGAGGCCGAGGCGCTCGCCGAGCGGCTCGCGATCCTGCACGAGGGACGGATCGCCGCGAGCGGCCGGGTCGACGAGGTCGTCGCCGCCCAGCCCTCCCACATCTCCTTCGAGCTGCCCGACGGCTACCACGTCGGCGACCTGCCGCCGCTCGACCGGCTCGGTGTCCACAGCCACGAGACGGCCGGACGGACCGTGCGCCTGAAGACCACGCGGCTCCAACACGCCGCCACCGGGCTGCTGTTGTGGGCCAGGGAGAGCGGGGTCGAGCTGCGGGGGCTCGACGTGCGCTCGGCCTCGCTCGAGGAGGCGTTCTTGCACATCGCCCAGGAGCAGCGCGAGGAGCGCGCGCCCGGCACGAAGGAGACCGTCCGATGAGCACCACCCTGCACGCCGTGCAGAGCCCGGTCCTGGCGCCCGCGCGGCCCCCGAGGACCGCGGCGGACCGCATGCGGGCGCTCGCCCGGGCCGAACTGACCCTGCTCGCCCGCAACAAGTCCACCCTGTTCACCGTGCTCGTCCTGCCGGGACTGCTCACCGTCTCCATGTACGGGACGGTCGGCAGCATGAACCTGAAGCAGAGCGGCCTCGACGCGGGGACCGTGCTGCTGCCCGGCTCGCTCGGCTTCGCCCTGCTCTTCGCCCTGTACTCGCCGCTGGTCGGCGTCTACGTCGTACGCCGTGAGGAGCTCGTACTGAAGCGGCTGCGCACCGGTGAGCTGCGCGACCGGGAGATCCTGGCGGGCGCGGCGCTGCCCTCGGTGCTCATCGCGCTCGCCCAGTCCGTCCTGCTCGTGGTGGGCTGTTCGCTGTGGCTGCACGTGTCGCTGCCCCGCTCGGGGTGGCTCGCCGCGGCGGCGCTCCTGCTCGGCGTCGGCATGATCGGCGCGCTCGCCGCGGCGACCTCCGCCTTCACCAGGACCGCCGAGGGCGCCCAGATCGCGGTCATGCCGCTGATGCTGCTCTCGACCGCGGGCTCGGGCATGGTCGTACCGCTCGACCTGCTGCCCGACAAGCTGGCGGTGGTGTGCGAGGCACTGCCGCTGACTCCGCTGATCCAGCTGGTCCGGGGCGCCTGGACCGGCGGCGCCGGGGCCGGTGAGGTCCTGCGGGAGCTGCTCGTCATGGTTGTCTGGACGCTCATCGCGGTACTGGTCGTGCGCAAGCGCTTCCGCTGGGAACCGCGGCGCTGAGGCGAGGGGGACGAGGGTGTTCGGCCGGATCAGGGGATGGCACCAACGCCACTGGCGGGACCGCAGCAGGGTCGAGAAGGTCGAGTTCCAGAGCCGGCTGATCTGGCGGTGCACCACCTGGTTCTTCTTCCTCAGCTGGCAGCTGCCGTTCGTGCTGCAGGACCTGCGGCACGAACCCCTACCGCTCGCCCTGGCCGTGGCGGCGCTCCTGACCGGCGCGGCCCAGGCCCACCAGGGCATCCGGGCGCACCGCGGCGCGCTCGACCAGTACCTCGGACGCGGCACCGCGCCGCGCCGCCCACTCCTGGTGTCCCTCGCGCTGTGCCTCGCCTCCCTCACGCTGACCGCCGCGCTGTACGCGGCGCACGGGCTCCGGGAGACCGACCTGGTGCTGGTCGTGCTGTACCTCGTGCTGCCGTTCGGGATGACGTACAGCATGCTCACCGCGCCCCGCAGGTTCCTCGGCCGGTTCTCGCTGCTCGCGCTGCCGACCGCGGCGGTGTTCGCGGTGGCCGGGGTGGGGAGCGGACGGCTGCTGGCGCTGGCCCTCGTGGTCGCGCTGTCCGGCACCTGGATCCTGCTCATGGCGCGCTGCGGGGCCTGGACGCTGTCGGTGATGTGGGAGTCGGACCGGGCCCGCGAGACCGAGGCCCGGCTCGCGGTCGCCGAGGAGCGGCTGCGCTTCGGGCGGGACATGCACGACGTGCTCGGCCGCAACCTCGCCGTCATCGCGCTCAAGGCCGAGCTGGCCGTGCAGCTCGCCGAGCGCGGCAGGCCCGAGGCGGTGGCCCAGATGGTGGAGGTGCAGCGCATCGCCCAGGAATCGCAGAAAGAGGTACGGGAAGTGGTGCGCGGCTATCGCGAGGCGGATCTGGGGACCGAGATCGAGGGCGCCCGCGGCGTCCTTGAGGCCGCCGGGATCGGCTGTGAGTACAGCGGGCCGGTTGACGGCCTGACCGCCGAGGCGCAGTCGGCGCTCGGCTGGGTGGTGCGCGAGGCCACCACCAACGTGCTGCGGCACGGGGACGCCCGCAGCGTGGCGATACGGCTCGCGGTCGCCGAGCACACCGCGACCCTGGTCGTCGAGAACGACGGCGTGCCCGAGCGGCCGGCCGGCACGCCCGGCTCGGGCCTCGCGGGCCTGCGCGAACGGCTCTCGGCGCTCGGCGGAACCCTGGAGGCGGGCCCGGCGGGCCGGGGCCGCTTCCGTCTGACGGCGGAGGTGCCGCGATGAGCACGGCCGGTGACGAGCGGATTTCGGCGACCCGGGTGCGGGTACTGCTCGCCGACGACGAGCATCTGATCCGGGGCGCGCTGGCCGCGCTGCTCGGCCTTGAGGACGACCTGGAGGTGGTCGCCGAGGCCGCGTCCGGGCCCGAGGCCCTCGCGATGGCCCGCGCCCACCGGCCCGATGTGGCGGTGCTCGATCTGGAGATGCCGGGGGCGGACGGTGTGACGGTGGCCACAAAGCTGCGGGCCGAACTGCCGTCCTGCCGGACCATGATCGTGACCGGTCACGGGCGGCCGGGCCACCTCAAGCGGGCCCTGTCGGCGGGGGTGCGCGGGTTCGTGCCGAAGACCGTCAGCGCCCGGCGGCTGGCCGAGATCATCCGGTCCGTGCACGCCGGAAACCGTTATGTGGACCCGGAGTTGGCGGCGGACGCGATCTCCGCGGGGGACTCTCCGCTGACGGCGCGCGAGGCCGAGGTGCTCGGGTTCGCGGCCGACGGCGCGCCCGTCGCGGAGATCGCGGAGCGGGCCGCGCTGTCCCAGGGAACGGTGCGCAACTACCTCTCCTCGGCCGCCGCCAAACTGGGTGCCGAGAACCGGCACACGGCGGTGCGTCTCGCCCGCGAGCGCGGTTGGGTATAGTGGTCTCCGCGCCACGGCGCATGCGAACGTAGCTCAGCTGGTAGAGCACCACCTTGCCAAGGTGGATGTCGCGAGTTCGAACCTCGTCGTTCGCTCCATACGAAGAAGCCCCCCGGTCCTCGACCGGGGGGCTTCTTCGTGTGCCTCCGCTACGCCCAGCTCGTGCCGGTGAGCTGCTCGAAGGCCTCGATGTACTTGGCGCGCGTCGCGTCCACGACCTGCTGCGGCAGCGCGGGCGGGGGCCGCTCGCTCGTGCGGTCCCAGCCGGACTCGGGCGAGGTCAGCCAGTCGCGGACGTACTGCTTGTCGTAGGAGGGCTGGGCGCGGCCCGGCTCCCAGGTGGCGGCGGGCCAGAAGCGCGAGGAGTCCGGGGTGAGCACCTCGTCGGCGATCACCAGCTCCTCGCCCGCGAAGCCGAACTCGAACTTGGTGTCCGCGAGGATGATGCCCCGCTCGCGCGCGATGTCGCGGGCCCGGCCGTAGACGGCGAGGGTGGTCTGGCGCAGCTGGGCGGCGGTCTCCGCGCCGATCTGGCGGGCCACCTCCTCGTAGGTCACGTTCTCGTCGTGGTCGCCGACGGCCGCCTTGGTGGCCGGGGTGAAGATCGGCGCGGGCAGCTCGGAGCCGTTGACCAGGCCCTCGGGCAGCGCGAGACCGCACACCGTACGGGAGTGGTCGTACTCGACGAGGCCGGAGCCCGTGAGGTAGCCGCGTGCGACGCACTCCACCGGGACCATCTCCAGCGACCTGCACACCAGCGTCCGGCCCGCCCAGTCGGCGGGGGCGCCGGCCGGGACCTCGCTGGAGATGACGTGGTGGGGCACCAGGTCGGCCAGCAGCTCGAACCACCACAGCGAGAGCTGGGTGAGCACCCGGCCCTTGTCGGGGATCTCGGTGGGCAGCACCCAGTCGTACGCGGACATGCGGTCGCTGGCGACCATGACGAGGTCGCCGGCCTCGTTCCGATAGAGGTCACGCACCTTGCCCGTGTGGAGGTGGGTCAGGCCCGGCACCTGCTGCGGCTCGGGCTTTTCTACGAATCCGGACACGGTTCCTCCGCGTAGGTTGATCCAGGAGCGATACCGATTCTCTCCCATGCGCCCGGGTCCGGCCGTCGCGGGTCGGCCCGACGGCGGCCGGGGGCGGCCGGGGGCTCAGTCGCGCTTGCAGATGCGGTCGAGGAGGTTGGCCGTGGCCCGCTGGACGCGGGGATCGACATGGCCGGGCCGGTCGAGCGCGGGGGACCAGGCGAAGGTGCCCGAGGCGAAGACGAGCGCGCCGGACGGCGCCCGGTACAGCGAGGTCTCCTGGTGCCGTACGTGCTGTTCGCCGTCGCGGTACGGGGAGTGGGCGAGCAGGATGCGGTCCTGGTGCTCGGGGAGCGCGGTGCGCGGGTAGTAGCGGTCGGCCTCGCCGGCCACCAGGCCGTCGATCTCGTCGCCGTCCCCGGCGCCGGTCGCCTCCCACAGCCAGTGGTCGGCGTTGCGCACGACCAGGGGGGCGGGCTCGGGGACGCGGCCCGCGTACTGGATGCCGAGGAGCTGCTGCTCGGGCCGCCCGACCTCGCGCCACAGGGCGGGCCGGCCGGGGCCGCGCCGTTTGCGGCAGGTCAGCAGGCGATCGGGCACGCCGGACGGGGAGGGCCCCAACTCCACTTGCCAGTAGAGGGAGTTGGCGGAGAGGAAGACCAGTGAGGTGCCGCCGTCGCGGGCCAGCTCCACGGTGCGGCGCATGGGGGCCGACCAGTACTCGTCGTGGCCGGGGAAGACCAGGCCCCGGTAGCGGCCGGGGTCGACGCGGCCCGCGTGCAGGTCGCGGGCGTCGGCGTAGGCGAGGTCGTAGCCGTAGCGCTCGGCCCAGCGGATGAAGTCGTAGGCGTGGCCCACGTGCAGGGGCAGGCCCGCGCCCGCGTAGGGGCGGTCGAAGGAGACGGTGATGGCCGCGTCCTCCTCGCCGAGCAGCCGGCCCTCCTCGTCCCAGGCGTGGTAGAGGCTCGCGCCGGTGCGGCCGTCCTCGGGGTAGAGGTTGTAGGCCTGCCAGGTGATGTCGGGGAGCAGCAGGAGCAGATCGGCGCGGTGGTCGTCGCGGATGGTGAAGGGGATGTGCGAGCGGTAGCCGTCGGCGGTGGTCAGGACGGCGACATGGGCACCGACTGCGGCGTGCGAGGGGACCTGGTAGCGCCAGGACTGCCACCAGTGGTGGCAGGAGACCGTGCGGTCCGCGGTGAGCGGGGGCGGCTGGACGATGCCGGAGAGCCGGGGGCTGGTGGCGATCTTCGCGGCGCCGTCGCCGCCGTAGTGGCCGATCCGGTAGACGTCCACGGTGAACTGCTGCGGGGGGTCCACGGTGATGTGGAAATCGATCGCCTCGCCGGGGGCGACGGCCCCGCTGGAGGCGAACCCCTTGATCTGCCGGTGCACGTCGTCGGCGGTGCGCGGGCCGGTGTTCCGGGCGGGGCTCCGGACCGGGCCCTGCTGTCCCGGGACGTGGTCGACGTACCAGGGCACCACGTGCCCGGTGTCGTCGAAGTAGGTCTCGCTGCCGCGCAGCCAGGGCACCGGGCCCTGCCCGAAGGGGTCGGAGACCGCGTGCGCGAGGGCGCCCGACTCCCAGCGCCGGATGTGGTCCGACCGGTCCGCCCCCATGTCGCTCCCCTCCCTCGGCCCCCCGGAACCCCTCTGGTGCGGGTCGTGTCCACCCGCTGTCCGCTTCCGGTCCCCAGCACATCACATAACGCGCGCAGTCCGTCACCGTTCGTCGCGAATTGACGTCAAGGGGAGCACGGCATTCCGGATACCTCGGGCGAACTCGTGCCATTGGGGGCCCTGTTGAGGGCGGGGCGGCTCCGGGGGGCGGTGCCGGGGGCGGCTCCGGGCGCGCGTACCGCGGTATCGGGCGCGCGTACCGCGGGCGGCTCCGGGCGCGCGAGCGGCTCCGGGGTGCGGTGCCGGGCGCAGCGCCGGGGGCGGCTCCCGGCCCGGGCCGCTCAGACCAGGCGTACCGGCTTCTCCGCGCGGATGCCGATCGTGGCGAGCCAGTCGCGCAGCTCGTCCGGGTCGCCGTCCTCGACCAGGGCGAGGACCGGGGAGGCCAGGTCCGAGCGGCGTACGTCGTCGATCAGCAGGGAGGGGCCGTCCAGCCAGTCGAGGCCCGGCTGCGCGCCCGCCGTGTCGATCGCGGCGCAGCACACCATCGCCGTCACGTGGTCGGCCAGCAACTCCCGCCCGGTGCGCGGCGGTTGGAGCGGGAAGAGCGGCACCGCGTCGGCGCCCCAGGCTTCGGGGCCCGGTGCGGGCGGTGCGGTCGCCGCCTCCTCGCCGGCCACCGCCGCGGCGATCCGGGCCGCGAGGCGCTCGGCGGCCTCGCCGTCCGTGCCGGACAGATGGGCGATGACGCGGGCCAGCGTGGGCGCCGCGGACTGCGCGTCGCGCCGCGCGTCGAGCCCGTCGAGGACCCGGTGCAGCCGGGCCGCCTCGGTGCGCCACTTGCGGTCGACGACCTCCTCGGGATACGCCGCCCAGTCCACCGGCGCCCAGTCGGGGCCGGGCTCGGCGGGACCGCCGTGGAAGAGCCGGGCGGCCAGCAGCGAGGTGGCCTCGTCGGCGGCGCCGGGCTCCTCCAGCAGGT
Organism: Streptomyces sp. NPDC048111; assembly: GCF_043202815.1. NCBI lineage: Bacteria > Bacillati > Actinomycetota > Actinomycetes > Kitasatosporales > Streptomycetaceae > Streptomyces > Streptomyces sp. NPDC048111. Next base: position 28,714 of record NZ_JBIDBD010000005.1, read on the forward strand.
CACAGGCCGGACGCTCGCCGAGCCGGGAGGCGAAGCCCTCGGCCAGGCGGTCGCGCCGGGACAGTTCGGTGAGCGCGGAGACCACGCCCGCGTCCAGCCGGGAGGGCCAGCGGCCCATCCGCCAGGCGGGCAGCGCGACCCGGGTCAGCAGCCGGTCCCACCCCGCGTAGGCGAGGCCGACCTGCTCCTGGGCGACGATACGGACCCCGTAGTCCACCGCCTGGGCGCGCTCGGAGGCGGCGACCGCGACCCCGCGCTCCATCTCGGCGGCATGTACCCGGCAGGCCCGCAGCAGCAGCCGGGCGACCGCGCCCGCGAAGCCGAGCGGCAGGCGCCGCACCAGGCCGGGGCCGGGCCGCTGGGCCAGGCCGACCGCCGCGTCCAGACCCCGTACGAAGCGGCGGGCGGCGGCTATGTCCGGATGCGCGGAGGGGCCCGTACCGGCGACGACGGGGGCGAGGATCGCGCGCAGCTCCCCCACCCGCATCCACCACAGGAAGGGCGAGCCGATGACCAGGACCGGAGCGGCCTGCACCTGCCGGGCCCGCGCGCCGCCGCGTATGGAGCGGGCGGGCCGCGCCGCCCTGTCGGTGTGCGAAGGGTGGGTGCGGTCCTCCAGCCAGCTGTCGCAGTCCGGCGTGAGGGCTATCGCGGAGGGCGGCGGGACGTCCAGCCGCTCCGCCAGGTCCCGCACCATGCGGTACAGGTCGGGGGCGGCCGATTCGGCGAGGTCCACCGTGGGTGACAGGGCCGGTCTGGCCCGGGCGATCACGGCCGCGACGGCGGCCGCGAGCAGCAGCACGAGCAGCGCGGTGGCGGTGACCGCCCAGCGCGCCGTGTCCCAGCCGCTGCCCTCGATACGGCCCTGGGCCGCGGCGACGGCCAGCACCACGGCGACCGCCGCGGGCAGCAGGGCCACGGCCAGCGCCCTGCTGCGGATGCGCAGCACGGCGAGAGCCCGCGAACGCGCGTGCCGCGCACCCGCCTCTCCATCCACTCCGGAACCTGACACGGTCGGACGTCACCCCCTCTGCCCTGCGACGGCGATGCTCACTCCCCCACTGTGGCACCCGCCACCGACATCGCAATGCCGGTGGGCCAAGTGCCGGAACGCCTTCGCCGCACCCTAGTTGGGCCTTCGGCAGGAGTCATCCGGATGGGCCACCCGTCACTCGATGGAATGGCTCTGGGCAAAGGTGCGGTTGTCGCGGCCGGTCGTGGGGGCAGGTTCGCGGACGGTGTCCGGCGGCCCCGGGGTGGCGGTCGCCGGGCGCCGCACCGGGCCGGCACGACGACGCGGGGCCCCGGCCGTCGTGCCGGGACCCCGCGTGGCCGTGCCGAGGTTCAGCCCTGTGCCCCGGCCGCCTTGCGCGCGATGTCGGTGCGGTGCTGCGAGCCGTCGAGGCGGATCCGGCCGACCGCGGTGTAGGCCCGCTCCCGGGCCTGGGCTAGGTCGGCGCCGGTCGCGGTGACCGACAGGACCCGGCCGCCCGCGCTGACCACCGCGTCGCCCTCGCGCCGCGTCCCGGCGTGCAGGACGTACGCGGTGGGCTCATCCTGGGCCGCGACATCGGCCAGGCCCTCGATCGGGTCGCCGGTGCGGGGCGTGGCCGGGTAGTTGTGCGAGGCGATGACCACGGTGACGGCCGCGTCGTCACGCCAGGCCAGCGGCGGCTGTACGTCGAGGGTGCCGTTGGCCGAGTGGAACAGGACGCCGGCGAGCGGGGTCCGGAGCCGGGCGAGCACGACCTGCGTCTCGGGGTCGCCGAACCGCGCGTTGAACTCGATGACCCGCACTCCGCGCGAGGTGATCGCGAGGCCCGCGTACAGGAGCCCGGAGAACGGGGTGCCGCGCCGGCGCAGCTCGTCGACGGTCGGCTGGAGCACGCTCTCCATCACCTCGTCGACCAGCTTCGGGTCGGCCCACGGGAGGGGCGAATAGGCGCCCATGCCACCGGTGTTGGGGCCCTCGTCGCCGTCGAGCGCGCGCTTGAAGTCCTGCGCGGGCTGGAGCGGGACGACGGTGACGCCGTCGGTGATCGCGAACAGCGAGACCTCGGGCCCGTCGAGGAACTCCTCGATGACGACGCGCTCGCAGGCCAGCGCGTGCTCGCGGGCGGCGGCGAGGTCGTCGGTCACGACGACGCCCTTGCCGGCCGCGAGGCCGTCGTCCTTCACCACGTAGGGGGCGCCGAAGGCGTCGAGCGCCTCGTCGATCTCCTCGGGGGTGGTGCAGACGTAGGAGCGCGCGGTCGGCACGCTCGCCGCCGCCATCACGTCCTTGGCGAAGGCCTTGGAGCCCTCCAGCTGCGCGGCCTCCTTCGAGGGGCCGAAGCAGGGGATGCCGGCGGCCCGTACGGCGTCGGCGACGCCGGCGACCAGCGGGGCCTCGGGCCCGACCACGACCAGCTCGCTGCCCAGCTCGACGGCGAGGCGGGCGACCGCTTCCCCGTCCAGCTGGTCGACCGGGTGGAGCTCGGCGACCTCCGCGATCCCGGCGTTGCCGGGGGCGCAGTGCAGCGCCGTCACGTCGGGGTCGAGGGACAGGGAACGGCACAGGGCGTGCTCACGGGCACCGCCGCCGATGACAAGGACCTTCACGGCAGCCAGCCTAGCCGCCGCGGTGGCGCGATCTTTGTGCGGGCTGCCGAGCGGGCCCTCACCCCTCGTTCGTATATTCCTCCACCACGGTGGCCCCGAGCTCGCGCACGATGAGGTCGTGACCGGACAGGGCGTTGTCCACCAGGTCCGGATCGTCGTCCTCCGGAATGTCGTCCTCCGGGCGGACCGGCGGCGGAGGCGGCTCCTCGTGCCGTACGGGAGCGGCGTCCTGCGGCGGCTGTTCCCGTACGGGGGCGGGGGCGGCCGGGGTCGCGGGCCGCGAGGAGGGGGCGGCCTGCGAGGGCTGCGAAGGCTGGGGGGCGGGCTGGTACTGCTGCGGGGCAGGGGGCGCCGGGGGGCGGGGGGCGGCGCCGCCGAAGTTGCCCGCGGCGGGTGGCGGCTGGGCGCCGCCCGAGGGATCGATGATCGCCTCGACCTTCCACTGCACACCGAACCGCTCGGCGAGCACGCTGCGCAGCACGTCCTCACTGCCGCTGCTCGCGAAGTTGTCCCGGGCGCCCGCGTTGATGAAGCCGAGCTGCACGGTGGTGCCGTCGAATCCGGCCACCTGCGCGTTCTGGCTGAGCAGGATCCAGGTGAAGCGCCGCTTGTTCTTGACGGCCTCCAGGATGTCCGGCCACATGGTGCGCACCTGGAGCGCGTTGCCCTGGCCGGCGGGGGCCGGGGCGGCCGGGGCGGGTTCGGGGGTGGGGGCCGGGGCCGGGGCGGCCGGGGACGCCGAAGGCCAGGCGCCGGCGGAGGGGCCGGAGCCGGAGGCCGGGGCGGCCGCGCCGGGCCAGGCACCGGGACGCTGGCCACCGCCCTGCCCGGGCGCGGCGGCCGAGGGCCAGGCCCCGGCGGCGGGCTGCTGCTCGGGCTGAGCCGGCTGGGGCCTTGCCTGGGGCTGAGCGGGTGGGGCCGGCTGGGGCTGTACGCCCTGGGGCCGGGCGGGCTCCGGCTGTGCGGGGGGCTGAGGGGTGGGCGCCTGGGCGGCAGGCGGGGCCGAGGGTGCGGCCGGGCCGGACTGGGCGGGCCCGGCGACCGGCGCCGTGCTCCCCGCCCCGGCACCCCGCACCGCGGCCCGAGCAGCCTCGGGCCCGCCCGGCATGGGCGCACCCTGCATGGGCCCGCCCTGCATCGGCGCGTGCGCCTCGGGCCCGGGGGCGTACCCCAGGGCGGGGCCCGAGGCGGGCGCCGCCTGGAAGGCCGCGCCGACGCCCCGCTCCAGCCGGTCGAGCCGGGCCTGGAGCGAGCGCTCGTCGTCGTAGGCGGCCGGCAACAGCACGCGGGCACAGATCAGTTCGAGCTGGAGCCGGGGCGAGGTGGCCCCGCGCATCTCGGTGAGCCCGGCGTTGACGAGGTCGGCGGCGCGGCTCAGCTCGGCCGCGCCGAATACCGAGGCCTGCGCCTGCATCCGCTCGACGACATCGGCGGGCGCGTCGATGAGCCCCTTCTCACCGGCGTCGGGAACGGCGGCCAGGATGACGAGGTCGCGCAGCCGCTCCAGGAGGTCTGCGACGAAGCGGCGCGGATCGTTGCCGCCCTCGATGACGCGGTCGACCACCTCGAAGGCGGCGGCCCCGTCGCCCGCCGCGAAGGCGTCGACGACGGAGTCGAGCAGGGACCCGTCGGTGTACCCGAGCAGGGCGGTGGCCATGGCGTACGTCACACCGTCGTCGGCGGCGCCGGCCAGCAGCTGGTCCATGACGGACATGGAGTCACGCACCGAGCCGGCGCCGGCCCGCACCACGAGCGGCAGCACGCCGTCCTCGATGGGGATGCCCTCGCGCCCGCAGACCTCCCCCAGGTACTCGCGCAGGGTGCCGGGGGGCACGAGGCGGAACGGGTAGTGGTGCGTACGCGACCGGATGGTCCCGATGACCTTCTCGGGCTCGGTGGTGGCGAAGATGAACTTGAGGTGCTCCGGCGGCTCCTCGACGACCTTCAGCAGGGCGTTGAAGCCGGCCGAGGTCACCATGTGGGCCTCGTCGATGATGTAGATCTTGTAGCGGCTGGAGGCGGGCCCGAAGAAGGCCTTCTCGCGCAGCTCACGGGCGTCGTCCACGCCTCCGTGCGACGCCGCGTCGATCTCGATCACGTCGATGGAACCCGGGCCGTTGCGCGCCAGGTCCTGACAGGACTGGCACTCGCCGCACGGGGTGGGCGTCGGGCCCTGCTCGCAGTTCAGACAGCGGGCCAGGATCCGCGCGCTGGTCGTCTTGCCACAGCCCCGCGGCCCGCTGAACAGGTACGCGTGATTGACCCGGTTGTTCCGCAGCGCCTGCTGCAGCGGGTCGGTGACATGCTCCTGCCCGATGACCTCGGCGAAGGACTCGGGGCGGTAGCGGCGGTACAGCGCAAGGGACGACACGCATACGAGGTTATCGGGGCCCACTGACAACCGCCGTCCCCCACCAACCCGGGACGACCCCCGACCCCGCCTGGCCGGCCGGACGCCGGCCACCACCCCAAACAAAGCGCCCCTCACGCACCCGCCAGAGCCGACCTACCCTTGCTGCCTTCCGGCCCTGGGGGAGTTCAGTCAGATAGCGCCACGTGAGGGGCTCCGCACAGGGTACCCGATCCCTGACGTGGGAACGAGTTCGCGAGCACCCCTCAACGTCTTGTATTGTTTGCCGCGGAGGATTCGCCTAGTGGCCTAGGGCGCACGCTTGGAAAGCGTGTTGGGGGCAACCCCTCACGAGTTCGAATCTCGTATCCTCCGCCATTGCTCTCACCGGGCAATACGTCGAAGGGCCCCGCAGTTCGCTGCGGGGCCCTTCGACGTGCGTGGCTGCGGTTGGGGCTGCAGTTCTCCGCCCGCCGACGCATCGTGACCGCCCGTCAGACGTCTTGGCCGGGCTGCCGACGTGGACCTGGAACGGCTGCTGTCCGCCCTTCCGCCGATCGACGGGTGGGCTCTTCCAGGGTGTGCCTCGTGCCTCCGGGGAGCGGTCGCCGACCACTCGATCGCCGGCTGCTGCCAGTACCGGGGCCGGGATCGCGTGTACGGCTCGTCCGGCGGACAGGGCGGGCAGGGGTGTAGAAAAGATTGTGTGATCAGGCGTTTCGGCCGACTACGGGGCGTGTCGGTGCGGTCGCTGCTCCCCAAGCGTCCCAGAAGTGTCGCCGGGCAGGTCTTCATCCTCCAGGTGGCAGTCGTCGTCCTGCTCGTCATCGGCGCGATTCTGGCGCTCGTGCTGCAGACCCGGCGCGATATCGACAACGAGGCCAGGAACCGCTCGGTCGCCGTCGCGGAGGCGTTCGCCCACTCGCCGGGGCTCATCGCAGCCCTGAACTCACCCCATCCCTCCACGGTGCTCCAGCCGATCACCGAGGAGACCCGCAGGGCGGCGCACGTGGACTTCATCGTGGTGATGGACACCAACGGCATCCGCTACACGCATCCGCTGCCGGATCGGATCGGGAAGCGTTTCGTGGGCACCATCGGACCGTCCCTTGCGGGCCAGGTCCTGGTCGAGAGCGTGCAGGGACCCCTGGGCCGCGAGGTGCAGGCGGTGGTGCCGGTGACCGCACCGGGCGGCAGGGTGGTGGGCCTGGTCTCGGCCGGTCTCAAGGTCCGCAACGTGACCGCCGAGACCGACCACCAGCTGAGCGTCATCCTGGGCACGGGCGCGGCGGGCCTCGCGTTGGCCACCGGCGGCACCGCGCTGACCACCAGACGCCTCAGGCGCCAGACCCACGGGCTCGGCCCGGCGGAGATGACCCGCATGTACGAGCACCACGACGCGGTCCTGCACGCCGTGCGGGAAGGCGTCGTCATCGTCGCGGGCGACGGGACGGTGCTGCTCGCCAACGACGAGGCCCGGCGGCTGCTGGGACTGGCCCCCGACTCCGAGGGCCGCCCGGTCGCGGAGCTGGAAGGACTCGATCCCGCCACGGCCGAGCTGCTGGCGTCCGGCCGGGCGGCCACCGATGAGGTCCATGCGACCGGGGACCGGCTGCTGGTAGTGAACCAACGGCCCACCGACGGCCCCGGGGGCACGATGGGGACTGTCGCCACCATCCGCGACTCCACGGAGCTGCAGGCGCTCACGGGCCGGGCCGAGGTGGCGCGCGAGCGGCTGCGGCTGCTGTACGACGCGGGGGTCGGCATCGGTACCACGCTGGACGTCAGACGCACGGCCGAGGAACTGGCCGAGATCGCGGTGCCCGCCTTCGCCGACTTCGTGACCGTCGACCTGCCCGACCCGGTGCTGGGCGGGGAGGAGCCCAACCCCAGGAGCTCGGAAATGCGCCGGACCGCCGTCAGCGGTATCCGCGACGACCACCCGCTGTACGAGTGCGGCCGGCTGATCGGGTTCCTTCCGTCGACCCCGCAGGCCCGCGGCTACGGCAGCGGGCACGCCGAGCTGGTGCCGGACCTGTCGCGGGCGCCGGGCTGGCAGGCGCAGGACCCGGAGCGTACGCAGGACATCATCGGCTACGGCATCCACTCGCTCATCACCGTCCCCCTCCAGGCCCGCGGAGCCGTGCTGGGGGTGGCCAACTTCTGGCGCTCGGAGAAGCCCGGGCCCTTCGACGAGGACGACCTCTCCCTGGCCGAGGAACTGGTCGCCCGCGCTGCGGTGTCCGTGGACAACGCCCGCCGCTACACCCGCGAGCACGCCCTGGCCGTGACGCTCCAGCGCAGCCTGCTGCCGCGGGCACTGCCCCGGCACAGCGCCGTCGAGGTGGCACACCGCTACCTGCCCGCGCAGTCCGGGGTGGGCGGCGACTGGTTCGACGTGATCCCGCTGCCGGGCAGCCGCGTGGCCCTGGTCGTCGGCGACGTCGTCGGCCATGGGCTGCACGCGGCGGCGACGATGGGGCGCCTGCGCACCGCGGTGCACAACTTCTCCACGCTGGACCAGCCGCCCGACGAACTCCTCAGCCACCTCGACGAACTGGTGAGCCGTATCGACCAGGACGAGGCGGGAGCCGCAGGCGGGCTGGAGGACTCGGCCATGACCGGGGCCACCTGCTTGTACGCGGTCTACAACCCGGTCACCCGCCGCTGCTGCTTCGCCCGCGCGGGGCATCCGCCGCCCGCCGTGGTCCGCCCCGACGGGAGCGTCGAGTTCCCCGACATCCCGGCCGGACCGCCGCTCGGGCTCGGCACCATGCCGTTCGAGACCATGGAAATGGACATCGAGGAGGGCAGCCGGCTCGTCTTCTACACCGACGGGCTGATCGAGGACCGCACCCGGGACATCGACGTCGGCATGGAACTGCTGCGCCAGGCGCTCTCCCGTACCGACCGCACACCGGAGCAGACCTGCCAGGACGTGCTCGGCGCGCTGCTGCCCGGCCGCGCGAAGGACGACGTGGCGCTGCTGGTCGCCCGCACCCGGACCCTGGGACCCGACCGGGTCGCGGAATGGGACGTGCCGCCCGTCCCCAGCGCCGTCGCCGGGATGCGGGCCGCGGCTGCCGCGAAGCTCCGGGAATGGGGTCTCGCGGACCTGGAGTTCGGCACGGAACTGATCCTGAGCGAGCTGCTCACCAACGCGATCCGCTACGGCTCCCCGCCGATCAGGGTCCGGCTGCTGCACGACCAGGGCCTGACCTGCGAAGTGACCGACGGCAGCAGCACATCGCCCCATCTGCGGTACGCGGCCACGACGGACGAAGGAGGCCGCGGGCTGTTCCTGGTCGCCCGGACCTCCGAGCGCTGGGGCACCCGCTACACCGCCGAAGGAAAGATCATCTGGGCGGAGCAGCTCCTGTCCGACCAAGGGGCCACGCCACCGGACCTGGACGGCGAAGCGCTGCTCGACCTCTTCCCCGACGACGAACCCCTCTGACGTCCCCGCACGCCGCCGGCCTCCATGCAGTCGCACGCTCGTGAGATGTCTGGAGCGCATAGGGCGACCTGGTCTCAAGCCAGGGTTCGCGGCAGGCGGTCCTCGCGGGATCGGCGGCTCGGGGCAGGTGCGTTCGGCGTGAAGGGGGGTCGCTAGAGTCGGCGTCATGGAGGGGATGAGCGAGAGTCGACCGTGTCGTTGGTGCCAGAAGCCGGTCACCCGGCGCGGCCGGTGGCGCGTGAAGGCCTACTGCAACGGCTGGCACCGGCTCAAGCAGTACTTGATGTGGCCCCTGGCGATCGTGCTGGAGATCTTTTCCTGACCGCCCGGGCTTCACGGCAGAGCGTCGGCTCAGTGTCGGCTCAGCGGGGTGGGTCGTCCGGTTGGGTGGGGATTCTGACGGTCTCTGCGGGACGTAACGGGCGTCGGCGCAGGGCCAGTTGGGGGGAGTCGGTCGGGTGGGGGCGGGGGGACCGCTGGCGGGGGGACGCGCCGGTCAGGTGGGCACTCGTGCGGTACAGGTACTGGACCTTGATGCGCAGGGCCCAGGGGTCGAGGGGCTTGATCAGGTAGTCGGCGACCCCGAGGTGCAGGGCCTGCGCGGCCAGGTCGCTGTCGTGGCCCATGCCGGTCACCAGGATGACGGGGATCAGCTGGGTCTGGGTGAGGCGGCTCAGGTAGCGGGCCACGTCCAGGCCGCTCACGCCGGGCATCACCACGTCGAGGACCGCGACCGCTATCCCTCCGTGCAGCGCCGCCTTCAGAGCCGCGTCGCCGCTGGTCGCGAGCTCCATCGGGTAGCCGAGCGGCGCGAGGATGCTCTCCATCGCGAACAGGTTGTCCTCGTGGTCGTCGACCAGTAGCACCTTCATGTCCGCGGACATGGCCCCATCACCTTCACTTCGGGGAGCGCCGGTTGGGCCTGTGCCCGCTCGCGGCGGCTCGTACGCAGTCGGGGAGCACCACGGGGTGTGCATGTGGGGGATGCACATGTGGCGTGCATGTGCCGAGCTGATCGGTCCGCACATAGTTGTCGGCTGGCTTGTGTGGAGCGAATTGTCGCACCGCGCGCGCCGGAACATCAGGGTGCCGACGCATCCGGTTGCGGGCTCGGCCGACGAGCCCCGTATGCGGCACGCAGTGCCTTCGAGCAAGTGCCACTGGCCCATGTCGTACGCCGCTCACACCTATGGGTGAACCCGTGCAGGTGGGCGCCCTGATCAGAACCGGGGCCCGGCGGGGCGGAGACAGCCGCAAGATCGGTTCAGCCACCCCTGGTTGGCCCCTGCCCACTGGTCTGAACCACCGTCTTTCGGCCGGAAGTTGCCTGTCGTCAGGGGCCAGAATGACCTGATGATGATCGAGTCATCCCCGTTCGTGCGGTTCGCGACGCTCCTGAGCGGTACGCGGTGAACGTTCTTGGTGCCACGGCCCGCGACCGGTCCGCCGCCCTCGCCCCGGCGGTGATCGGCTTCGCGCTCGTGCTCGTTGCCGGCTGGCCGCTCCTGGCCACCGTGCCCCAATCCCTCGACGCCGAGCGGGCGTTCGCCTCGGCGCCCAACTGCCCGGTCGCCGAGGCGACTTCGGAGTGCAGACATACCGTCTCGGCCACCGTGACCTCCGCCGCGGCCGACCACCAGCACCGGTCCACCTACTACTGGCTCGGGCTCGGCCGGATGCGCGACTGGCCCGGGGCGCTGCCGGGGCGGCTGAAGGCCAGCCCGCCCAGGGGCGTGCCGGGCGGCCCGGCCGCCGCGCCGCCGCGCCGCGTCAAGATGGACGGCCGCACCCCGGTGTTCGCCGCGGTGGCGCCGGGCGCCGAACTCCGGCTCACGTACTGGCGCGGGGAGATCAGGTACGTGGAGTTCCGGGGGCTCCGCCAGTACACGGCGCAGGACCCACGGGGCGGCTACCGGCTGCCGCTCGCCGCGGCGCTCGTCCTGCTCGCCCTGGGCGGTGGCTGTCTGAGCGGCGCCCACCGTGCGGCACGGCGTGCCACTGAGCCGCCCGAGCACCGGCCGTGGCGGCTCGCCCCGCCCCTCGCGTCGGGCCTGCTCATCTGCTGCTGCGCGTTCGCCGTGCCCTGGGTCACCGGGGGCGTCCCCACCGCCCTGCTGCTCACGGCGGTCGGCGCCGTGCCGGTGCTCGCGGGGGCCGCCTGGCTGACCCACCGCCGCCACCGCCGCACCACCGACACCGTCAAGGTCGCCCCGCTGGTGCCGCAGGCGAGCGAGTGCTTCCCCGGCATAATCCTCGGCGAAGTCCCGTACAGCCATGAGGAGTTCCGGCATCTGGTCGTCGCTCCGGGGCTGCTCGCGTCCACCCCGGACCCGGGCGGCCGGGCCGTCCGGCGCACCGTGCCGCACACCCTCACGGCCGTCCGGGTCCGCCCGCCGTACTGGACCGACCCGGGCCCGCGGCCCGCTCCCGGCTGGCAGGTCGTGGAGTGCCGCGATGGGACGACCCCGGTGTATGTGGTGACCGAACACCGATATTGCGGCTGGGTGTTGGGGGCGCTCAAGCATTCTGCGGAGGGTTCGATGCGGTCGGACGGCGGTATCGCGGGGTGAGCCCGGGCCTGCCGGGGCAGCCAGGTCCCGGGCGTCCAGGCCTGATGGGGCGCTCAAGGCCCGGGCGCCGGGGCCTGCCGGGGCTCCCGGATCCCGGTGCGCACCCCGACCGCAACTCCCTTGTACATACGCCTCGTTGAGCCCAGGCGCCTCATACCCCGAACGGTGCGGCGTACTGGATCACGCCCGTGGGGGCCGCCGGTCCGTCCGGTTGCAGGCGCAGCGCCATCAGGGCCCCGTCCGGCACGTCGAAGGGGGCCCGCACGCCGAACCCGGAGGCCGGAGCGAAACCGAAGCGGGGGTAGTAGCCGGGGTGCCCGAGCACCACGACCAGGTCTTCGCCCAGGGCCCGGGCCGCGTCGAGCGCGGCCCGCACCACGGCCGTTCCGGCGCCCCCGCGCTGATGTCCGGGTGCCACCGCGACGGGGGCGAGGGCCAGCGCCTCGGCACCGCCCACCCGGCACCGGGTCAGCAGGGCGTGGCCCACGACCGTGCCGTCCGGCGCCTCGGCCACCAGGGAGAGGCCGGGGACCCACGCCGGGTCCCCGCGCAGCGCGTCCACGAGGTCGGCCTCGGCGGCGGTCGGGAACGCCGCGAGGTTCACCCCGCGTACGGCCTCGGTCTCACCGGGGGCCTCGGGTCGGGCGCGCCAGCGCGGGGCGGGGGCGGAGGGGTACGGGGACTGGGTGTGCGGGGACTGGGTGTGCTGGGACGGGGACGGTGGGTCCTCCGACGGCATGCGTGCGTTGTCCATATGCCGCCGATCGTGCCATCGGGCCCTGAGTCGGGCCACCGGATTGGGAGCGTCCTGGGGGGTGGGGCACCCGGGGGGCACGCCTTCGGGGGGAGCGGGCCCCCGGGAAGGGCGGGCCCCCGGGGAGGGCGGGCCCCCGAGAGGAGCGGGCCTCGGGAAGGGCAGGCCCCCGGGAAGGGCGGGCCCCGGGAGGAGCGGATCCCCGGGGAGGAGGGGATCGCCGGGAAGGGCGGCGGCCCCCGGGAGAAGCAGCCCCCCGGGAGGAGCGGGTCCCCGGGAACGGCGGGATCCCGAAGGAGGCAGGCCCCGGGACATGTGGGCTCGGCTCCCAGAACAGTCGGGCTCGGCCCCCGGGGCATGGGGGCCGGGCCCGCGAGCCTGCGCGGTCGGCCCCATCATTCTCTAGGCGCCCCGCGCCCGCTCCGTCAGCCACTGCGTGAACGTCGTGGTCCCCCGGGCGTCGGGGTGGGCGGAGGTGAGGTGCCCCGCGCGGATCGTCCTGCCTATGGGGCCGGGGAGGGGGGCGGGCACCAGGAGGACCCTGCGCGATGTGGTGTCCCGCCACACCCTGGCCAGCGTGCGCAGGTCGGCCCGCTCCGGGCCGGCCACCTCGATCCGGCCGTTGCGCGGGGCCGATTCGGCCGCGTCCGCGACCGCCCGGGCCGCCTCCGCGGCGGCGATGGGCTGGAACGTCAGGTCCCTCGGGGCCAGCACGACACCGGCCCGCGCCATCGCGCCGAACATGCCCACGAACAGCTCGTGGAACTGTGTGGCCCGCACGATCGTCCACGGCACCCCGCCGACCGTGACAGCGTCCTCCTGAGCCGTTTTGACCTTGTAGTACGGCATCGGTACCCGGTCGCAGCCCACGATCGACACGCACACGTGGTGGCTCACCCCGGCCGCGCGCCCGGCCGCGATCAGACGCGTCGTGCCGTCCACGAGGGTGGCGCGCATGGTGCGCGGGGAGACGGAGTTGGCCGCGTCGACCACCACGTCACAGCCCGCGAGCGCGGCCTCCAGGCCCTCGCCGGTGGAGAGGTCGACCGGGTGGGTGGCCGAGCGGCGGCTCAGGACCCGAACGGTGTGTCCGCGGCCGGCCAGTTCCTCGACGACGGGACGGCCGACCGTCCCGGTGCCGCCGACGACCGCGATGACCAGGGTGCCGGAGCCGCGCGCATCGCCCGCGCCGGCCCCGTCGTCCCGGCCGCGACCGGCCTTGCCGTCCTGCCGCCCCTCGCCCAAGTCGCCGCCTTCGCCCATGCCCCTGCGGTCGTCCTTGCCGTCGCCCATGTCCCTGCCCTCAGCCATGTGCCTGCCCTCGTCCCTGCCTTCGTGGGTGCGCTCGCTGGCGTGCTGGTCGACGTGTGTGCCGTCGTGCCGGTCGCCGTGCTCGTTGATGCGGTTGTTCTCGTCAGTCATGGTCGGAGGACGGGACAGGCCCGCGATCTGTGACAGCCCCGGGGGGGGGCGGGGTAGTCGGGGGTCGCGGGTTCAGTGGTGGAGGGAGTCCGCCGCCTCGGTGTGGCCTTCGGGTTCCAGTTGGATCGTGGAGTGGGCCACGTCGAAGTGCTCCCCCACACAGTTCTGCAACCGGGTCAGCAGAGCCCCGTACCCGTTGTGCAGTGCGGCCTCCTTCACCACCACATGTGCGGTGAGCACGGGCATCCCCGAGGTCACCGTCCAACCGTGGAGGTCATGTACGGCGACCACACCTGGCTCATCGAGGAGGTGGCGTCGGACCTCGGCGAGGTCCACATCGTCGGGGGCCGCCTCCATCAGGACGTGCAGGGCGTCACGCAGCAGCCCGTACGTGCGCGGCACGATCAGCAGGCCGATGACGATGGAGGCGATCGGGTCCGCCGCCTGCCAGCCGGTGAACAGGATGATCAGGCCGCCCACGATCACGGCGACCGAACCGAGGGCGTCGCCGAGCACCTCCAGATAGGCGCCGCGCAGGTTGAGGCTCTTGTCCTTGGCGTCCTTGAGCAGCCACAGGCCGACCAGGTTCGCGGCGAGACCGCCCACCGCGACCGCGAACATCAGGCCGCCCTTGACCTCGACGGGCTCGCTGAAGCGGCCGATCGCCGACCACAGGACCCATACGAAGATGGCGGCGAGCAGCAGGGCGTTCAGGACGGCCGAGAAGATTTCCACGCGGTAGAACCCGAAGGTGCGGCGCGGGGTCGGGGCGCGCTGGGCGAGCGTGATCGCGCCGAGCGCGAGCGAGACGCCTACCGCGTCGGTGAGGCTGTGCGCGGCGTCGGCGAGCAGCGCGAGGCTTCCGGAGAGCAGCGCGCCGACCACCTGGATGAGGGTGATCGACGCGCTGATGCCGATGGTCCACAGGAGCCGCTTGCGGTAGGTGCCGCTGAGCGTGCCCGACACGGCCGAGGGCGCGCCGTGGTCGTGTCCCATGCGCGCCTCCTCATGCCCGGGGTGTGGCCCCCGCACATCAGAGGATCACGAGGCGTGGTCTCCCGCCACTGTGGGGAGGGGCAGGGTGGGGCACCACTCGGCGGACAGGGGCAGCGACGGTACGGCGGGGCCCATGGGGGTCGGGGACGTGGGGGTCGGGGGCGTGGGTTCCGGAGCCATGGGTGCTGGCCCCTTGGGTGCTGGCGCCATGGGTGCCCACGCCATAGGTGCTGGCGCCATGGGCACGGAGCCGTGCTGGACGGGGCCATGCTGGACGGGGCCGTGCTGGACGGGGCCGCTTGTGGGTGCGGACACCCCATCGGAGAGCGACGGCACGGGCACGGGCGCAGGCCCGGTGCTGGGGCGGGCAGTGGTCGGTACCTCCGTGAGCCGTACCCGGTCAGCGGACGTCCCGCTTCCAGTGGGCCGCATCCAGCTGGGGGCAACACCGCCCCGGGCCGCAGTGTGGGGGAACCGGCCGTGCGGCAGACTGTCCGGCAGATCGTCCGCACCGTAACGGCGGGCCGAGGCATGCCAGTTGAGGATGCCGGCGATCCAGTCCTTGAGTTCGGCCACATAGGCGTCGAGCGCCCGACGACCGGCCGCGTCCAGCTCGAAGTCCGCGCAGAGGACCGGGAGTTCGTTGGCGATGACGTGCTGGAACTGGCTCATCCGGGAGCGCATCAGGTCGTCGACGATGCGCAGCGCCGTCGGGTAGTCGCAGTTGAAGAAGTTCTGCACGACCAGGACGCCGTTGTGCAGCTCGCCCTCGTACTCGATCTCCTTCTGGTACGAGAAGACGTCGTTGAGCAGGCAGCAGTAGTCGGCCGCCGCGTTCTCCAGGTTGCGGATAGGTCCGCTTTCGTGGATCCCCGGCGGGAGTTGGTCCGCGTGGCGCAGCCGCGCGAGGCTCATCGTGAGGTCGGAGCCGAAGGTGTGGCGGCGCATCTCGATGTAGTCGACGGGGTCGGGGATGCGGTGCTGGGTCTGGTTGAAGAGTTCCCTGAGCCAGCTCTCCAGCATGCTGTCGACCGCCCCGCGGAAAGCGGCGCGGGCCTCGGGGGACATCGGCCCCGCGGTGCGCGCCCACAGGTCGGCGAGGCCGCGTTCCAGGGGGGAGTGCGCGAGGAGGAGGCCCGCGGCCGGCTCGTCGACCGGCATGCATGCCTCAAGGCGCACGTTGGCCGCGCGGGCCGCGGCCAGGTCGCGGGAGTGGCCGAACACCAGGGGGTAGTAGTCGTCGCCGTACGTGCCCCAGGTCAGCCACTCGGCGCTGAGTTCGAGCTCGTCGGGTGTCGCGTCGGGGTCGAGTCCGGCCGAGCAGAGCGCGAAGTCGTAGCCGGCGAGCTTCTCCGCGTCCCAGATGTCGTCGAGCAGGCCCATCCGGTCGGCCCAGGCGATCGACGCCACACGTGCGTGATCCACATGTGGGCTGACCGCCAGCGGATACGGCACGTCGAAGTCGGGCAGCTGCGAGGGCCCCACCTTCTGCATCGGTACATGGGTGAAGCTGCGGTGCCTGGCGCCGGCCGGGCGGCCGAACAGTGTGGTGACGTCGAGCGCCGAGGTGCCGGGCACACCGTCCAGGAGCGTGGGGCCGAGGGTGGCCTCCTCGTTCATGTAGCGGCTGGAGCGCATGTGCCACTCGTGCCCGCCGGACTGCCAGTCCTGGAGGCCCTTGACGTACGCGCCGACGGCCGCGCACTGGTCCGGCGTGAGGCCCTTCTCCAGGCACAGCGCGGGGACTTCGGCGAGAGCGGTGTTCTCGAACTGCTGGACCCGCGAGGTCAGCAGATCGTTGACGGCGTCGGCCGCCTCCTGCGTCGTACAGCCGAGGAAGGTCTCAAGTACCAGTACGCCATTGCTGAGTTCGCCTTCGTCCTCCACTTCGCGCTGGTAGGAGAACAGGTCGTTGCGCAGGTGGACGGCGTCGGCGAAGGCGTCGGTGAGGACGCGCAGCGGCCTCGAACCGGCCACGGGCGCGGGGACCTCGGCGTTCGCGGCGTACTCGATGAGACCGGCCGACCAGGGCGCGCCGCCCACTTTCCGGCGCATCTCGATGTACTCGACGGGGTTGGCGATCCGGCCCGCGTTGATGTTGGCGAGCTCCCACAGCGACTCGTTGAGCAGGTTGCGCGTGCTGATCGCGAAGCGCTCGCGCCAGTTGTGGGTCATGGACGGGACGGTGCGGGCCCACAGGTCGGCGAGGCCGGCCTCGACCGGGTTGGTCGGCTCGGGGAAGCCGTCGGCGAGGTCCATCGGCATGAAGGCGGGGAGCCGGTCCAGGTACTCCTTGCCGCCCTTGCGGTCCAGGGTGCGCTTGAACATTTCGAGGAAGTGGTCGTCGAAGAAGAAGACCCAGACGTACCAGTCGGTCACCAGGGCGAGCTGCTCCGCGTCGCAGTCGGGGTGGGTGTAGGAGCAGAGCAGGGCGTAGTCGTGCGCGTCGAGGTCCTTCAGCTCCCAGATCCCGGAGCCCTCCAGCATGCCCATGTCCCGGGCCCAGGCGCGGGAGTGCTCCCGGGCGGATTCCAGGTGCGGGTTGAGCCGGGCCGGATACGGCAGATAGAAATCCGGCAGAACGAACGGCTGGGTCACTGGGGGCCCTTCTGTCTTTTGGTGCGTATGGCTTTGGTGTGGCTGTCTGGCTTGGGTGCGGCTGGGTTTGGGTTCGTTGGTGTGGGTTGTGCCTGGGGGGCGGAGGCGCGGGGGTGTGGTGGTGGTCCGAGCCGAACTACCCCTGGGGAGCTGCGCCATTCGAGGGGCGTACGTCTGTCATACGAAAGTGTGAGGTGGGGGGAAACGGGGTGTGGGGGTAGTGGGGGTGTGGGTCTGCTTCGCTTCGGGGGGCTGGGGTGGGGTGGGCTGGGGGTGGGGGGTTTGGTGGGGTGGGGATGCCGGTCGTGTCCGCGTGTGCGGGACGCGTCGTGGGCGCCGATCATCGAGACATGAACACAACCCTTCGGCTCGCCCAGCAGCCCGAGGCCGATGAGCTGCTCGGCCGCAGCCCGCTGGCCGCGCTCGTCGGCATGCTGCTCGACCAGCAGGTGCCCATGGAGTGGGCGTTCTCCGGCCCGTACACCATCGCCCAGCGCATGCACGTGGACGATCTCGACGCCGGGGCCATCGCGGCGTACGACCCCGAGGCCTTCGCTGAGCTCCTCAAGGAGAAGCCGGCCGTGCACCGCTACCCCGGGTCCATGGCGAAGCGGATCCAGCAGCTGTGCGGGTTCCTCGTCGAGGAGTACGAGGGGGACGCGGCCGGGGTCTGGCGGGACGCCTCGTCCGGGGCGGAACTGCTCGGCCGGCTCAAGGCGCTGCCCGGCTTCGGGGAGCAGAAGGCGAAGATCTTCCTCGCGCTCCTGGGCAAGCAGCTCGGGGTGCGGCCCTCTGGGTGGAGGGAGGCGGCGGGGGCGTATGGGGAGGCGGGGTGTTATCGGTCGGTCGCGGACATTACGGGGGTGGAGTCGTTGGGGAAGGTGCGGGCTTACAAGCAGGCGGCCAAGGCGGCGGCGCGTTCCGCCGAGTAGTTGTTCTGGGTTGCCTCGGGGTTCTGGCCTGTTGGCTGCTCGGGTTGGGTGCGGGCTGAGCCCCGGGGGTTGCCCACCCGCCCGCCCGTGCGGCGGGCTGGATGGTGCCGGCCCCTGGGGCTCCGCCCCAGACCCCCCGAGGGGTTTGCCCACCCGCCCGCCCGTGACGGGTTGGATAGGCCCGGCCCCTGGGCTGCGCCCCAGACCCCCAGAGGGGCTCCGCCCCTCGAACCCCGCGGGGGCTCCGCCCCCTGCACCCCTATCGCGCCTGAAGGGCGCTCGTCCTCAATCGCCGGACGGGCTGAGGATGCGCATGCTGGCCAGCACCGGTGCAGTTAGGGGCGCGGGAACTGCGCGAGGCAGGCTGGGGCACACGTGCGGGTCGGCGCCGGTCCTGTCGGGGGCGCGGGGAACTGCGCGAGACGCGGGCACGGTCCGCAGACGACCGAGGGGTTGGGGGCGCGGGGAACTGCGCGAGCAAGCCAGCACGGCCCGCAGATGACCGGGGGCCGAGGGGCGCGTCGGACTGCTCAATTCCCAGGCGGCCCAAGCCTGTTGAGGGAGCAGGCGAGGCGCTGCCTGAAAAGCGAGCACGGTCCGCACACCACCAACGCCCCCGCCACCCCCGCCGCCCCCGACGCACAAACCTGCCCGAGCACCCACCCCACACCACTCCCCCCACCCCTCCCCCACACCCCCGGAGGGTCTCGGGAAGGGGCGGGGTGGGGAAAGAAAGGTCCCCAGCAACCCCTACCTCCGCCGAGTCCCAAAGATCGACCGCGAGATCTCCCGACCCAACTGCGTCCCCACCGACCGCGCCAGCGACCGGAAGATCCCGCTCCCCACCACCTGCTCCGCCAGCGACGCCTCCTCTTTCTTCCCGCGGGACGGGGCATTCGCGGACGGGGACGGCTGGTCCAGGGCCGTCGTCACCGCCGCCTCCTCCCTCACCCGTTCCTCCGCCGTCAGCTTCTCGAAAGCCGATTCCCGGTCCACCGGTTCCGCGTAACGTCCGTACAGGACCGAGGACTTGACCGTCTGGTCGAGGGCCGCCGGGTCGATCGGGGCCATCAGGGACTGGGGGGCCCGCAGCCTCGTCGCCGCCACGGGGGTCGGTGCGCCCTTCTCGCTCAGGACCGTGATCACCGCCTCGCCCGTGCCGAGCCCGGTCAGGAGTTCCTCCAGGTCGTAGGGGGAGTGCGGGAAGGTGCGCACCGTCGCCTTCAGGGCCTTCGCGTCGTCCGGCGTGAAGGCGCGCAGCGCGTGCTGTACGCGGTTGCCGAGCTGGGCCAGGACGTCGCCGGGGACGTCCTTCGGGGTCTGCGTCACGAAGAAGATGCCCACGCCCTTCGAGCGGATCAGCCGCACCGTCTGCGTGATCGACTCCAGGAACGCCTTCGACGCGCCGCTGAACAACAGGTGCGCCTCGTCGAAGAAGAAGACGAGCTTGGGGCGGTCCACGTCGCCGACCTCGGGCAGCTTCTGGAACAGGTCGGCCAGCAGCCACATCAGGAAGGTGGAGAAGAGCTGCGGCTTGTCCTGGACCGCGGGCAGTTCGAGGACGGACACCAGACCGCGGCCGTCCGGCGCCAGGCGCAGCAGCTCGCTCGTGTCGAACTCCGGCTCCCCGAAGAACGGTTCCGCACCCTGCTGCTCGAACGCCGTGATCGACCGCAGGATCACCCCCGCGGTGGCCGACGACAGGCCGCCGATGCCCTTCAACTCCGCCTTGCCGACGTCGGAGACCAGGAAGCCGACGACCGCCTTCAGGTCCTTCAGGTCGTACAGTTCGAGGCCCTTGCTGTCCGCGTAGTGGAAGATCAGGCCGAGCGACTGCTCCTGGGTCTGGTTGAGCTGGAGCACCTTCGACAGGAGGACGGGCCCGAAGCTCGTGACCGTGGCCCGCAGGGGGATGCCGGGGCCGATGCCGCCGAGACCGTAGAACTCGCAGGGGAAGCCGGCCGCCTCCCAGTCCTGGCCGACCTGCGCCGCGCGTTCGGCCACCTTGTCGTTCGGGGTGCCGGGGGCGGAGATGCCGGACACGTCGCCCTTCACGTCGGCGAGGAAGACCGGGACACCATTGGCTGAGAGCTGTTCGGCGATGAGCTGGAGCGTCTTGGTCTTGCCGGTGCCGGTCGCGCCGGCCACCAGGCCGTGCCGGTTGAGCATCGACAGGGGGATCCGGACCGGCGCGTCCGGCAGGCACTGGCCGTCCCACAGCAGCGCGCCCAGTTCCATCGCCGGACCCGTGAAGCCGTATCCCGCCGCGATCGCCGCAGCCTCGGGCCCGAGCGCCGACGGTGACGGGGAAGGGGACGGGTGCCCGCTCGGCTGCCCGCCCCCCAGGTCGCCGCCCGGGCCGCCCCCCGTCACCGCCGAATCGCCGCCCGGCGCGGATGGCCTGCCGTCCGACACGGAAGGACCGGCGCCCGACGCGGAGGGCCCGCCACCCGGCGCGGAAGGATCAGCGGGGGGCGCGGAATCGGGGTCGGGCGCCGGGGCGGGATTCCGCGCTCCGGGGTCGTTCGGGTCCGCCGCACCTACGGGCCCGGGCGCGGGCGTCGTCCGGTCGCTATCGGTCATGACGAGCCCCCTGCGTCGGGTTCGAGGCATTTTGCCCAGGATTGCACTCGGCCTCCATGGCTGCGCCCGGAGCCGCTCGCCCGGTAGGCTTTCCGTGTGATCTTCAAGCGCATCGGAAGCGGGCGGCCCTACCCCGACCACGGCCGGGAAAGCACCCGGCAGTGGGCGGATGTCGCGCCGCGCCCGGTCCGGCTCGATCAGCTCGTGACCACCAAGGGACAGCTGGACCTGGAGACCCTCCTCGCCGAGGACTCCACGTTCTACGGCGACCTCTTCGCGCACGTCGTGAAGTGGCAGGGCGACCTCTACCTGGAGGACGGGCTGCACCGGGCGGTACGGGCGGCGCTCCAGCAGCGCCAGGTCCTGCACGCCCGCGTACTCGAAATGGACTGAGTCCGACAGCCGGGTGGGCCTTTCGGACCCTTTGCCGCGCATACGGACGCACACGCGCGCCAACCGTTGATCATTTAGTAGGCATCGCTCCGGGTCGGCACTACCCTGCGCCTATGAGCATGCTCACTCCCCCCGGCATGGGCGGAAAGTACCGCATCAAGGGTGACGCCTACCCACGGATGCGTCGTCCCCGCAAGCGCGGCCGGCTGGTCATCGCGCTGGTCGGCGCGGTGGTGGCCCTCGGTCTGATCGGCTGGGGGACCGTCCAGCTCATCGACGTGTTCGGGGGCGGCGGCGACAGGGCCAAGGCAGCCGCGCACAAGAAGGACTGCCCCGCCCCCGCGGCCTCCGGCGCGCCCGTGGTGGCCGCCGCGCTGCCCAAGCCGGCGCAGATCACCGTGAACGTCTACAACGCGACCCCGCGCGGCGGTCTGGCCAAATCGGTCGCCGACGAGCTCAAGAAGCGCGGCTTCGCGATCGGCAAGGTGGGCAACGCCCCCGCCGAGTACGACAAGAAGGTGCCCGGCAACGGAGTGCTGCTCGGCGCCGCCTCGGCGACCCGCGGGCCCTTCTCCGTACTCGGCACCCAGATCAAGGGCGCGACGCAGAAGGTCGACAAGCGCGAGTCGCCCGACGTCGACCTGATCATCGGCACGACGTTCGCGAACCTGAACGCGCCGAAGGACGCCGACACGGCCCTGGCCGCCCTGGCCAGGCCCGCACCCGCGCCCTCCGGGAAGTGCTGAAGCGCTGACATGCTGTTGACGTGCTGAAACGCTGAAACGCCGAGGGCGTCCCCGCGTGAGGACGCCCTCGAAACCATGCAGCGCAGCGCAGCGGCGGCCCCGCGGGACCGCAGACCCGCCGGATCGCACACCCGCCGGATCGCACACCCGCCGGACCGCAGACCCGCAGGCCGCAGGGCGGCTGGGCCACGCCACCGTGCCCGGTCCGCCGTGCCCGGTCCGCCGTCGTCCAGTCCGCCGTCGTCCAGTCCGCCGTCGTCCGGTCCGCTAGTCCGCCGTGCCGTACATCCGGTCGCCCGCGTCGCCCAGGCCCGGCACGATGTAGCCGTGCTCGTTCAGGCGCTCGTCGACCGAGGCGGTCACCACGGTCACCGGCGTGCCCGCCAGCTCGCGCTCCATGATCTCGACGCCCTCGGGGGCGGCAAGCAGCACCACGGCCGTGACGTCGTCCGCGCCGCGCTTGATCAGCTCGCGGATCGCGGCGACGAGCGTGCCACCGGTCGCCAGCATCGGGTCGAGGACGTACACCTGACGGCCGGAGAGGTCCTCGGGCATGCGCGTCGCGTACGTGGAGGCCTCCAGGGTCTCCTCGTTGCGGATCATGCCCAGGAAGCCCACCTCGGCGGTCGGCAGCAGGCGCACCATGCCGTCGAGCATGCCGAGACCTGCGCGCAGGATCGGGACGACCAGGGGACGCGGGTACGAGAGCTTCACGCCCGTCGTCGGCGTCACCGGGGTCTCGATGTCCACCTGCTCGGTGCGCACGTCCCGGGTGGCCTCGTAGGCGAGCAGGGTGACCAGCTCGTCGGCGAGCCGCCGGAAGGTCGGGGAGTCGGTGCGCTTGTCGCGCAGCGTGGTGAGCTTGTGCGCCACGAGAGGGTGGTCGACGACATGGATCCGCATGACGTCCACAGTAACCGGGGAGTAGCGGCCCCGCGTCCCACCTGCCCGTGCTCCGTGACCTGCCGTACGCCGCCGGGTCGTGTTGGCGTCAAGCACCCGAACGGGGGGAAGGTGGGTAACACGAACCGACCCGGGGCGGTGTGAGCCAATGCCGGACGAGCACGACCGAGCGCGACAACCGGAGAGCGACACGGAGCGCCGCAGGCGGCGCGCCCAGTTCCTGCGCGAACTGCACGAGGCCAAGGCCCTGCGCGACCGGGTCCAGCCGCGGCGCGCCCGCGCGGCCCGGATGCGCCAGGCCATGCGCATGCGGACGTTCCGCTGGTGAGGTGTGCCCCGGCCCCCGCCGACCGGTGAACCCCGCGCCCTGGAGCGCGTGTTCAGGCTGAGCGCGCACCCGCGACCACGGCGGTACGGACCGCCGTTCGCGGCGCGTCGCGGCGCGCGCCGACGGGGTCGCGGAACCCTTGGTCACGAGGCGTCGGAGCGCGGGATCGTGGCGACCGGAAAAACGCAACCGTGGAAGAACTCTCGCAACCGCGGTGTTTTCTGCCACGATTCCGAAGGAAGCCACAGCCGGGGGGACCCCCAACCGGCACGCCTATGACCAGTGGGAGAGTCACGGTGTACTTCGCCGCACTGCTCGCGCGCACCGAAGACGGGTGGGAAGCGAGCGACACAGAGCTCGACGATGTGGAGACGCTGTCGGATCTGGCCGACCTGGCCCGGGAAGCAGCAGCCGACGGGGCCGACGACACGGTGCTCGTCTTCATCGAGCAGGAGGACGCCTGGTTCGGCGTCGTCCGCGTCGACGGCGAGGAGGACCCCCGCGTCTTCGTCTCCAACGCCGCCGTCGCCGCCCGCTCCTCGTACGGGGCCATGCTCACCGACGAACTGCTCGGCCACGACAAGGACGACGAGGAGGACGAGCTGGACACCCTTGACCTCGACGGCACGGAGGACGGCTACGACGACGAGGGCACCGCCTCCGTGGACGAGCCCGACGGAGGCGACCCCTCCGACGGCGCCACTCCCGCCGGCCCGCTCGGCGAGAGCGCGATCCTCGCCGACCTCGGGGTGAGCGAGGGCCGGCTGCTGGCCCTGGACTCGGACGCCCTGGTGACGATCGCGGACGCGCTGGGCGCGGCCGAGGTCCTGGAGGCCGTCCGCTAGTGCTCCACCCGCACGACCCCGTACGCGACCGGTGGGCGGAGCCGATGCGCTCCGCCCTGGCCGGGGCAGCACAGGCCGAGTCGGCCGGCGATGTGCCGGTCGGCGCGGTCGTGCTCGGCCCGGACGGCTCGCTCCTCGCGTCCGGGCACAACGAACGCGAGGCGACCGGCGATCCGACCGCGCACGCCGAGATCCTCGCCATCCGCCGCGCGGCCGCCCGCACGGGCGAGTGGCGCCTGGTGGGCTGCACGCTCGTCGTCACCCTTGAGCCCTGCGTGATGTGCGCGGGCGCGATCGTCCAGTCCCGGATCGACCGGGTCGTCTACGGCGCCCGCGACGAGAAGGCGGGAGCCGCCGGATCGCTGTGGGACCTGGTGCGCGATCAGCGGCTCAACCACCGCCCCGAAGTGATCGCCGGCGTCCTCGACGAGGAGTGCTCGGCGCAGCTCACGGCCTTCTTCCGGCAGCGGTGACCCACCTCTCGCCGAACCGATTTCAAACCACGGCCCACCTTGGGCTAAGCTCTCTCTCGGTAGCGTGTCCGAGCGGCCGAAGGAGCTCGCCTCGAAAGCGAGTGTGGGGAAACTCACCGAGGGTTCAAATCCCTCCGCTACCGCCAGCAGGACGAAGGGCCCGGTTCATGTGAACCGGGCCCTTCGTGTTGCCTGGACCCGTGCGTGCCGCCTCATGAGGACCGCTCCGGTCTGGCGGGCAATCTGCTCCCCGTCGGCCCACAGACGCGCCTGAGCGGACCGTCACACGACACGGAAGCCGGCCCTCGTCCTCCCGGGGGCGCGGGCGAACGAGGGCCGGCCGACATGAACTTCGGTTGTCAGAGCCGACGTTCAGCCGATATCACGCGTCACGCCGGTCCTTCTGACGCCAGTTCTTCCCCAGGCCGAGCCCCGCTGCCATGATCGCGGCACCGACCAGGATCAACCAGATCCAGTTCAGCTCGATCCCTGCCAGCAGGGGTATGAAGCCGAACGGCATCAACCAGCGGAACCAGAGTCCTGCGGGAAGCCTCAATGCGTCCCACACCAAAAACCCCATCAACCCGACGATTCCACACATGGCAACCAGAGGGATGTGAAGGATCTGCACCTCGGCTGCTAGAGGACATCCGGGCATTGAACTACTCCAGGGTTTCGTGCCTTCCGTGTGCTGCTGCGCGGTTTTCGAGCAGCAGCACACGGTTCAGCAGATCATCATCCCAGCGTGCCCCACACCAGCGCAGAGGCCTGCTGGTAGAGGTGCGCCTGGCCGGGACGGAGCTCACGCGCTCGGGGTGCGCAGCGTCGACAAGGCGGGCAACAGGTCCGGCGGAACCACCTGTCGCTTCTACGCCAAGCGACACGGGCAAGGGCAACGGGTACATGGGACCCGGAGTCCGCGGCGGCAACACCAATTTCAACGGAGGCTCCGTCACCCATCGCGGCGACTGGACGAACGATGGCTTCGAGGACCTCGTAGGACTGGGGCCGGCCGACGGCCGCAAGACCCCCGCCGTCTACCCGAAGCAACGGAGTCGGCTGGGCGAATCACTGGTCGGATGCCTCGCAGATCCTCGCCGTCGGCGACGCCGACGGAACGATCGACGTACCCGGCCATGCCGACCTGCTGGTCAAGGAGGGTGACCAGCTCTGGTGGTGCTTCGGGTCCGACAGCCCGTACCTCGACGAGAACCGGCTGGTCGGGATTCCAACAGCTCGGCTGATCCGCCGGGACGGAAAAGCCCCGGCCGCAGGGCGACCGGGGCTTGGGCGTTGGGGCGGGGGGAGCGGCATCGGGGGGACAAGCCGCTCCCCCCGATGAGAACAGAACCTGCAAGTCCGCGCCGCAGTCAGGGGGAAGCTCGCGGCGCGGACCCCGCAGTGAGGTCCTGTTCCTGGCCCGCCGCATTCCTGCCAGATGCGGTGGGCTCAGGAACCATCCTGCTCTCCCGCCACGTCCGTACCGTCGGGCAAAGGGCCCCGTTCACCGGGTCCTTGGTCCTTAAAGGCCTGGTGAGTACGGGACGGGTGGCGGTTAGACTCACCCGACCGCACAGGGGTGGCGCCGGGGAGGGCTGGCACAGTGGACATCAAGAAGGTCCTGCTCTACATCGCCGTGGTGTTCGTGCTGTACACGATCATCACGTCGCCGGTGCAGGCCGCCGGGATGGTCCAGACCGGGTTCGAGGGCATATCGAGTGCGGCCAAGGGCGTCGGCGCGTTCATGACCAACCTGGTCCGCTGAGTCCCGTGCCGGGGTCGCGCGGTCGCGGCCGGCCGGCCGCCGTCCCTCCGTGACCTCCACCGCGACCGCAGAACCGCCGAACCGCACCGCAGGGTCGTACCCGTAGGAGAGAGTCCATGATCCGCCACCTGGTCCTGTTCAAGCTGAACGAGGGCGTGCAGCGCGACGACGAGCGCGTGGTCGCCGGAGTGAAGGCCTTCCAGGAGCTCGACGGGATCGTTCCCGAGATCGAGTTCTGGGAGTGCGCCTGGAACATCACCGACCGGCCGATCGCGTACGACTTCGCCATCAACTCCGCCGTCGCCGACGAGGACGCCCTCAAGCGGTACGTCGAGCACCCCGCCCACCAGGCCGCCGCCGGGCAGTGGCGCGAGTTCGCCACCTGGGTGATCGCCGACTATCCGTTCTGAGCCCCGGCCGGCACACGTCCGGCACACGTCCGGCCCCCGCCCCGCGCCCGAGAGGTGCGGGGCTTTTTGGTGCGCCAACAGCCCTCCGACCGGGGCCATATGCCCCAACTTGCCCTCAACACGTGGTTATACGGTGCTTGCACACAGTGGGCCTGTCTTGTGATGCTATGACCGCTTTTGACGGATGAGTTGACCGAGGACCACGACCGAGGACTAAGGGGTGGCGTGACCGTGCCGGCCAGTACTACGCCTCAAGTGCCGCCCCAGAACGAACCCCCCTCCCAGGACACCCCGGACGTGCCCGCCCAGGACTCCCCGGAGGGCCCCAGGGGCCCCGTCAGAACCTCCACCAGGGGCGCCGACACCCGCGCCCTGACCCAGGTCCTGTTCGGCCGGTTGAAAGGGCTCGAACCCGGGACCCCCGAGCACGGCCGGGTGCGCGCCGCCCTGATCGAGGCGAACCTGCCGCTCGTGCGGTACGCGGCCGCCCGGTTCCGCAGCCGCAACGAGCCGATGGAGGACGTCGTCCAGGTCGGCACCATCGGACTGATCAACGCGATCGACCGCTTCGACCCGGACCGCGGCGTCCAGTTCCCCACCTTCGCGATGCCCACCGTCGTCGGCGAGATCAAGCGCTACTTCCGGGACAACGTCCGCACCGTGCACGTCCCGCGCCGGCTCCACGAGCTCTGGGTGCAGGTGAACGGCGCCACCGAGGACCTGACGACGCTGCACGGGCGCTCCCCCACCACCGGCGAGATCGCCGAGCGGCTGCGGATCGGCGAGGACGAGGTGCTCGCCTGCATCGAGGCGGGGCGCTCGTACCACGCGACGTCCCTGGAGGCCGCCCAGGAGGGCGACGGACTGCCCGGCCTGCTCGACCGGCTCGGTTACGAGGACCCGGCCCTCGCCGGCGTGGAACACCGCGACCTGGTCCGGCACCTGCTCGTACAACTGCCCGAACGCGAGCAGCGGATCTTGATGCTCCGCTATTACAGCAATCTGACGCAGTCCCAGATCAGCCAGGAATTGGGAGTGTCGCAGATGCACGTGTCAAGGCTCCTGGCCAGGAGCTTCGCGCGGCTGCGGTCCGCAAATCGAATCGAGGCATAACCGGTTCGAGTGAGCCGAGCCCGTTTCTTTGCCGGGTAAAAAATTTCCGGGCGAAAAACCCCACACCCCCCGCTTCCTGCGGGTACTCGGGTTCCCCTTGTCGACATGTCACTACAGCGTGTTGCCGACATGTGACATTCTGCTGAAACCGCGTTTGCCGCAGCCCCGCCTCCGGTATTCAGGTGGAGGCTGCTTCCTCCGAATGGTCGTGGCCCGACGCGACCGTCCGCGACCGCCGCTACTTCAAGGGGGTTGGCATGTCCGCAGAACAGGGCAGCTCGAAGGTGCTCACGCTCACCAAGAGCGCACCCGCACCGACCGTGCACCGACACGC
The DNA here is from genome assembly GCF_043202815.1 of Streptomyces sp. NPDC048111. NCBI lineage: Bacteria > Bacillati > Actinomycetota > Actinomycetes > Kitasatosporales > Streptomycetaceae > Streptomyces > Streptomyces sp. NPDC048111. The sequence goes on from NZ_JBIDBD010000005.1 coordinate 56,287, forward strand.
CGCAAACACCGCAGCCATCGACACCCGCACGCTGTCCCGCTCCCTGTTCCTGCGCCTCGCCACGCTGGACACCGACAGCCCGGAGCGTACGTACGTACGCGACACCCTCATCGAGCTCAACCTGCCCCTGGTGCGGTACGCCGCCGCCCGGTTCCGCAGCCGCAACGAGCCGATGGAGGACATCGTCCAGGTCGGAACGATCGGTCTGATCAAGGCGATCGACCGTTTCGACTGCGAACGGGGCGTGGAATTCCCCACGTTCGCGATGCCCACGGTCGTCGGCGAGATCAAGCGCTTCTTCCGCGACACCTCGTGGTCGGTGCGGGTTCCGCGCCGCCTCCAGGAGCTGCGGCTCGCGCTCACCAAGGCCAGCGACGAGCTCGCGCAGAAGCTCGACCGCTCGCCCACGGTCCCCGAACTCGCGGCCGTTCTCGGGGTGTCCGAGGAGGACGTGGTCGACGGCCTCGCGGTCGGCAACGCCTACACCGCCTCCTCGCTCGACTCGCCGGCCACCGAGGACGACGGCGGCGAGGGCTCGCTCGCGGACCGGCTCGGGTACGAGGACACGGCGCTCGAAGGCGTCGAGTACCGCGAGTCCTTGAAGCCGCTGCTCGCCAAACTCCCGCCCAGAGAGCGGCAGATCATCATGCTGCGCTTCTTCGCGAACATGACGCAGTCGCAGATCGGCGAGGAGGTCGGCATCTCCCAGATGCACGTCTCCCGGCTCCTCACCCGCACCCTGGCCCAGTTGCGCGAGGGCCTGATCTCCGACTGAGCGAGCCCGGACGGACCGGCTCGCGCCCGCCAGTAACTCGGCCGCCCCTGTGGCTTATTGACGCCCCGTCAGACACACTGGCGCGATGCGACGACGTGCTGCGCTGATCGGTGTTCCGGCGGCGGTGGTACTGGGCCTCGGCGGTGCGCTCGCCGCCTGTGCCGGGGACGGCCACCGGCCCGGGTACGTGGCGGTGGGGGCCGGGCCCTCGGTGCCGGGCCGTGCGGTGCCGCCGCTGGGCAAGGTGGAGCTGGTGCCGCTGGACGGGGCGGGGGTGCCGTCACCGTCCGGTGCGGCTGGTGGGGCCGGTGCGGCCGGGTCTTCTGGTGCGGCTGGTTCCTCTGGTGTGCCCGGGGTTTCGCCCGGGGCCGGTGGAGCCACGGGGCGGGTGCCTGCGGGCGGGGCACCGGCGGGCCCGAATGCCGCCAACTCCGGTGCGGGCTCGGGGGGTTCGGTGCCGGGTGGCGGGAGCGGGGGTGGCGCTTCAGGGACGCCTGGGCCTTCGGGGGCGCCTGGATCTTCGGGATCGTCCGGGACTTCGGGATCGTCCGGGTCGTCCGGAGCCTCTCATCCGCCCTCCGGTACGCCCTCGGCCCCCGCCCCTGGTACGCCCGCCGGGCCCGCGGTGCTCACGGTCGGGGCGCCGGGCCGGTCGGCCGGGGAGCACCGGTGGTGCGAGAACGTCACGGTGCGGTTCAGCAATACGGGCGGTACGGCGGTGACGTCGGGCAGCGTCATGTTCGCCACGCACATCATCGGGCTGCTCGGGGTGGACTGGGCCACCATCAAGTCCACCCAGCCGCTGCCCCTGCCGATTGCCCCGGGGGCGTCCGTCTCACGGACGTACGGGGTGTGTGTGGAGGCGTGGCGGGTGCCGATGGGGATGCATGTGGAGACGCGGGCCGTCACGGCCAGTTGGGGGTGACCGGGGCGGCCTCCGGACTGCCCGGGGCCACCCCTCGCGCCCTCGGTCAGCCCAGTGCCAGCCAGGCCACCGCCGCGAGGACCACGATCACGGCGACGATGCCGACGATCAGGCCCACGCGCGGGCCGGCGGCCGTCGCGGCGGGGGTGGCCTGCTGGCGGGTCTGGGGGGCGCCCTCGTCTACGAAGGCGCGGAACATCTGCGTGGAGCCCGCGGGGTCGTAATTGCCCTCGGGGCCCTGGGGGGCGGGGGGGTTGTGTGCCATGGGGCAGGACCCTAGCGAAGATGGGGGGTTGACCCAACCCCGGGCCCCTTGCGGGCCCGTGCCCTCGCCTCCCCTCGGCGGTGGGCCCCCCTTTTCTGCGCCGTTCCCCGCGCCCCTGACCACGCCTTCGCCTGCGGACCGTGCTCGCTCCTCGCGCAGTTCCTCGCGCCCCTGGGGGCCGGTGGCTGACGGCGCCGGCAAGTCCGACCCCCTAGGGGCGCGGGGAACTGCGCGGGTGGCGGGGTGGAAGCCTGGCCGCGCCAGGCAGGCCCCGCCCTTCGGGAAAGCCCCCCGGAAAGGCTTTGCTATTCCTTTGCTGCACAGGGCCGGATTTAGTTTGCCTTCGGCAACCAACAATCTTATGGTTGCCCGAAGCAACAAGATTTCGGAGGTGTCCATGGCCGCGCAGAGCCTCTACGAGGAGCTGGCCCGGCAGCTCAGCGCGATCGGCGCGGTCAAGCGCGGGCTCGCGCGGATCCTGCCGCCCGAGTGCCCGGCCGGCTCGGCCGCCGTGCTGACCCTCCTGGAGCGTCACGGTGAGATGCGGATCAGCAGACTCGCCGAACTCCTCGCGGTGGACATGTCGGTGACGAGCCGTCATGTGGCGCACGTCGCGCAGCGGGGCTGGATCGAGAGGTCCGCCGACCCCGCCGACAAGCGCTCGCGGATCCTGCGGCTCACCCCCGCGGGCCAGGTCATGATCGACGCCCTGGGGACGCGCACCACGGAGATGTTCGCGCACACCCTCAAGGACTGGTCCGACGACGAGGTCGGGCAGCTCAACACGATGCTGGCCCGTCTGCGCGACTCCTTCGGGGACTGCCGGGCACCCCATGTGCGGCCCCCCGAGACCCGCACCCCGCCCGCGCCCACCCCGCCCGACCGCACCCCCGCCGAGCGGACCCCCGCCTAGCGGACCCCGCCCGGCGGGACCCGGCACCCAGACCCGTACGACCCGCGTGACCCGCACGACCCGCACGACTCGTATGACCCGCACGACTCGCACGACCCGTACACCGAACCAACCGACAGACAAGACAAGGAACTTCATGGCTACGACCACACCAGCCGGTGTGCGGGGCGGCCACGCCAAGCACGGAGGGCACGCGCCCTCCGACAGTGGCGCGCCGATGACTCACCGGCAGATCATGGAGGCGCTGTCCGGGCTGCTGCTCGGCATGTTCGTCGCGATCCTGTCCTCGACGATCGTCTCCAACGCCCTGCCCCACATCATCAGCGACCTGGGCGGCGGTCAGTCCGCGTACACCTGGGTCGTGACGGCGTCGCTGCTCGCCATGACCGCGACCACCCCGCTGTGGGGCAAGCTCTCGGACCTGTTCAGCAAGAAGCTGCTGGTCCAGATAGCCCTGGTCATCTATGTGTCCGGCTCGATCGTGGCCGGTCTGTCCCAGAGCTCGGGCATGCTGATCGCCTGCCGCGTGTTCCAGGGCATCGGCGTGGGCGGCCTCTCCGCGCTCGCCCAGATCATCATGGCCGCCATGATCTCGCCGCGTGAGCGCGGCCGTTACAGCGGTTACCTCGGTGCCACGTTCGCGGTCGCGACGGTCGGCGGCCCGCTCCTCGGCGGTCTGATCACGGACACCGACTGGCTCGGCTGGCGCTGGTGCTTCTACGTCGGCGTGCCCTTCGCGGTCATCGCCCTGATCGTGCTGCAGAAGACCCTGAAGCTCCCCGTCGTGAAGCGGGACGTCAAGGTCGACTGGAGCGGCGCCGTCCTGATCAGCGCCGCGGTCTCGCTGCTCCTGGTCTGGGTGACCTTCGCGGGCGACAAGTACGACTGGATCTCGGGCCAGACCTACGCGATGGTCGGCGGCTCGATCGTGCTCGGCGCGCTGTTCGTGCTCGTCGAGTCGAAGGCCAGCGAGCCGATCATCCCGCTGCGCCTGTTCCGCAACCGCACCATCACCCTCGCCTCGCTCGCCTCGCTCTTCGTGGGTGTCGCGATGTTCGCGGGCACGGTGTTCTTCTCGCAGTACTTCCAGCTGGCGCGCGGCAAGACGCCGACCATGTCCGGTGTCATGACGATCCCGATGATCGGCGGACTCTTCGTCGCGTCCACCGTCTCCGGTCAGGTCATCACCAAGACGGGCAAGTGGAAGGCGTGGCTGGTCAGCGGCGGTGTGCTGGTGACGGCGGGCCTCGGTCTGCTCGGCACGATGCGCTACGACACCCCGTACTGGCACCTCGCGATCTACATGGCGCTCATGGGCCTCGGCATCGGCATGATGATGCAGAACCTGGTCCTGTGCACCCAGAACCAGGTCTCACCCGCGAACCTCGGCTCGGCCTCGTCCGTCGTCGTCTTCTTCCGCTCCCTCGGTGGTGCGGTCGGCGTCTCGGCGCTCGGCGCGGTCATGGCCAACCGGGTCGGCCACTACGTCACGGAAGGCCTCACCGCGCTCGGCCCGCAGGGCGCCGCGGCGGCCAAGAGCGCCGGCGGCTCCGGCACCATCCCGGACCTGTCCGTGCTGCCCGCTCCGATCCGTACCGTCATCGAGAGCGCGTACGGACACGGTGTCGGCGACGTGTTCCTGTACGCGGCGCCGTGCGCGCTGCTCGCCTTCCTGATCACCCTCTTCATCAAGGAGATCCCGCTGCGTACCCGTGCGGTGGGCGGCGCCGAGTCCGAGGAGGCGCCCGCCGCCGCCCCGGCCGCCGCCCCGGTTCCCTCGCAGGTCTCCGCCCCGGCGGCGGTCCAGGCCCCGGTGGCCGAGACCGTGACCGCTCCCGTGCTCGACGGCATCCCGGTGCGCGGCACGGTCCGCGCCGCCGAAGGGGCGCCCGTCGCCTCCGCCGCCGTCACGCTGATCTCGCTCGGCGGCAGCCAGCTCGGCCGCGCGGTGGCGGGGCCCGACGGCGGGTACCTGCTCGCCGCCCCGGGCGCCGGCAGCTACGTGCTGATCGCGGCGGCCGACGGCTTCCAGCCGCAGGCCTCCACCATCGTGGTGGGCGCCGAGGCACTCGCGTACGACATCCTCCTGTCCGGCACCAGCGGCCTGGTCGGCTCGGTGAAGGCGGCCGAGAGCGGCGCGCCGGTCGAGGGCGCGATGGTGATCGTGACCGATGTGCGCGGCGACCTGCTCGCGACCGGCAAGTCCGGCGCGACGGGTGAGTTCACCTTCGGGGAGCTCGTGCCCGGCCAGGTCACCGTCGCGGTCAACGCGGACGGCTTCCGGCCGCTGGCGCTGCCGGTGGAGATCGCGGGCTACGGCGTGACCCGCGTCGAGGCCGCGCTCCAGGCGGGCGCGCTGGTCCAGGGCACGATCCGGGGCGGCGTCGACCGGCGTCCGCTGGCCGATGCCCGGGTCACGCTGCTGGACGCGGCGGGCAACGTGGTCGCCAACGCGACGACGGGCGACGACGGCGCGTACGCCTTCGCCGACCTGAACTCCGGTGAGTACACGGTCATCGCGACCGGCTACCCGCCGGTGGCCGGCTCGCTGACCGTGGCCGGCCGCGGTGTCGACGGCCACGACATCGAACTCGCCCACCCCGGCGAGTAGTTCGGACCGACCGAGACCCCCGGGAACGGCCCGCTTCGAGCGGAGGCGGCCGTGACCGGCGTGGAAATGGGCCCCGGGTGCGGGGGCGGCGGGCAGGGGACGGCCGGCCGTCCCCGCCCCGGGGCCCGACCTTTTTGAACGCGAGGAGAGAAAACGGGATGGGACTGCGGGCACAGGTACGCACGCGCGACGGCTGGGCCGTCTCGCACGCCGTGGTGACGATGACCGACATGACGGGGGCGCAGGTGCTGCGCGCCTCGGCGGCCGAGGACGGTTCGGTCGCGGCCGACACGGCCCTCGCGCCCGGTGCGTACACGGTGATCGTGACCGCCGTCGGCTACGCGCCGGCCGCCTCCACGGCGCTGGTGACGGCGAGCGGACGGGCCTCGGTCGGCACGGTGGTGCTGGCGCGCCAGGGCGGTGTCGAGCTGCCGCCGCCGGGGCCCTGGACGATCGACCCGGTGCACTCGTCGGTCGGCGCGGTCGCCCAGCACCTGGGCATCTCCAGTGTGCACGGACGGTTCGCCGAGTTCGGCGGGCGCGTCGAGATCGCCGAGGACGTCGAGGAGTCGCGGGTGGAGGCGGTCATCAAGGCGGCGTCCATCGACACGGGGAACGCGATGCGCGACGGGCACCTGAAGTCCCCCGACTTCCTGGACGTCGAGCGCTTCCCCGACATCACCTACCGCAGCACGGCCCTGACCCCGGCCGGGCCGGACCGCTGGACGGTACGGGGCGAGCTGTCCCTGCACGGGGTGGTCCGCGAGGTGGACCTCGACCTGTCGTACCTGGGTACGGGGCCCGATCCGTGGGGCGGGGTGCGGGCGGCGTACCGGGCGACGGGGGAGTTGCGGCGGGAGGATTTCGCCATGCGGTACAACCAGGTGGTGCAGGCCGGGATCTCCGCGATCGGGACGACCCTGCAGATCACCCTGGACATCCAAACCGTCCAGGGCCCCACCCTGCCAACCCTCTAACCTGGCCCGCTTCGGGCCGCCCGGCCCTGGGGGTGCTGGGGGTGCCCGGCCCCGGGGGGGTGCTGGGGGTGCCCGGGTCCCTGGGGGTGCTGGGGGTGCCCGGGGTTTGCGCAGTTCCCCGCGCCCCTTAACCCCCTGTCGTGTGCGGACCGTGCTCGCTTCTCGCGCAGTTCCCCGCGCCCCTGGCGGGATTGGTACCGGCCCGCATGTGTGGCACAGCCTGGCTCGCGCAGTTCCCCGCGCCCCTGGCAGGACCGGTGCTGGCCCGCACGTGTGGCACAGCCTGCCTTGCGCAGTTCCCCGCGCCCCTTCACCCCCCGGTCGTGTGCGGACCGTGGTCGCTTTTCGCGCAGTTCCCCGCGCCCCTAACAGCACCGGTGCTGGCCCGCATCGGGCAACCTCAGCCCGTCCGGCGATTGAGGACGAGCGCCGTTCAGGCGCGAAGGGGGGTGCAGGGGGCGCAGCCCCCGCCGGGGTTCGAGGGGCGGAGCCCCTCAGCGGGTCTGGGGCGCAGCCCCAGGGCCCGGCACCCTCCAACCCCCCGCACGGGCGGGCGGGTGGGCAAACCCCCCGGGGTCCGAGGGGCGGAGCCCCTCAGGGGGTCTGGGGCGCAGCCCCAGGGCTCCGCCGATGCAACCCGCTGCACGGGCGGGCGGGTGGGCAAACCCCCTGGGGTTCGAGGGGCGGAGCCCCTCAGGGGGTCTGGGGCGCAGCCCCAGGGCTCCGCCGATGCAACCCGCTGCACGGGCGGGTGGGTGGGCAAACCCCTCTGGGTCTGGGGCGGAGCCCCAGGGAGCCGGCCCAGCCAACCCCCGTCACGGGCGGGCGGGTGGGCAGACCCCCCGGGGTCTGGGGCGGAGCCCCAGGGAGCCGGCCCCCCGGGCCAAGCCCCCAGGAGCCCGGCCAGCCCCGGCAGGGCTATGCGGACCCCGCGCTCAGGGATTCGATCCCCGCGATCAGGAGGGACAGCGCGAAGTCGAAGTCGCGCTGGCGCATGTCCTGCACGGTCTCCCCACCCCGCTCCGCCATGATCTGCGCCGCCCCCGCAAAGTCCTCCCGATACCGCGGCTGCTCCATCAACGCCCCCATCGCCCGCGCGAAGTACTCGTCCTGCGTGAGCCCCGCATCCGCGCACCGCTGCACGAACGTCCCCTCGATCGTGCCGAACCCGTACACGAACTGGAAGACCGCCGCGAGCCCGCCCATCTGCCCGTGCGACGGCAGCCCGGTGCGGCCCATGATGCGCTGGGCTGTGCGCGAGAAGGCCATGGAGTGCGGCCCGATGTTGAGGTAGCGCCCGACCAGGGCGGAGGCCCAGGGATGGTGGACGAAGGCCGCGCGGTAGCCGACGGCCACCGCGCGGAGCTGGTCGCGCCAGTCGGCCGACTCGTCCGTCATGTCGGGCAGGGCGACCTCCGCGAACACCGCGTCGAGCGCGAATTCGAGGAGGTCGTCCTTGTTGTCCACGTACCAGTACAGGGACATCGCGGTGACCCCGAGCTCCCCCGCGAGGCGCCGCATGGAGAACTTGACGGCCCCCTCGGCGTCGAGCAGCCGTACCGCCTCGGCGATGATGCGGTCCCGGTCGAGCGCAGGACCGCCCTCGGAGGGCTCGCTGCGGCGCACCCGGCGGTCCGCCTTGCTGCCGAGCCACACGCTGGTCCGCGCCGCGTCCTTCGCCCGGTCCGCCGCCGACACCATCGCTGCTCTCCTCGGTCCTGGTCCCCGCCGAATCCCCGTCGGCCCGTCAGGGGCCGTATACCCCCGACGATGCTATGTGGCCGGAGGCGGCCCGGCGGGCCCGGGCGCGGGTTGCGGCGCGGGTTCGGAGCGTTCCGCGCGGTGCAACAGCACCGCCGCGAGGAGGCCGCCCGCGAGCACCGCGACCGCGCCGACCAGCTGGCTGGTCTCCAGGCCCGAGGCGAACGCGTCGGCGATCCGGCCCCGCTCGGCGTCGTCGCCGGCCGCCGCGAGCGCCGCGGGCAGCGAGGCCGCGGCCACCGGAACCAGCGCCGCGAACCGCGAGTTGAGCACCGCGCCGAGGACCGCCACACCGAGCCCGTTGCCGAACTCGCCCAGCGTGCCGTTGACTCCCGCGCCGACACCCGCCTTCTCCGGCGGGATGGCGCTCATGATGGCGTTGGCCATCGCCGGCATGGACAGCGCGATGCCGGCGCCCATCACGACCAGTCCGAGCAGCGTGCCCCCGTAACTGTGCGCACCGAGCAGCGCGATGGAGGCGAGCCCCGCCGCGTTCGCGGTCATGCCGATGGCGATGGCGCGCGGGGTGCCCACCGAGACGACCAGCTTGGCGCCGACCCCCGTCATGTTCAGCGCGACCACGCTGAGCGCCAGCGGCGCGGTGCGCAGCCCCGCCTCCAACGGCCCGTATCCCAGGACGAATTGGAGGTGCTGGGTGAGCAGGAACAGCGAGCCGCCCATGCCGAAGGCGACCAGGATCGACCCGGCGACGGCGCCGATGAACTTCTGGTTGCGGAAGAAGTGCATGTCCAGCATCGGATGCTCGATGGCCAGCTCCCAGCGGGCGAACGCCGCGAGGAACACCGCGCCGACGGCCGCCGGGACCAGCACGTGGCCCGAGAGCCAGCCGTGCCCCGGCCCGGAGATGATCGCGTACACGACCCCCGTCATGCCGATCGTGGAGAGCAGCGCGCCCAGCAGGTCGGGCCGGTCGCCGTGCGGGCTCTTCGACTCCGGTACGAGCGTGACCACGGCGATCAGACCCAGCACCGCCACCGGGATGTTGACCAGGAAGATCGCGCCCCACCAGAAGTGGTCGAGCATGACGCCGCCGATCAGGGGCCCGGCCGCGAAGCCGAGCGAGTTCACGGTGGCCCAGATGCCGATGGCCTTGACCCGGGCCTCGTCGTCGAAGATCTGCACCACCACGGCGAGCGTGGTGGTCATGAGCAGCGCCCCGCCGACGCCCATCCCGGCGCGGGCGGCGATGAGCTGGCCCGCGTTCTGCGCGCAGCCGGCCGCCAGCGAGCCGATCCCGAAGAGCGCGAGTCCCGCCGCGAGCATCTTCTTGCGCCCGTAGCGGTCGGACGCGCTGCCCGCGGTGAGCAGCAGCCCGGACTGGACGAGGGAGTACGCGTTGATCATCCACTGGATGTCGGCGGTGGACGCGCCGAGCGAGGTGGTGAGTGAGGGGATGGCGACGTTCAGGACGGTGTTGTCGAGCAGCACCGTGAGCTGGGCCACGCAGATGACGCCGAGGATCAGCCAGCGCTGCGGATGCCCGGTGGGCGTGGTGGGGTTCTCGGCTGTCGTTGCCGTCATGGCGGCTCCCTGACTCCTTATACGGTGTATGTGAGCGACTGATATACACCGTAGAGCAGTTCTTCTACGCCGTAAAGTTATTTCGCGCGCCCACCGAACGGGCAGGAAGACCCCATGACACGGACCGGCCCGTTCCACCGACGCGGCGCTCAACTCGCCCTGACGACAGCCTTGTTGACCACCCTCACCGCGCCCGGCGCGCAGGCGGACCCGAGCGGGGGCGCCCAGGTGCCGCTGCGCGTGGCCACGTACAACGTCCACGCCGGGGCCGGCCTGGACGGCGTCTTCGACCTCGATCGGCAGGCCGCCGCGCTGCGCGCGCTGCACGCGGACGTGATCGGGCTCGAAGAGGTCGATGTGCACTGGGGCGCCCGCAGCCAGGACCGCGACGTGGCAGCGGAGCTTGCCGCGCGGCTCGGCATGCGGGTCTCGTTCGCGCCGATCTACAGCCTCGACCCCGTCCAACCGGGCGGCCCGCGACGGGAGTTCGGGGTGGCGGTGCTGTCCCGGTATCCCGTGCTGGGCGCCGAGAACCATGAGATCACCCGGCTCTCCACCCAGGACCCCCATCCCGTGCCGGAGCCCGCGCCGGGCTTCGGCGAGGTGCGGGTGCGGGTGCGGGGCGTGCCGGTCCATGTGTACGTCACCCACCTCGACTACCGGGGCGATCCCTCGGTACGGGTGGCGCAGGTGGCCGACACCCGCCGCATCATGAACGCCGACCGGCACGCCCGCAAGGTCCTGCTCGGCGACTTCAACGCCGTGCCGTCGGCACCTGAACTGGCCCCGCTGTGGCGTGAGTTGACCGACGCCGAGCCGGGTGCGGGCACCTTCCCCGCCGATGTCCCGGACCGCCGGATCGACTTCGTGGCGGTCGAGCGGGGCGTGGTCCGGGTACGCGACGCGGCGGTGGCCGAGACCCTCGCCTCGGACCACCGCCCGGTCGTCGCGGATCTGCTGATCCGCCGGTGACACCACCCTCCACCCCAGGAGCCCTGCGATACCTCGCGGGCCCCCGGGAGGCACAGGACACCCCGGGAGACACGGGAGGCCCCCCACGGGAGACCCCGGGAGGCCCCGCGCGACCTCGCCGGAGACCCCGGGCCCGAGAGATCAGTTCGTCACGGGGGCGGTCAGGTCGTAGAAGGTGGCGGTGCCGACCGTCACCTTCTTGAACCCGGCCTCCACCCAGCTGGTGAGGGCACTTCCGGTGCCCTGACCGCCGCCGCCCGGCATCCCGCCGCCGGCCACGAAGTAGTGGATCCTCCCCTCGGCCACGTACCGCTTGAACTGGGCGAGCGTCGGCGACGGGTCGCTCCCGTTGAAGCCGCCGATCGCCATCACGGGCTGCCGGCTGGCCAGTTGGTAGCTCGCGGCGTTCTGCGAGCCGATCGCGGCCGCCGCCCAGGTGTAGTCACCCGCGTTCTCCTTCAGGAGGGCCGTGGCCTCCTCGCTCACCCGGGCGCCGTCGAGCAGACCGCCCATGCCACCCCCCGTGGCCCCGCCCACGCCGCCGCGCTCCCCGGCGCCGACGCCCGGGCCCTGTCCGTTCAGACCGGGTGGGCCGCCCTGACCCGCCTGACCGGTCGTACCGGACGCGCCCGGCGGCAGGCCCGCCCCGCCGCCGGGCAGGCCCTGGCCGTTGCCCGGCAGGGCGCCGCCGCGCCCCGCGCCGGGCGCCCCGCCGAACCGCGTACGGCCGCCCCCGCCGGGACCGCCGCCCCTGCTCGCCCCGGCCGGTCCCGCCGTGACGATCGAACCGGTGTGCCCGGTGTCGAGCGTGCTCGCCGTGTACGCGGCGGGCCCGGCGAGCGCCGCCGCGAGACCGAGCCCCGCGACGCCGAGCGCGATCCGGCGCGGCAGCCGGGCCGCGAGGGCCAGGCCGAGCGAAGCCGCGAGGCCGCCGATCAGGACGGCCCAGCGCAGCCACGGCAGCTGGTCCGGGGTGCGCCCCAGCAGCACGTACGCCCAGCCGGCCGTGGCCGCCACCGTCAGCCCGAGCGTCAGCGACGCCCAGAGGCGCGAGCGCTCCTCCCACAGGACCGTGGCCCCCATGCCGACGAGCGCCGCGATGTAGGGCGACAGGGCCACCGTGTAGTACTGGTGGAAGATCCCGGCCATGAAACTGAAGATCAGCCCGGTCATCAGGAGCGCGCCGCCCCAGGCGAGGAACGCGGCGCGCGCCGTGTCGGTGCGGCGGGCCTTCCAGGTGACCACGAGCCCCGCGACCAGCAGGAGCAGGGCCGCCGGCAGGAGCCAGGAGATCTGGCCGCCGATCTCGGAGTTGAACATCCGGCCGATGCCGGTCTCGCCCCAGCCACCACCGCCCCCGCCCGGCCGCAGCCCGCCCGGCCGCAGCCCGGCCGGCAGGTCGAGACCGCCGGGCCGCGCGCCCCCGCCCCCGACACTGCCCGTCTCCTCGCCGCTGAGGCGGCCGAGCCCGTTGTAGCCGAAGGTGAGTTCAAGGAACGAGTTGTGCTGCGACCCGCCGATGTACGGCCGTGAGGACTTGGGCCAGAGCTCCACGGCCGCCACCCACCAGCCGCCCGAGACGGTCAACACCGCTGTCGCGAGCGCGAGTTGACCGAGCCGTCGGCGTACCGGCGTCGGCGCGCACACCGCGTAGAGCACCGTGAGGGGCGGCAGGACGAGGAACGCCTGCAGCGTCTTGGTCAGGAAGGCGAAGCCGATCGCGACACCGGCCCACACCAGCCACTTGGTACGGGCGCCCTCCAGCGCGCGCAGCACGCAGAAGACGGTGACCGTCATCAGGAGGGCGAGCAGCGCGTCCGGGTTGTTGAACCGGAACATCAGCGCGGCGACCGGCGTCAGGGCGAGCACCGCGCCCGCGATGAGCCCCGCCGCCGGGCTGAACCTGCGCCGCACCGCCGCGTACAGGACGGCGACGGTGCCCACCCCCATCAGCACCTCGGGCAGCAGGATCTGCCAGGAGCCGAGGCCGAAGAGGCGTACCGACAGGGCCATCGGCCACAGCGCGGCCGGGGGCTTGTCCACCGTGATCGCGTTGGCGGCGTCGAGGGAGCCGAAGAAGAACGCCTTCCAGCTCTCGCTGCCCGCCTGGACGGCCGCGGAGTAGAAGGAGTTGGCGTATCCCGAGGCACTCAGGTTCCAGAGATAGGCCGCGCAGGTCACCGCGAGCAGGGCGAGCAGGGCGGGGCGGGCCCAGGCGGGGTCGTCGGGCCGCCCGCGCCACAGCCGGTCCCGGACGGAGGCTCCGCGCCCGGTCCGGGCGGCCCGGGCGGTCCCCTCGCAGGGGCCGGTCCGGGGGGTGGTCGTGGTCATCGCGCGTCGCCCTTCGGTGCGGGGTGGTGCGGGGTGCTGTTCCGCGAGGTCGCCGTGACGCGGTCGGGGAACACCCACGCGCGGAACAGCAGGAAGCGCAGGACGGTCGCGGCGAGGTTGGCCGCGACCAGGACGGCCACCTCGGTGGAGTGGGCGGCGTGCGCGTTCGCCGCGTCCAGGGCGACGAGTGAGCCGCTGGTCAGGGCGAGCCCGATCGCGAACACGGCGAGGCCCTGCGCCTGGTGGCGGACCGCCCGGTCCCGGCCGCGCACCCCGAACGTGAGCCTGCGGTTCGCGGCGGTGTTGGCCACCGCCGACACCAACAGAGCCGCCGCGTTGGCGAGTTGAGGACCGAGCCCGGTGCGCGCCAGCGTGAACAGGGCGAGGTAGAACAGGGTGGAAAGCGCGCCCACCACGCAGAACCCGACGAGCTGGCGCGCGAGCCCGCCCGGCACACCGCTGAGCTGCCGGTCCCGGGGATCGTCCCCGAACGGGCGCGCCAGCCGGTCGAGCGGCAGCGCCCCGACGGCCAGCGCCCGCCCGATCCGCCACACGCCCAGCAGGTCGTCCCGCGCCGTGCTGACGATGTGCACGGTGCTGGCCGGGTCGTCGACCCAGTCCACCGGCACCTCGTGGATCCTGAGCCCGGCCCGCTCGGCGAGCACCAGCATCTCGGTGTCGAAGAACCAGCCGGTGTCCTCGACCATGGGCAGCAGCCGCCGCGCCACGTCCCGCCGGATCGCCTTGAACCCGCACTGGGCGTCGGAGAACCGGGCCGCGAGCGAGCCGCGCAGGATCAGGTTGTACGTGCGCGAGATGAACTCCCGCTTCGCGCCGCGCACCACCCGCGAGGAGCGGGCGAGCCGCGAGCCGATGGCGAGGTCCGAATGCCCGGAGATGAGCGGGGCGACCAGCGGGAGCAGGGCGTTGAGGTCGGTGGACAGGTCCACGTCCATGTACGCGAGCACCGGCGCGTCCGAGGCCGACCACACCGCCCGCAGCGCGCGGCCCCGCCCCTTCTCCTCCAGGCGGAAGGCCCGCACCTCCGGCATCTCCCGCGCGAGCCGGTGGGAGACGGCGGGAGTCGTGTCGGTGCTCGCGTTGTCCGCGATCGTGATCCGGAAGCCGTACGGGAAGGTCCGCGCGAGGTGGTCGTGCAGCCGCCGCACGCAGCGCTCCAGGTCCCGCTCCTCGTTGTGGACGGGCACCGTCACATCGAGCACGGGGACTCCGGCGGGCTGCTCGGGCAGGGGCCGGCGGGCCGGCAGGGCGCCCGGGTCGCCCGCGCTGTCCGGGCCGTTCGGGCCGCCCGGGTCGCCCGGGTGCCTGCCGGGAGTGTCCGGGCGGGTCGCATGCGCCGGGTTCGCCGTGGACGGCCCGCACGGCGCGGGCGCGGCGCTCGTGGCTGAGGGTTCGGTTCGCATACCGCGACCCTCGCGAGCGGTGCTGTCACGGCTGTGTGGTCGGCCTGTGCCCTGCCTGTGAGTGGGGGGCGGGGGTGCGGAGTCGGGGGTGCGGGGTCAGGGGCGCGGGGTGGCGGGGTCCGGGTGCGCCTCCGGCGCGGCGGGGACGGTGCCGGGCTGCCGGTCGGCGGGGAGATGGTTGATGGGCAGGCGGTCGGCGGGCAGATGGTCGACGGACCAGTGCTCGGCCGGCAGACGGTCAGCGGGCCGGTGCTCGGCGGGTAGACAGTCGACCGACCGGTGCTCGGCGGGCCGGTGCTCGGCGGGCAGGTGGACCTCGAACTCCGTGCGCCCGGGCTCGCTTCGCACCGTCACCCGTCCGCCGTGCGCGGTGACGACGGCCTGCACGATGGCGAGGCCGAGCCCCGTGGAGCCGGCGTTGCGGGACCGGGAGGCGTCCCCGCGCGCGAACCGCTCGAAGACGTGCGGCAGCAGCTCGGGCGGGATGCCGGGTCCGCTGTCCTCGATCCCGACGGCGACCTCGGGCCCGCGCACCGCGATCCGGGCCGTGACGATCGTGCCGGGCGGGGTGTGCGTACGGGCGTTGGCGAGGAGGTTCACCAGCACCTGCTGGAGCCGCTCGCGGTCCCCGCGCACGACCACGGGCTCCCCGGGCAGTTCGAGCCGCCAGACGTGACTGCCCCGCCCGGCGGCCTGTGCGTCCCCGACGACGTCCACCAGCAGCGCGGAGAGATCGGTGCTCTCGTACGAGAGCGGGCGTCCGGCGTCGAGTCGGGCCAGCAGCAACAGGTCCTCGACCAGGCCGGTCATGCGGGCCGCCTCGGACTCGATGCGGCCCAGCGAGTGCCGGGTGTCGGGCCCGACGTCCTCGCGCCCGCGCCGGGTCAGCTCGGCGTAGCCCCGGATGGAGGCGAGCGGTGTCCTGAGCTCGTGGCTGGCGTCGGCCACGAACTGCCGCACCCGCGTCTCGCTCTCCTGCCGTGCGCTGAGCGCCTCGTGGACGTGGTCCAGCATCCGGTTGAGCGCGGCCCCCACCTGGCCGACCTCGGTCCTGGCATCGGCCTCGGCCCCCGGGACCCGCTCGTGCAGCGCCACCTCGCCGCTGTGCAGGGGGAGTTCGGAGACGCGGGTGGCGGTCGCGGCGACCCGGCGCAGGGGCCGCAGCGCCACGGTGACGATGGCCGCGCCCGCGATGGCGGCGGCGACGAGACCGGCGGCGGTCACGCAGACGACCACGACGACCAGGGTGTTGACGGTCGCGTCGACCGTGGCGGTGGGGAAGCCGAGCACGACGGCGTGCTCGCGGTCCCACACGGCCCGGTAGTCGCCGAGGCCGGGGATCGTCACGGAGTGCACCGCGCCGTCCTTGGGGACGGCGGCGAGCACTCCGGTCTGCTCGGCCGACAGCGCCTTGGTGGTGCCGCCCCGGCCGCCCGGCGCCTCGGCGGTCTGCTTGCCGGTGAGCCCGTCCGTGGGCAGCACGGCGGCGCCGACGGTGTGCAGCGGGTTGCCCGGCTTGCGCACGACCATGTCGAGGCCCGTCGCGTCCAGGGTGCCGAGCCCCGGCGGGGCGTCGCGGCCGATCATGTGCCCGGCGGTACCGGCCCGCAGCTGGTCGTCCAGCTGCCCCTGGAGGTTGGCGCCCATCGCGAGCACGGTGACCGTGCCGATGACGGCGCCCACGACGGCGAGCAGCAGCACGGCCGACACCACGAGCCGCGTACGGAGCGACCAGGGGCGCGCGCCGGGCAGCGCGCGCCGCCACGTGCGGAGCCGGGTGCGGGGTGGCCGGGACGGTGCGGGAGAGGGCCGGGGCCGGGCGGGCAGCGGTCGAGACCGCCGGAGTGCGGGCACCCCGTCCTACTCGCCGGGCTTGATCAGGTACCCCGCGCCCCGCCGGGTGTGGATCATCGGGGAGCGCCCGGCGTCGATCTTGCGGCGCAGGTAGGAGATGTAGAGCTCGACCACATTGGCCTGGCCCCCGAAGTCGTACGACCAGACCCGGTCGAGGATCTGCGCCTTGCTCAGCACCCGGCGCGGATTGCGCATCAGGAAGCGGAGCAGCTCGAACTCGGTGGCGGTGAGGTGGATGTTGACCCCGCCCCGGGTCACGTCGTGGCTGTCCTCGTCGAGCGTGAGGTCGCCGACGGCCAGCACGGACTCGCTCCGCAGGGCCGCCGTGCCCGAGCGGCGGATCAGGCCGCGCAGCCGGGCCACGACCTCCTCCAGGCTGAACGGCTTGGTGACGTAGTCGTCGCCGCCCGCCGTGAGCCCGGCGATCCGGTCCTCCACGGAATCCTTAGCGGTGAGGAACAGGACCGGCACGTCCGGGAGTTCACGGCGCAGCCGGCCGAGGACGGCGAGGCCGTCCATGTCCGGAAGCATGATGTCGAGCACCACGGCGTCGGGCCGGAACGCGCGGGCGTCGCGCACCGCCGCGGCTCCGTCACCGGCGCTGCGCACGTCCCAGCCCTCGTAGCGCAGCGCCATGGAGAGCAGCTCGCTGAGCGGCGCCTCGTCGTCCACGACGAGCACACGGACGGGGCTGCCGTCCGGCCGCAGCATTTCGGTCCGCCCCTGGGGCGAGGAGGTAACGGTCATGGGCCCACCCTGTGAGGGGGCCGTGAGAACATCCTTGCCCGATCCTGTGATTTACCTGAGAAAAGTGTGGTGACGGGAGCCGGGGGGGGCCGGCCGTTACCTGCTTGGGCCGGGCTGAGGCGGGCCCCCGGGCCGAGCCGGGCGCGGGGCGTCTGAGCGGGGACGGCCGGTCTACGCGGGCCCGGCCGGTCGGCCCCAACTGTCCGGTCGACCGGAGCCGGGCAGGCCGAAGAGACGGGCCCCGTTGTCATGACAGACCGCCCGCAGCCACCCGTCCCCCAGCCCGAGCCGCTCCAGCGCCTGGAGTTGGTGAATGTAGGGATACGGGATGTTGGGGAAGTCGGAGCCGAGGAGCACCCGGTCGCCCAGATCCCGCAGGCGGCCGAGTTCCGCCACGGGGAAGGGCGCGGTGCGCTCGCTGAAGTCGGTGAACGCCATCGTCGTGTCGAGCCTGACCTCCCCGTACGTCTCGGCGAGGTCGAGGAAGTCGGCGTACTCCGGCATCCCCAGGTGCGCGACGACCAGCCGCAGTCGGGGATGGCGCGCGAGCACGCGACCGATCGGCCCGGGCCCGGTGTACTTGCCGGCCGCCGGCCCGGACCCGCAGTGCATGACGACGGGCACTCCGGCCTCGGCGATCATCCCCCATACGGGATCGAGCAGCGGGTCCCCGGGATCGTAACTGCCCACCTGCACATGAGACTTGAAGACCCGGGCCCCCGCGTCGAGCGCGGCCCGCACATAGCGGCCGACGCCCGGTTCGGGAAAGAGCGTCGCGGTGTGCAGGCATCCGTCCGTCCGAGCGGCGAACCCGGCGCTCCACCCGTTGAGCCACTCGGCCATCGCGGGTTTGTGCGGGTAGAGCATCGAGGTGAACGCGCGCACCCCGAACTCCTCCCGCAGCAGCCGCACCCGCTCGGCCTCCTCCTCGCGGTAGGTGATGGGCCACTCCACACCGCCCACCAGCTCTCCCGCCGAGTCGAAGTACGCCCAGACCTTGTCGAGCACGCTGCGGGGCATGAAGTGGGTGTGCACGTCGACGAGCCCGGGCACCCCGAGGCGTCCCCAGAACGCCCGGACCTCGTCCCCGCCGGTCCCGGCGCCCCGCCCCCGCGCTTGATCGCTCATGCCCTCACCCTCGGCCGCCGCGACCCGCCCTGTCCAGCCCCGGCCCCCCTCGCATCCCTTCCCCCGCCCTGTCCAGCCCCGGCGCCCCTCTCGTCCCGCCCCTCTCCCCCTGCCCCTCTCGTCCCGCCCCTCTCTCATCCCACCCCCCACTCAGAACAGCGCGTCCTGCACCCCGCCCTCCCCCTCCCTGGGAACCTCCCGCACCGGAACGGTGAAGCGACCGAACCCGCCCGGCGCGGCCCCGGCCGACACGGACTCACCCGCCGCGGCCCCGGCCGTACCGCGGCCGCCCGTACCGGAAGCACCCGCCCCGGAGCCGCCAGGCCCGGACCCGCCCTCCCCCGGAGCGGCGAGGCTCCACCCGCTCATGAGCCGCGTGTCCAGGACGATCACGTCCCGCCCGCCCTCCGCCTCCAGATGCAGATCGGGCCCGGCCGCGGCGAGCAGGCGTCCGCTGACGACCCCCTGGTCCACGAGCTCGACGACCACCCCGGTGGCGGGAGGCAGCCCGCCGAGCCCGAACTCCTCGCCGTGGTCGAAGACTTGCCCCTCCACCCGCTCCAGCGACTCGGGCCAGCCCGGCAGCGCGACGGCCCGCGCGTACAGGGCGGCCACTTCGGCGGCCCGCTCGTCCGCCCCGGGCAGCCCGGCGCGTACCGCGCGCTTGTCGGCGTACGGAATCCGGTCCGGCACCCGCAGGGCCGCGCGGAGCAGCTCCTCGCAGCGCCGGGCCGCCATCAGGGGCCCGCGTCCGAGCCAGCAGAACGCCACGGCCCCCTGTTCCAGCAGCCGGGCGGGCCCGCGCTCCTCGGCGGTGATGCCGACCTTGAGCATGCCGACGCCGAACCAGGCGAGGTAGACCCGGTAGGTGCGCGGGTCGTCGAGATACGTATCGGCGGCCACGGAGTGGGCCCGGTCGAGGCGGGCGCACTCGGCACACCGCGCCTGCGTACTGCGCCCGGGCACGGCCGCCCGCCGCGGGCAGGCGTTGCCCCGCGCGCCCACACAGCTTCGCGTCCCGACGGCCCGGAACGCCACGACCTTCCCGTACTCCAACGCACTGCTGCGCCCCTCCTCCCACCGAAGCCGCGCCCCGCCCTCGCCCCAGCGAACCCCCACACACCGCCACAACCCAGCCACGTCTCGAAGCTACCCCTCGCCACTGACAACGGGCCCGGGCCGGGCGGAGCGGCCCGTCATCCGGCCTTCGTCGCCGCGTCGAAGAACCGGATGACCTCGGGCAGGGCGAGCCCCACGGACGCGCTGTGGTCGACGTCGCCGACGTCACGCACCCGCGCTGCTACCCCCTGATGCCTCAACTGGGCTGCACAGTAAGCGGAGTTGACGGGGTCGACATCCTTGTCGCCCCGGGCGTAGAAGATCCCGACCGGAACATCGGGCTTCCAGTCACAGGTGGTGTCCAGCGGCCGGAGCCTGCGCTTCAGGACGCCGCTGGGCTCGCGGACCTTGTCGAGGAAGTCGGCCGTGAAGAGGTCCTTGGAGGCCGGGGGCAGGGCGTCGGCGATCTCCTCGGTGGTGTGGTTCCCGTCGAAGAGGCTCTCCACCTCCTGGTCGTAGGGGGGCTTGAACGCCTCGGAGGGCGAGCGGTACAGCCCGTACATCCGGTTCCAGGCGGTGGCGAAGTAGGCGAGGTAGAGGCCGGACTTGTCGATCTCGTCGTCGGCCGCGGCGGCCTCGAAGGCGGACAGGTGGAACGGCCCGCTCACCGGGGCGAGCGCGCCCAGCCGGAAGTAGCCGTCGGCGGCCCCCTCCTGAAGCGCCCGGCCCACCATCATGGTCGCGGGCCCGCCCTGCGAGAACCCGCTGACCTGCACCCGCGGCTCCAGCTCCCGGCCGTCGAGGCGGACCAGCGCACGGGCGGCCCGCAGCCCGTCCACGGACGCCGAGACGGTGGCCGCCGGGTCGCCGTAGGGGTGGAGGCCGGGGCCGGAACCGAGCCCGATGTAGTCGGGGGCGGAGACGGCGCGGCCGGTCGAGGCGAGGAGCAGCGCGGCGAGCCGGTCGCCGGACGCGGGGTTCTCGGAGGCGACGTCCTTGCGGTAGACGGTGGTGCCGTGCAGCCAGGAGACGACGGGCAGCCGGCGCGCCGCACTGCGCGGCAGCACGACGAGCTGGCTGGCGGTGGTGGGGGCGCCCGTGCTGCCGGTGGTCCGGTAGACCACCCGGTACGCACTCACCCCGAACCGCACCTGCCCCGCCGCGACCTTCCCCCGAAGCTCCCCGACGACCTGACCAGCACTGAACCGCGCAACCTCCCCAACGGAAACGATCTGCCCGCGAGGGGCACGGGCCGGCCCGCCCTGCACGGACCGGTCCTGCGCCTGCGCCTGCGCCTGCGCCTGCGCCTGCGAACCACCCTGCGGGGTGCGGTCCTGGGCCGACGGGTCGCCATGCGGGGTTCGGTCCTGGGCCAAGGCGCCCGGGGCAGTACGGTCCTGGGCTGCGGCGGCCGGGGCGGCCACGGCGCCGAGAAGGGCGGCGGCAACCACGATACGAAGTGCGCTCTGCTGTGAACTCATGCCCCCATGCTGGGAGTTGCCGCGCCCCACGCCCATGGTGCAGCCCCCCGAGCCTCCCAGGTGCCAGCACCCTCAGGGCACCCTAGGGGACGCCCCGCGCGGGCCCGGCCAACCCTGAAGGCGATCCCAGAGCGAGTCGGACATCTCCATGCCACCGCCAGGCAGAGCCCAGAGGCCGTTGTCCCGCCGGCGCCGCCGGGTCGTCGTAGTACTCGGTCCGTGCCACGGTTGCCTATCCCCTCTCTGATGTCCTCAAGGCTCGTTCTGCGATGCTGGAGGCTGATCGAGAGGGGCCGCAGCGATGCAGTGGAAGATCCACGGGGAACGTCCGATCTACGAAAACACCTGGGTCAACGTGTGGCTCACGGACATCGAGACCCCAGACGGAAACCGCTGGGAGCATCACGTCGTCAAGCTCCGGCACCTGGCAGTGGCGGCCGTGGTCAATGAGCAGCGCGAAGTCCTGATGATGTGGCGGCACCGCTTCATCACCGACACCTGGGCGTGGGAGCTGCCCATGGGCCTGGTCGAGGAGGGCGAGACGCCCGCCGAAGCGGCCGCGCGTGAGGTGCTGGAGGAGACCGGTTGGCGGCCCGGCCCGATCAAGCCGCTGATCTACGCCGAGCCGGCCAACGGCATCACCGACTCCCAGCACCACGTCTTCCGGGCCGACGGGGCAACGTACGAGGGTCCGCCGACCGAGAAGAACGAGTCGGACCGGATCGAGTGGATCCCTCTGGCCGACGTGCGGGGCATGATCGACCGTCGCGAGATCGTCAGCAGCGGCTCTCTGGTCGGGCTGCTCTACGTACTCATGGACGCGGCAATCCGCTGACCTGACGGGGCAGCACTTCCCGGAGCCGGGACTCGAACGCCACCGCGGCCGGTTCCCGGCGGAAGGGCTCCAATTGCTCGTAGAACTCCCGAAGGTGCCCAGCGACTCGTTGCGAGCTGATGGCCGCCGCCGGGGCCAGGGCGTCCATGGCCGTGTGGCACGCCTCGTCGAGTTTGCCGCGCTGGAGCTGAGTGCGGGCCAGCCAGAAGGCGTGGAAGGCGCGGGCTCGGTGGTTCGATGCGTGTTCGCGGCGGAGGGCGTCCGCGATGAGCGGTTCGGCGAGGGCGGCCTCGCCCAGGCGACCGTGCGCGATGCCGGTGTCCGCGATCAACTTCGGTTCGTCGAAATAGGCGACCCAGGCCGGGTCAGGATCACCAGTGCTGATCCTGCCGAACTGGGTGTGGGCTTCCGAGATCGCGGTGTGGGTCGCGCCGTGGTTGCCGAGGGTGGCGTGGGCGAAGGCTTCGCGCATCGCGAGCATGGTCAGCACGCGCGGTGTCGTCCCCTCGGCCGTTCGAGCCTGGTCCTGGGCTGCCGTGACGAGTGCGAGGGCGTCGCCAGGCTTGTCCTCATAGGTGGCCTGGAGACTCATGCAGGCGAGGACGTTGGCCATGAACTGGCGGTCGTCGATGGCCTTCGCCAGACCGAGGGATTCGGTGAAGTAGGCACGTGCCTGGTTGTACTGGCGGGCGTCGAAGTAGGTCCACCCGGTGAGCCGGGCCAGCTCGGCCGCGATGCTGTGCAGGCCGTCCCGTAAAGGAGCCGGCCGCTGTTCCTTGAGGAGGTCGACGACGTAGCGGAGCTGGCCGACGACCGCCGGCCGTAAGGTCTCGCCGCCGTGCTCGTCGTCCCGGCGCCAGTAGTCCGCAATCGACGAATGCAGCGCGTCCAGCGTCGAGGCGCTGAGATCCCGCTCGGCCGCCAGGGCGAGGATGCTGTCGACGTCCGCCCCCGGTAGTCCGGCGGCCAGTGGTTCGACGGCTTTGGGGACTGGCACCTCGGCTGGTTCGCTGGGCGTGACCGTCAGGCTGGGCGGCGTCTCCCAGGAACGACGGGCAAGGCCGAGCATGTGCCCGGGGATGCGTAGTCCGTCCGAGATCCGTTCGATCACGTCCATGTGCAGCAACTGCCGCCGGCCGGCGATCACCTCGCCCACGCGGCTCGGGGTCAGGTCGCAGCGACGCGCGACCATCGACGGATAGATGCCTGCTCGTGCCTTGACCAGCTGAAAGATGCGGCCGAAGTCCCTGGCCTGGCATGCCTCGATCATGACTAGGTCCGTGATCAGGCTGACCGGGAGTTCCTTCGAGCGGGATGGCTCGGGCATCGGGCACGCTCCGGCATGAGGACTACGGATCGCTGCACTTGGTCAACCGAGGGCGATATTACCCAAGTTGGGTAATCCGCTTGGCCTTTCTGTCCGGGCCCGCGGATCGCGATGCTCCTGGCCATGGCGAACGGACAGGACGACGTACGGATGACGTTGCGGGTCTCCCGCGACTCCGGCCAGACGTGGGGGCCTAGCACAGCGGTACGCGTGGGCGACGACACGGTGGTCCCGGAGAACCCGGGCCGCTACCCGCCGTGCGTCTGCCCCCGGTGCTCGCAGCAGGCCCGGAACGCCGTCGCGTCCTTCCGGATGGTGTCGTGATGCGTTGCACGCACTGGCGCCGGGTGCCCCTCGACCTGGCAAGGGAAGCGCGGGAAAAGTCGACCACCCCGTACATCGACAGGGCGGTGCAGTGCCAGCTGTCCGCGCACGACGAAGGTGAGCACTTCGGTCTCCTCACCGACGCCTACCCATACGGGACCGCTCTGTGGCTCCGCTGGCACGGGACGGACGAGGCACAACTCGTTGTACTCCCTGACTGCCCGGTGGCCGCCCCAGGAGCCGACGGTGAGGGCTGCTGTCTGTTCGCCGACCACGCCAAGGAGCACACCTGGGAAGACGCCCTGGAGGAGATCTCGTGCACCAGCTGATCGCGAGCCCGCACAAGACCCGGCGCCCTCGCTCGCCTCGCAACGAACTGTGCGGGGACTGCGGTGGCAGCGGCGCCAACTCGTCCGGCAAGACCTGCGGCACCTGCAACGGCTTGGGAGAGATCCACTGCCGCGCCAGCCGGCAGGACTCCCGTTCGCTGTCCCGCTCCGTGATCCGGAAGGAGGGCCACCGATGGCCCACGCTCTAATCGCCTCCCCGTTCCTCGACGGACACCTTCTCCTCAAGCCGGGAGCACGAGCCGGCGCCCGCGTCTCCGCCGACCACTTCGAGGGCCTGCGCCAAGCCGCCACCGACGGTGGGTCGCTCCCCGCCTGGACGGTGCAGACCGCCGCCGACGTGTGGGGCCTGGACCTGGGTGGCCAGACCGCGCAGAGCACCGTGCTGGTCCGCGAGCCGTCCCCGTACGGCTACTGCCGGGCCTCCTGGGAGATCAACCTCGGCTGCAACTTCGGCTGCAAGCACTGCTACCTCGGCGAGCGGCCCTTCTCCGGCCTCGGCTGGGAGGACAAGGTGCGACTGCTCGACATCATGCGCGAGGCCGGCGTCCTCTGGCTCCAGATCACCGGCGGCGAGCCCACCATGGACCCCCACTTCCAGGGCGCCTACCGGTACGCCTGGCAGGCCGGGATGATGCTCACCATCTCCACCAACGGCTCGCTGCCCTGGCGGCCGGACCTCCTGAAGCTCTTCCGGGACTGCCCGCCGTACCGCTTGGTGGTCAGCATGTACGGGGCGAGCGAGGAGTCCTTCGACACGCTCACCCAGCGCCGTGGGGCGTGGAAGGCGTTCCGGCGCGGCATGGACGCCGCCCGTGAGGCGGGGCTGCCGTTGCGTATCAACGTCGTGGTGACCGAGGACAACGCCTCCGAGGCCGACGAGATGGCCGCCCTCGCCGACGAGTGGAACGTCGAGAACCACGCATACACGAACATGACGCCCACGATCTACGGCGGCGGAGAGCCGCTGCTCGCCCAGTCCGCCGCCCACCTGCGGCAGCGCAAGCCGTTCGCCGGCTGCAACGCGGGACACACCTTCTTCCACGCCGACCCGCACGCCAAGGTCTCGATCTGCAAGGTCGGCCGCGACGACCAGATCGACCTCATCGCCGAGGGCATCGACGGCCTCACCCGGCTCGGCGCCATCGCCGACCGCCTCATGCTTCGCACCGGAGGGTGCGGGGGCTGCGCCCTGTCCGGCACCTGCCGGGTCTGCCGCCCCCTGGCCAAGCACTACCAGGAGGCAAAGGCGCCGCTGCACAGCTACTGCCAACACGGAGACAAGGAGAACGCCTCATGACCCCGCCCGTACCGGTGGCCATCCTCCCCGGCCCGCCGCCCTCGGCCCGCCGCGCCGCCCCGCCCGTCGCGACCGCGTCGATCACCGCCGTCCAGGACCTCGACGTGATCGTGGAGAGCGCGGAGTGTTCCTGCGACGCCGGTGACGACAACCCCCACTGACCGGCACCGTGCAGTCAACTCCGTTCAGGCCCCGACGTACTCGCGTCGGGGCCTGAGCCCTGTCCGGCTCACCGTTAGGGTGCCGCTCATGTTCTTCCGCTGGGACTGGCTGCGGCCCGTACTGACCGCGCCGATCGTGCCGACTCTCGGTCCCGTCCACCCCGATGCCCTGACTGTCAGCGTGTTCGAGGACATCCTGCGGGCAGCCGGCACGGGTGACTTCCTGCTCTACGACAAGGACCGGCGCTGGGGCGGCGAGAAGGGCGAGAAGGTCCTTCGCGAGGACGTGGTTCACGAGCCCCAGCGCACACTCATCCCCACTCTGGGTGGACGCGGCACTGTGAAGGTCTTCGCGTACGGGCTCCGCGGCACCATCGTGGATGAGGCCGCCGAGCTGGCCGCCAAGCTCGCCTCCACACACGACGTAACGGACGCCCGGGTCGTACGCCCTCTCGGTCCCGAGGCCGCACATCCGCGCGGCACCCGCATCCAGCTGAAGGACTTCGCCGCCCACCCCTGCCTCGCCCCGGACGGCCCGGTCCGGCCCGTTACCGCCTGGTCGGCCGCCGTGCAGGAGACCTTCGCCCCGTTCGCCGAGGCCATGGCAGACGATGGCCTGGCCTTCCTCCATGCCCAGATGCAGGCGGGCGGCTGCGGCCCGGTTCTCGCCGCAGCCGTCGAGGACCGCATCGTGGGCGCGATCGGCCCCATGGAGATCCAGCCCGACGCCATTGGACGCCCTCAGCTCATGCCCCAGTACTTCGCCGTCCTCCCCGCAGCCCGAGGCCGGGGCCTGGGACGCGCCCTGTGGCGGGCCGCGATGCGCTGGGGCCAGTCCCACGGCGCCGCCTACCAACTCCTCCAGACCGAGGTCGACGGCCCCTCCGACCGACTGTGCCGGGCTGAAGGACTCACCTCCCTCGGCTTCAGCCACGCCACACCCGCATAGCTCCGGACCACGTCACCTTCTCTTGTCAGCTGACCCATCACGACTGGTTGACCGGCAATTTGCGGTGGCTGGCGCGGACTTGGCAAGCGCCCCGCGTCGTCCGGCGCGATGGACGGTAGCGGCTGACCTGGTTGCTGTACTTCGCTGCTGTAAGGCCCAACGCAAGAGGCCCCCGGATCATCTCCGGGGGCCTCTCACCTGTGTGCACTCGGCAGGATTCGAACCTGCAACCTTCTGATCCGTAGTCAGATGCTCTATCCGTTAAGCTACGAGTGCTTGTGCTTCCGGGGTTTTTTCTGCCCCGTCGGCGTTGCGAGAACAACATTACATGACCTGCGCCGTGACGCGAAATCCATTAGCCCCACCGCCCCTGACCTGCGGAAATGCCTCTGCGTGAGCGGCACCGGTTCACTCGGGCGGGTGGGGGTGCGGGGCCAGGTGGGCCCGAAATCCGGCCGGGGAGGTCCTCTCGGGAGGCCCGGGGCCGGGTTCGGCGGGTCAGGTGCGGCGGGCCAGTCCGGGAGACGCCGACCGGGCCCGAGCAGTCGGGCCGGGGCGGCAGGGTCGGAGCGGCCGGGGCCGGCGGGGCGTAGAACGGCCGAAGCCCCGGCCGTGGGGCCGGGGCTTCGGGTGTTGCTGCGCGGAGGCGGAGGGATTTGAACCCTCGATGGGCTTTAAGACCCAAACCGCATTAGCAGTGCGGCGCCATAGACCGGACTAGGCGACGCCTCCAGCACACCGCCGCGTAAGCGAGTGGTGCGTGCAGATGATGACACAGCCTTGCGGGCCGTCACCAATCGCACCCCACGGTACTAGGCAGGAGGGCGCGAGAGCAAAGCCGTTCGTGCGGCGCAACGCCGCGCGTTGACGCGCGTTAGACCTCGCGGGAGTCCCGAGGTCCGGGACGCCCGTACGCCGATCCGACCGCCCTCCCAACAGCTCAGGGATCCGCACAGAACCCGGAGCACAGGGACCCAAAGCACAGGAAACCGGAGCACAGGGCCCGAAAGCACGGAACCCACAAGCACCGGGCCCACCAGCACCGGCCCAGAAGTGCAGGGCCCCACAAGGACAGGAACGCAGGCCCCCGAACCGCCGGCTCCCCCCGGAAGCCCGGGCCCCGCCATCGCGCGGGCCCCGGGCCCCGGGGCGGGCCGAACCGCACCCCCTGGAGACGAGACCCCCATGCTGCGCCGCTTCGCCGTCACCGCCGCCGCCTCGCTCACCGCGCTCGCCGCCGCGCCCGCCGCCCTCGCCGGGCCCCTGCCCGTACCGCTGCCGCTGCTCGGCGGCGGGCACACCGAGGACCGGCTCACCGTCACCGTCACCGGTCTGCCGGGCGTGGAAGGCACGTACACGCTCGAATGCCACCCGGCGGCCGGCAGCCATCCGCGGGCCCAGCAGGCCTGCGACAAACTCGACTCGGTCACCACCTGGGGCAAGGACCCCTTCGCGGCCGTGCCCAAGGACGCGATGTGCACCGCGCTCTACGGCGGCCCGGCCACCGCGCACGTCACCGGCACCTGGGCCGGACGGCCCGTGGACGCGACGTACGGCCGGGGCAACGGGTGTGAGATCTCGCGGTGGGACAACCTGGTGCCGGTGCTGCCGAGTGCCAGGTAGGGCACCCCTTGGGGGGTGCGCGCGTACGTCGTAGTCACACAACCTTGGTGAGAGCTCCCCCTCATCCGCCGTCGCTCGCGCATCCCCAGCCTTTAGACTCCCTCCCAGTGACAGGCCGCAAGGTGCAGTGGTTCAGGGAGGAAGCGTCGTCGTGAGCAGCAGGCCATCCCGAGGCGCTGCTCGCCTCGCAGCCATACTTGACGCCCTTCCGGACGGGCTCCTGCTCGTCAACTGCAACGGCACGGTGGTCAACGCCAACACCGTCGCCCTGGAGATGCTGGAGGCGCCCGGTACGGGGCTGGTGGGGCGGGGAGTGCTCGACCTCCTGCCCTCGTTCGACTCCAAGCTCATCCCCGGTTCCATGCGCCGGCCCGAGAGCGAGGACGAGCAGGGCCGCACCAAGCCGACCCGGATGGTCGCGCGCCGCACCGACGGCACCGAGTTCCCGGTCGAGGTGACGAGCGCCAACCTGGAGGACGGTCGGGACGCCTACGCCTCCTACGGAAGCGGCGGCGGCCCCGGCTCCTACTCGGGCGACGAACTCCTCATGCTGGTCGTACGGGACCTTTCGGGCACCGTCGACACCGAGGCGGAGCTGGCCCGTTCGCAGCGCCAGACCGAGATGATCCTGCGCGCGGCGGCCGAAGGCGTGGTCGGCACCGACACCGACGGCCGGGTCGTCCTGGTCAACCCGGCGGCGGCGCAGATCCTCGGCTACCGGGCCAGCGACCTCGGCGGCCAGGAGCTCCACCCGCTGGTGCTGCACTCCCGCGAGGACGGCGAACCGTTCCCGTACGAGGGCAGCCCGCTCGCCGACACCCTCAAGTCCGGGCGCAAGCACCGGGTGCGCGGGCAGGTCATCTGGACGAAGTCCGGCGCCAAGGTGCCGGTCGACCTGACGACCGCGCCGGTGCGCGACGGCGATCTGCTCGTCGGCGCCGTCATGACGTTCACCGACCGCCGCCCCTTCGAGGAGCAGGCCGCCAAGCACGCCGAGGTCCTGGAGCGCGAGACCGCGCGCTACGACGCGCTCGCCGCCCGGCACCAGCAGCTCCTCTCGGTGCTCGCCGGTTCGCTGCGCGGGCCGATCGACGAGCTGCGCCGCGAACTCTCCGCGCTCGCCGCCGACGACGCGGGACAGCTGTGGCCCGAGGCCAATCAGGTCCTGCACCACCTCGCCGCCGGATACTCGCGGATCACCACGCTCGTCGACAACGTCCTCGGCTACCAGCGGCTCGACGCGGGCAGCGAGGAGCTCAAGAAGGCCAAGGTGCTGGTCGATTCGGTCGTCGGCGCCGGTGTCGACGGCGCGGTCGAGCTGATCGGTCCTGGGCGCGCCCAGTTCGCCGTGCACACCCCGCCCATCGAGGCCGAGGTCGACGCCCCGCGCCTGGCCACCGCGCTCGCGCACCTCATCGCGGACGTGGCCGGCGTCGACGCCACGGGCAAGGCTCCCGTCGCCGCCGGCGGCTACATGGACTCCACCGTGGTGGTGGCCGCCGCGGTCCGCGGCGAGGTCGTACGCATCGAGGTGCGCGGGCCCTACGCGGGCGGCGACCCCGTCCACGGGCCCATCGTGCGCGGCATCGTGAAGGCGCACGGCGGTGTGCTGCAGACCGTGGACGTGCCGGGCATGAGCGGCTCCGCCTATGTGCTCGAAGTGCCGCTCGGCGCGGGCGCCGGAACCGTCGAACCGCCTGCCGTCCCGCAGCCCGACGAATCCCTGCTGCCCGCGCAGCAGGACGGCGGCGGGCGCAGGCGCGGCCGGCGCGCCTCCATGGACGCGTTCCTGGAGAGCCCGGTCGGCGACGGGCTGTCCCCGGCGGCGGCCCCTTCGTCCCCGCAGGCGTCGTCCCCGACCGGGCGGCGCCGGGCGGCCAGGGCCGAGTCCGCGGCCGGTGAGGCCGAGGGCGGCCCGGACGGTGACCGAGCCCGCATCCCTGCCCAGCAACAGGGCTTGAGCGGTGCCGGGACCCCCGAGGGTGGCGCCGGCACCGCGGACGGGCCGGGGTCCGGGGGTACGGTTCCCGGCGGCTCCGGGCCGTCCGGCTCCGGGCGGCGCCGTGGCCGGCCCAGCCCCGCCGAGCAGGACGCCCAAGGACCCCTGGGAGCCGTGGGTTCCGCAGGGTCGGTGGGTTCCGCAGGGTCGGTGGGTTCCGTGGTGACCGGTGCGGAGAGCGCCCGTGAGTCGTCCGGCATGGGCCGGGCCGCGCTGGGCGAGACCGTGCCGCCGCAGGGCGTGCCCACCGAGGCCACCGGACGCCGGGCCCGCCGCGCCCTGCCCGCGCCCTCGTCCGCCGATGAACCGGGCACACCTGCCCCCACCGGGAACAGCACCGCAAACACCGCCGAGCCGACCGGGCGCAGGGCCCGCCGTGCGCTGGGAGCCGCTCCGGGCGGGGCCGGCGCCGCCAACGGCCAGGAGGGCTCGGTGCGGACGGCGTTCGCACTGCCGCCCGCCGACGCCGACCGCGCCCCCCACCCCGCTCCGCCCACCGCGGGCCCCGGCGCACCGCCCGCACCCGTCCACCCCGACGCATCCGCCCGACCCGTCCATCCCGACGCATCCGCCCGACCCGTCCGCCGTCCGGTCAACACCGGTCAGGGTGGGGCCGGGCAGGGTCAGGGCGGGGCCGGGCAGGTCATGGGTTCCGGTACGCCTATGGGGTCCCGTACGCCTATGGGGTCGGGTACGGCTGTGGGCCCCGGTACGCCCACGGGTTCTGGTACGCCTATGGGCGCTGAGCCCATGGGTGTTGAGCCCATGGGCGCTGGAGCCACGGGTGCTGAACCCATGGGGACGGGGCCTATGGGGACGGGACCCATGGGGGCGCGGCCAATGGGCGCCCAGCGCACGGGAGTTGAGCCCAACGGCGCTCGCCCCATGGGCGCGGGCCCGGGCCCCACGGGTGCCCAGGCCATGGATGCCCAGGCCATGGATGCCCAGCCCACCAGTGCCGCCCAAGCCACGGGCGCCCAACCCATGGGCGTCCAACCCACCAGCCCCGCCCAGCCCCGCCCCGGCACCGCGGGCGAACCTCCCGCGGCCGGCGTGGCCGGCGCGGCCGACCCCGTGGTGCCGCACCCCGCAGCGCCGAACCCCGCCGCACAGAGCCCCGTCGCCCAGGACGGCCCGGACCCACGCGTCCCGGCGCGGGGCAACCCCGCCCCGGGCGACCCCGCCGCCGAGCACACCCCGCCCCAGCCGCACCCGGCCGAGCAGCCCGAGTGGGCGGCCCGCGCCGTGCGGGCGCCGGGCGCCCCCGGTCCCGTACCGCCGCCGGTGCCGAACCCCAACCCCGGCCCGCCGCAAGGCCAGGCCGCACCCAGGCCCGTGACGCCGCCCGCCCGGCAGCCGCTGCCCGCCGAGACCCCGCCCGGGGGCATCCCGGCCGCCGGGGACACCCAGGGCCGGG
This sequence comes from Streptomyces sp. NPDC048111, assembly GCF_043202815.1. Taxonomy (NCBI): domain Bacteria; kingdom Bacillati; phylum Actinomycetota; class Actinomycetes; order Kitasatosporales; family Streptomycetaceae; genus Streptomyces; species Streptomyces sp. NPDC048111. The sequence continues at coordinate 87,334 of NZ_JBIDBD010000005.1, forward strand.
CGTTCAGCGTGCGGGCGCTCGGGCAGAACGCGACGTTCGCCCAGGCCCAGGCTCAGGCACAGGCGGCCCAGACCACCGGCGGCCCGCTCGGCTCCGGGCGACGCCGCAAGCTGGGCACCCCGCCGGAGGGCGTCGAGCGTCCCGCCGAAACGGCCGCCCGGCCGCATCCGGTGCTGCCCACGCCCCCCTCGCCCCCCTCGGAGGGCCGGGGCCGCGCGTACGCGATCGGCGCACCGGACGAGGGCGCCGAGGGGCCCGAGCCGCTCGACGGGCCCGGTGGAGCCGTCGAGGTGGCCAACCGGCCGCAACCGCAGCCCGTCGACGACGAGTTGCCCCCCGAGCCGCTCGACAACCCGCGCCGGCTCCTCGTGTGGCCCGCGCCCGACGTCTCCACCCAGCAGGCGCTGAGCGAACGCGGCTACCGGCCCGTGGTCGTGCACTCGCGCGAGGAGGTCGACGCGCAGATCGCCGCGTTCCCCGCCGCACTGTTCGTCGACCCGCTCACCGGCCCGATCACCCGGACCGCGCTCCAGTCGCTGCGCCAGGCGGCGGTGGCCGCCGAGGTTCCCGTCCTCGTGACGGCGGGCCTCGGGCAGGCCACCCGCGAGGCGGCGTACGGCGCCGACCCCGCCGTGCTGCTGAAGGCGCTCGCGCCGCGCGACAGCGAGCAGCACCCCTCGCGGGTGCTGCTGATCGAGGAGCACGAGGAGATCGCGCTCGCGCTCACCGCGACCCTGGAGCGGCGCGGCATGCAGGTCGCTCGGGCCGGGACCGACTCAGAGGCGGTCACCCTGGCCGCCCAGATGCGGCCGAATCTCGTCGTGATGGACCTCATGCAGGTCCGCCGCCGCCGGGCCGGGATCGTCGACTGGCTGCGTGCCAACGGGCAGTTGAACCACACCCCGCTGGTCGTCTACACCTCGGCCGGCATCAACCAGGCGGAGCTCCCGAAGCTGTCGGCCGGCGAGACGGTGCTGTTCCTGGCCGAGCGCTCCACCAGCGCCGAGGTGCAGGGCCGCATCGTGGACCTGCTGGCCAAGATCGGCACCAACTAGCCGACGCCGTGGGCCAGTTGCGGCGACCGGCTCGGGACCCTTTCACGGGCCCCGGGCCACGGCCTGGCTAGCGGAGCTCGGTCACGTCCAGCTCGCCGTCCGCGTACCGCCTGCGGATGACCTTCTTGTCGAACTTGCCCACGCTCGTCTTCGGCACCGCCTCGATCAGTGCCCAGCGCTCGGGGAGCTGCCACTTGGCGATCGTCTCGGCGAGGAAGGCCTTGAGCGTCGCGTAATCGGCGGTGGCGCCCGGCTTCAACACGACGGTGGCGAGCGGGCGTTCGCCCCACTTGTCGTCCGGCACGGCGACGACCGCGGCCTCGGCGACCTCGGGGTGCGCCATCAGCGCGTTCTCCAGCTCCTGGCTGGAGATCCACTCGCCGCCGGACTTGATGACGTCCTTCGCGCGGTCGGTCAGGGTCAGATAGCCGTCCGGGCTGATCACGCCGACGTCGCCGGTGCGCAGCCAGCCGTCCGGGCTGAACTTGTCCTCCGGCCGGAAGTCCTCACCGCCCGTGCCGCCGAAGTAGGCCCCCGCGATCCACGGGCCCCGCACCTCCAGCTCGCCCGCCGACTCGCCGTCCCAGGGCAGGAACGCGCCGTCGGGCCCGGCGAGCCGCGCCTCGACGCCGGCCGGGAAGCGGCCCTGGGTGATGCGGTAGGGCCACTCCTGCTCGGCGGTGAGACCGGCGGGCGGGTTGGACATGGTGCCGAGCGGCGAGGTCTCCGTCATGCCCCAGGCGTGGCAGAGCCGGACGCCGAGCTTGTCGTACGCCTCCATCAGCGAGGGCGGACAGGCCGCACCGCCGATCGTGACGTTCCGCATCGACGTGAGGTCGCGCGGGCGGGCGGTGACCTCGGCGAGCAGCCCCTGCCAGATGGTGGGCACGGCCGCCGCGTGCGTCGGCTTCTCGCGCTCGATCATCTCGGCGAGCGGGGCGGGCTGGAGGAAGCGGTCGGGCATGAGCATGCTCACCCCGGACATGAACGTGGCGTGCGGCAGGCCCCAGGCGTTCACATGGAACTGCGGCACCACGACCAGCGTCGTGTCCTGGTCCGTGAGCCCCATCGACTCGGACATGTTGACCTGCATGGAGTGCAGGTAGATCGAACGGTGGGAGTACACCACGCCCTTGGGGTCCCCGGTGGTGCCGGAGGTGTAGCACATGGCGGCGGCGCTGCGCTCGTCCAGCTCGGGCCACTCGTACGTCGTGGGGCGCCCGGCGATGAGCTCCTCGTACTCGTGCACCTGCGGGCCGTCGCCGCCGATCCCGCCGAGCGGGCTCCGGTCGCCGGGGCCGGACACCACGAGGTGCTCCAGGGTGGGCAGATGGGGGAGCAGGGGGGCGAGCAGCGGCAGCAGCGAGCCGTTGACGATCACCACGCGGTCGGCGGCGTGGTTGACGATCCAGATCAGCTGCTCGGCGGGGAGCCGCAGATTGAGGGTGTGCAGCACGGCGCCCATGGACGGGATCGCGAGGTAGGCCTCGACGTGCTCGGCGTTGTTCCACATCAGGGTGCCGGCGGCCTGGCCGTCCTCGACACCGAGCTCGCGCAGGGCGTGCGCCAGCTGGGCGGCGCGGGCACCGATCTCGGCGAAGCTGCGGCGGTGCGGTTCCGCGTCGCCGGTCCAGGTCGTGACCTGGGACGTGCCGTGGATCGTCGACCCGTGGGTCAGGATCCGCGAGATCAGCAGCGGTACGTCCTGCATGGTGCTCAGCACGGCGTCCTCCCGGTGAGCGCTACGGCGCGCTCCATGGCGATAGGGTCTGCCGATTCTGCTCACGTACCGCGCGGTATGTCACTACCCGGGAGTAGTTTCGGCCGTCGTTGCGCGAAGTTACCTGCAGAAACCGGCACGGAGGCGCCCTGCGGCGCACCCCGGGTCACCGCGCGTCACCGTATGGGTTCGAGCTCCGGGTCCTCGCGGAGCTTGCCGAGCGCCCGGGACACCGCGCTCTTGACCGTGCCGACCGAGACGCCGAGCACCTCGGCCGTCTGCGCCTCGCTCAGGTCCTCGTAGTACCTGAGGACGACCATGGCGCGCTGACGGTCGGGGAGTTTCATGACCGCACGCCACATCGCGTCGTGCAGCACCTGCTGGTCGGCCGGGTCGGGGCCGGGGACGACCTCCGGCTCGGGCAGCTCGTCACAGGCGAACTCGTCGACCTTGCGCTTGCGCCACTGCGAGGTGCGGGTGTTGAGCAGCGCGCGGCGCACATAGCCGTCGAGCGCCCGGTGGTCCTCGATCCGGTCCCAGGCGACGTACGTCTTGGTGAGAGCCGTCTGCAGCAGGTCCTCCGCATCGCTCGCGTTCGCGGTCAGCGAGCGCGCGGTGCGCAGCAGCACGGGGCCCCTGGCGCGGACGTACGACGAGAACGACGAGTACGCGTGGTAGGGCGTCGCCGCTCGGGAGGCGCTGGTGCAGACGGGCGTTGTCATGTCTCCACGCTAGGAGCGGGAAGACCCCCGGGGATCGGCCCCAGGTCGCGAAGCGATGTCCGCCTCAGGTTGTAGGGGTGGGGGTGGCTGCACCTCCTGAAGGTGGAGGACGCATCCCCGGCCGTCAGGGTTCAGCCACTTACGGCCCGATCCGCACCGGCCCTCCGCGGATGCGCTCAGCCGATGCGGGCGACCGGCGCGTCCACCTGGTTGCGGTCCACGACCAGGCGGCGGCCGCCGTGCGTCTCGGCCGCGTCCCCGGCGTACTGGTGGATGCGGCGGTGCTGCCAGGCGTCCTTGTGCAGGGCCGCCTCCTGGTACAGCGCGGGGCCGGTGTGCCAGCGGGCGAACCAGATCGCCGCCGGCATGTCGCTCTTCCCGGCCACCCGCGCCTGCTCGATCTGCCGCACCCCGGAATCGGCGCTGCTGTAGAACCCGGGCAGATAACCGCGCCCGCGCACCTCCTTGTTCCAGGCCCGCACGAAGTCCAGCGTGGTCCTGGCGCAGGACGCGTTGTGCACGTCGTACGCCTCCAGGTCGAGGTAGAGCGCGCTGCCGGCCAGCATCCCGAGCGCCCGCGCCTGCTCCACCGCCTGCCCCGCCTCGGTCCTGCCCTGCTGCACCGGCCGGGAGCCGATGGGCACGCCCTTCTTGTTCTGGGCGACCACGCACGGCGCCTGCGAGCCGAGGAAGACCGGCAGCACCTGCCAGCCCATCGCGTGCACCTGGGTCACCCAGTTCTTGTTGAGGTTGCGCTGCACCGGGCAGTGCCGGCCGCGCCCCGCGTAGTAGATGCCGATGGCCCGGTACGGCGAACTGCGCCAGGCCCGCATGTCGGCCAGCGAGGGCGCGTTGCAGGTGTCGAAGGCGGCCCCCTTGAACGAGACGGTGGGCGCGGATCCCGACCCACCGGGTGCACCTGGCGCACCGGGCGGAGCGACGGCGGACGAGGCGGGGGACGAGGGCGGGGACGCGGCGACGGCGGGCGTGGCGGCGGAGGAGGCGAGCAGGCCGGTGACGGCGAGCAGGCCGGTGAGGGAACGGGCGAGGGTCAGCTTCAAGCGGCGCATGGCCCGAGTGAACGGTGGGCCGCCCCCTCCGGCCACCGCTGCGCCCGGCCCCTCGGCCGTACGGGTGCAGGATCAGCCGTCCGCCCCAGCCCGGCCCCCAACCCGGCCTGCGCCCAACCGTCCCTGAGGTGCGGTCACGTCACGGAGCGGGCCGACTGACGGCACATCAGCCGTCCCGGCCCAGCACCAGCCCCGATGTGGGCACCCCCGTACCGGCGGTGACCAGGACGTGGGACGCGTCCGCCACCTGGTTCACCGAGGTGCCCCGCAACTGGCGCACCGCCTCGGCTATGCCGTTCATCCCGTGCAGATACGCCTCCCCCAGCTGACCGCCATGGGTGTTGAGCGGAACCCCGTCCGAGGCCACGAAGCCGGCCGCCTCGCCCGGCGCGCAGAAGCCGAACTCCTCCAGCTGCATCAGGACGAACGGCGTGAAGTGGTCGTAGAGGATCGCCACGTCGATCTCGGCGGGGGTGAGCCCCGAGGTGCGCCACAGCTGCCGGGCGACCACCCCCATCTCGGGCAGCCCGGTCAGGTCGTCCCGGTAGAAGCTCGTCATCGCCTCCTGTCGGCGCCCGGCCCCCTGCGCGGCGGCGGTGATCACGGCCGGGCGCTGCCGCAGGTCCCTGGCCCGCTCGGTGGTGGTGACGACGATCGCCTGTCCGCCGTCGGTCTCCTGACAGCAGTCCAGGAGCCGCAGCGGCTCGACGATCCAGCGCGAGGCCGCGTGGTCGGCCAGGGTGATCGGCTTCCCGTGGAAGTAGGCCGCCGGATTGTTCGCGGCGTGGCGGCGGTCGGTGACGGCCACGTGCCCGAAGGCCTCCGGCGTCAGGTGGTAGGCGTGCAGATAGCGCTGGGCGGCCATGGCGACCCAGGACGCGGGGGTGAGCAGCCCGAACGGGAGCGCCCAGCCGAGCGCCGCGCCCTCCGCCGACGGCTCGCGCTGTTGCACACCCGAACCGAAACGGCGCCCCGACCGTTCGTTGAACGCCCGGTAGCAGACCACCACTTCGGCCACCCCGGTCGCGACCGCGAGGGCGGCCTGCTGCACGGTGGCGCAGGCCGCGCCGCCGCCGTAGTGGATGCGCGAGAAGAAGGACAGCTCGCCCATGCCGGCCGCCTGCGCGACCGTGATCTCGGGGCTGGTGTCCATGGTGAAGGTGACCAGGCCGTCCACGTCCGCCGGGGTGAGCCCCGCGTCGTCGAGTGCCGCGTGCACCGCCTCGACCGCCAGCTTCAGCTCGCTGCGCCCCGAGTCCTTGGAGAACTCCGTCGCCCCGATCCCCACCACCGCCGCCCTGCCGCCCAGCGAGTCGGCTCCGCGCACGCTCATGACGCCTCCCCGCGCCGGCCGGCCCCTCGCACCCTCATGACGCCTCCCCGATCGGGCCCGCCGCGCCGGACACGGCGACCCGCACCGTGCCGGTCACATGGTGGCCGAGCCCATTGGCGCCGGTCACCCGCACCTCGGCCACCTCGCCCTCCACGGCCGTCACCGTGCCGGTCAACGTCATGGTGTCGCCCGGGTAGTTGGGCGCACCGAGCCGTATCCGTACCGACCGCAATCGGGACGCCGGGCCGAAGTGGTCCGTGATGTACCGCCCGACCAGGCCATTGGTGGTCAGGATGTTCATGAAGATGTCCGGCGACCCCTTCTCGCGCGCCAGTACCGGATCGTGGTGCACGTCCTGGTAGTCCCGCGAGGCCACCGCGCCGGACACGATCAGCGTGCGCGTGACCGGGATCTCCAGCGGCGCCAGCTCGTCCCCCACCTTCACGCCTCCACCCCCTCCTGTGCCCGGGTGCCGTCGGCGCAAGGCCGTTCCGAGACGATCAACTCACCGAGTTCTACGAGGAGTTCGGACCCGCACCCCAAATACGCGTCCAGCTGCCGCCCCCAGAGGAAGTGGCGGTGCACGGGGTGCTCCACGTCCGCCCCGAGGCCGCCGTGCAGGTGCTGGCCCGCGTGCACGACGCGGGTGCCCGCCTCCGAGGCCCACCAGGCCGCCGTCAGCGCGTGCGTCCCGTACCCGAGCCCCTCGTCCCGCCGCCAGGCCGCCTCATAGGCGGTGACCCGTATCGCCTCGGTGTCCATGTACGCGTCGGCGGCCCGCAGCAGCACGCCCTGGTTGGTGGAGAGCGGGCGCCCGAACTGCTCCCGCTCCGTGGTGTGCCGCACCGCCCGGGCCAGCGAGCCCGCGCAGACCCCGGCCTGGAGCCCCGCGAACGCCGTACGGGCCGTGGCCAGCACGTCCTCGTAAGCCCCCGCGCCGCCCACCCGCTCGGCCGGGACGCCGCGAAGGGTGAGCCGGCCCGCCGACCAGGGCGCCGTCGTCTCCACCGGCTCGGCCGCGCAGTCGGCCACCCGCACCAGCCACAGGGCCCGTTCCGCGTCCGGCACCAGGACATGGGTGGCGTCCCGCAGCCACGGGACGACCGGCACGACCCCGCTCAACTCGCCCGTGCCGTCCGCCCGTTGCTCGCTGCCGCGTATGCCACCGGTCCGGACCGGGAACGCCCCGGTCACCACCGCGCCACCCGCCCGCACGGCCGGTAGCAACCGTTCGCGCTGCTCGGGTGAGCCGTGGGCGGCGAGCGCGAGGGCCCCGTAGACGCAGGTGGACGCGAAAGGGACCTGGGCGGTGGTCCTACCCTGTTCTTCCAGGGCCAGTACCAGGCCGAGCAGACCGACCTCCTCGACCGCGGCCACCAGCCCGGCCCCGCACAGCGCCTTCCACAGCTCGGCGTCGCTGCCCGGCCCGGCCGCGGTGAGCCGCTCGTGTGTCGAGAGGTCGCCGAAGATCTGCCCTGCCAGGTCACGGACCGCTGCCTGCTCCTCCGTGGGCGTGAAGTCCATCAGGCCGCCTCCGCCCGGAACACCGGAAGCTCCAACGCCTCGTCCACCCGCAGGAACGCGAGGCGCACCGGCATCCCGATCCGCACCTCGTCGGGCGGGACGCCGATCACGTTGCTGATGATCCGCACACCCTCCGCGAGCTCTACCAGGCCCACCGCGTAGGGCGGGTCGAAGGCCGGGAAGGGCGGGTGGTGCATCACGACGTAGGAGTAGACGGTCCCGCTGCCGGCCGCGTCGATCGTGTCCCAGCGCGCCGAACCGCAGCCCGGGCACCCCGGCAGCCAGGGGAAGCGCAGTTCCGCACAGTCCTCGCAGCGCTGGATCAGGAGCCGGTGCTCGGCGACTCCCGCCCAGAACCCGGCGTTGTCCCGGTTGACGACGGGGCGGGGCCGCAGCGCGCGGTCGGCGGACCGATCCGGCCGGGGGGCGTCAGCGGCTCGGTCCGGCGCCGGGGCACGGCCAGCGGCTCGATCCGGCCGCGGGGCAGCCTCGTCCTCTCTCTTGCCGCCTGAACTCCGCCGCACCGGGGCGTACTTGAGGATGCGGAAGCGGTGCGTGCCGGCGAGCGAGCCGCCCGCGCTGATGTCCATGCGGGTGGTGACGAAGTGGCCCGTGCCCAGCTTGGTGGTCTTCCGCTCCGACACGGTCTCTATCACCGCGTCGAAGGTCACCCGGTCGCCCGGCCGCAGGTCACGGACGTACTCCTGCTCGCAGTCGGTCGCCACCACCGAGGTGAACCCGGCCCCGTCGAGCAGCTCGAAGAGCTCGTCGTACGCGGTCGTGCGGCCCGTGCCGTCGCCGTGCCCGGACAGGCCCCCCATCGTCCAGGCCTGGAGCATCGTGGGCGGCGCCACCGCGCCCGGCCCCCCATAGGCGGGATGGGTGTCGCCCATCGCCTCGCACCAGTGCCGGATCATCGGCTCGTTGACCAGGTCCTTGCCCACCCCGGCGGTCGCCGCCGGGCGGCCCTCGTACTTCTTCAGCCGGGCGAGGAACTCCGCCTCGGCCGCCTCCTTCGCCCCAGCCGCCGCGCTCACCCCGCCCGCCCCGCTCACCCCGTCCTCCGCGCTCACCGCTTCCCCCGTTTCATGCCGAGCCGCATCGTCGCGACGATCTCCCGCTGCACCTCGCTCACCCCGCCCCCGAACGTGTTGATCTGCGCCGCCCTGTTCATCCGCTCCAGCTCCCCGCCCCCGAAGGCGCCGGGCGAACCACCCCTGATCAGGCCCGCGTCCCCCACGATCTCCTGACACATTCGATACGTTTCGACCGCGGACTCCGTTCCCATGAACTTCACGCCGCTGGCGTCTCCCGGGGCCAGGTTCCCGGCCCCCACATCACCCACCAAACGCCAGCTGAGCAGGCGATTCACCGCCAGCCTGGCGTGCACCGCGGCCAGCTTGACCTTCACCCATTCGTGGTCAACGGGCCGTTCCGAACTCACCGGATCGGGCGTACACGCGTACGAGAGCGCGGCGTCGTAGAAGTCCTCGGCCTGCATGCCGATCGCGGCGAGCGCGACCCGCTCGTGGTTGAGCTGGTTGGTGATCAGACCCCAGCCCGCGTTCTCCTCACCCACCAGGTGGGACAGCGGCACCCGGATGCCGTCGTAATAGGTCGCCGTGGTGGTCAGACCGCCCACGGTCTCGATCGGCGTCCACGAGAAACCGGGCGCGTCGGTGGGCACCAGGACGATCGAGATACCGCGGTGCTTGGGCGCGTCGGGATCGGTGCGGCAGGCCAGCCAGATCCAGTCGGCGTTCTGGGCGTTGGAGGTGAACACCTTCTGCCCGTCGATGGCCCAATGGCCGCCGTCGCGCACGGCCCTGGTGCGCAGCGCGGCGAGGTCGGTGCCGGCCTCCGGCTCGCTGTAGCCGATCGCGAAGACGAGGTCGCCGCCGAGGATCCTGGGCAGGAAGTACGCCTTCTGTTCGGCCGTGCCGTACTTCATCAGCGTCGGGCCGACCGTGTTCAGGGTGACCATGGAGACCGGTGCGCCCGCGCGGTAGGCCTCGTCGAAGAACACGAACTGCTCGTCCGGTCCGCGCCCTTGGCCGCCGTACTCGACGGGCCAGCCGAGCCCCAGCAGACCGTCCGCGCCGATCCGGCGCAGCAGCGCGCGCTGGGCCGCCGCGTCCGTGGCGGGCGGCGGTCCTTGCGGCATCAAGTCGGCGAAGTACGTGCGCAGTTCGGCGCGTAGCCGCTGCTGGCGTCCGGTCGGGGCGAGGTGCACGACGACGGCCTTCCGTGCGTACGGACACACCGGCGGCCTGCCCGCGCGCAGGGCTCGCTCGCTCTTGCGCACGGGGGCTCGCCGATCAGGTTTCTGACTGTCCGTCAGATGCCGCCCCGCTGTCAATGGGGACGGGCGGCCCGGTGACCGGCGGCGCGCAGGGGGCGGCACGCATGACGACGGCCCGGGGGCTCGCGCCGTAGCGCTGGCTCCCGGGCCGACGATCACCCTAAGCTCCGGCCCCCGCCCCAGGGGGTGGGGATCACCACAGGCGGGTGAAGTTCACGGCGACGTTCCCGTTGCCCTGGTTGATCGACGTGAAGGCGGACCCGTTCACCTGGGCGGTGTTGCTCTGGTTGGTCGCGCCGGAGCCGACGGCCTGCTGCTGCGTGGTGGACGAGTTGCCGCGGTTGTCGTGTCCGACTCCGCTGCCGCTGACGGTCGCCACCGCCGCGTTCGATCCGTGACCCGCGAGGGAGCCGTTGTCGGCGATGGCGACGCCCGAGAAGAGGGCGGCGGCCAGCGGCAGCGCGGCAGCGGCGACGAGGACGCGGGCGGTACGGATGCTTGCCATGTCAATTCCTCCAGGAACCCGAAGACCGGGTAGTTCGACAAGACCGGGTCGTTCGACTCGATCCGGACCGCTCTCGCACCAGGCAAGTACGGCCCGTTCCAAGGCAGTTGGCCGACCGCCCCGGACGCTGTGTGACGACGTCGCGAGATCAGAGTTGCCCACCGAATCCCCGGCGAACCAGTCATTGGGGCACCTTTCGCCCGCAAGCGTGAGGACATGTCGATAAACCCTCAATGCGCCACCAAACCCGGGGCCAGGCCTGAGGGTGCGGGGCGGAATCGGGCGCTCCAGCGAGGAGAACCGTTTCGGCTCGGATTCGGCCAACCTCGCGCGGGGCGGCCGACCCGCCGGTGGCCCACGGCCCGGCCATGGGGTGGCCGCCCAGGCGTCACCCGCAGGTCACCGCCATGTCACCGGCCGGCCGCCCGGCGGCGGTGGGGTCGCAGGGGACACCCCGGAAAGGGATTCCTCTTCTCGAACATTCGTACGAACATGGAGCCATGGCCACCATCGACCGGCAGGCCGCCACCCTGGCCCTCGCCCACGCCCTGTCCGCCGCCGAGCGCGGCCTGCCCGTCATCCCCCTCTCCCGCACCAAGCTCCCCGCGCTCCCCTCGCCCCACCGGGCGGAGCCGCGCCCGGCCCTCTGCCGCGGCGAGTGCGGGCTCCCGGGCCACGGGGTGCACGACGCCACCACCGACCCGTCGGCGGTGCGCGCGCTGTTCGCGGCGGCGCCCTGGGCGACCGGTTACGGCATCGCCTGCGGCCGGCCGCCGCACCACCTCATAGGGATCGACCTCGACACCAAGCCGCCGGGAACCGATGCCACGGCCGCGCTCCAACTCCTCGCGCTGCGCCACCTGTTCACGATCCCCGAGACCGTGGTCGTCATCACTCCGAGCGGGGGCCGCCACATCTGGCTGACCGGCCCGCCCGGGGCCGTGGTGCCGAACTCCGCGAGCCGGCTCGCCCCCGGCATCGACATCCGGGGCGCGGGCGGTTACCTGGTCGGGCCCGGCTCGCTCAGCGCCCACGGCGTCTACCGGCTCGCTCCCGGCACCGCCCACCTGGGCCCGGCCCCGTGCCCCCGCGCCCTGCTCGACCTGCTGACGCCTCCGGCCCGCCCCCTCGCGGCGCGGCAGCACGCGGGCCACCAGGGGCAGGGCCTCGTGCAGTTCGTCCTGGCCGCCCACGAGGGCCAGCGCAACACCCGGCTGTTCTGGGCGGCCTGCCGGGCGTACGAGAACGGCATCGGCGAGGAGCTGACCGGCCCGCTCACCGCCGCCGCGATCCGCACCGGCCTCCCCGCACACGAGGCCCGCGCCACGATCGCCTCAGCGGCCCGCATGACCATGTCCCGCTGACATGCGCGAAGGGCGCCCCGGAATCCGGAACGCCCTTCCCCGCCGGGCCACATGGGCCGGCACATGCGGTGGGTGTGGGATTTGAACCCACGGTGACATCGCTGCCACGACGGTTTTCAAGACCTTTCTCTAACCCTGAAGGACGAAGCGCTACGTCGCAGGTCAGCGCCACGCAAGCGCTCCAGAGAAGCGATCCGAACCCTCTCCGTGCCCTCTACGTGTCCGCCAGTCGTCTTGCCCCATCGAACCGCCCTGGACCACGAGCTATCGCCGCAGAAGCTCGTGCAGCAGGGTCACTACCGCAACAGCTACACCAAGGGCTGTCCCCAGTGCCGGATACTGCAAGACCAAGTACACCGTGAAAACCCCAGTAAGCATGAGCAGAAGAGTGCGCGTACTGATTTGGTCCATCGAGCCCTCCAAGTAGGTTCCTTGAACCAGCGTCAGCTTCGAGTGGGCTCAGTTGACGGCTCCTGACAACCTCTGGCGATCTCTTACAATCTCTGACAGAACATGACGGCAGGTGCCATCATGAGCGGGCTCTGCGGAGCTCAGGCCAGGGGGGATTGCATGCCACAGTGGCTTCGGCCAAGGCTTCCGGAAGGCCCTCTCAAGGACCTCAATCGCGAACTTCATGCGCTGCATGGCAAGGCGGGGTACCCGTCAGCCCGGCATCTCTACCTGGCCGTAGGGAAGGCCGCCAGCCACACGAAGATCCACCACGCCTTCGTAAAACCCACGCTCCCGTCCTGGGGCGTGGTTGAAGTAGTGGTAGAACAGCTGGCACGCCAAGCCAGGCCCCGCCTCTCGGCCGAGGACGAGATCAACCGCTTCAAGGGTCTGTGGGACAAGGTGCATGCATCAGTCTTTGCTGCCCCAGTGTCAGCTGAGCGCCAGAAGACGTTCACGAGCACGCATCAACCATCGCCTGGCGCAGTCCCCCCAGCACTCCGGCCAAGCGCCTTCACCGGGCAGAACGCCTTGATCTATCAGGCAATCCTCGACCTTTACAGGGCGGGAGAACCGGTGGGAGTGCCACAAGTGGCTGCGGAGCTTGAGCGACGTGGACAGCTCGCTCTGTGTGGCGGCGAGGACTACCTCTTCGAGTGTGTGAAGCGCGCGATCAAGGGTGCGTTCGAGGCCGGCCTAACCATCCCCGAGTTCACCGCCCTCAACGCACGCAAAGTACGTGCCGCTGCGAGCAGACGCGAGGAACTTGCCTCGTCGGAGTCTGAGTAATTCAGACACAATCGGCGCGTGGATCCGATAGCCACTCCTGGGCACCCGCGCCTAGTACGCCTTGGCTGGACATCCGTTGATCAATAGCACGACGTAGCCACAGAGAAGCTGCCAGGACACGCACGTTGGGTACCCCTCGGCTGAGGGGTACCCAACGCAACCAAACGACTTCAAAGGGGCGCGATCGCCTCCGCGGTGCCGTCATCGCCGTCGTTACGCCCAGCGCCTGTCTTCGGCCCGGGCTCGATCCCGCTGAACCAAGAGTCCGCCGCTTCGGCGACCTGATCGTCACGACCGGCGACGGGCCGTGCGTAGTGCCGGGTAGTGACGCTCGCGTTCGAGTGCCCGAGCCGGTGCGCGGCGGTCATTACGCCGTACCGGTCGGCGACCCACGTCCCGTGCGAGGCGCGGAGATCGTGCGGCGTGACGTCGGTGAGCCCGGCCGCCACCACGGCGGGGTCGAAGTACGCCTTGCGCCACTGGTTGTAGCGCAGAGGCTTGCCGCCGGGCGTGACGAAGAGGAGTGCGTCATCCCCGCCGGGCAGCGTCTCCAGGTGCCGGCCGATCCGCGCCGCGAGTGACGGCCCGATCCGCAGGACCCGCTTCTGATGGGACTTGGGAGTGTCGAAGACGAGGGTGCCGTTCGCTTCGGCCAGGTTCTCATCGACGAGGACCAGGCCGCCCGACACATCGATGTCCGCTCGCCGCAGCGCGAACGCCTCCCCGACCCGCAGACCCGCGTAGGCGAGCAAGGAGATCAGCAAGTCATGCGGTTTCGTCGCGCTCCGCACGATCCGTGAGGCTTCCAGCGGGGTGAGGATGTGCGGCTCGGTCTGCGGCATGCGAGGCAGCTTCACACCCCGGCACGGGGTCTGCCCGATCATCTCGTTGTCGACGGCCGCCCGCATGATCTGCGAGAGCACCCGGTAGGCCTGCCTGATCCGCGAGGCGCTGAGACCACGGGTCTTCATCGCGCCGACCCATTCCACGATGGTGATCGGCCGAAGGCTGGACAGCTCACGATCACCGAGCGCCGGAACAATCAGTGAGTTGATCAGGGATCGGTACGACGCCTGTGTTTTGTGCTTGAGCTGCGGGGAGACAGCGGTGAGCCATCGTGCGGACCAGTCGCGGACGGTGGTCTTCCCCTCAGCGGGATCGACCCAGCGGCCCTCCTCCATCTCGATGCGCTTCCGCGCCAGCCAGCGATCGGCGTCCGTCGTTGTCGCGAACGTCTGATCAGCGGCACGCAGCACGCCGTCAGGCCCCGGATACCGAGCCTGGAACCGGCCGGACGGCAGCTTCCGGATCCGGCCGAAGGCGCGTCGGGACTTGCGCTTGGCGGGCATCAGGCAGCCCTCCGGTACGAGTACGCCGAGGCAGGCCGCAGGACGATCGGCGCCACCGTGTGGGCACTGACGTACTCCTCCACGGCACTCTCGGGGATGCGGACGTGTCGACCGACCTTGACGAACGTGATGCGGCGTTCCTCGATGAGCCGGCGAGGGAAGCGGAGACCGGTGCCGAGGCGTTCGGCGACCTGATTCACGGTGAGCAGTCGGTCTGCCACGGTCACCACTCCCCCTCGTTGGCGGTGCGTTCCTTCAGCGCGTCGCGGGCGGTCTCGCGGTTGGTCTGGAGGTCACGGGCGATGGTGGCGGCGAGGGCTCCTTCCCCGGGGGTGTGCCCGTGGCCGACGTACTGCCAGTCCGTCAGTACGAGGACGGTGTCCGGTTCGCGGTCGGCGAGGCTGAGAGCAGACGCTTCCTGGGCGGCGCGGTAGTCGGCGCGTTCCTGGCGGAGGGCGCCGAGGGTGGTCGAGTAGGTGCGGGACTTGGACGAGAAGTGGCCGCGGAAACCGAGCATGTGGGCCCAGGCCCAGAGGCGCCGGTCCGGATAGAGGCTGTCGAGCTCACGGCATGCGGTGATGAGCCGACGAGTGTGATCGGGAACGCGGTGGCGGTCGAGTTCGGCGAGTTCACCGATACGGCGGTCCAGGGTGCCGGTGTTCTCGGCAGCTTTGGTGGCGTACTTGGCCACGTACGAGGCGACTGCCTGTTCGGTGACATCTGAACCGTCGCCGAAGGCCTTGACCGGGCGGACGTCGAGCTGTCGGCCCCACCGGAAGGTCCGGGCCGACTGTTCACCGGCAGCCGGGACAGAGACCGACGTGTACGAGTGCGTGGCTGCGGCGCGTATAGCGTCGGTGAGGAGATCGACCGTGGCCCAAGAGGGCGGCGGAGTACAAGGCCCTTCCGGGCCGTCGAGACGTACGACGGCGTGGAAGTGGAGTGCTCCGCGCTTCTGGAATTCGGCGACCTTGCCGAAGGAGACGCGGAGGTGGTCGCCCAGCTCACGGCGTGGAATGCCCGCGTGGATGGCGAGTTCGCGGCGGAGTCGGGTGGTGAAACGCTGCCAGAGCTCCCCGGCGTGGTTGTTGAAGAGCACGGCGCCCGCGTAGTCGTAGGTCTCCGGATCAAGGGCGGAGCCCAGGTCCCCGGAGTCCGAGGCGTGCGCCGTGCCGCACCGGCAGGTGCCCCGGTCGGGGCGGTTGTGGACGGGGCCGAACGAGGGTGCGGTGAGGGTGGCGAAGACGCGCGGGTGGTCGCGAACGGCGGCGGTGATGTCGCGGCGGTCGTCTCCGGCGAGGCCGGCGCGGATCAGGTGGTAGGTGTCGCCCGCGTAGGTCCAGGCACAGGAGGGGCAGCGGGAGGCACGGCGGTTGCCGCAGGCGATGCGGAGACGCCCGCCCGGCTCGTACGCGGTCGAGTAGCGGTGCAGGGTCTCGCCGGTGGTCTTGTCCTTGTGGGTTACCCAGCCGCTCAGATGGACGGGGTCGGCACAGCCGCCGGTGCGGCGGATCTGGTCCTCCCAGCGCGTGTAGTCGGAGGCCGAGGCCACGCGGAGGACGTCCCCGAGGACGGTCGGGTCGAGCTGTGGGGCGGGCATGGACCCCTTCTGCTTCCAGGGTGAGGGCCGGTGGGCCATGCTGGAGGTTCCTTCCGGTTGCGAGATCGATCGGTGGGCACGGCTCCCGGGCGGCGGATGCTTGGCGGTATCGAGGCCGCCCGGGGGCCGGTCAGCGGCGTTTGGCGTCGGACGCGATCAGGGAGCGCAGGACGACCGCGCAGACGGCGACCGATGCGCTGGTGACGGCGACCGCCAGGAGCAGCGAGACCAGGACGGTGCCGACGACCAGGACGACGGCAGTACCGGCACCGACGAGCGCGACCGCAGTGCCGGGGGCGAGCTGTACGACCGGACGGGACGGCTCAGGGACGGCGGCGGGTGCCGGGGCAGGCGTGCCCGGCGTGATGGTGGTCGGCTGGACGACGGCGGGCGGGGTGACAAGGCCCGAGGGCTGCGGCATGGTCGGGATCTTGGGCTGGAACATGAGTGGTTCTCCTCTCCCGGGCGCGGGTTACTTGACGGCGGTGTCGATGACGGACGCGAACAGGCTGTCGGCGAGGAGGTAGCCGCCGAGGAGGAGCACGCAGATCAGCCACACCGGCGGACGGAAGAGCTTGATGCCGAGGTAGCCGACGCCCAGCAGGGCGATCCAGAGGGGGACGTCCATGGACGCTGTCTCCTAACGGACGGTGCAGCGGTGGGTACGGGCAGCGAGTTGGGCAGCGGTCCGGCTGGAGTAGTCGGCGGACCAGCCGCAGCGGTCGGCAGTGCAGACGGCGGCGTGGGCGGTGCGGCCGGTGCGGTCGCGGTGGGTGCCGATCTGCACGGGGCCGATTCGCATCACGGAGTGGAAGCTGTCGCGGGCGGGCATGCCGGTCAGCCGTTGTCGGTCGTCGGGTCGGTGTACTGGGCGCGGATGCTGCGGGCGGCGGCCGGGTCGTCGACGCGCCGTGCGGCTTCCTCGGCGAGCAGGTGGGCGAGGAAGGGACGTCCGGCTGCGGCCATCTCACGCGCTCCGTCGAGGTAGTCGGCCACGGTCAGGGCGGCGGGATCGTGGGTCATCTCAGTTCTCCTTTGCGGTCAGCTGAGGCGGGCGGCGATGGCGTCGGCGAGGTGGGGCGGAACGCCGAGGCGGGAGCGGAGGGTGTCGGTGTCGATCGGTGATCCGGTGCGGGTGCGGTACTCGTCGGCGACCTTGCGGGCGTGGTCGATCAGCACGGCGGGAACAGGCGGCTCAGGGGACGGGGCCGGTGGCGAGGACAGGGCCGTTGTCGCAGGGGGCTCATCGGCCTGGGATGGGATCGGGGCGGCGTCAGGCACACGCGCCGGCCCGGCGTCCTTCGTCTCCGTGACGGCGGCTGACGGAGCTGGCTCCGGCCTCCCCGACGAGTGGGCGAGGAGAGTGCCGCCGAGGAAGGCGAGTGCGGGCCATCCGGCGATGCCGAGCCGGAGCGGGGCCGGCGGGTCCGCCAGGTCGAGGAACCCGGCGGTGGCGACGTTGGCGCCGAGCGACGCGAACAGGGCGATCAGGAACCAGCACCAGGCCAACCGGGACGGGCCCTCGCTGCGCAGCCGACGCCAGGCGGCGACAAGGAGCAGGTCGACGCTGACCGGGTAGGCCCATGCCTTCCAGCCGTCCTGTCCGGCCGCGGCGGCGAGGTCGTGCAGGTGGGCGAAGGACAGGGCTCCGGCGATAACCGCCTGGATCAGCACCGCGTCGATCCGGAGACCGTGCCGGGCGCCCATCAGGAGTCCTCAGCGGGGTCGGAGTCATCCGGGAACGTGCCCGGCGGCGGCTCCGGCAGCGACACGGCGAGGGACGGGCTGACGGCGTCCACGAAGTCGAGGTCGGCGCCGGCCATGTCGGCGTACAGGGCGAGTTGGCCGAGCAGAAGCACGGTCCGGGCGAAGTCCTCGCAGTCGGGGCACATGGCGGTTCTCCCTTCTCTGGGCATGGCAGCGGTAGGGACTCGGCGCGAAGACGGTCACGCCTACCGGGTGGGGGAGAGATCAGGCGGTGGCCGGAGCGGCCTTCGCCGATGGCACAAGCTCGGTGGCGGTGCCGGTGGTGGGCCGGAAATGGGCCAGCTCGGGCAGGTCCGGGGTCCTGTGGGCGTACCGGTTGCAGAGGTTCACGGCCTGGCGGAGCGAGGTGTGCGGAGCGCGGATGCGGTGCCAACCGCCGGACGCGTCTCCCGCGATGGCGAGGCCTCGCAGTTCGGCGGGGATCTGGATGGCGGCGAGGACCGCGTCCGGGGCGATGTCGCCGAAGGCCATGTTGGCGGAGGTCTCGTCGTTGAGACGGTGGGCGGTGCGGCCGGTGAGTTGGGCGCGGAGCATGGTGATGCCCTTGCCGAGTTCGGAGCCGAAGCGCTGTCCGCAGATTTCGAGGTAGATACCGGCAGCGCGGCCGAGCTGCGCGAGACGGACCAGGGCGGTGATGATGCGGTCTCGCCGCTTCTCCTCCTCCTTCGTTGCGTACAGGGCGAGTTCGGCCACCTCGTCGACCAGGACGACGACCGGGGTCGGGCGGAGCTCATCAGGCAGGTCCCAGATGTCGGCGGCGATCTCCGCGTCCGGCACGTCGACGGTGATGCGCTGCTGGGTACGGATGAGGCGGTAGACGTCCGCCATGCGCGCCACGAGTGCATCGAGGAGTTCTGCGGCGGTGTCCGGGCTGTCGGCCAGCGCTGAGAACCGGCGTGCCAGCGGGAAGAGTTCGACCCCTTGTTTGCAGTCGATGCCGACGAGGGCGACGTCCAGAGGAGCAAGGCCGGCGACCAGGTTGCGTTGGTAGACCGACTTGCCGGACTCCGTGGCGCCGAGGGTGAGGGCGTGAGGTATCGCTCGGTAGTCGCGGTAGTGCACCGATCCGTCCTCCCGAAGGGCGACCGGTACCCGCATCGCCCGGGTCTCCGTCTCAGCAGGCATCTGCACCCGCTTGAGCACGTCGTATCCGGTCATCCGCACCTCGACGACACCTGACCGCACCTCACGCGAGGTCACGCCGAACATCGAGAACGAGTGCCGAAGCCGGTCCGAGGCCGCAGCGATGTCGAAGACGTCCTGGCCGGGACGGAGCTTGAGTCGGAGGACCAGGCCGGTGCGAGTCGGCCGCAGTCGCCGGATACGCGGTGGGCGGGGCTCGGGTATCGGCCGGTTGGTGGTCCGGGCCAGGGCTAACCGCCACCGCGCCGGCGGAACGGTCAACCCGCACGCACCCATGACCGACCGGTACCGGATCAAGACCCGCAGCGCGGCCAGAGTTACCCCGAAGGCCAGCCAGTACCAGGCGGGCCGCCGCCACCGCAGGAGACCCGCGGCGGCGATGACCAGCACCAGAGCGACCGTGAAGGCGGTCACGATCAGGCCGCCTTCGATCCTGCGGCGGCGACATCGGCGAGCGAGGTGACCGCAACCGCGCGGAACGCGATGCCGTGCCGTCGCTGACCGTTGAAGTCGTTCTCCCACGGACGGGCGACCAGGCCGGTGAGCGCGACCGGCGTACCCATGGACAGCTCACCGGTGATCCCGGGCTCCGGAACGGTGACGGACAGGATCTCCACCTCCTCGTTCGCCGCGAACATCACGTCCACGGTCATGAGCTGAGCACCGGTCTCCATGTCGGTGGCGATCTCACCGGTGCGGCGGTCACGGACCTTGACCTGCGGAGTCTTGGCGACCATCACGACAGCGCTGGAGGTGTCGACGGGAATCTGACGCACAGCAGATCACTCCTCTATAGATGCTGAACTCCGCCACTCATGTATATGAGTGACATGAAGAAGAGTGCTTGACTCCTGTACATGAGTCAACCCGCCGCGAAGAAGAACTCGCGACGGGCTGCGCAAAGTTGAGTGGACGTCAGTCGACGGCAGGGATCCGATACTCGAAAACGAACTGGTCAGCGGCCATGAGCGTGTCGCACACCTCGACCACCCGACCCGCGGTCGTACGGGCCTCCCGGACCAGGTGAACCACGGGCGCGCCAGGGCTGAGCGCCAGTTCCGACGCCTCCGACTTCGAGGCCGGCCGCGCTTGCAGCGTCTCGACGAACTCCGCGAACTCATGGCCGTGGTCTTCGAGTCGGGCGTAGATGCCACCGCCCCCGGGGTTCTCTGCGAACAGCTCGGGGATCTCCTTCACCACGTCCCAGGGCAGGTACGACGAGGCGGTCTCCACCGGGGTGCCGTTACGGAAGTAGAGGCGCCGACGGCCCAACACCTGCGTACCGGCGGGCACGCCCAGGCGCTCGGCCGCATCCTCGGGCACGTCCATGGGGCCGATGTAGAGGACGCTGACTTTCGCGGTGGCGCCGGACTGCGTGGACTCCGCGAGGTAGGCGGCCTGGCCACCTTGCCGGAGCGAGCGCCGGAACCGATCGGAGGAGCGGTGCCGTACGGGGGGCCGGTTCTTCACAATTGAGCCCTTGCCGTGCCTGGTCTCGACGAGCCCACTCGCCCGAACCTCGACCATGGCCTTACGGATTGTTCCACCGGAGACGCCGTAGCGGTCCACCAGCTCGGATTCGCTCGGCACCATGTCGCCGGCTTTGAGAACCCCCGCCCGGATCTGCTGCACGAGGTCATCAGCGATCTGCACATACCGAGGACCGGAACCGGCCCCTCCCGCCGCAGTTCCCATAGTCCTTCCCTGCCTCCTATGCTCCTCTACATGAGTCAATCACAGGAAGCGACACCCGCTCCCATGCACTCCGTGTCCGTAGCCGGAGTAGTGGTACGCGAGGACGGCCGCCTCCTGGCAATCCGCCGAGCCGACAACGGCACCTGGGAGCTCCCCGGCGGCATCCTCGAACTCAAGGAGACGCCGGAAGCCGGCGTTGCCCGCGAGGTCTGGGAAGAGACAGGCATCCACGTCGAGGTGGACCAGCTCACCGGCGTCTACAAGAACACCACCCGCGGCATCGTCGCGCTGGTCTTCCGCTGCAAGCCCTCCGGCGGCACCGAGCGCACATCAAGCGAGTCGACAGCCGTCTCCTGGCTCACGCCCGACGAGGTCAGCGAACGCATGGCCGAGGTCTACGCGGTCCGCCTCCTGGACGCCCTGGACAGCAACGGCCCCCACGTGCGGAGCCACGACGGCAAGCAGCTCATCACAGCGGGATAGGACTTTCCCTACTTCATCAAGGCGGCTCGCTCCGCTCGCCGCGCGCGGCCCGGCCCCCGGCCGGGCCTGCGCTCCTGTCTCCGTCCCGCTCCAGCCCGGCCGGCGCCCGTGCCGCGCTCAGAGCAATCAGCCGCCTGATGCCAGAGAAGGGGTACGTCGTGGCTGGGGCGGTCGGCTCCGCGGCTTTACGCAGCCACTTTGGCGCGAGCCTCGAAGATCATGGCCCCAACGTCGTGCTTTACCGGGCAGGTCCACAGACTGCCCGACGCGCCGGAAGCTTACGGGGCCATGATCACTCGCGCCAAAGCAGCTCCAGCCCAAAGCCGCTCCACCGACCTACGGCGAGTGTGGTACAGGTCTCTCGTTGTTCAGGAAAGCCACTTCTTTACCGCATCAAGTTGCCGTCGACTGAGAGTCGTAACCCCACGGATCCGATTGACTGTCCAGGTAAGGTAAATCGCCTTGATTTCCTCGGGAGTCAACGCATGACTTAGGTTACCAGAAAGCAAGAGAGACTTAGCAATATAGTCGAGATTCGTCCTGGAGATCGCGAGATCCTCAGTGTTCAACTCGCGGGCTTTACGAGTCATTTCGTTGAGTCGACTCATATCGTTCGAGGTCGCATCACTCCAGTCGACTCTTTGGGATGCCTCCGCGAGCCGCTCATAGGCCGCATTCAGGCGATCTGAAGTGAGCAGAGGGAAGGATCGATCAACCTCTCTAAGAGCCAACGCTGCGGCTGGAATTCCCGGGTATGGAGATGCCTTTTTCGCAGCGCTGTTGTCATAATCTCCAGGGAGCACATACGAAGGCGGCTCGTCCGTCACACGAGCTTCAGGGACGGCATCCCGAAGAAGCGTTTTGAAGCTACCGTAACCAAACCATCCCTGACTTACCTCTTGCCCAAATTCCTTACGTACCTCCCATGCGAGGCTGGCCAGGTCAGTAGGTTTTCCGAGATTCGCTACCCGGTTTTGCAAATAATATGTTGCTGCAGCGCGAAGTCCCAATTCAGATGCAACTGCTCCTTGGGCCTGCATCTGAGGCATGGGGAGTGTGGCCGAGAGAGCACCCTCCGATGAGGCCTCGATATTAACTGTCGCTAGCCTGTCCAACTCCTGCCTCAGATCCTGCGCAATGTCATCCACCGCAGCAAGCAGGTCCGCGATCCTGCGACTCAGCGTCTCCACCAGAGCGGGTGGAGCACTTCCCGGCTTGTAGGTGTCTTCGTGAGTAAGCTCACCCCATCCGTCCTGAAGAAGCGTCCTAACCTGCAACTCACATGTGACTACTTTTCTCCTCAATCCAGCGGGAACTGAGGTGCAGAGGTTGAAGTGGATCGCACGGTAGCCACTTTCCTTTGGATTACTCAAGTAGTCCCGGAAGGAGTCTTGCTCCTGTTCCAATACGGGCTCGGACCCCGTCTTGAAAGATTTAAGGGACGCAACGATGTCGACAACCCGCTGAACGTCTGACTTGTTATTGCACGTCACACGCAAGCCAACTAGGTCATCAATGACCGTTGGGATGTCTTCGAGGGATTTGATTCGTCCCTCATATTTCGGCAACTCTAGCTTCCTCCAGGTTCTCTCTTTCCCCTTTACTCTACCGGGCGAGACCTTAACTCGGACTCTTTCGATCTCTGGAAGTTCTACATCAAGATGCTCAGTAAGCGCTCGTGCTGCGGATTCTCGCGCCGGTTCAAGATACTTTCTACAGTAGTCCTCAAACCACTCACTAAATTCATCGTAGGCAAAAGGAAGGCTTACCATTGGTTTCCTCTCTGCTAATCAATAACGCTGCGGAGTAATATGATCCGTGCAGGTTCACCACTAGGATCAGTCACTGGGATAGCCGGCCGACACACCCTTCTCAGTCACTTTTCCCAATCGTTCACGATGGGTTCGAAGAGCACGTCATGCCACGGTCGCGCCCACTCCTGCAGGTACATGACGTCACTAGATGACGGGGCCGGATACGCGCTCTCCAATCTTACGCGCGAGGGCATAACCGCCGCATCGCCGATGAGCAAGGCTTCCCCCGCCGAAAGCATAGGAAGGGACTCAGTGAGCGGCCCGAGGGAATCAGGAATGAGTCGCTTAACGTAATTTTGATCCTCTGGATTCGTAAGACGCATGGCCAAGAAGTTGTTGCATTGCGAGAAGATAGTCTCAGAAATTTCCGCTGGCCGCTGACTGACGATAGCGGCTGTGATCCCGTATTTACGCCCCTCCTTAGCGATACGCTCGATCGCGTTGCGCGAAGAGCTATATTTCGCTAAGCCACTCTTAGGGACGTACTTATGAGCTTCTTCATAGACGACTAGCAGTGGGGTTTCGCTACGGCCTCCCAGACTCGCCTTTTTGAAATAGTAGGCGTAATCGAATAGAAGTCGCGAAACCAAGGAGACTGTCAGGCTTAGAACCTCAAAGGGGACACCACTGAGATCAATAACCGTCACATTTGCTTGGGCGCCCCTGACGTAACCAGTGAACTGCCGGAGCACGTCCTCCAACTGAACCGACTTCGCCCTATCTCCCAAAAGAAAGTCAAGGCGCCGATCATTTCGGCGATTCTCTAGACGAGTGATGAAGTTGTCCAGCTTTCCGAACAGTGGTCCGGCCTTGTCGGATTTTTTGCTAGCCGTCGACGTGTCGATTCTTTCTTCATTCTTGGCCTTAATCGCGAAAAGAACATCATCAATATCGAAGTAAAGAGGAGAGTCGTAGTGGATCAGGTCGCGCTGATCTTCAGAGCCGTCAAAATTGGATCGCTTCTCATCCGTGATGCTCTTCTTCAGGATTGCAATTTGATTGTGCGACTGCTCCTCATTGCTCTCGATAAACAAATCCTGAAGCTCCTCAGAATTGAGCAGCCAGTAGGGAAGTACGAGGGAATCGACACCTAGGTGATTAGCCTTGGGGAATGCGGTTCGATACTCTGAGTGCAGATCGAAAACGATAACGTGGGTATTGTTGAGGGCGTACTCACTTTTCTCTCGACCATCGCGGACTTCTGTCGCCTTTTGGATGATCCGAGCCATGGCGTGCGACTTCCCTGAGCCAGTGGATCCCACCACAGCAATATGACGGCTGAAAAATTTGTTGCCGTCGACGGGGACATCAACCTCTTCGTCTTGGGCCAGTTGCGCAAAATGAAATCTGTTTTGCAGATCAACGGTATTGTAAATTCTCTGCACCTCGTCCTTGAAGGCCACCGAAACCGTCTTCGGGGGAATGGCGATACCGCCACCCCCTCGCTCAAAATGGCCATCTCTGTCGATAATTCCCAACGGAACGGCCTCGATCATGTAGACCCGTTCGAGGTCACCTTCCTTTGCGGGGCGCAACTCGATTGAGTAATTCTCGATGATGGCGATGATGGCGCTTTCAGTGTTGTCATACACCTTCAAGTACGAGCCGACCTCAACTGGTTCTCCATTAGCCAACCTAGAGATGTCGTTGACTGCGATCCTGACACGGTTCGGGTAGACAGCTACCACCTCAGCACTGGACATTCCGCGACTTACCCTTCTTCAGAGAACTTGCAACAGGTCTTCGAAAGATCGGACAAAAACGTGAGAGGCGGTAGAAGCCTGATGCGGTGTCGTCACACTCTCAAATAGGTAGAAGTCATGAAATTCCTTGATGCGTACGCTGTCCATCAGAGCAGAAATATTCTCCCGATCCACAATTTTGAGCCTTAGATCGTTCACCGGCGGATTCACCAATTCATCCATTCGGAATATGCCACCGTGGTATCCGGTTCCGTCGTTGAAACGCGCGCCAGCTTCCCACAAAGCCTTTTTGATCACTAGAGCGTCGAAGTCGCCTCTGAAAGTTACGTAAGGCGGCGGATCTCCCGGCCTGGCGCAGTACTTGTCCATCAAGAGGAGGGCAACTTCCGCCAGGGTGTCTACATCCGTGTCAGTGGCACACTCGAAAGAGAAGACACGTTCGGCCGCGACGTTGACTCTTCGCAGGGTATAGCGTCTCCGTACCGCCTTCAGGTATTTTTCATATCCGCACTGCTCCACGTAAGCAGATTGAAAAATCGCTGTTCGCGCAGATGAAATCGCCTGACGTAGCGAGTGGAATGCTACCCTGCGACTCCCGATTGGATTCGAGAGGATTACATCCTTAAGATACCCGTGAAGAATCGCATGATAATAGGTAGCCTCGGCTTCATCTCGTGCGTTTAGCCGCTCTCTGATCAGCTGAAGTACCTGCCTGAATTGGCCCTGGTAATCCTCGTGGAAACTGATCTTAAAAGCACTCAGAAACTTGCTGCGCATCGACTTATCCGAGCCATCTGGAAAGTCCACCAAGATCCTATCGAGTTCTTCTTGTGTAAGCTCCCTCTCAAGTCCCGGTTGTTGATCTACGAAGTGGCAGTGCAGGATGAATTGCGCGGAGGTATCGCGCTGAAACTGACGGAACATTAGCTGTACAGCTGATGCGACGGCCGACGCAGAGAACTTCTCGGATCGATGCTTGACTTGGATGTGGTAATTCTCGACAGTCAGGTCTTGCTTACCTTCGAGTTCCGCCACCATGCCGGGATTCTCGAATAGTCGCAGAAGAGACGCGTCGAACTGATATGCGAAGCCCTTGATAGCGTGGTACCCGCCATCTCGCTCCTTCTTCGCGGCGGGGTGATTCACAGTCCGGCTCCATCGACGGCTCGATTAACTGAGGCACGGGGGTCACACTTTGAGGCCAGAAGTTCCCAAGTGCCAGATGTCAACCGATGGTAGGTGTTGTTGCGCCAGCTTGGGACGGGTTCCGGGGGATGTGGTGCAAGCACTTCGGCATGAACGCCCTGGAGAGCGACCCACCATCGATGCCTCGCATGTCGCACCGCAATCGAGGCCGGATCGAGCCGCCAACTCCTGGGCCCAGGTGACACTGACCCGCCGAGCCCTCACCGCCGACAGAACCCGAGCGGCTGTGCCTAGAAGAGCTTCACTTACTGCTTGACGCGACCGGGGTGGGAAGCAACGTGACGAAGTGCAGTACGGCGGCCAGGATCGGAGGGTCGTGTTACCGGAGGGGTGTCAGGCACCTTCCGGTGCCCCTGTTCATCAGGGAGCGTGGTCCGCGTTCGCTGTAGCCCAGCGCAAGGAAGCGGGACGCCAAGGTGCGGATCCTGCACTAGCAGCGCCAGCTGCGGCTGACATCCACAGGTGACATCAACAGCGCCGGCCGTAGGCACCCATGCGCGGCCCAGCACGTACGCTCCGATCGAGTGGGGGCCCTGCCGGGTCGCGCTGAGATCGAACTCCTAAAGCGGTGCTCTACACAGGGGCCGCTTCAATCC
Source organism: Streptomyces sp. NPDC048111 (assembly GCF_043202815.1). Classification (NCBI taxonomy): domain Bacteria; kingdom Bacillati; phylum Actinomycetota; class Actinomycetes; order Kitasatosporales; family Streptomycetaceae; genus Streptomyces; species Streptomyces sp. NPDC048111. The sequence continues at coordinate 113,524 of NZ_JBIDBD010000005.1, forward strand.
GGGCGCTAGGCTCGGTCCATGAACGAGGATTCGCGACGCTTGGCGAACTTCCGAGTCCACCTCGTGCCGGCGGTCCTGGCTCTGGCCAATCCGCCATGGCAACGGGATGTGTGGCTCGACTCGTCAACGTTCGAGAACCTGGACCACGTCTTCCACACGCTCTTCGACGACTTCTGTGACGCCGACAAACCCGAGGGCTACCTCGGCACGAGCCTGAGGACAGAGGAGGAGGTCGCCCTCATGAGGGAGCTTGGTGCAGCGCTCAACGCCGCCGCAGATGAAGTGCCCAACGACACCAACGCGGAGTACCTCCAGGCGGCCGCTTGGCCAGAGGTCGTGGACATCGCCGGACGGCTCGCTCAAGTCATGGTTGGCAACGACCTGGGAGAACTTGCCGCACTGCACGAGCCCAAAGCAGGGGCTTAGCCGGTCAGCCGGGCACGCAGCGAGTAGGCACCCTGAGTGCCTAACTGAGTGACAACCGCCACGCGCAGCCGCGAACAACGGTGGACGTCAGCGAACCATCAGCGCTGGCGGCGAGCGCATCGTCCCGAGGGCAGCGAGCAACCGAAGTTGCTTCGGGACAAAGCAGTCTTCAGGCCGTCCAAGGTTGACGGAAGTCAGTCGGCAAAGCCAGAGGCCCATAGCACCTGATCTGGTCAGAGCCATGGGCCTCTCTTGCCCTGCAGGTCGGCGGGCCGTAGATCAATAGGCGGACTCACGCGGATCGCTCGTTGCCAGGAGGCGACCGCGGCTCGTTGCGATGCGGACGACGTCTCGCAGAGCCCCGGTCAGCTCTGTGATCAGGCACTGCATCTCGTCGAGCGACGTGCCCCGGTCATCGAGAGCTTCTGCGGCCTCTTCCAACAGTTCCCCTGCCGTCCCGAGTTGGATCGCTTCGATGCTGTCCGCAAGGCGGGACATGTAGCCGTCCGGGTCGTCAGTGCTCAGGTAGCAGGCCTTGTCCCCGGGGCCTGACCATGGGAGGAGCCGAAGTTCGTTCGGTGTGGTCATCCTTGGGTGGGCCTCTCGTTGAGCACTTGGTGGGCGGTGAAGACGGCGTCGACTCGGTCTCCTGGGAAGGCCAGGAGCGCGGCTTCAACGACGCGACCGGTGGCGTCGGTGGCGATGCGCGTGATCGAGAGGACGGCCATGTTGTTTCCGATGCGGAGGGCCGACGCTTCGTCTGGGGTGGGAGAGCGGGCGGAGACCGTCTCTCGGATGGTGGCTGGTGACGGGCCGAGGACAGCGAATCGTGTGGCTGCCTCCTGGCACGCGGAGTCGTCGTCGAGGACTCCGGCCGGGGCCAGGTCGCGCGGGATGTAGATGCGGGCCAGGCCGTGCGGCGAGCCTTGTTCGAGGCTGAGGCAGGTGTACTCCGCGAGGGGGCTGCCCGTTGGCACCTTCAGCAACGTCGTCAGGTGCACGGAGGCGGGAACCGTGGTGCTGCGAATCGTGATGCGCAATGTTGGCTCAGCGGCGGTCCGGGGGTCCAGGGTGCCCCAGCCGCCGACGTACATGATCTTGCGGTGAGGGTGACGGACGTAGTTGCCCTTGCCGTGGATCTTCTCGACGAGTCCTTCGCCCTGGAGCACGGCGAGAGCACGTCGCAAGGTCACGGTACTGACCCTGTACCGAGCGGCCAGGCCGGCTTCGGACGGGAGGCGCTCGCCAGGCTTGATGCTGCCCGTTGTGATCTGGTTGCGTAGGTCGTCTGCGATGTCGTGATGGCGTCGGTGCACGGAGCGGGTCACCGCCTTCTCAGCAGTCGCAGGGCGGTGAGCCGGGTGCGGGCGTGTATGGCCAGCAGTTCGCCCGACTCGAAGACCAGTTGTTTGGCCCCCTGGGGAAGCTGGAAGAGGTCACTCACTCGGCATGCCTGTCCGCCGAGTTCGATGATGTCGCCGCGCTGCACGGTGGCCGCAGTGACCTCGACGGAAGAGACCAGTGCACCGCCGGGGGCCGGGGCCCTCATGCCATCACCTTCACGGGCACCGACGGGTCCGCGGTTGAGTGGCACGGGCAGACGCACACCTCGTAGATCACCGGTACGTCGTCCGTCGCCGCAGGCGGGGTCGGCTCGATGCAGGAGTGGTGCGTGCCAATCCAGCAGGCGATAGAGCGGTAGGGGACGGAAGCCGTGCCCGTCGGGTGCGGTTCTCGGCGAGGAGGCATCAGTGGGCCCCCGCGAGAACCGACCATGCGTCGGTTGGCAGATGCGGGGCGACGAGCACCGTGCGCGTCCGTGCACGCTGCTCTTCCCACGCCAGCAGGTACGGACGGACAAGCGCGACTTCCTCTCCCCTCAGCGGGTAACGGTGGACCGTGCCGGCCGGAGCCCGCCCCAGGGTGACGTTCGAAGCGTCAGCGGGCGTGGGGCAGGTGGAGGAGGCCAGTGACTGGAAGGGCGTTAAGGGGCGGCGGTGCCGGCCGTTGGGGTGGCACCGCGCTCTGGTGCGCGCGATGGCTTGGCGGATACGGTTGAGCATGCTGTTCAGCTCCTATCGCTGATAGCCCGGTCCCCCGACGTCGCCTGTCGTGGGGACCGTTTTGCGTACGACCGCCCATAAGGTGCGGCCGTTCAAGCAGGTGGCCACGAGCCCGAATCGATCGGCATCGGCCACCGCGTCCAGGACCTCCCGCCATGAGTCGGCGGAGAGCGTGTCCGGTACTTCTGCCTCGACCGTCGTGAACTGGGTGTGCTCCTCCACGCGCGGGCGGAGGCCAGCGGCAGACAAGCGGGCGGCGATAGCCGCCGCGGTCACTCCCGAAGCGGACACAGTGCACCCTCCGTTGCCAGCAATCACTTTCAGTGAAGCTAGTTAACTAGATTAGAGCTAGTGGACTAGATTTTCCATATGTCTGAGCAACCGCCGTACCTCCGCATCGCCGACGAACTCCGGCAGCGCATCGCGGAGCACGTCTGGGAACCGGGTGACCGACTCCCATCCCGCGCCCAGATCGGCCAGGAGTGCGGCGTGGGCGAGAACGTGGTGCGCAGGGCACAGGAGTTGCTGATCTCCCAAGGCGTGCTGGAAGGCCGGGCTGGATCGGGGACCTACGTCGCCGAGCCACGGGAGCGCGTGAGAGTCGTCCGGTCGTCGGCACGTGAGCAGCCCAGTGGATCCCCGTTCCGCCAGGACATGAAGGCCCTTCGCCTACAGAGCGACTGGGAAAGCCGGACCGACGCGAAGGTGCCGGCCCCGGCGGAGATCGCGACGCGGCTCGGGATCGCCGAGGGCGAGCTGTGCGTCCGTACGACGTACGAGTTCCTTGCGGACGGGAAGCCGGTCCAGCTGTCGACGAGTTGGGAGCCGTACGCCGTCACTGGCGGAACCCTCGTCGTTCTCCCCGAGGGAGGGCCCCACGCAGGGGCCGGGGTCGTGAACCGCATGGCGGCGATCGGAGTGACCGTCAGCCATGCGGTGGAGCAGCCCGAACCACGGCACGCGACCGCCGAGGAGGCGTCACTACTCGGCATCCAGAAGGCCGCACTCGTGACGCATATCCGGAGGACGTACTACAGCGACCAAAGCCGTCCCGTGGAGACAGCGGACATCGTGGTGCCCGCAGCGCACTGCGAGATCGTCTACGAGATCCCCACGCAGCGCTAGCGCCTGCCGCTACTCACCCGACATCACAGCCCTTCACGGACTTTTAGCCTTTCCACTTCGCCCCACCACTTGAGGCCCGTAGAGTGCGGCCGTCATCACGTGGAGGAGGGGCCATGTTTGGCTTGTCGGCGCACAGACTGCAACAGAGCTTCGCCGAACTAGGGGACCTGACCGGCCGCACAGCGGACGAGATCATCTCTTCAGTCGGTGCGCCAATCAGCCAGAGCATGGTGGGGCCAGGGCAAACCCTGCTCCAATGGCAAAGCGAGGGCTACCACATCGGAGTCCTGTTCGATCAAGGCCAGTTCGCGGGCATCACGAGTGAAGACTCTGGACTGGTGCCCGGGGGACGGGCCCTAGCTCAGGGCTTTGCTGCGCTCGGTAACTTGGCAGGCCGCAGCAAGGTTGAGATCGTTGCTGCAGTTGGCCCCTACTCCAGCTTTAGCGTGGCAGGCCCCCACCAGGTGCTCCTGCAGTGGCAAAGCGACGTTTACCACATCGCGCTGCTTTTCGAAGACGACATCTGCGTCGGGATCACGCACGAGTTCGCCATCTGATTCCCGTCCTCAGAGCAGTGCCAGGCTCGTCCTTCCCAGGAGAAGGGCACACAACAAGCATGTGTCGTGGCGGTATGGCCGCGACGGAGCCCCTTCAGCTTTTGATCTTCCGGAGCCGTGCCCCCCGCGTGCCCCTTCCGTGCCCGACAGAGCGGGAAACCAGGGGGAACAGCGGTCACCGGCAGGGAGCAGGCATGGCAAAGGCCCCCGACCATACGTACTGGTCAGGGGCCTCTCACCTGGCGGTGGGTGTGGGATTTGAACCCACGGTGACATCGCTGCCACGACGGTTTTCAAGACCGTTCCCTTAGGCCGCTCGGGCAACCCACCCACGCCCCGCCGACCAGCGGCGGAAGCGGCTACAGCCTACCGGCAACCGGTCAGTTGCTGTCGCCCCTGCGTTCGCCCAGGGTGATCGTGACCGTGGTCTCCTTGCCGTTGCGCTTGAAGGTGAGGGGGACCTGGTCGCCCGGCTTGTGCGTCCAGATCTCGCTGATCAGGGTCGGACCGCTGTCGATGGGCATGTCGCCGAACTTGGTGATGACGTCGCCCGGCTTCAGGCCGGCCTTGTCCGCCGGGCCGCCCGGGGTGATCGGCTGCTGGCTTCCGCTGCCCTGCGCGGAGATCTGGGCGCCGTCGGTGCCGCCGCCCGGGGCGGCCCCGCCCCCGCCGCCCTGCTGGATGCCGACCGAGGCACCGATCACCGGGTAGACCGGCTGGCCGGTCTTGATGAGCTGCTCCGCGACGTTCTTCGCCTGGTTGATCGGGATGGCGAAGCCGAGGCCGATCGAGCCCGCCTGGGACTGGCCCATGCCGCCGGTGCCCGCCGACTGGATCGCCGAGTTGATGCCGATGACCGCGCCGGCCGAATTGATCAGCGGGCCGCCCGAGTTGCCCGGGTTGATGGACGCGTCGGTCTGCAGGGCGCTCATGTACGAGGCCTTGGAGTTCTGGCCGTCGCTGGAGGCCACCGGACGGTTCTTGGCGCTGATGATGCCGGTGGTGACCGTGTTGGACAGGCCGAAGGGGGCGCCGATGGCGATCGTCGAGTCGCCGACCGCGACCTTGTCGGAGTCGCCGAGCGAGAGCGGCTTCAGGTTCGCGGGCGCGTTCTTCAGCTTGATGACGGCCACGTCGTAACCCTGGGCGCGGCCGACCACCTCGGCGTCGTACTTCTTGCCGTTGGAGAACGTCGCCGACAGCTTGCCGCCGCCGCTCGCCGCCGAGGCCACCACGTGGTTGTTCGTGAGGATGTGGCCTTCCTTGTCGTAGATGAAGCCGGTGCCGGTGCCGCCCTCGCCGTCGTTGCCCTGGGCCTCGATCGTCACCACGCTGGGCAGCGAGTTGGCGGCGACGCCCGCCACCGTGCCCGGGTCGCGCTTGAAGTCCTTGGGGGTGTCCGAGGAGGAGACCGTGGTCGAACCCGAGCCGTTGCCGTCCTCGTGGTCGGCCGCGAAGTAGCCGATGGCGCCGCCGACGCCGCCGGCCACCAGGGCCGCCACGACGACCGCGGCGATCAGGCCGCCGGCGCGCTTCTTGCGCGGTGCCGGGTGCTGCGGCGCGCCCCAGGGGTCGCCGCCGTGGCCGTCGCCTCCGCCGCCTCCGTACGAGGGGAGCACCGGCGGCGGGGGCGGCCAGCCGGCCCCGCCGCTCTGCGGGGGCGCCGACTCGTGGGCCGCGTACGCGGGGGCCGCGGTCTGCGGGGCGCCGTGGGTCGCGGGCAGCGGTTCGGTCGCCGGGTCGTGGCCGGGCCGCGGGGCCTCGGCGCCGGACGGCGGGACCGCCCCGTGGACCAGGGTGTGCTCCGCCTCGCCGGGCGCGGCGTCCGCCGGAGCGGGGGCCGGGGCGGCAGCGGGAGTGGCGGGGGCCTCGGCGGGCGCGGGAGGTGCAGCAGGTGCAGACGACGGGGCAGGCGGGACGGCCGGGACCGCGGTGCCCTCGTTCTCGGTGCTCACAGCTTGCTCTCCTCGGTTTCCACTCGGTCTTGGGGACGGTCCGGCGGGTGGGCGGTGCCGGTGCGGTCGGTGCCCCGCGTCGCCGCCGGGCACCGGCGTGGGGCTCGGCGACATCCATGGTGCGCCCGGGGCCGGACATCCGGCCCCGCACCGTGCGGATGTGACTCCGCTCAGCTTTTCCCACCGCACGTCAGGCCACTGTAAGCAGGAGCTGTGTATTCGTGCGCCAACCTGTGGCCCAGCGGTGGCACGATGGCGCGGTGACCCAAGCACGGCAGCCCTCCCCGCACAGCCCAGACCGCGCCCCCGTCCAGGTGGTGGCCCACCGCGGCGCCTCCGAGGACGCTCCGGAGCACACGCTCGCCGCGTATGTGAAGGCGATCGAGGACGGGGCGGACGCCCTGGAGTGCGATGTCCGCCTGACCGCCGACGGGCAGCTCGTCTGCGTCCACGACCGGCGGGTGAACCGCACCTCCAACGGCCGGGGCGCCGTGTCCGCCCTGGAGCTGTCCGAGCTCGCCGCGCTCGACTTCGGGTCCTGGAAGGACAGCGAGGAGAGCCCGGACTGGGGCGACCGCGACTTCACCTCCGTACTGACCCTGGAGCGGCTGCTCGAACTCGTCGCGGACGCCGGGCGCCGGGTCGAGCTGGCCATCGAGACCAAGCACCCCACGCGCTGGGCCGGCCAGGTCGAGGAACGGCTGCTGCACCTCCTCAAGAGGTTCGGCCTGACCGAGCCGTCGCCGGCCGGGGAGACCTCGCCGGTGCGCATCATGAGCTTCTCGGCGCGCTCCCTGCACCGCGTCGCCGCGGCCGCCCCCGACATCCCCACCGTCTACCTGATGCAGTTCCTCTCGCCCCGCCTGCGCGACGGGCGGCTCCCCGCGGGCGCCCGGATCGCGGGGCCCGGCATGCGGATCGTGCGCAACCACCCCGCGTACATCGAGCGGCTGCACCGGGCGGGGCACCGCGTGCACGTCTGGACGGTGAACGAACCCGAGGACGTGGACCTGTGCGTAAGCCTCGGAGTGGAGGCAATCATCACCAACCGCCCGAAGCAGGTGCTGTCCCAACTAGGCCGCGCATAACGGACTGCACAAGGAGTGCACCGGCGCGTTCGCTCCGTGTTCGACCGTGACGAATGCGTCTGCCGTCGCCGGTTGGCCGGTTTCCGGTCCAGTCCATTGGGGCATCCACACCGTGGCGTGGGGCGAAGGAGGTCTCGGGGGTGGCGTTGGTGGTGGCACAGGAGGTGCCCACGTCGTCGTGCATGGCCGTACCCCATGGCCCTGCGGGCGTGGGCAAGGCGCGGCACACGATGCGCGAGCAGCTGCTCGGCAGCGGGGTGTCCGAACCGGTCGTGGACGATGCCGTACTGGTCCTGTCCGAACTGCTCAGCAATGCCTGCCGGCACGGCAGGCCACTGGGCCGGTCCGACATAGGCGACGGCGACGTCCGGGCGGCCTGGCGGATCGACAAGGCGGGCCGGCTGACCGTCGAGGTCACGGACGGGGGCGGTCCCACGCGGCCGGTCCCGGCGACGCCCTCGGTGACCGCGCGCGGCGGCCGGGGTCTGAACATCATCAGCGCCCTCGCGCAGGACTGGGGGGTGCGGGACAGCGCGTCCGGTGAGGTCACCGTGTGGGTGATCATCATGGCGGGGCACCGCCGCGACGATTTCGCTACGCGCGTCGCAAGTCCCTCCGCGGCGGCGGGACTTGGCTTCGCGGACGCGTTCGACGACCTGGACTGAGCCGGGGCCGCGGCACCCCCCGGGGAAGGCCGTGAGGGCGGCTCGGCCGCCCGGGGCGGGCCCGTGCGGCTAGGCTCGCGCCGACACCGCACCACCGCAGTCGGGAGAGAGCCCCACCATGGCCAAGAAGCGTCCCCAGGCGAAGGCCGGCAAGCCGCAGATCAGCGACGGGGAGATCCCGGTCGTCGGGGCCCGTGAGCCCTGCCCGTGCGGCTCCGGCCGCCGATACAAGGCCTGTCACGGGCGGGCCGCGTCCCACGCCGTGACCGAGCTGGTCCAGCGCCCCTTCGAGGGCCTGGCCGGCGAGTGCGACTGGGTCGCGCTGCGCGAGCTGGTCCCGGCCGCGACCGTCCCGCTGACCCTCAAGGACGGGCTGCCCGAGGGCGTGCCGTCGGTGACGCTCGCGACCGTGCTGCCGATGGCGTGGCCCGCGCTGCGCCGCGAGGACGGCTCGGTGCTGCTCGGCCTGCAGAACGACACCCCTTCCGGCGACCTCAGCCGCGACCTGGCCGACACCCTCGGGCGCGCGCTCGTCGCCGAGCCCGGCTCGCCGGTCGCCGCGCAGCGCGCCGAGTCCGACGGGCCGCGCCTGCAGGACCTGCTGGACGCGGACGCCGCGTTCGAGCCGGAGGTGCACAGCGGCTTCGAGTTCTGGGTGCCGGACGCGGAGAGTGCCGCGAGCGAGGTGGCCGCCTCCCTGGAGCGGGCCAACGCCGCCGCGATCCCGACCGTACGGCTCAGCTCGGTCGACTCCTCGTACTGGTGCGAGACGCCCGAGAAGAACCACCTGCGCTGGGTCATGCCGCACCCCGAGGAGAAGCTGCTCGACGCGCTGGCCCGGCTGCACGCGGCCGGCACGTCCTCGCTCGGCGAGGGCACCCGGCTCGTCGGCTCCTTCCGGGCCCACGGCCTGACCGTGCCGGTGTGGGACCTGCCGGGCGACATGGGCGCCGAGGAGTGCGAGAAGCCGGCCGCCGCGTTCGCCGAGCGGCTCGCCGGGGCCCTCGCGAACGAGGAGCCGCTCACCGCGGAGGAGCGCCGGGCGCGCGGCGGGCTCACCAACCGCCAGGTGACGCTCAGCTGAGAGTGACGAGGGAGGACGGACCGGGGCGCCGAGGGGTGACCCCGGTCACAACTCCCCGTACCCACAGGTAAATCGGTGTCCGAATTACCGAGATCGAATTTGCGAACGACAGATCTCTTGTTACCGTTCTAATAGCCCGGTCGCTGGTGCATCCCCCGTCGCCAGCGACCGGGCCCTTCCATGTGCGGCTCGGCTCAACCGGCCGTGGGTTCCGTGGAGTTGCTTCCGGAACGCAACAGGAGCGGCGCGTCCTCGTCCGCCGCAGAGAACTCCGAGACCGCCGTGTACGCCCCGTCGCGGGGTGCGCCCTCCCGCGCGCCCAGGTGCGGGGTCTCGCAGGAGTCGGGCCGGTCGTCGGCCACGACCTGGCAGTTCGTCTCGATCGTCCGGCCGCCGGGGCCCATCAGCGTCAGGACCGCCCGCAGCTCGTGGCCGGTGGCGTTGCGGTAGTAGGTACGCCCCCACGTCTCGCGCCCCCGGCGCAGTACGCAGGTCTGCGCCTCGACGCCCTCGGGGGAGACCAGTTCGGGCCCGCAGTGCGAGGTGGCCTCCCGCACGGCCCGCACCAGTGGCTTGTTCAGCCGCACCGGGGTCCCCGCGAGGGGGCTTTTTGCGTCATCCGCGGCGTTCTTCCTCTCGGGACCCCCGGCGGGCCCGGCGGAGGCGGCCAGCGGCAGCAGCACGGCGCCCATCACGACGGCGGTGAGCCCGGCCATGCGGAGGTGCTGGAGATTCATGGAGGGGACCCGTCTGCCCTGGAATTCCTGATGGTGGGCCGAAGATATCCACGGCAGCCGGGCGCCCCGCGATGCGCGCGCCCAATTCCCGTACAACCAGGGCCCGCTCACACCCGAAAGAGTGAAGGCGGCCCGGGAATCCGGACCGCCTCCACTCGCCGGCGGGCGGACCCGCCCGCTCTCAGTACGCCAGCCGGCTCCCGCCGTCCGGTGCGCTGGTGCTCGCCTCCACCAGCGCGTCCACCACCGCCTCGACGTCCGGCAGCCAGGGGCCGGTGGCCCCCAGAGGCGGACGTTCCCAGCGGATCTGCCCCTTGCCGGTCTGCGACGGGGGCAGCACCAGATAGCCGCCCTCGCTGTGGAACCGCAGCGAACTGGGCACCCAGTCCTTGGAGTAGAGCAGCTCGCCCAGGCGCTCCATCGAGTACGGAGCCACCAGGAGCGACCACCGGGTGGGGGTCGCCACGACCGGGCCGAGCCGTACGCCCATGGAGTCGAGGGCGGCGAGCGCCCGGGCTCCGGCGACGGCCGGCAGGCTGATCGCACAGGGCGCGCCGGTGCCGGTGGCGAGCAGGACCGGCGCGTCCGGCCGGTTCGTCCACCACCAGCGGATCATGCGCTCGTCGGTGGTCGCCGCGAGCAGTACGGGGTCGAAGGGGTGCGCCCCGGGCACCACACACTCGGGGTCGGGGCAGGCACAGCCGCGCCCGCCCGCGGCCAGTCCCACACCGGGGAGCACGGGCCAATTCCACTGGGTCGCACAGGTCAGCGCGGCGCCGAGCTGAGCAGCCCTTTCACTGCGCCACAACCGGAACCTGCGTCGCCTTCCGAGGATCTCGCGCATGGGCGCTCGTTCCTTTCCGTTGAACGCCGAGTCCACATCACGTCATGTGTGCTTCTCTTCGCTGCGCGTACTTGCTCTGTGAGCCTGCGGTTCGGGGGGACCGCCAGGACCGAACGCGGGCGGTCACCGCCGGCTGCCACGGCCACTGCCCGTAACCATTTAAAGCATGGCGAAGGGTGGCGCGTGCATGGCGCTTGTCGTCCTGCGTACAAAAACCCCGCCGCTCGGGGATGAGGCCGGGCCGGTCGGCTCTTAAGACGCTCGGGCCGCCCGCAAGGTTCCGGAGCACTGCCAACTGCCCCGGACCACACCGATTACGTACCCAACGCGGTTGAAACGACGCACAGTTGAACGGCCTCAGTCGACCCCAGCACGGCGCCTCGGGGATCATTTTTTGGCCAACTTCCACGCCCCACGGACACCAATAGTCCCGCCATGACAATGCTGGACATCCCCTCACTTGTGCGTGTACATGTGGATGCATTGATAGCGGCGCAGAATGACATGGGGGTTTGCGATGCTATTGCGCACAATCGACCAGTCGGAAAGCCGGCTGACATGAGCGCCCCTCACCTGCCGAAAGTGGCTGGAATCGATCCAGCCGTTCCGCCGCCCGCGCACACTCACGCGCCTCTGCCCTCTCCCGCCGCTCACACCCCGCCCGGCGCGGTGCTCCAGGACCGCCTGGCCGGCTGGGTGTCCGATCTCACCACGCTGCACGAACTCACCGAGCGGCTCACCCGCACCACCACGCTGGACGAGGCCCTGAACGAGCTCCTGAAGGCCGGCGCCGCGCTGGTCGGCGCCCGCCGCGGCCTGGTCGTCCTGGAGCCGTCCGACGGGCTCGGCCCGGCCGTCACCACCGGTCTCGGGCTCGCCCACGCCGACCTCGGCCACATCGAGACCGTCCCGCGCAGCGCCACCGCGTACGGCCGCATCCTCGACGGGCTGCCGGACGCGGACGGCGGCTCGGACCTGATGTCCGACCCGGACGGCCTCGACCCCCGCCACCGCGAGGTCGCCGCCCGCCTCGGCTACGCCGCCAGTTACGCGCTGCCCCTGGCCGCCGCGGCCGGCGGCCGGCTCGGCGCCGCGGTCTGGCTCTACGACGAGAGCGCGGAGCCCGTGGAGCGCCAGCGGCACCTGGTGGGCCTCTATGTGCGCCACGCGGCCGAGCACCTGGCCCGGCTCGTCGAGCTGGAGCGGGCCCGCAGCCATGTGGCGACCGTCGCCGAGGAGCTGCTGCCCAGCCGGCTGCCCCGGGTCGCCCGCGTCCAGCTCGCCGCCCGGCACCGCACCGGGCCGCGCGGCGGCGGCGACTGGTACGACGCGCTGCCGCTGCCCGAGGGCGCGCTCGGGCTCGCCGTCGGCTCCGTCACCGGCTCGGGGCCGAGCGCCGTGGCCGCGATGGGACGGCTGCGCGCGAGCCTGCGGGCGTACGCCGTGATGGAGGGCGAGGACCCCGTCGCGGTCCTCTCCGACCTCGAACTGCTGCTGCGCCTGACCGAGCCCGCCCGCTCGGCGACCGCGCTGTTCGCCTACTGCGAGCCGGCCCGGCGCACGATCGTGCTGGCCGGCGCCGGGCACGCCCCGCCGCTGATCGTCGGGGACCGGCGCACCGAGTTCGTGGAGACCACGCTCTCGGCACCGCTCGGCATGCTGGCGTGCTGGGAGGCGCCGAGCGTGGAGATCTCGCCCGAGCCAGGAGAAACGGTGCTGCTCTACACCGACGGGCTGCTGCACCGCACCGGCGACCCGATGGACCGTGCCTTCGCCCGGCTGCACGCGGCGGCGGCGAGCGTGCCCAGGGCGGTGCGCGAGGACCCGGACGCCGTGCTCGACCACGTGCTGCGCACCGTGCTGCCCGACGGCCTCGACAAGACGGACGGCACCGAGGACGTGGTGCTGCTCGCGGCCCGCTTCGCCTGACGGAGGCGAGCGCCGCCGGGCACCAGGACCCTGGACCCCCGTCCGTACGCCCGTACGATGGAAGACGGCCCAGTGTCGTACCAAGGAGCAGACGTGTCAGAGGAGCTCGCCCCGGCGATCCCGGAAGAGACCACCGACGAGAAGCCGATCCAGCAGCGGAAGAACGGCCTGTACCCGGGCGTCTCCGACGAGCTGGCCGAGAACATGAAGACCGGCTGGGCGGACACCGAGCTGCGCGGCCTGGAGCCGATCGCGCAGGCCGGCCACACCGCCGACCGCCGCGCCGCGCTCTCGAAGCGCTTCCCGGGCGAGCGTCTGGTGATCCCCGCGGGCAACCTGAAGACCCGCTCCAACGACACCGAGTACAGCTTCCGCGCCTCCACCGAGTACGCCTACCTGACCGGTGACCAGACCGAGGACGGCGTCCTGGTCCTGGAGCCGAAGGGTGACGGCCACGAGGCGACGGTCTACCTCCTGCCGCGCTCCAACCGCGAGAACGGCGAGTTCTGGCTCTCGGGCACCGGCGAGCTGTGGGTCGGCCGCCGCCACTCCCTGGCCGAGGCCGAGCAGCTGCTCGGGCTGCCCGCCAAGGACGTCCGCGAGCTGGCCGCCGCCCTCGCCGAGGCCACCGGCCCGGTCCGGTGCGTGCGGGGTCACGACGCGTCCATCGAGGCCGCGCTCGCCGACAAGGTCACGGCCGAGCGCGACGAAGAGCTGCGGGTGTACCTGTCCGAGGCGCGCCTGGTGAAGGACGCGTTTGAAATCGCCGAGCTGCAGAAGGCGTGCGATGCGACGGCCCGCGGTTTCGAGGACGTCGTGAAGGTCCTCGACAAGGCCGAGGCGACCAGCGAGCGCTACATCGAGGGGACGTTCTTCCTGCGCGCCCGCGTCGAGGGCAACGACATCGGCTACGGCTCGATCTGCGCGGCCGGCCCGCACGCCACGACGCTGCACTGGGTGCGCAACAACGGCGAGGTCCGCTCCGGCGACCTGCTGCTCCTGGACGCGGGCGTGGAGACCAACGAGCTCTACACCGCCGACATCACCCGCACCCTGCCGATCAACGGCACCTTCTCGCCGCTCCAGCGCAAGATCTACGACGCGGTGTACGAGGCCCAGGAGGCGGGCATCGCGGCCGTGAAGCCGGGCGCCGCCTACCGCGACTTCCACGACGCCGCCCAGCGGGTGCTCGCCGAGAAGCTCGTCGAGTGGGGTCTGTGCGGCGACCTGGACGTCGACAAGGTCCTGGAACTCGGCCTCCAGCGCCGCTGGACCCTGCACGGCACCGGTCACATGCTCGGCATGGACGTCCACGACTGCGCCGCCGCGCGCACCGAGACGTACGTCGGCGGCGACCTGGAGCCCGGCATGTGCCTCACGGTCGAGCCCGGCCTGTACTTCCAGGCGGACGACCTGACGGTGCCCGAGGAGTACCGCGGCATCGGCGTCCGGATCGAGGACGACATCCTGGTCACCGAGGACGGCCACACCAACCTGTCCGCTGCGCTGCCGCGCCGCTCGGACGAGGTCGAGGCGTGGATGGCGCAGGTCAAGCAGGCCTGACCGCACGTTCCGCACGCGCCGGGGGCGCGCCGCTCAGGACACCTTGAGCAGCGCGCCCTCGCGCCATTTGAGGATCTTGTCGAAGCTGACGACCGCGCCGTGGCCGGGCCGGTTCCTGAAGTGCACGTGGTCGGCGAGCTGTTCGATGAGCCCGAGGCCCCTGCCGTGCTCGGCGAGCACGCCGGTCCTGGTTGGCGCGGCCGGCGCCGTGGCGCGCCGTCCGCGCCGCGCGGGAAACCCCGGGCCCGAGTCCGCGACCTCGATGCGGCACTTCTCGCCGTCGAGGTAGGCGGTGACCCGATAGTCGGCGGACGCGCTGCCCGGGCCCGCGGCGCCGCCGTGCTCGACGGCGTTGGCACAGGCCTCGCTGAGCGCGACGGACAGGTCGTAGGAGATGTCGGGGTCGACCCCTGCGGTCTCCATCGTGCCGAGCAGCAGACGCCGGGCGAGCGGAACGCTCGCGGCCTCGCGCCGCAAGTGGAGGGACCACCAGATGCTCATGCTCCAGCCTCCTGGCTGCGGCTCGACGAGGCCCTTCTCTCTACGGGCGCAGTATTGCCGCAAGTCCCCTTCCGTAAGCGCGCTCTTGACGTGATGGCGCCCATTCGGCGGATGTACGCGCCCCGCGCGCCGGTGTAGAGCGCCCCGGAATCCCGTGGTCCGCCGCGGCGCAGACCCGGCCCGGGCCGGTGGAACCCCCGCCCCGTATGCAAAGACGACCTTCCGGACCTGCCGTATGGGACGGGTAAGCGCAGTGCGATGATGGCCCCGCCATGTCTGCCCCCCACGCCCTCGCAGGCGCCGGTCTCCGGCTGCTCCGGGCCGCGGTGTTCGCCGCGGTCTGTGTCGTGCTGTCCGCGATGGGGCACGTCATGGCGGCCTGTGCGAGCGTCCCCTGGTGGACGCTGCTCGCCGGTTTCCTCGGGGTGTTCGCGGTGGTGACGCCGCTCGCCGGGCGCGAGAGGTCCCTGGCCTCCATCGCGGGTGCGCTCGCCGCGGGACAGCTCGGTCTGCACACGCTCTTCGGCGTCGGCCAGCACACCGCGGCCGCGTCCGGCGGCGGGTCCACCGGGGACCTCCCGCTGGTCCAGTTCGCCGCGAAGCTCATCTGCGGCAGCGGCGCCGCCCCGCTCACCACGGCCGAAGCCCAGCGCATCGTCACGGACGCGGGCATCGACCCGGCCAGGATCACCGGCACCGGCCACGCGACGGTGGCCGGCCTGACCCATGCGCACGGCGCGATGACCGGCATGGCGGGCATGCCCGGGATGCCCGGCATGACGAGCGGCACGGAGTCGGCGTCGCTCGCCCTCTCGCTGCTGCCCACCCTGCCGATGCTGCTCTGCCACCTGCTCGCGGCACTCGCCACGGGCTGGCTGCTGCGGCGCGGCGAAGTCGCCCTCTTCGGGGCGGTGCGCCTGGCCACCGAGTCCGTCACGGCCGCGGCCGAGGCCGCCTCGGTGCGCTCGCTGCGGCGGGCCCTGGCCCTGGTCGGCGCGCTGTGCACCGGCCTCCTCGCGGCCGCCGGGCAGGGCCCGCGGATCCTGCCCGCCGACCCCGGCCGCGCGCCCCTGCCGTCCGGGGCCGAACTCCAGCACTCGGTGATCAGGCGCGGCCCGCCCAGGGCGTACGCCCTCGCAGCCTGAACGCGGCCCACTCCCCTCACGTACCGCAGGAGTGGTGTCGCGGGTCCCCGTGCACCCGTGCGCGGTGGACGTCCCCACCCTTCCTGCTCACTGGAGTGTCACTGCCATGAACGCTGCCCGTTCGCGCACCCGCATCGCCGTCGTCTCCTCGCTCGCCGCCGGATCCGTCCTGCTGCTCTCGGGCACGGCCTTCGCCCACGTCACCGTGCAGCCCGAGGGCGCGGCGGCCAAGGGCGGTTACGCGGTCGTCGACTTCAAGGTCCCCAACGAGCGCGACAACGCCAAGACGGTCAAGGTCGAGGTCAACTTCCCGGCCGACCACCCGCTGGCCTCCGTCATGCCGCAGCCGGTGCCGGGCTGGAACGTCGAGGTCACCAAGTCCAAGCTGGACAAGCCGCTGACCGTGCACGGCAAGCAGATCAACGAGGCCGTCACCAAGGTGACCTGGAGCGGCGGCGCCATCGAGAGCGGCCAGTTCCAGAAGTTCCCGCTGTCCGTGGGCTCGCTGCCCACCGACACCGACCACCTCGTCTTCAAGGCGCTGCAGACGTACGACAACAACGAGGTCGTGCGCTGGATCGAGGAGCCCAAGCAGGGCGCGGCCGAGCCCGCGAACCCGGCGCCCACCCTCCAGCTGACGGCCGCCGCCGCGGGCCACGGGGGCGCGGCCCCCGCCGCCGACAAGGGCGCGGCCGACAAGCCGGCCGAGGCCTCGTCCTCCTCGGACACCGACACCACGGCCCGTGTGCTGGGCGTCGTGGGCATCGTCGCCGGCATCGCCGGTGTGGCCTTCGGCGTGTTCGCCGGCCGCCGCCGCACCGCGTAACCCGCCTCCTGCACCCCTTCGACCGGAAAAGACCGGAAAATCACCCCATGCGCAACAAGACCGCGCTGACTGCCGCCGCCCTGGCGGCGGCAGCGGCGCTCACCCTGACCGCGTGCGGCAGCAGCGGTGACGGCGGCTCCGACCGTCCCGTCGCCGATGTCTCCGCCTCGGCGAAGACCAAGGCCGCGACACTGCTCGACCGGCCGTTCACCAAGCCCGACTTCGTCCTCACCGACACCAACGGCAAGAAGTTCGACTTCCGCGCCGAGACCAAGGGCAGGCCGACGCTCATCTACTTCGGCTACACCAACTGCCCGGACGTCTGCCCGCTGACCATGGGCAACATCGCCGTCGCCAAGAAGGCGCTGCCCAAGGCGGACCAGGACAAGCTCCGGGTCGTCTTCGTGACGACCGACCCCGAGCGCGACACCCCCGCCTCGCTCGGCAAGTGGCTCAAGGGCCAGGACCCGTCCTTCATCGGCCTGACCGGCGACTTCGCCACCATCCAGAAGGGGGCCCGCTCCATCGGCATCGGCATCGACCCGGCCACCAAGGACAAGGACGGCAAGGTCGTCTCGATGCACGGGGCACAGGTCATCGCCTTCTCCCCCAAGACCGACCAGGGCTATGTGCTGTACGGCGAGGACGCGACCGTCGCCGACTACTCCAAGGACCTGCCGAAGATCATCAAGGGGGAGAACCCGTGAACCGCCGCACCACCCGCACCACCCGCACCGCCCGCTCGACCCTCGCCGCCGTCATAGCCCTGGCCGCCGGCCTGGCCCTCGCGGGCTGCTCCGACAGCGCCGACGCCAAGCCGAAGCTCCAGGTGAGCGACGCGTTCATGCCGGTGCCCAACGGCGACATGGCCGGTGGCTTCCTCGTCGTCAAGAACGACAGCAAGACCGCCGACAAGCTCACCAAGGTCACCAGCGACCTGTCGGACGACATCACGATCCACGAGACCAAGAACCAGAAGATGCAGGAGGTGAAGTCCTTCGACGTCCCGGCCAACGGCGAGCTCGACCTCGAACGCGGTGGCAACCACATCATGTTCATGGGCCTCAAGAAGAAGCCGAAGCTGGGCGAGAACGTCACCGTCGAGCTGCACTTCGAGAAGGCGGGCCCCATCAAGGTCGACCTCTCGGTGAAGGAAGCCACCTACAACGCGCAGCACCACTGAGGCGTCCAGAAGGACTTGAGGGACTGACATGACGGCCACCGCCCCACGCCTTCGCACCACCCCGGACAGAGCCCTGACCCGGCTGCTGCTCGTCACGGTGGCGCTGCTCGGCGCGCTCTTCGCGGGCGCCGCGCCCGCGTCCGCGCACGCCGCACTGACCGGCAGCGATCCGAAGGAGGGGGCGGTGGTCGCCACCGCCCCGGCCCAGGTCGCCCTCACCTTCTCCGAGGGCGTCGCCCTGGACGCCAACTCCATCCGGGTCCTCGACCCGGCCGGTGGGCGCTCCGACACAGCCGAGCTCATCAATCTGTGCAGCGGCGACGTCGTCAAGTACGGCGTCCGGCTGCGCACCGGCATCCCCAACGGCACCTACACGGTGGCCTGGCAGGCGATCTCCGCCGACAGCCACCCCGTCTCCGGCGCCTTCACCTTCTCCATCGGCGCGTCCTCCGCGACCGCCGCGGTCGTGCCGAGCCAGGAGGTCGGCGGCGGTGTGGTCGGCGTCCTCTACGGCATCGCGCGGTACGCGGCCTACGCCGGGTTCGTGCTGCTCGTCGGCGGCGCTGCCTTCGTGCTGGCCTGCTGGCGGCGCGGGGCCACGGTGGGCCCGGTCCAGCGGGTCGTCGTCGGCGGCTGGCTCGCGATGACCGCGGCCACCCTCGCGATGCTGCTGCTCCGCACCCCCTACACCGGCTCCGGAAAGCTCTCCGACGCCTTCGACCTCAACGGGCTGCGGGCGGTCCTGGAGACCAAGCCCGGCGCGGCCCTCATCTCCCGGCTGCTGCTGCTCGGCGCCGCGGCCTTGTTCGTCTCCGTCCTGTTCGGCGCGTACGCCAGGCGCGACGAGGAGAACGAGAAGGCCGAGAAGCAGGACCTCACCTTCGGCCTCGCCATCGGCGGCACCGTGGTCGCCGCCGGTCTCGCCGCGACCTGGGCACTCGCCGAGCACGCCTCGACCGGGCTGCAGCCCGGCATCGCGATGCCCGTCGACGTCTTGCACCTGCTGGCCGTCGCGGCCTGGCTCGGCGGGCTCACCACCCTGCTCGTCGCCCTGTACCGCGCCCCGGGCATCGAGCGCGCGGCGGTGCAGCGCTTCTCGCGGGTCGCGTTCTGGAGCGTGGTCACGCTCGCCGCGACCGGCGTCTACCAGTCCTGGCGGCAGGTCGGCACCTGGTCGGCGCTCGTCGACACCGCCTATGGGCAGCTGTTGATCGTCAAGGTCGCCCTGGTGGCCGTGCTGGTGGCGACCGCGTCGCTCTCGCGCCGCTGGACCGCGCGCCTGTCGGAGCGCACCGCGCCGGAGGCCGAGGCCGCCGCGATCGTCGAGCAGCGGGCCGGCGAACCCGCGCCCGTCACCGCCCCAGCCCCCGTCACTGTCACCGTCCCCGACGCCGGGAAGGGGGACGGCGAGACCGACGGCACGGCCGACGGCAAGGACTCCCGGCGGGCCGCTCAACTCGCCCGCCAGCAGGCCGCGATGAGCACCGCCCGCGAGCGGCGGATCCGCGACGCAGACCCCGAGCGGACCGGCCTGCGCCGCACCGTCCTCGCGGAGGCCGGGGTCGCGGTGGTGCTGCTCGCCGTCACCACCGTGCTCACCCAGACCGAGCCCGCCCGCACCCAGCAGGCCGTGGACCGCGCGAAGGCCGGCTCCCAGATCGCCGTCGCCGACCGGCCCGTGGACATCAGGCTCCCGTTCGACACCGGCGGCCAGAACGGCAGGGGCACGATCGAGCTCACCCTCGACCCGGGCCGCACCGGCGCCAACGACCTGCACGTCTACCTCCAGGACCCGGCGGGCAAGCCCAAGGACGCCCCCGAGGTGAAGGTCGCCTTCACGCTGGCCGCCAAGTCGGTGGGGCCGCTGCCCGTCGTGCCCGACCACATCACCGCCGGACACTGGAGCGCGAGCGGCGTACAGATCCCGATGGCGGGCGACTGGCAGGTCTCGGTGACCGTACGCACCTCCGAGATCGACGAGACCACCGTGGACAAGAACGTCAAGATCGGCTGAGTTGAACTGAGATGAGCGAGACCAAGAACTCCGAGCGGCCCCAGGCCGCTCCCGCCGAGCCCGCCCTGGACATCTCCCGGCGCAAGCTGCTCGGCACCGTGGGCGCGGTGGGCGCGGCCGGTCTGGCCCTGGGGGCCGCGGGCGGTGCCGGTGCGTACGCGGCCGTCCAGCCCCCCGACGACACCACCCCCCTGACGTCGGTCGGCGCCACGGAGGTGATGTTTCACGGGAAACATCAAGCGGGGATCACCACTCCGCTTCAGTCCACCGGCCATCTGATCGCCTTCGACCTGGCCCCCGGCGCCGGGCGCAAGGAGGCCGCCGCCCTGATGCGGCGCTGGTCGGCCACGGCCGAGTCGCTGATGGCGGGCAAACCGGCGGGCGGCGGTGACACCGGCGTCGCGCTGGACGCCGGCCCCTCCTCGCTGAGCATCACCTTCGGCTTCGGCCACAGCTTCTTCGACCGTACGCGGCTCACCGACCGGCGCCCCGGACAGCTGGACCCGCTGCCCGACTTCTCCTCCGACCAGCTCGACCCCCGGCGCTCGGGCGGCGACCTGTGGGTGCAGATCGGCGCCGACGACGCGCTGGTCGCCTTCCACGCGCTGCGCGCGATCCAGCGGGACGCCGGCGCCGCGGCCGGGGTGCGCTGGCAGATGAACGGCTTCAACCGCACCCCGGGCGCCACCGGAAAGCCGATGACCGCCCGCAACCTGATGGGCCAGATCGACGGCACCGGCAACCCCAAGCCCTCGGACGCCGATTTCGAGCAGCGGATCTTCGTGCCGGACGGCGGACAGCCGGACTGGATGGCGGGCGGCTCGTACGCGGTCGTGCGGCGGATCCGGATGCTCCTGGACTCCTGGGAGAAGCTGGCGCAGCCGGAACAGGAGAAGGTGATCGGCCGCAAGAAGTCGAACGGCGCCCCTCTTTCGGGCGGTGATGAGAACACCGAGATGCGGCTCGACCAGTTCGGCCCGGACGGCAAGCTCGTCATCCCCCAGAACGCCCACGCCCGCATCGCCGCCCCCGAGCAGAACGGCGGCGCGGCCATGCTGCGGCGCGCGTTCTCCTTCCACGACGGCATCGCCGCGGACGGCTCCCCGGACGCCGGGCTGCTCTTCGTGTGCTGGCAGGCCGACCCGATCAGGGGCTTCGTGCCGGTGCAGCGCAAGCTCGACCGGGGGGACGCGCTGTCCCCGTTCCTGCGGCACGAGGCGAGCGGCCTGTTCGCGGTTCCCGGCGGGCCGCGGGCCGGCGAGTACGTGGGCCAGCGGCTCCTGGAGTCGTGACCGCGCGCGGTGCGCGAGGGCCGCGCCCGGCCCGCGAGACGTTCGCCGGGAGCGGTGGGTTCCGGTCACCGCGGGCCATTAGTGTGACGTGCATGTCCGCCACGCGATACACCTATCTGGGTCCCGAGGGCACGTTCACCGAGGCCGCCCTGCGCACGCTCCCCGAGGCCGCCACCCGCGAGCTGGTCCCGATGGTGTCCGTGCCGGCCGCCCTGGACGCGGTGCGCAACGGAGAGGCCGCCGCGGCCCTGGTCCCCATCGAGAACTCGGTGGAGGGCGGCATCACCACCACCCTTGACGAGCTGGTCTCGGGCGAGCCGCTGATGATCTACCGCGAAGTGCTGCTCTCCATCACCTTCGCGCTGCTGGTGCGCCCGGGCACCACGCTGGCCGACATCAAGACCGTCACCGCGCACCCGGCGGCCCAGCCCCAGGTGCGCAACTGGCTGAAGGCCCATCTGCCCGAGGCGCTCTGGGAGTCGTCCGCCTCCAACGCCGACGGCGCGCGCCTGGTCCAGGAGGGTCGCTACGACGCGGCGTTCGCGGGCGAGTTCGCGGCGGCGACGTACGGCCTTGAGCCGCTGATCACCGAGATCCACGACGCGGTCAACGCCCAGACCCGGTTCGTGCTCGTCGGCCGCCCGGCCCGGCCCGCCGCCCCGACCGGTGCGGACAAGACCTCGGTGGTCCTGTGGCAGCGCGAGGACCATCCGGGCGCCCTGCTCGAACTGCTCCAGGAGTTCTCGGTGCGCGGGGTCAACCTGATGCTCCTCCAGTCCCGGCCGACCGGCCAGGGCATCGGCAACTACTGCTTCGCCATCGACGCCGAGGGCCACATCTCCGAGCGCCGGGTGGGGGAGGCCCTGATGGGTCTGCGGCGGATCTGCCCCGAGGTGCGCTTCCTCGGTTCGTACCCGAGGGCCGAGGTGACGCTCGACGACGTACGGGCACTGCGGGCCGGCACGTCGGACGCGGAGTTCGTCGAGGCGGCGGAGTGGCTGGCCCGCTGCCAGGACGGGCGCGCGTAGCCCGACCGGGAGCGACTGACAGCCGGTCCTACCTGCTGATTTTCGTTGTCCACAAAGTTATCCACAGGCTGGCATCTCGACCTGTGGGTAAGTCGACAACACAACCGGACACAGTCGACAAATCCCTCTAGTGACG
Source organism: Streptomyces sp. NPDC048111 (assembly GCF_043202815.1). Taxonomy (NCBI): domain Bacteria; kingdom Bacillati; phylum Actinomycetota; class Actinomycetes; order Kitasatosporales; family Streptomycetaceae; genus Streptomyces; species Streptomyces sp. NPDC048111. The sequence goes on from NZ_JBIDBD010000005.1 coordinate 135,685, forward strand.
ACACATCGGTCCACAGGCCGTCACGTCAGCCCCTGTCACCTCAATTCCATTGATCAACTCTTTAGAGCGAGCAATTCCCACCCGAATGAGTGTGTGGGACGGGTTTGGGACGGGAATCCTCGGCCCCGCATGCGGCTTTCGGAACGATCTCTTCCGCAGTCCACAGATACTCCACACAGCCTGTGGATAAGTATCCGGCGCCGCGCACTTCTGTGGACAAGTCCGTTGTCCCGCAAGGGAGTCGGTCAACGGCGGTCCGGAAAGCGCCTCTTTCCGGGGGAAGGGGGACTTTTCTTGACGGTCGCCCGGGCCCTCCGCGCGCAATTTCACGACCAGATTCCCCAATCCGGTCAATACGGACAAAGTGACACGCGGGCCGGTGTGGCACGGGATATCCGGTGGGGTGCCGCGAGTGAGCACCGGTAGCCTGGAGGGGTGATTGACCTTCGCCTGCTCCGTGAGGACCCCGACCGTGTTCGCGCCTCCCAGCGCGCCCGTGGAGAGGACGTCGCCCTCGTCGACGCCCTGCTCTCCGCCGACGAGCTGCGCAGGTCCTCGGGCCTCCGCTTCGACGAGCTGCGCAGTGAGCAGAAGTCGCTCGGCAAGCTCATCCCCAAGGCCACGCCGGACGAGCGTGCCGAGCTGCTGAAGAAGGCCGAGCAGCTCAAGACCGACGTCAAGGCCGCCGAGGCCGCGCAGAACGACGCCGACGAACAGGCCAAGCAGCTGCTCCTCCAGCTCGGCAACATCGTCCACACGGACGTGCCGGTAGGCGGCGAGGAGGACTTCGTCGTCCTGGAGACGCACGGCACCATCCGCGACTTCGGCGCCGAGGGCTTCGAGCCCAAGGACCACCTGGAGCTCGGCGAGGCGCTGGGCGCCATCGACGTCGAGCGCGGCGCGAAGGTCTCCGGCTCGCGCTTCTACTACCTGACCGGTGTCGGCGCGCTCCTCGAACTCGCCCTGGTCAACGCGGCGATCGCCCAGGCCACCGAGGCCGGGTTCATCCCTATGCTCACCCCGGCCCTGGTCCGCCCGCGCGCCATGGAGGGCACCGGCTTCCTCGGCCAGGCCGCCGAGAACGTGTACCACCTGGAGAAGGACGACTACTACCTGGTCGGCACCTCCGAGGTCCCGCTCGCGGCCTACCACATGGACGAGATCATCGACGCGGACAAGCTTCCGCTGCGCTACGCCGGCTTCTCGCCCTGCTTCCGCCGCGAGGCCGGCACGTACGGCAAGGACACCCGCGGCATCTTCCGGGTGCACCAGTTCGACAAGGTCGAGATGTTCTCCTACGTCCACCCGGACGACGCCGAGAGCGAGCACAAGCGCCTCCTGGACTGGGAGAAGCAGTGGCTGACCGCCCTCGAACTGCCCTTCCAGGTGATCGACGTCGCCACCGGTGACCTCGGCGCCTCGGCCTCGCGCAAGTTCGACTGCGAGGCCTGGATCCCCACCCAGGGCAAGTACCGCGAGCTCACCTCGGCCTCCAACTGCGACGGCTTCCAGGCCCGCCGCCTGTCGGTCCGGATGCGCGACACCAGCGAGGGCAAGAGCAAGGTCGCGCCGCTGTCCACCCTGAACGGCACGCTGTGCGCGGTCCCCCGCACCATCGTGGCGATCCTGGAGAACCACCAGCAGCCCGACGGCTCGGTGCGCGTCCCGCCCGTACTCCGCCCCTACCTCGGCGGCCGCGAGGTCCTGGAGCCGATCTCCAAGTGAGCACCACCGAGGGGCGCCCGTTCCCGTACAAGCTGGTCGCGACCGATCTGGACGGGACGCTGCTGCGTTCCGACGAGTCCGTCTCGCAGCGCACGCGTGACGCCCTGGCCGCGGCCACCGCGGCGGGCGCCGCGCACATCGTGGTGACCGGACGGTCGGTGGCCTGGACCCGGCACATCCTCGACGACCTCGGCTACGACGGTCTCGCGGTGTGCGGGCAGGGCGCGCAGGTCTACCACGCCGGCGAGCACCGGCTGCTGACCTCGGTCACCCTCGACCGCCAGCTCGCGGGGCTCGCCCTGTCCAAGGTCGAGGCGGAGATCGGGCCGCTCGCGCTCGCCGCGAGCCGCGACGGCATCGACGGCGAGGTCCTGGTCGGGCCCGGCTACCAGGTCCAGGAGGGCCCGCTTCCGGTCACGGCCTTCGAGGACCCCGCCGCGCTGTGGGCCGCGCCCCTGAACAAGGTGTACATCCAGCACCCCGCGTACGACGACGACGCCCTGGCGCAGATCACCCGGCAGGTGGTCGGCAGTCTGGTGGACGTGGTCATGGCGGGCGCGGGCGTGGTGGAGCTGCTGCCGCTCGGCCTCAGCAAGGCGACCGGGCTCTCCCTGGCGGCGCGCCGCCTCGGCTGCAAGGCCGCGGAGACGATCGCGTTCGGGGACATGCCCAACGACATCCCGATGTTCGGCTGGGCGCAGCACGGCGTGGCGATGGCCAACGCGCATGACGCGCTGAAGGCCGTCGCCCACGAGATCACGGCGTCCCATGACGACGACGGCATCGCGGTGGTCCTGGAGCAGCTCCTCGCGGGCTGAGCGTCCGCCGGGGCACGGTGCACAGGGGCCCGGCCCGCTGGGCAACCAGAGGACATGGGTAAGGGGCGTCCGCCATTGCGGGCGCCCCTTACCCATGTGGGAGGGGCGGCCTCGCGCTGACGCGCGCTCGAAGCGGCCGCCCCGGACAACCGCGCACGGGGGGCGGCCTGCGAAGCCGTGAGTGCTGCTCCGCCGCCTGCCCCGCCGACCCGCCCGAGCGCGCGGAACGCCCGCGTACGGTCGTGTTCCGACCGGCGCGCGACCGTCCTCGGCGCGCTCATCTCCCCCGTGCGACGGGTCCGCGTCCTCCGTGTGCGATTGCCTCAACCACTGTGCCCGGCAGGCCTGTTGGCCGCCACCGGTTTTCGCGGCGGCACCCCGCGCGTCAGGGGCCAGCAGGCGAAGCCGATGAGCAGCGCGGTCACATGACCGAGGTCGGTGAACGTGCCCCCGGAGGCGAGCGGCAGCCCGAAGAAGGTGACCACGCCCACCAGGTAGAGCCAGCGCCAGGGGTTCGGCAGCCGGTACACGAGGATGCCCGCCGACGCGGCGAGCCCGTAACTGACGCCGATGTCCACGACGTGCGACATCGCGTGCGCGAGCCGCCGCGGCAGATGCTGGTTCTGGATGGACCACAGGACGTACTCCTGGCTGATCAGGGTCGCCACCACATGGCCGACGACGACCGTGCACAGCCAGCGCAGGGTGCCGAGCCAGCGCTCCACCGAACCGTGGACGACCTCGAAGAGCACGAGGTAGAGCAGGAGCGAGGACGGGTTCTCGATCCAGAACGCGCTGGTGAACAGGGACTGCACCGGGTGGCGGGTCAGCTCGTGGATGTTGCTGCTGTTGCGGTGCAGCAGAAAGCGCTGCAGGCCCTGGGTGGAGAGCTGGATGACGAGGCTGGTCACCGCGATGGTCAGCAGCCAGACGTGCGTCCCGGGCGTGGAACGCACCCAGGAACGGACCGCCCTTGAGGGCGCGGTGCCGCGATGGAGCAAGGTCGCCATCCCTAGATGATGGCCCGGAACGCTGTGCATCACGTGAGGACACAGGGATCATCAGTTGTAGGATGACTGGGCAACCGGGTGAATGGAGTGACGGCGTGGCGCTGCGAACGGCGGGACGGCAGTCCCTGGTGGACACCGTGGTCGATCAGCTGAAGGCCCAGCTGACCAACGGCGAATGGGCGGTCGACGCCCGCATTCCGACCGAGCACGACCTCGCCGAACAGCTGGGTGTCGGCCGCAATACGGTCCGCGAGGCGGTACGCGTCCTGGTGCACGCGGGGCTGCTCGAGTCCCGCCAGGGCAACGGCACCTTCGTCCGCTCCACGGCCGACCCCTCGGCCGCGCTGCGGGAGATTCGCGCCGCCGACGCCCTCGACGTGCTCGAACTCCGCGTCGCCCTGGAGGCCGAGGCCGCCCGGCTGGCCGCCGCGCGCCGCGACACCGCCGACATGGTGGCGCTGCGCGGCGCCCTGCAGACCCTGCGCGAACACGGCGACCGCGCCGCCGACGCCGACATGTCGTTCCACCTGGGCGTGGTGCAGGCCACCCACAACCCGGCGTTCATCGAGGTCTACCGCTTCTTCTCGGTCCAGGTGCACGAAAGCCTGATCACCTCGCTGCGCGACGAGGAGATGCCCCCGATCGACCTCGATACCCATGAGGCGCTGGTGGACGCGATCGAGAGCGGCGACCCGGCCGCGGCGGAAGGCGCCGTGCGCGAACTGCTGCGCAAACCTCTGGAGACGGTGCGGGCGCTCGCGGCCCGCTGAACCCCGCGCCGGCCGGCGGCCTGGGCCGCCGAGGCGCGTGGTCGGGGCACGCGGCCCGGGACGCGCAGTCCAGGACCCACATAGTCCAGGACCACGTAGTCCAGTACCGCGCCGTCCAGTACCGCGCCGTCCAGGAGACGCCCTCGGAGAACAACCCCCGGACACCCCGTTCGGAAGACCCCTCACCACCCCCGGAAAGGCGCTCGTCTTGTCACGCCCCGATGTTGATCAATTGCTGTTGCCGGATGCCGAGGCCGACGTACGGCCGTCGCCGGAGGGCCTCGCCGCACGGCGGGCGCTGCTCGCCCATCCGGTGGTGCTCCTGATCGGCATCATCCTGGCGTCGGTCAACATGCGGGCCGCGCTGGCCAGCGTGTCCCCGCTGGTGGGCGACATCAGCACGACGTTCGGCCTGTCCTCGACGGCGAGCAGCCTGGTGACTTCCGTTCCCGTGCTCTTCCTCGGCCTCGGCGCGCTGGTGGCCCCCTGGCTCGCCCGGCGCTTCGGGAGCGAGCCGGTGCTGCTCTTCGCGCTGCTGCTCCTGGCCGCCGGCATCCTGGTGCGCGTGGCCCCGTCCACGGTCGCGCTGTACGGCGGCGGCGTGCTGGTCGGCACCGCGATAGCCCTGCTCAACGTGCTGATGCCCGGCCTGATCAAGCGGGACTTCCCGGACCGGGCCGCGTCCATGACGTCCGTGTACACCGGCTCGATGATCGCGGGAGCGACCCTGGTGGCGGCGTCCTCGGTGCCCCTGGAGAAGGCGTTCGGCGACAGCTGGCAGGGCTCGCTCGCGGTCTGGTCACTGCTCGCGGTCCTGGCCGCGGTGGCCTGGCTGCCGCAGGTGCTGATCGCGCGCGGGCGTACGGGGCACGAGGTGCGGGTCGGAGGCCCCGGGCGAGCGGGTTCCGGGCGCGGCGCTTCTGCGGCCCCGGCCGGCGCCGTCGCCCGTTCCGCTGCCGATGCCGCTTCCACTTCCGCCTCCGCCTCCGCCTCCGCCTCCGCCTCCGCCTCCGCCTCCGCCTCCGCCGAGAGGAGTGTGTGGCGGTCAGCGCTGGCGTGGCAGGTCACCCTCTTCATGGGGCTCCAGTCGCTCTGGTCGTACGTCCTGATCGCCTGGATGCCGACGATCTTCACGGACCACGGGATGAGCCGCTCCACGGCGGGCGTGATCTTCGCGTTCAACAACCTAATCCAGGTGGCGGGCGCGTTCGCGGTGCCGCTCCTGGCGGGCCGGATGCGCAGCCAGCGCCCGCTGATCGTGCTGGTCACGTCGCTGGTGGCGGCCGGTTACGCGGGTCTGATGGTGGCCCCGGTGAGCGGCGCCTGGCTGTGGGCGGGGATCCTCGGCATCGGCCAGGGCGGCGCGGTGGGCCTGGCCCTCACGATGATCGTGCTGCGCTCGGGCGACGCCCGCACGGCGGCCCGCCTCTCGGGCATGGCTCAGACGGTCGGCTACCTGCTGGCCGCCGTCGGCCCGCTCGCGGCGGGCGCGGTGCACCAGGCGACGGGCGGCTGGACGGTACCGATCGCCCTGGTCCTCGGCGTGTGCGCGGCGGCCCTGGCCGTGGGGCTCTTCGCGGCCCGCGACCGGACGGTGTAGGGGGCGGGACGGGGCGAGGTCGGGTTGAGCCGAAACGTTTGTTCCCAACAGACGTTCCCCGGACGCGTGACTTGTACGAAAGTCCGCTCGTTGTCCACCGTGCGTGGAGGCAATTGGAGTGAGTGGCGTCGTACCTTTCGTGAATTTGGGGATTGCCGGTCGCGGTACAAGAACCGGTCATTGAGTCAGTGGCGTAGATGAGCGGACCTCCACCCCTGCAGCCCGGGGTCAGGGCATCCAGATCATCAGCAACCAACGACCATGAACGGAAGGCCCGACCATGCCGTCCGAAGTCGCCCTACTCGAATCGCGCACCCTGCGCGCCGACCACCTGGGACGTGTCGACGTCCTGGAGAAGGTCAAAGCATTGCAGCTGCTACCCGATGGTCTGCATGTGACCACGGAAGGCGTCGCCCAGTACTTCGCTGTCCACAAGGATGCTGTCCACAGCATCGTCCGGCGGCACCGCGAGGAGCTCATCACCAACGGAATGACCACCCTCAACGGCGATGACCTGCGCGTCGATGGCGTGGTCAAGTTGACCACGCCACCCTGCGCCACCCCGGAAAGTTATCCACAGGGGCGCTCGCACCTCCGCCTCTTCACCCGCCGAACCGTCCTCAACATAGCCATGCTCCTTCGCGACAGCGAAGTAGCGCGCTGCGTCCGGACGTACCTCCTCGACACCGAGGAGTCCGCCCGCCCCCGCACCGTCATCACCAGCGACCCCCGCTACGACGGGCTCGACCACCGGGTCACCGATCTGGAGAGTTCCATGGCCCGGATCGGCCCCGCCCTCCAGGAGCTCGGTCCGGTGCTGAGCCGGATGTCGACGCGGCTGGACTCCCTGGACCGGCGGATGTCCTCCATGGACCAGCGGATGGCCGCGATGGACCAGCGGATGGGGACGATGGACCGCCGGCTCGAAGGCGTCGAGGTCCGCCTCGACGGACTGGACCGCCGGCTCGACGCCACCAACCGCGTGGTCGGCGCGATGAGCGTCCGCCTCACGGACGTATCCGAGGACGTCGTCGACCTCAAGCGTCGGCTCCCGCACCCCCCGCACCCGCGCCGTAAGCGCCGCAGGTAAGGAACCCCGGGCGCACGAAAGGCGGGGCCCGGCGACCGCACCGCGGTTGCCGGGCCCCGCCCCCGTCCGGGAAGGACACCCCCGTCACTCCTCCCCGGCCAGCTTCAGGGTGCGCAGCTTCTGGCCCGCGTACCAGGTGGCCAGCGCGGTCACGCCCACCAGCAGGACGACCGCGAGCGGCAGGCCGACGTCCGAGGAGATCACGTCGTTCTGGCCGATGCGCTGGGCCAGGGCGAGCGACCACTGCTGCACGCTCAGCGTGCGCGCCCCCGGCACCAGGCTGCCGAACAGCGACTCCCAGACCAGCGCGTACACCAGCCCGAAGACGACCGCGTGCCGGGTGACGGTGCCGAGCAGCAGGAAGACCGCGGCGTAGGCGATGGAGGCGACGAGGGCCGCCACGGTGTAGGCGATGGCGATCTGCTGGCCGTTGCCATTGAGGACGAACCCTGCGATCAGCGTCGGGATGGCGGAGAACGCCATGGTGACGGCGATGGCGACGATCAGCTTGGTGAAGATGATCGTCGACCGCTTCACGGGCTTGGCCAGCAGATAGACGATCGAGCCGTCGTCGATCTCGGGGCCGATCGCGCCGGTGCCGGCGATGACGCCGATCAGCGGCACCATCGTGGCGAGCGCGAAACTGCCGAGCAGGTCGGCGGTGACCTGGTCGTCGGCTCCGCTGAAGGAACGGACGGCCACCGAGATCACGATCAGCAGGGCCGGCAGGACGAAGAGGATGGCGGCCCGGCGGCGGCCGAGCAGAGCCCGGTAGGTGAGCCGGGCGACGGTCGGGTTGTACATGGGAACGTCACCGCTCCTTTCTGGAGGCGCTCAGGCCGCTACGAGGTAGGAGAAGACGGATTCGAGGGACTCGTCGGAGGGCGAGACCGTCAGCAGACGGATGTCGTTCGCCCGGGCCACCTGCGGCAGCAGCGTGGTGAACCGGCCGAAGTCGACGGCCTGGACGCGCAGGGCGCCCTCCTTGAGGTCCACCTCGATCCCGGCGGTGGAGGGGTCGGCGATCAGTGCCGCGGCCAGCGCCCGGTCGTCGCTGGAGCGGATCAGATAGCGGTGCGGTCGGTCCGTCATGAGGCGGCGGATCTTGCGGAAGTCACCGCTGGCCGCGTGCCGTCCGGCGACGATGACCTCGATGTGGGAGGCCAGCTGCTCGACCTCTTCGAGGATGTGGGAGGAGAACAGCACCGTGCGGCCCTCGGCCCCCATCCGCCGCAGCAGGTCCATCAACTGCATGCGCTGGCGCGGGTCCATCCCGTTGAACGGTTCGTCGAGCAGCAGCACCGACGGCTCGTGCACCAGGGCGGACGCCATCTTGACGCGCTGACGCATGCCCTTGCTGTACGTCTGGATCTTGCGGTCCTGGGCGTACTCCATCTCGACGGTGGCCAGCGCCCGGCCGGCCTCGCGGGCACCGAGGCCGTGCAACTCCGCGTTGGCGACCACGAATTCACGCCCCGTCAGGAAGTCGTACATGGCCTCCCGTTCGGGGACGATGCCGACCTTCCGGTAGACGGATTCGTTGCGCCAGATCTGCTCCCCGTCGAGCGTGACCGTGCCCCTGGAGGGGGCGAGGAAGCCGCCCATCATGTTGATGAGCGTGGACTTCCCGGCGCCGTTGGGGCCGAGCAGCCCGGTCACGCCGGGGCCGATCGTCATGGTGACGTCGTTGACCGCCACCACGTTGCCGAACCAGCGCGAGGTGTGGTCGATGTCGATGGTGGTCACAGCCCGACCTTCCGGTAGCGGCGCATCAGGACGGCGTACGAGCCGTAGATCAGCGCGAGGACGACGAGCAGGTAGACCACCCCGGTGCCGGATCCCGGGCCGCTGCCACCGGGGAACTGGGAACTCGCTCCGAGGAACGCGGTCTGTACGCCGTCGATGAGCGTGATGGGGGAGAACAGGCCCAGCCACTGGACCGCTCCGGGCGAGCCCTGGTTGAAGGCGATGGCCTGCACCGCGGACACGGCGCCGTAGGAGACCGTCAGGACGGCGATGACGGCGGCCACTCCGAAGCCCCGGCGCGGCGTCAGAGCGGCGATGACCAGGCCGAGGCCGGCGAAGAGGAGGGAGAGCAGCGCCACCGAGACCAGCCCCTGGGCGAACCCCTTGGTCTGGTCCGCGAAGTCGAGTTTGGCGAGCAGGGAGCCGATGTACAGGATCACCAGGGGTGCGCCGGTGATGATGAACAGGGCCGATGCCATGGCCGCGAACTTGGCCAGGACGTAGTCGACGTGCTCGATCGGCCGCGAGAAATACAGCGGCACCGTCTTGAACCGCAGGTCGCGCGAGACGGTCTGGGGTGCCTGGGCCGCGATGAACAGGCCGATGACGGCCTGCAGCAGGATCGCGTACCGCGTGTACGCCACCGGCAGGTCGTTGGCCTTCGTGGCGACGGCGACCGCGACCATGATGGCCGCCGGGACGCACATCACCGCGAACAGCAGCATCGGCAGCACCTTGGACTTGGCGCTGCGGCCGAGCCCGTACGCACCGCGCAGCGACTGCGAGAACAGCGAGCGGCGGGCATAGGCCCGGCCGAGCCGCGGCCCGTCGTAGTTGCGGTAGCCGATGTTGTGGATCTGGGTCTGGGCGCTGTCAGTTGCCATCGCGGCCGTCTCCCTTCTGCTCGGCGCCGGCCGCGGTGGCTGCCCACGCGGCGGCGCGCTCGGAGACCGGCTCGGGCGCCGGGGTCTGGAACACCTCGGCGATGTGGTGGCGGCGCTGTTCCATGCGTACGAGGCCGAGGCCCAGGTGGGCCACGGTGTCGCGGACCGTGTCGTAGACGTGGTCCCCGGTGGCCTCGACCAGGAGGATGTGACCGGCGCCCGGCAGCCCGTCCTCGACCCCGGCGTGCAGGGTGAGCCCCGCCGCGACGAGCGCCGCGCGTACCGCCTCCGTGCCGTCGGGGTGGCTGTCGGAGTCGGTGACCTCGACCGCCAGGGTGGCGGTGGTCTGCGTGAAGTCGCTGGTGGAGCTGGAGCGCAGCAGCCGGCCGCCGTCGACGACCACGACGTGGTCGCAGGTGCGCTCCAGCTCGCCCAGCAGGTGCGAGGTGACCAGGACCGAGATGCCGAAGTCGGTGTGGATGCGGCGGATCAGGCCGAGCATCTCGTCGCGGCCCACCGGGTCGAGCCCGTTGGTCGGCTCGTCCAGGAGGACGAGCCGGGGGTCGTGGACGAGCGCCTGGGCGAGCTTGACCCGCTGCTTCATGCCGGTCGAGTAGCCGCCGATGGGCCGGTAGCGCTCCTCGTAGAGCCCCACGTGGCGCAGGGTGTCGGCGGTGCGCTCGCGGGCGGCGGTGGCCGGCAGGCCCGACATGCGCGCCATGTGCACGACGAACTCGGTGGCCGAGACGTCGGGCGGCAGGCAGTCGTGCTCCGGCATGTAGCCCACCCGCTCGCGGATGGCGCTGCCGCTGGTCGCCACGTCGAGGCCGAGCACGGTGGCGGTGCCCTCCGTGGCGGGCGAGAGACCAAGAAGGATCTTGATCAACGTGGACTTGCCGGCTCCGTTGGCGCCCACGAGCCCGGTCACGCCGGGGCCGATGTCCAACGAGAGCCGGTCAAGCGCGGTCACCCGGGGGAACCGCTTGCTCAGGCTTTCGGTCGCGATCACAGTCACGTCATCGACGGTAGTGGCGCAGGACACACGAATCGTCAGACCAGACGGCTGGATCGATGTCCGACTCCAGAGGTACGGCCCCGTAGGGGAACCCGTACGTGAGGTGGATGGGCCACGCTCCCGGGCGGCGAGGTTGTCCACAGGACGGCCGTTGTCCACAGGGTGATGCGGGGCCCTTGACGCAGCCGCCGGGCATTGTCACATTCATCAGTGTCAAGTTACGCACGCGTACGGCGACAGGGGTGGATGGATGCCATCGGCAGTGAAGGCCGGGCTCGACGCGCGGCTGCGCGGGTTCAGGGAAGTGCAGAGCCTCGCCTACGCGTGTGCGGAGGCGGTGGCCGCCCAGCTCAAGCCGGGGGTGACCGAGCGGGAGGCCGCGCGGATGCAGCGGGACTGGCTGCGCGAGCACGGCGTGCGGGACTGGTTCCACCTGCCGTTCGCCTGGTTCGGGGACCGTACGGCGTTCACGAACTTCCGTGTCCCGCTGCAGTTCTTCCCCACCGGCCGGCGCCTGGAGGCGGGGATGCCCTTCATCCTCGACATGGCTCCCGTCCACAAGGGTTTCACCGCCGACATCGGCTACTCGGGCTGTCTCGGCCTCAACCCGGTGCACGACCGGCTGCTCGCGGATCTGGAGGCGCACCGCGCGCTGATCCTGCGCGAGGTGCGCGAAAAACGCCCGCTGCGCGAGATCTACGAGGACGTGGACCGGCTCATGGTCCGCCAGGGGTACGCCAACCGGCACCGCGCCTATCCCTTCGGCGTGATCGCCCACAAGATCGACGAGGTGCGGGAGCGGCGCTGGTCGCCGACCGTCTTCGGATTCGGCACCCAGGCCCTCAAGGGCCTGGCGAGCGACGCACTGCACGGCCACCGGGACGGCTGGTCGCCGCTCTGGTCGCCCTACAAGTTTTCCGACCACCCGCCCCGGCCGGGGCTGTGGGCGGTCGAGCCGCACCTCGGATTCCGGGGTACGGGCGCGAAGTTCGAGGAGATCCTGGTCGTCACCGACTCCCGGGACCCCGAGCAGAGCGCGTTCTGGCTGGACGACGACCTGCCGCACGTGCGGCGCTGGGCGGAGGAGAAGGCGGCGTGAGCGTGACGAGCGTGACCATCGAGGGAGCCCGCGAACGCCGGGTGCGCACCGGAGGCGTGGAGCTGTGCGTGGCCGAGCTGGGCGACGCGTCCCGGCCCACCGTGATCCTGGTGCACGGCTATCCGGACAGCAAGGAGGTGTGGTCCGAGGTCGCCGCGCGACTGGCCGACCGCTTCCATGTGGTCCTGTACGACGTCCGCGGCCACGGCCGCTCCACGGCTCCCGTCCCGCTGCGCGGCGGCTTCACCCTGGAGAAACTGACGGACGACTTCCTCGCGGTCGCGGACGCGGTGAGTCCCGACCGCCCGGTGCACCTGGTCGGCCACGACTGGGGGTCGGTGCAGGGCTGGGAGTTCGCGACGGCCGAGCGCACCGAGGGCCGCATAGCCTCCTTCACCTCGATGTCCGGCCCCTCCCTCGACCACTTCGGGCACTGGATCAAGAGCCGGATGAGCCGCCCCACCCCGCGCAAGGTGGGCCAGCTCCTCGGCCAGGGCGCCAAGTCCTGGTACGTGTACATGCTGCACACGCCGGTCCTGCCCGAGCTCGCCTGGCGGGGCCCGCTCGGCAAACGCTGGCCCGGCATGCTCCAGCGCCTGGAGGACGTGCCGTCCGACGGCTACCCCACCTCCTCCCTCGCACAGGACGCCGCGCACGGCGCCTGGCTCTACCGCGACAACGTCCGCGCCCGGCTGCGCCGCCCCCGCGCCGACGCCTACGCGCACGCACCCGTCCAGCTGATCACGCCGCTCGACGACGTGTTCCTCTCCCCGAAGCTGTATGCCGACCTCGAGCACTGGGCGCCCCGGCTGATCCGCCGCACCCTGCGGGCCAAGCACTGGGTGCCGCGCACCAGGCCCGACCAACTCGCCACCTGGATCAGCGAGTTCGTCCGCGCCAACGAGGACGGCACCCCGCCCAAGGACACCGTCGCCACCGGCCCGTACGCCGACCGGTTCGGCGGCCAGCTGGTCCTGGTGACCGGCGCGGCCAGTGGCATCGGGCGGGCCACCGCCTTCGCCTTCGCCGAGGCCGGCGCGCGCATCGTCGCCGTGGACCGCGACGCCGAGGGAGCGACCAGGACCGCGGAGATGTCCCGGCTGATCGGCGCCCCCGAGGCCTGGGGCGAGGTGGTCGACGTCAGCGACGAGCAGGCGATGGAGAAGCTCGCCGAGAAGGTCGCCACCGAGTACGGCGTCGTCGACGTCCTGGTCAACAACGCGGGAATCGGCCTCTCCGGCTCCTTCTTCGACACCACGGCCGAGGACTGGAAGAAGGTCCTCGACGTCAACCTGTGGGGCGTCATCCACGGCTGCCGCGTCTTCGGCAAGCAGATGGCCGACCGCGGCCAGGGCGGCCACATCGTCAACACCGCGTCCGCCGCCGCCTACCAGCCCTCCCGCGCGCTGCCCGCGTACAGCACCTCGAAGGCCGCGGTGCTGATGCTCAGCGAGTGTCTGCGGGCCGAGCTGGCGGGCAAGGGCATCGGGGTCTCGGCGATCTGCCCGGGCCTGGTCAACACCAACATCACCTCCACCACGCACTTCGCCGGGGCGGACGCCCAGGAGGAGAAGCGCCTCCAGAAGAGGACGTCGCGCCTGTACGGCCTGCGCAACTTCCCCCCGGAGAAGGTGGCTTCGGCGGTCCTGCGCGCCGTGGTGAAGAACCAGGCCGTGGTGCCGGTGACTCCCGAGGCCCGCGGCGCCCACCTCATGTCCCGCTTCACACCGAGGGCGCTGCGCGCGATCGCCCGTCTGGAGCCTCCGCTGTGAGCACCGAGCGCCGCGACGGCCTTCCGGGCGAGGAGCACTACCGGATATCCCCGCGCCGCGTCTTGTTCGACTGGCGCGAGACGCCGCTGCACTGGATACCGGGCGAGCCCACCGCCACCCATGTCATCAATGTGCTGCACCTGCTGCTCCCGGCGGGCGAACGCTGGTTCGTCAAGGTGTTCAAGGAGGCCCTGCCGCTGGTCGAGGACCCGGTGCTGCTCAAGGACGTCAAGGGCTTCATGGGTCAGGAGGCCACCCACAGCGTCCAACATGCCTACGTCCTGGACCACTTGGCGCACCAGCGGCTCGACACCGAGTCCTACACCCGGCACGTCGACTTCCTCTTCGAAAAGCTCCTCGGCGAAACGCCCCCGCTCGGAGCGCCGGTCCCGGCCCGGGAGTGGCTGCGCTTCCGGCTGTCCTTGATCGCCGCGATCGAGCAGTTCACCGCCGTGCTCGGCAACTGGGTGCTGCACGCGGAGGCCCTCGACCGGGCCGGCTCGGATGCGGTCATGCTCGACTTGCTGCGCTGGCACGGCGCGGAGGAGGTCGAACACCGGGCGGTCGCCTTCGACATGTACCAGCACTGTGGCGGCCATGGCCTGCCCCGGTACGCCCGACGGGTCGAGGGCATGGTGGTGGTCGCTCCGGTGCTGCTGTGGCTGTGGGCGTGGGGCGCCTCCTATCTGATCCGCCACGATCCACGGTTGGCGGGCCGTCTGCGCTACTCGCTGCGCGAGCACAACCGCGCGGTACGGCGCGGACTACTGCCCTCCTGGAAGGACCTGGGCTCGGCCATACCCCGCTACTTCCGCCGGTCGTACCATCCCTCGCAGGAGGGCTCCCTGCGCAAGGCCGTCGACTATCTGGCGACCTCGCCGGCGGCCCGCGCGGCGGCGGGCGCGGTGGGCCGCGCCGCACTGGGGTAGAGGGAGTGGTTTTGTCCGGGCAGTCAGCGGTCCAGCAGGCAGCGCCACCGGTGCCGGCTTCGGCTTCGGCTTCGGCTTCGGCTTCGGCTTCGGCTTCGGCTTCGGCCGAGTATCGGATCGAGGACCTGGCGCACGCCAGCGGCGCCACGGTCCGCACCATCCGCGCCTACCAGGACCGCGGCCTGCTGCCCCGCCCCGAACGCCGCGGCCGCTCCAACGTGTACGGCGACACCCACCTGGCCCGCCTGCACCAGATCGCCGACCTCCTGGACCGGGGCTACACCCTGGCCTCCATCAAGGAACTCCTGGAGGCCTGGGACGCCGGCCGGGGCCTGGGCGGAGTGCTCGGCCTGGTCGCCGAGGTCAACGGGCCCTGGACGGACGAGGAGGCCGCCAGGATCTCCCGCGCCGACCTCGACGCGACCTTCGGAGGCATCCCCGACGACGACGCCGTCGCCGAGGCGGTGGACCTCGGCATCCTGGAACGCATCCCGGACAACGACACCGAGTTCCTCGTCCCCAGTCCCCAAGAGCTGGCCGTAGCAGCGGAGTTGCACGCAGCCGGCGTCCCGCTGCACGCCATCTCCGGGCACCTGCGCGAACTGCGCGGTCAGGTCGAACACATCGCGGCCCGCTTCCTCGACTTCACCACGGAACATGTCTTCGCCCGCTATCTCGACCACCACCCCCCGACCGACACCGAAGCCGCCGAAGCAGCCGACCTCGTACGCCGTCTGCGCCCACTGGCCCAGCAGACGGTGGACGCCGAACTGGCCCGCGCCATGCGCCTGTTCGCCACCCGTCACCTCCAGCAGCACCTCGGCGCCCCGGCAGCCCTCCCCAGCGCCCCCGACCCGGGCCCGGTGCCGCTTCCGGCTCCCACAGTTCGCGCCGTCCGCGACCTGGTGGGCCCCGACAACGTCGCCGCGTTCATCGCCGCGGCCACCGAACGCGAGCTGCAGGCACGCACGCTGGACGCCCTGACGCACTCAACTCGCGACAGCCCGTAGCCAGCTAAGCGGGCATGTCACCCATCTCTGGGTGAAGTTGACGAATTGCCCATATCGGCACGCTACTTGTCCACAGCGCTGTCAAATAGCCTGTGGATAACTCGACTTCGCTGTGGAACAAACCCAACTACGCGTATCCATAGGGTGATTGAGGTCACGCACACGCCTACTGATCGGCCAGCCAGTTTCCGTGGAAGCCGAACGGAACACGCTGGGGGAGATGGATCGTCGCGACCGGCGGAGCCGAGAGGTCGTCCGCGTCCAGGATGACCAGATCGCTGGCGTCCTTCGCCGCGTCGTAGACATAGCTGAGCAGCCACCCCGGCCCGCCCGGCCGGTCGTCCGCCGGAGCGAAGGCCGCCTCGGCCGGGACTCGGCCCGCCCCGAACTCGTGCCGCTCCGCGTGCCCCGTCCGCAGGTCGTACCGGACCAGCGCCCCCGGTATCGGCCCCGATGACGGTGTCGGGGCCACCGTGACGTGCCCGAACCGGGCGTCGAGCCCTGCCAGCCGATCATCGATGCGGGGGAACTCGCACACCTGGTCGTCGAGCTGTTCCTCCCGCACGGTGCCGGCGGACAGGTCGAGCGTCCACTTCCACAGGGTGGGCCGCTTCGCGCCGAGGTGCTCGTACCGCACCACGTGGAGCACGATCCGCCCCCCGCGCCCGTCCCCCTCACCCGGCTCGTCGTACGCGTTCAGGGCGTGGAAGACGTAGCAGGGATCGATGGTCAGCCAGCGCACCTCGCCGTAGGGGTCGTCCCTGCGCAGCACGCCGAGCCGTGCCCCGTACTCCTCGTCCCAGCGGTAGGGGAGGCCGCCGCCGGGCCGCGTGGCGGTCTCCAGGTCGAAAACGGCCGGGAGGTCCATGAACACGACGTGGGCGGCGGTGAGGTGGAAGTCGTGCATCATCGTGGCCGCCCCCACCTCCACCGGACGGCTCACCACCAACTCGCCCTTGGCATCGGCCCGGTGGTAGGTGAGGAACGGCTCGTCAAGCACCCCGTATCCGAAGAAGTGGAGCTCACCGGTGGTCGGGCAGGTCTTGGGGTGGGCGGTCATGGCGGTGGTGAGGCGGCCGTCGAAGTCGTAGGACCCCAGCGTCTCCAGCTCCCTCCCCGGCCGGCAGTCCAGTTCGTAGGGGAAGGACGACTCCACCAGCGCCAGGGTGCGACCCGCGTGCCGGACCACGTGGGTGTTGGCCGCCCCCGCGGTCAGATCCGTCCTCCCCTGCCGGTCGTGGACCCGTGCGCCGTCGGTGAGGGTCGAGGTGCGCACCCAGCGGTTGCGGTAGGAGCGGGCCCTGCCTCCTTCCAGCCGGACGCCGTGCACCATGCCGTCCCCGAAGAACCAGTGGGCGGAGGCCGCGTCCTGCGGGTTGGGACCGTTGCGCAGGTACCAGCCGGTCAGCTCGGGCGGTATCGCGCCGGTCACCGCCAGTTCGTGCGTGGTCAGCTCTTCGGTGACGGGGGCGTAGTTGCCCGCGAGGTGTGCGGCCGGGGGCGTGGCCGCCCCGGAGGCACCAGGCGTGACGGTCATGATCAGGCTCCCTTCTGGACGGCGGCGCGACGGGCGCGCTCGGGGTACTGAGCGGTGAAGACGGCCGGCAGGGCGAAACCCGCGACCTGCACGGCTATCGAGGCGGTGCTGCTCAGCGACTCGGCGTCGATGACGGCGAGGGCCGCGGCAGTGAGGGTGAAGGCGAGCGCCCACACGGAGGTCAGGACGACGTTGATCCGCAGGAAGACCGGGTTGGTCCACACCTCGCGCGGCGCCTGCCGCTTGGCGATCCCGGTGGTGAAGGGCCTGCGCACGGCCAGCGTGGCCCAGGCGGTCAGGCCGAGCCAGCCAGTGGCCAGAGCGCCGCCGTACTCGCGGAGCCCGCTTTCGGGAGCGGCGAAGGCTATGACGCTCAGCACCGCGAAGAAGGCGATGGTGGACTGTTCCAGAATCAGGGAGTCGGCGCTCGTCCCGCGTTTGCGGTCCATCGCGAAGAGGTAGCCACCCATCACCAGGGCGGCGAGAGCGCCCCACTGCCAGTGCGCGCTGCCGACGGCGGCGAAGACGATCCACGGGATGAAACCGCGCAGGTAGTTCATGAGTCCCCCTACTGTCCGAGCGAGAGCTTCCACCCGGTGCCACATTCCAACTTCGACATGTCGAATGTAGAGGTTCTGCCTTTGACGTGTCAAGAGTGGAAGGTAGAGTGGTCGTCATGAGCCTTCGCCACGCAGTCCTGGGTCTGCTTGCCGACCGTCCGGCCAGCGGATACGACCTCATGAAGCGGTTCGAGACCTCGCTCGCCCACGTCTGGACGGCGACGCAGAGCCAGGTCTACGGAGAACTGGGCAAGCTCGCCGACGCCGGTCATGTCGAGGTGTCCGCAGAGGGGCCGCGCGGGCGCAAGGAATACGCGATCACCGCGACGGGCAAGGCCGAACTGCACCACTGGCTCACCGAAGTGGAGCCCATCCGCACCCGCCGCAGCGACTCCCTGCTCCGGGTCTTCTTCCTCGGTGAGCTCACCCGGCTCGAAGCGCGGACGTACCTGCTCAGCGAGGCCGAGCGCTCGGCGCACCAGCTGAACGGGCTCAAGGAGGCGGAGGCCGCCATCGACTGGGGGGACGACGCGCTCTCGGTCCACGGCCGCCTCGCCCTCGAGTACGGGAAGCGGCACAGCGCCATGTACGAGGAGTGGGCACGCTGGGCCGCGGAGCAGCTCACGCCCTGACGGCCGGGTCACCCGGGAAATGGAGGTGCCCCGCGCACCCCGTTACCGGCACGCTGAGGGCATGACACACACCCCGCCGGACCGGCCGAGCGCGTCCGCGCCGGCCGCCCCGGACGACAGACGCACCGTCAAGGTGTCCAAGTACCTGTCGAAGCACCTGCGTCACCAGCCGGAACGCATCGGCCTGACCCTCGACGCCCACGGCTGGGTGGAGATCGACGCGTTGTTGCGCGCCGCGGCCGCCCACCGTTTCCCCTTCACCCGCGCCGAGCTCGACCACGTCGTCGCCACCAACGACAAGCGGCGCTTCGCGGTGGAAGGCGACCGGATCCGCGCCAGCCAGGGGCACACCGTGGCCGTCGACCTCGCCCTGCCGCCGGCCGAACCGCCCGCGTACCTCTACCACGGCACGGTGGCCCGCGGCCTGGACGCGATCCGCGCCGAGGGCCTGCGCCCCATGAACCGCCGGCACGTGCATCTCTCGCCCGACCGCGAGACCGCCACGCGGGTGGGCGCCCGGCGCGGCCGACCGGTGGTCCTGAGCGTCGATGCCGGCGCCATGCACCGCGTCGGCCACGTCTTCTACGTCAGCGCCAACGGGGTCTGGCTCACCGCTGCCGTACCGCCGGAATTCCTGCGACTGCCCAACTGAGCGCGCGGTACATCACGACACCGCGCCGATTCAGCCGCCCGCACCGCACTCGCCGGACGGCGGCACCGCACCGCACCGCACCGCACCGCACCGCACCGCACTTGGCATGATCGGTGCCATGACCCATCCCCCTCTGCCCACCACCGAGTCCGTGGTCGCGGCGATCCGTGCGGTCGCCGACGAATACCGGCTCGCGGTCGAAGTCACCGACGACATCGGGGCCGACCGCACCTCCCGCCGCACCTCTGCCGGAGCGTTCGCGGTGGTCGACGCGGACGGTTCCCTGCCGCACGAGGCCTACGTCGAGCTCGGCGGCTCGCCCTCCGTGTCCGTACGGGTCTATCCGGAGGACGACGCCCAAGTCACCGTCGACGGCGTGCAGTTCGACGACCTGCCGCGCGCCGCGGTGCCCGCCTTCCTGCGCTCGGTCTACGGGGGACTCGCCCACGTCAGGGGCCGGTTCTTCCCGCCCGGCTGGTGGCTCGTGGTGCCACTGCCCGGCGACGAGACCTACAAGGAGCTGGTGCTGCTCGGTGCGCTCACCCCGTGGATGAGCGCACACGTCCGCGGCCGCAAGGGCTAACGGCCGAGCTGGGCGAGACCCTCGGTCGCGATGCGCTCGAAGACCTTCTGGTCGGCCGCGAACTCGGATTCCGGGATCGGCGCGTGCAGCACGATCTCGGTGATGCCGAGCGCGAAGTGGCGCCCGGCGAAGTCCACGAAGGCGTCGAGGGACTCCAGGGGACGACCGGGCTGCGGGGTGAAGCCGGTGAGCAGGATCTTGTCGAGCTGCGCCACGTCGCGCCCGGACTCCTCGCAGGCGGCTCCCAGCTTCGTGAGCTGGCCGCGAATCGCCTCGACGGACTCCTCGGGGGTGCCGGACTCGAAGAGCTTGGGGTCGCCGGTCGTCACCCACGCCTGCCCGTGCTTCGCGGCGAGCCGCATGCCGCGCGGGCCGGTCCCGGCCACCGCGAAGGGGATCCTGGGCCGCTGGACACAGCCCGGCAGGTTGCGCGCTTCGACGGCGGAGTAGAAGGTGCCGTCGTACGTCACCGAGTCCTCGGTGAGCAGCCGGTCGAGCAGCGGTACGAACTCGCCGAAGCGGTCGGCCCGTTCGCGCGGCGTCCAGGCCTGCTGACCGAGCGCGGTGGCGTCGAAGCCGTTGCCGCCGGCGCCGATGCCGAGCGTGATCCGGCCGTCCGACACGTCGTCGAGCGTGATCAGATCCTTGGCGAGGGTCACCGGGTGCCGGAAGTTCGGCGAGGTGACGAGGGTGCCGAGCCGCATCCGGGTGGTGGCGGCAGCGGCCGCCGTGAGGGTGGGAACCGCACCGAACCAGGGCCCGTCGCGGAACGTCCGCCAGGACAGGTGGTCGTACGTGTACGCGGTGTGGAAACCCAGCTCCTCGGCGCGCAGCCACTCGTCGCGACCGCCGTCGTGCCAGCGGCGTAGCGGGAGAATCACAGTGCTCAATCGCATGGGTCGACCCTACGAGAGATCCGGGGGCGGCGGCCCTACGGGAGCTCGAGCAGCTCCCGCATCGACTCGGCGGCGCGTACGGCGGCATCGCCGCAGCAGTTGTTGAACAGGACGTGGACCTCCTTGGCCTGCTCAGCCATCGCGTGGACACGCGGCACCCACTCGGCGAGTTCGGCGGGTGTGTAGGCATGGCGGAACCGCTCCTCCTTGGTGCCGGTCCCCCAGGCCGTATTGCGGCCGTGGAAGCGCACGAGGGCGAGGTCCGCGGTGGTGACCCGCACGGTCGGCGGGATGGACGACGGCAGGCTCTGCACCATGTCGACGGCCACCGCCGTCGCCTCCAGCTCGGTCAGAAGGGCGGCCGTCGCATCGGCCTGGTCTTCGCGCCACCAGTCGGGATGGCGGAACTCCACGGCCATCGGCCAGCCTGCGGCCCGCTCACGGCAGCGGCGCAGGAACTCCACCGCGGGCCTGCCCGGTATGAGCCGCGGGGGGAACTGGAAGACCAGCGTGCCCAGCCGTCCTTGTGCACGCAGGGGCTCGACGGCCGCGCTGTACCGGGCCCACACCTCGTCCAGCAGGCCCGGATCGACTCCTGTCCGCCGGCGTGCCAGGGCGGGTCGCAGGTCGGCGGGGAGCGCCTGCGGCCGGGTCGGGTGCCCGGTGAGCAGGGAGAACGCCTTCACGTCGAAGCGGAATCCGGCGGGGGTGCGGTCGGCCCACAGCAGGCTGTTGCGGGTGCTGGGCAGGCCGTAGTAGGCCGAGTCCACCTCGGCCACCGGGAACTGCTCCGCATAGTGGCGCAGCCTGCCCTCCGCATCGCGTCGGCCGGGGGGATACCAGCCGCTGGACACCAGCGCCCGGTCCGTCCATGAACAGGTGCCGACCCGGATCTCTCCCATCCCGCCCGCCTTCCCCCGACCCGCCGACGAATGCGGGCGGCGCATGAGGGACGGCAGAGTCGGATTTGCGGCGGCCCGGGGTCGCTCGGGCCGCGCCACAGGGCTGAACTGGGGCTCCGCGCGGGGGATGTACGCCCCCTCGTGCCCCAGGCGCACCGCTGAGCGCTCTCATCTGTGCGGCTGCTCGCACGCCCGTGCGCCTGCATACGGAACAATGAGCACGTGACCTCAGCTACGGATCCCGCCCCGGCCCTCCGCCCCGTGCCCACCGCACCGCGGCTCATCGCGACCGACCTGGACGGCACCCTGCTGCGCGACGACAAGTCCGTGTCGGACCGTACGGTCGCGGCCCTGGCCGCCGCCGAGGAGGCCGGCATCGAGGTCTTCTTCGTCACCGGCCGCCCGGCCCGTTGGATGGACGTCGTCCGGGCCCATGTGCACGGTCACGGCCTGGCCATCTGCGGGAACGGCGCGGCGGTCGTCGATCTGCACGGTGATGTCGACGGGCCCCGCTTCGTCAAGGTACGACCCCTGGAGCGGGCCGCCGCGCTCGATGTCGTCAGCCTGCTGCGCGCGGCGGTACCGGGTACGTCCTTCGCGGTCGAGCGCACCGGCGGCTTCCACCACGAACTCGCCTACCCGCCACTGCACATGGACCCGGCGGCGAGCATCGCGCCCGCCGAGAAGCTCCTCGCCGAGGACGCCGACACGGCGGACCAGCCGGTGCTCAAGGTGCTCGCCCACCACTCCGAACTCGCCCCCGACGACTTCCTCGCACTGGCCCGCACAGCGGTCGGAGCGCGTGCCGAGATCACCCGGTCCAGTCCCACCGCGCTGCTCGAGATCAGCGGGGCGGGCGTCTCGAAGGCCTCCACGCTGGCGCAGTGCTGTGCCGAGCGGGGCATCTCCGCCACCGAGGTGGTGGCCTTCGGCGACATGCCGAACGACATGGAGATGCTGAGCTGGGCGGGCACCTCGTACGCGATGGGCAACGCCCACCCCGACGTCCTGGCCACCGCTTCCGCGCGCACCGCCGCCAACAACCAGGACGGCGTGGCCGTTGTGATCGAGCAGATCCTCAAGGCGCTCTGAGCCCGCCACAGAGCCCCGGTCGGCCCACAGCCGCGTCATGTTTCACGTGAAACGGCGTGTGGGCGGTGGGTGTTTCACGTGAAACACCCACCGCCCTCATGCCGCCCGGACGGCGGCGCGGTCCTCAGAGCGGGGCTTCCCAGACGACGGTCGTGCCGCCGCCGTCGTCCCCGAGTCCGGGGCCGTACGAACTCGATCCGCCCAGCGCCTCGGCCCGGCGCTGAAGGTTGCGCAGACCGCTGCGGCGTCCGCCCGGCGGGATGCCGACCCCGTTGTCCGCGACGGAGAGCCGGACCCCCGAACTGCCGTCCGGCAGTTGGGCGGTGGCGTCGACGATGACCTCGATGCGCGAGGCCTCGGCGTGCCGGAAGGCGTTCGAGAGGGCTTCGCGCAGGGCGGCGATCAGGTTCTTGCCGGTCAGCTCACCGACCAGGGTGTCCACGGCGCCGAGGAAGCGATGGGCCGGCTTGAAGCCCAGCGGGACGGCGGCCATGTTGATCTCCCGCAGGACGCGGGTGCGCAGACCGGACGGGGCCTCCGCGGGACCCTGCTGGAGCGCGAAGATCGCGGTGCGGATCTCCTGAATGGTGACGTCGAGTTCGTCGACCGCCTTGCCGATGCCGCCCTGCACCTCGGGCACGACGGACTTGCGCTGGGCGCCCTCCAGCATCATCCCGGTGGCGAAGAGGCGCTGGATGACGAGATCGTGCAGATCGCGGGCGATCCGGTCACGGTCCTCGTACACCGCGAGCCGCTCCCGGTCCCGCTGGGCCTCGGCCATCATCAGGGCGAGCGCGGCCTGCGAGGCGAACTGGCCGGCCAGGGTCCGCTCGGCCTCGGTGAAGGGCCGCCCGCCCCGCACCCGGGGCGTGGCGAGGGCGCCCAGGACCCGGCCGCCGCTCTGCAGGGGCAGCAGCATGCTGGGTCCGTAGTGCTCCGACAGCCTGGTGATCATGCGCGGATCGCTGGCGGCGTCGTCGACGAAGACGGCCTCGCCGTCAAGGAGGGTCGACACGACGGGGCTCTCCGGCGGGATGACCACGCCGAGCGAGACGCGCGGGTTGGCGGTGGAGACCGCGACGATCTCCAAGCCGCCCTCCTCGGCGGGCAGCAGCACGATGCCCGCGTCCGCCACGGCCAGATGGCGGGCCTGTTCGGCGACGACCTCCAGGGCGTCGTCCGCGTCGCCGCCCGACAGCAGGGCCGTGGTGACGGCGACCGAACCGTCAATCCACCGCTCGCGCTGGCGGGCCGCCTCGTAGAGCCGTGCGTTGCCGATCGCGATCCCCGCCTCGGTGGCGAGCACCCGCACCATGTGGAGGTCGTAGTCGTTGAACTCGCTCCCGTTGTGCTTGTCGGTCAGATAGAGATTGCCGAAGATCTCGCCCTGGACGCGGATGGGGACGCCGAGGAAGGTGCGCATCGGCGGATGGTGGGGAGGCAGGCCCGCCGAGCGCGGATCCGCCGAGATCTCGGCGAGCTTCAGCGGCTCCGGGTGGTGGATGAGCCACCCCAGCAGGCCGCGGTGTCCGTCGGGCCGGTGCCCGATGGCGCGGGCCTCCTCGTCGGTGACCCCGTAGGTGACGAAGTCGGACAGCCCCCGGCCCTCTTCGTTGACGACGCCGATCGCCGCGTACCGGGCGTCGGCCAGCTCGGCCGCCGTCTCACAGATCCGGTCCAGTGTGGAGTGCAGCTCAAGGCCCGTGCCGACCGAACGCATCGCCTCCAGCAATTGCGGCACCCGGGCGGTGAGCTCGGTGGAGAGTCCCTGGAGGCTGCGGGTGGCCCGGGTCGCCGCGTCGAGCGGATCCGGTTCGTGGCGGTCCAGGTCCTTGACGTCCGGGTGGCCGGTGGGCCTCGTGGGGTCTGGCGGGACTGGCATGTCTTGAGACTAGTTAGTCCTATTTGGCGAGGAAAGTCGGCTGCTGCCGCGCATCGGTCTCGCGCTCGCGTTCCAGCATGCTCCGCAGCGGTCCTTCGACCAGGGCGAGATCCTGGTACGCGCCGCGCTGCACGGTCCGCCCCTCGTCCAGGACGATCACCTCGTCCACGGCGTCCAGACCGCGCAGCCGGTGCGTGATCAGCACGGTCGTACGGCCTTCGGTGGCCGCCAGGAGGTCGGCGGTGAGCGCGTCGGCCGTTGCCAGGTCCAGGTGTTCCGCGGGTTCGTCCAGGACGAGCACCGGGAAGTCGGCGAGCAGCGCCCGGGCCAGGGCGAGCCGCTGGCGCTGTCCGCCGGACAGCCGTGCGCCGTGTTCGCCCACGAGGGTGCCGAGACCGTCGGGCAGGCCGTCGACCCAGCCGAGCAGCCGGGCCCGCTCCAGGACGGTCCGCAAGTCCTCGTCGGTGGCGTCGGTGCGGGCGAGGCGCAGGTTCTCCCGCACCGAGCTGTCGAAGAGGTGGGCGTCCTGGGCGCACAGTCCGACGAGGCGGCGTACGTCGTCGCCGTCGAGCAGGCACGCGTCGCTGCCCCCGACCTCGTAGGTGCCGGCCCTCGGGTCCAGGAAGC
The DNA here is from genome assembly GCF_043202815.1 of Streptomyces sp. NPDC048111. Taxonomy (NCBI): domain Bacteria; kingdom Bacillati; phylum Actinomycetota; class Actinomycetes; order Kitasatosporales; family Streptomycetaceae; genus Streptomyces; species Streptomyces sp. NPDC048111. Next base: position 160,516 of record NZ_JBIDBD010000005.1, read on the forward strand.
GGAGCAGCACCTGGGCCAGGGTGGTCTTGCCGGAGCCCGAGGTACCGACGACCGCCACCCGCATGCCCTCGGTGAGGCGCAGTCCGAAGTCGTGCAGCGCGTCCCGCTCCTGTCCTGCGTACCGGGCGCCCAGACCGCGCAGTTCCAGCGGGAAGGGCGACGCGGGCGCGGCGGCGGGCACCTCGGGTTCCCGTACCGGCGCGGGTGCGTCGAGGACTTCCTGGACGCGCTCCGCGCTGCGCCGCACCCGCTGGCGCGCCTGCACGGCGAGCGGCAGCCCGTTCACCGCCTCGAAGGCGGCCAGGGGAACCAGCACGACCACCGCGAGCAGGACCCCGTCGAGGCGGCCCGCGGCCACGGCCCGCACGCCTACCAGCGCCGCCGCCGCCACGGTGAGCCCGCAGACCAGCGCGGACAGGCCGCCGCCGAGCGCGGTGGCGGCGGAACCGCGGGCGGCGATCCGGGTCAGCGCCGCATCGGCGTCCCGCACCTCGCGGGTCCGGCGGCCGAGCGCCCCCGCCACCGTCAGCTCGCCGGTGCCGGTGAGCAGATCGGCCACCCGGGTGGCGAGCACCCCGCGGGCCGGGGCCAGCTGCCGCTCGGCCCGCCTCGCCAGGGCGCCACTGACGCCCGGGACGAGGACACCGGCGGCGAACAGGCCCACCGCGAGCACGGCGCCCGCCTCGGGCAGCAGCCACGCCGTGAACCCGGCGCTCAGTACCGACACCACCACGGCGACCCCGGCCGGGAGGGCCCAGCGCAGCCAGTAGTCCTGCAGTTCGTCGACATCGGCGACGAGCCGGGACAGCAGGTCCCCGCGCCGCGCCGCCCGCAGCCCGGCGGGCGCGATCCGCTCCAGTCGCCGGTAGACCGCGACCCGCAGCTCGGCGAGCATCCGCAGTACCGCGTCGTGCGAGACGAGGCGCTCGGCGTAGCGGAACACGGCGCGGCCGATACCGAAGGCCCGGGTGGCCGTGACGGCCACCATCAGATAGAGCACGGGCGGCTGCTGCGCGGCCCGCGAGATGAGCCAGCCCGACGTGGCCATGAGGCCTACGGCGGAGCCGAGCGCCAGCGCACCGAGCAGCAGCGCGAGCGCCAGGCGCCCGCGCAGGCCACGGGCCGCGGCACGGACCCGGGCGAGCGGGCTCCGCACGCCCGGAGCCGCCGATACGGGCGCGCCCACGACAGCGTCCTCAACCGCCGCCCGGGCCACGGCAGTTGAGGCAGGAGCCGATGCCACCGGTACGGGCACGGCGTCGAGCGGGCGCGCCTCGGCGGGGCGCAGCTCCACCACCCGGTCCGCGACGGCGAGCAGGGCCGGGCGGTGCACGACGAGCAGGACGGTGCGCCCCACCGCGAGCCGTCGCACCGCGTCGACCACGGCCGCCTCGGTCTCCCCGTCGAGCGCTGCCGTCGGCTCGTCCAGAAGCAGCACCGGCCGGTCCGCGAGGAAGGCACGGGCCAGTGCCAGCCGTTGGCGCTGGCCGGCCGAGAGCCCCGCGCCGCCCTCCCCCAGCACCGTGTCCGTGCCGTCCGGCAGTGCCGCCACGAAGTCCTGCGCGCCGGCGTCCCGCAGTGCGTCGAGCACGGCCGCGTCGTCCGCGTCCGGCCGGGCGAGGCGGACGTTCTCCGCGATCGTCCCGGCGAAGAGGTGGGGGCGCTGCGGCACCCAGGCGACGTGTTCGCGCCACTGGGTGGGGGACAGCGACCGGAGGTCCGTTCCGGAGACCAGGACACGGCCGCCGTCCTGCGGTGCCACGAAGCCCAGCACGGCGTTGAGCAGCGTCGACTTGCCCACGCCGCTCGGCCCCGTCAGGGCCACCGTCTCGCCCGGCTCCACCACCAGGGAGGCGTCCGCGAGCGAGGGTTCGGTGCGTCCGGGGTGGCGTACGGTCACACCGTCCACCTCGATACGGACCGGGCCCGCGGGCACCGCGTCCGTGCCGCCCTCGGGCAGTGGGGTCTCCAGGACCTCGAAGATCTCCTCCGCGGCCGAGAGCCCCTCCGCGGCGGCGTGGTACTGGGCTCCCACCTGGCGCAGCGGGAGGTAGGCCTCGGGGGCCAGGACCAGGATCACCAGGCCCGTGTAGAGGTCGAGGTCGCCGTGGACCAGGCGCATGCCGATGCCGACCGCGACGAGCGCCACCGAGATCGTGGCGAGGAGTTCGAGGGCGAAGGACGAGATGAAGGCGATGCGCAGGGTCTTCAGCGTGGCCCGGCGGTAGTCCGAGGTGATCGCCCTGATCGACTCGGCCTGCGCCTTCGCCCGCCCGAACACCTTCAGCGTCGGCAGCCCCGCGACGACGTCGAGGAAGTGCCCCGAAAGACGCGAGAGCAGCCGCCACTGACGGTCCATCTGCGACTGGGTCGCCCAGCCGATGAGCATCATGAACAGGGGGATGAGCGGAAGCGTCACCACGATGGTGGCCGCGGACACCCAGTCCTCGGTGACGATCCGTGCGAGCACCGCCGCCGGTACGACGACGGCGAGACCCAGCTGCGGCAGATAGCGCGCGAAGTAGTCGTCGAGGGCGTCGACCCCGCGCGTGGCCAGGGCGACGAGCGAGCCTGTCCGCTGACCGCTCAGCCACTCGGGGCCGAGCCCGGCCGCCCGCTCCAGGAGTCGTCCCCTCAGCTCCGACTTCACCGCCGCGCTCGCCCGGTGGGCGGCCAGCTCCGTCAGCCAGGACACCAGAGCCCGCCCGGCCGCGACCGCCGCGAGGAGCAACAGCGGTGTCCGCAGCCCGGCGGCACCGTGGCCGTCCTGGAAGGCTCCGACCACGATCTCGGCGATGAGCATCGCCTGGGCGACGATCAGGCCCGCGCCGACCAGGCCGAGGGCCACCACCGCAGCCAGGAAGAGGCGGGTGGCGCGGGCGTACCGGAGCAGACGCGGGTCGATCGGTTTCACGTGAAACACCTCAACGGGAAGGATGCAGAGTCGGCCCGGAGGGTGTGTTTCACGTGAAACACACCCCGCCGCACCGTGCGGACCTCAGTGGTCAGTGCGCGTCGGCGATGTTCTTGGTGCCGATCCGCTTGCGGAACACCCAGTAGGTCCAGCCCTGGTAGAGCAGCACCAGCGGGGTCGCCACCCCGGCGCACCAGGTCATGATCTTCAGGGTGTACGGGCTGGACGAGGCGTTGGAGACCGTGAGGTTCCAGGCATCGTTCAGCGAGGACGGCATGACGTTCGGGAAGAGCGTCAGGAAGAGCATCGCCACCGCCGCCGCGATCGTGATGCCCGACAGGGCGAACGACCATCCCTCACGTCCGATGGCGATGGTCGTGATGGCCCCGATCAGGGCGAGTACGGCGATGACCGTCGCGACCAGGCTCTTGGTGTCGCCCTGCGTGGCCTGGGTCCAGATCAGGAAGCCGAGCGCGAGCGCGGCCGTCACGAGCCCGAGCTTGAACGCGAGCGCCCTGGCCCGCTCACGGATGTCGCCGAGCGTCTTGAGCGAGGCGAACACCGCCCCGTGGAAGGTGAAGAGCGACAGCGTGACCAGGCCGCCCAGGATCGCGAACGGGTTGAGCAGGTCCCAGAAGCTGCCCACGTACTCCATGTGCGCGTCGATCTTCACTCCGCGCACGATGTTGGCGAAGGCCACGCCCCACAGGAACGCCGGGATGAGCGACGTCCAGAAGATGGCCTGCTCCCAGTTGCGCTGCCACTTCTCCTCGGGCCGCTTGGCCCGGTACTCGAAGGCGACACCGCGCACGATCAGACAGACCAGGATGACGAGCAACGGCAGGTAGAAGCCGGAGAAGAGCGTCGCGTACCACTCGGGGAAGGCGGCGAAGGTCGCGCCGCCGGCCGTGAGCAGCCACACCTCGTTGCCGTCCCAGACGGGACCGATCGTGTTGATCAGTACGCGCTTCTCGGTGCGGTCCCGGGCCAGCAGCTTCGTCAGGATGCCGATTCCGAAGTCGAATCCCTCCAGGAAGAAGTAGCCGATCCACAGAACGGCGATGAGTACGAACCAGACGTCGTGGAGTTCCATGCCTCGTTCTCCTCGGCCTCAGTACGAGAAGGCCATCGGCCGGTCGGGGTCGCGGTCGTCCCCGCCGATCTTGGTGGGCGGATTGAGGTCGGCCTCGGTGAGTTCGGGCGGTCCGGCCTTGACGTACTTCACGAGCAGCTTGACCTCGACCACCGCCAGTACGGCGTACAGCAGGGTGAAGACGATCATCGAGGTGAGGACCTCGCCCTGCGAGACGCTGGGGGAGACCGCGTCCTGGGTGCGCAGCACGCCGTACACGGCCCAGGGCTGGCGGCCCATCTCGGTGAAGATCCAGCCCCACGAATTGGCGATCAGCGGGAAGCCGAGCGTCCAGACGGCGGCGAACCAGTACCACTTGGTCAGGCGGGAGCCGAGTGCCCTGCTCTTGAAGAGCACGAGGTTCGGCACCTCGTCCTCACCGGTCCGCATGGCCGGTGCCAGCATGAACTTCTTCCGGGTGAGCCAGAGTCCGGCCAGCCCGATCACGAAGGACGTCATGCCGAAGCCGATCATCCAGCGGAAGCCCCAGAACGTGACCGGGATGTTGGGCCGGTAGTCCCCGAGCCCGAACTTCTGCTGCTCCGCCTTGTTCACATCGTTGATGCCCGGGACGTACGAGGTGAAGTTGTTGTCGGCGAGGAAGGACAGCACACCGGGCACCGAGATCTCGACGTCGTTGTGTCCCTTGGCCACATCGCCCACGGCGAAGATCGAGAAGGGCGCGGACTTCTCGCCGTCCCACAGGGCTTCGGCGGCGGCCATCTTCATCGGCTGCTGCTTGAACATGACCTTGCCGAGCGAGTCGCCGCTGACGGCCGTGAGCAGTCCGCCGATCACCAGCGTCACCAGGCCGAGCCGCAGCGAGGTGCGCATCACCGGGACGTGCTTCTTGCGGCGCAGGTGGATGGCGGCGACGCCGACCATGAACGCGCCACCGGTCAAGAACGCCGCGGTCAGCGTGTGGAAGACCACGACCAGCGTGGTGTCCTGGGTCAGGACGTGCCAGAAGTCGGTGAGTTCGGCGCGCCCCGTGGCCTTGTTGAGCTTGAAGCCGACCGGGTGCTGCATCCAGGAGTTGGCCGCCAGGATGAAGTAGGCGGACAGGATGGTGCCGAGGGAGACCATCCAGATGCAGGCGCAGTGGATCTTCTTCGGCAGCTTGTCCCAGCCGAAGATCCACAGTCCGATGAAGGTGGACTCGAAGAAGAAGGCGATCAGTGCTTCGAAGGCGAGCGGGGCACCGAAGACGTCACCGACGAACCGCGAGTAGTCCGACCAGTTCATGCCGAACTGGAATTCCTGGACGATGCCCGTGACCACACCCATCGCGATGTTGATCAGGAAGAGCTTGCCCCAGAACTTGGTCGCCTTGAGGTACTTGTCCTTGCCCGTTCGCACCCAGGCGGTCTCCAGGCCCGCGACGAGCGCGGCGAGCGAGATCGTCAGCGGGACGAAGAGGAAGTGGTAGACGGTGGTGATGCCGAACTGCCATCGCGCCAGGGTTTCCGGCGCCAGAGCCAGGTCCACGTCGGCACTCTCCTTACATCGCCGTGGTCACAGCCGCAGGCCTGTCCCTTTAATCCCGGTGATCACGGGAGAAAGCGGGACACGCTTGTGAACGCGTTCACATTCACAAGCATTATGTCGTACTGGCTGTCGAGACCTCCAGGGGGGTCCCCCTACCAATCCGCACCGGCCCGGAACGGGGCACACCGCGCCCGTGGACACCCTCTTCCCAAGAGTTTCAACATATTGTTGAATTCGGCGCCATGGAGAACCAGCTGCGCATACGCATCTCATGGCCCGCGGGCAGCCTCACCGCGACCCTCGAAGAAACCCCCACGAGCGCGGCGCTCGCCGGGGCCCTTCCGATCACCTCCACCGCCCACACCTGGGGCGAGGAGGTCTATTTCGACACCCCGGTCTCGCCCGCCCAGGAGGCCGACGCCCGCCAGGTGGTGGAGCCGGGCACCGTCGCCTTCTGGACCGACGGCGACGCGCTCGCGCTGCCGTACGGCCCCACGCCCATCTCGCGCGGCGAGGAGTGCCGGCTCGCGAGCCCGTGCAACATCCTCGGCCGCGTCGACGGCGACCCGCGGCAGCTCGCGACGGTGCGCTCCGGTGACCCGATCCGGGTCGACGCCCTCCCGTAGGCGGCCGAGCGAAGGCAGCCGCGCGGACCGCCGGCCGCCGCGCGAAGGCAGCCGCCCGAGCGGGTGGCCGCCGCGCGGCCCGGCTCAGGCCTGCTTGCGGAAGCCCTCGGCGACCTTGAGGAACAGGTCGTTGGCCTCGCACTCGCCGATCGTGACGCGCACGCCCTCGCCGGCGAACGGCCGCACCACGACACCCGCCGCCTCGCACGCGGCGGCGAACTCGACCGTGCGCTCCCCGAGGCGCAGCCACACGAAGTTCGCCTGCGTCTCGGGCACGGTCCAGCCCTGCTGCACCAGCCCCGCGTACACCCGGTCCCGCTCGCCGACCAGCGCGCCGACCCGGCCCATCAGCTCGTCCTCGGCGCGCAGCGAGGCGACCGCCGCGTCCTGGGCCAGCTGACTGACGCCGAAGGGCACGGCCGTCTTGCGCAGGGCCGCCGCGACCGGCTCGTGCGCCACCGCGAAGCCGACCCGCAGCCCGGCGAGCCCGTACGCCTTGGAGAAGGTGCGCAGGACGGCCACGTTCGGGCGGTCCCGGTAGATCTCGATGCCGTCCGGCACCTCGGTGTCGCGGATGAACTCCCGGTAGGCCTCGTCGAGGACCACCAGGACGTCGGAGGGCACCCGGTCGAGGAACCGTTCCAGCTCGGCCCGGCGCACCACGGTGCCGGTCGGGTTGTTGGGGTTGCAGACGAAGATCAGCCGGGTCCGGTCGGTGATCGCGTCCGCCATCGCGTCCAGGTCGTGCACATCACCCGGGGTCAGCGGCACCCGGACCGAGGTCGCTCCACTGATCTGGGTGATGATCGGGTACGCCTCGAAGGAGCGCCAGGCGTACATGACCTCGTCACCGGGGCCCGAGGTGGACTGGATCAGCGACTGGGCGACCCCGACCGAGCCGGTGCCGGTGGCCAGGTGCGTCAGGGGCACCCCGAACCGGTCGGACAGTTCGTTCATCAGGCCGGTGCACGCCATGTCCGGGTAGCGGTTGAAGTTCCCCGCGGCGGCGACCGCGCTCTCCATCACACCGGGGAGCGGCGGGTAGGGGTTCTCGTTCGAGGACAGCTTGTAGGCGACCGGACCGTCGGAGGCCGCGGGCCTGCCGGGCTTGTAGGTGGGGATGCCGTCCAGCTCGGCGCGCAGCTTGGGGCTCGTCTCGCTCACCGCAGGTCCTCCTCGACCATTCCGTACGAATCCCGTGCTCGCCGGCGCGGGCGGCTCCGTACACATCCAATACTCCTCACCTTATGAGGATTCGGCGGCCCTGCGAATAGCCGACGGAGAACGGTTGCCGGCGGGCTTACGGCAAGGGGGGAGCGCTCGTGTGCCTGGCGTGCGCCGGTGGCCTGCGCCGTGGCGCGCATCACCCATGAAGGTGAGTTGAGACCACTCCGCACCACCGGGCAGTGGGCAGCGGTCTGCCGGTCGACAAGCGGCACCGTAACGCAAGACCCCACAACTCCCTTGCATAGCAAGGCGATTGACGAATCTTGATCATGCAAAAACGTGCCTGTCAACGCGTGCATATGCACCCGGGCCAACCATCCGTCATCGCCCTACTATCGGCTCGCCATGACAGCAGCAGGGAAGCATCAGGTGAGCCGGTCGACCGGTCGCCGGCTGGGGCGGGCAGGTATTCGGGACGTAGCCGCCGCCGCCGGGGTCTCCATCACGACCGTCTCCGACGCGCTCAACGGCAAGGGCCGGCTCCCCGACGCCACCCGCCGCCACGTCCGCGAGGTCGCAGACCGGCTGGGCTACCGCCCATCCGCAGCGGCCCGCACGCTCCGTACCGGCAAGTCGGGCCTCATCGGCCTGACCGTGACGACCTACGGGGATGAACCTTTCACCTTCACCGAATTCGCCTACTTCGCCGAGATGGCCAGGGCCGCCACCTCCGCCGCGCTGGCGCGCGGCTACGCCCTCGTCATCCTGCCCGCCACCTCACGCCGCAGCCCGGCGGACGTCTGGTCGAACGTCGCCCTCGACGGCACCGTCGTCATCGACCCCTCCGACCAGGACCCCGTCGTCAGCGAACTCGTGCGCCAGGGGCTGCCCGTAGTCTCGGACGGCCGTCCGGCGGGCAGCCTGCCCGTCACGGCCTGGGTGGACAACGACCACGAGGCCGCCGTCCTCGATCTGCTCGACCATCTCGCCGCCGCCGGCGCCCGCCGGATCGGCCTGCTCACCGGAACCACCACCGACACCTACACGCGCCTTTCCACCGAGGCCTATCTGACCTGGTGCGAACGGGTCGGCCAGGACCCGGTGTACGAGTCCTACCCGGCCCACGACCCGTGCGCGGGCGCCGTCGCAGCCGACCGGCTGCTCGCCCGCCCGGACCGGCCCGACGCCGTCTACGGACTCTTCGACCCCAACGGCACCGATCTGCTGGCCGCCGCCCGGCGCTACGGCCTGCGCGTACCGGAGGACCTGCTGCTCGTGTGCTGCAGCGAGTCCACCGTGTACGCCACCACCGAACCGCCCATCACCACGCTCTCGCTCAAACCGCGGCGAATCGGCACGGCCGTCGTGCAGTTGCTCATCGACGCGATCGAGGGGATCGACAACGGCCAGCCGATCGAGCAGGTGATACCGACCGAACTGATCGTGCGCACCTCATCGCAGCGCCGTCCGCCGCGCACCACGGTCAGCCCGCCCCGATCGCCCGCCAAGGACAACCAGACGGGCCCGGGCAAGGAGTGAATTCCGGCCGGGCGGCGGCCCGGCCGGCCAACCCCGGTCCCCGATCGGTCAGAACGGCGGGGATCAGCCCGGCCCTGACCACCACATTGGGGACATAACCACCCGCGAACACCGCTCGCACCCGGATTGACCACCCCTGGTGCGTCACACAGCATGAGGCGCATTCCTATGATGGGCGCACGACACCACGGATCTCCGCCCGACCTGGCGGCTCCCACGGTGTACGGCGGTGCGACGGTGGTGGAGGGGTCGATGACTCAGGGGGCCGGTCAGGGACCCGTGCGGACGGAGACGTTGCGTGACTTCCGGGTGCCGCCGTACGCGCAACAGACCCCCGTGCCACCACCGGAGGAGCCGGCCGCCGGGCCGGACCCCGTGATGCCGCCGCAGCCGGTCGCGCCGGTGTTCCAGCAGGAGCCCGCCCCCGGGCAGCAGCCGGACGTGCCCCCCGCCCCGCCCGCGCCCCCCGGCCCGGCCGCCTACCAGGACGAGGAGCCGCCGGACGGCTACACGCCGACGGCGCGCGACCTGCCGGTGATACAGCGCGGCGACACGGTGAAGCTGCCGACGGTCGAGCCCGTCGCGCCCGCGGCACCCGACGGCCCCGGGCCGCTGTACGTCGTGGGCGACGTCCACGGCTACCTCGACGAACTCCTGGCCGCGCTGCGCGCACAGGGCCTCGTCGACGACGCCGGCAACTGGGCAGCGGGCACCGCCCGGCTGTGGTTCCTCGGCGACTTCACCGACCGCGGCCCCGACGGCATCGGCGTCATCGACCTGGTCATGCGGCTGTCCGCCGAGGCGGCGGCGGCCGGCGGTTACTGCAAGGCCCTCATGGGCAACCACGAGCTGCTGCTCATCGGGGCCAAGAGATTCGCCGACACGCCGGTCAACTCCGGCGCGGGCACGGCCACCTTCCAGGCCGCCTGGCTGCTCAACGGCGGCCAGAAGGCCGACATGGACCGGCTCCAGGACGTCCACCTCCAGTGGATGTCCCGCCTGGACGCGATCGAGCAGGAGGACGACCACCTGCTCATGCACTCCGACACGACCGCCTATCTGGAGTACGGCGACTCCATCGAGGCCGTCAACGACACCGTCCACGCCATCCTCAACCGCAACGACGCCGACGAGTGCTGGGACCTGTTCCGCAAGTTCACCAAGCGCTTCGCCTTCCGCGACGAATCGGGCCCGCAGGCCGCCCGCGAACTGCTGTCGGCCTACGGCGGACAGCGCGTGGTGCACGGCCACAGCCCCATTCCGTATCTGCTCGGCGAGGTCGGCACCGAGGACGGCGAGGAGGACTCGCGGCCCGTCGTCGAAGGTCCGCACGTGTACGCCGACGGGCTGGCCATCGCCATGGACGGCGGCGTGACCATGGCCGGAAAGCTGCTGGTCCAGCAACTCCCGCTGCATGGCTGACGGTTGACCGGGAAAGGCTTCGGCACAGCGCCGGGGTATGCCATTTACGGAAACCCCCTGTCACCCCGTGCCGTAGCGGCTCTACCATCGGGTTATCCGTAGCAGGCTCTCCTCCGTTTCCGCCCAACTGCCCGTTCACCAGGCGGGCATCCCGGCCCTACGGAGCATCGGGGGATGCACATGAACAGCGCTCCGCACCTGCTCACCGAGGACCGCCCGGAGTTCGAGCGGATCCTCGACGAGGCACTGCGCACCGCGCACGAACGGCCCGGTCTCTCCGGAATCGGCGACCGCCTCAACGCGGTGCAGCTGCGCACCATGGTCCTCGCCGCCGGCACGTTCGTCACCGAGCGGGCGGCCGCCGAGTACGAGCACTACGTCAGGACGCGCCAAGAGCTGCGCGAGCACACCGACTCCGCCGCGAACGACCCCGCGTCCACCCACGACAGCAGTCCGCTCGAACCCTCCGGGGCCGGGGTGGGCGTCGTGGTCACCGTCCTGGCACCGGTGCTCGCGGGCACCGCCGCCGCGATATTCCTGCTGGTCGGCTACATCCTGAAGATGCTCAAACCGCAGCCCGCCTTCGCCGACACCATGCTGACGGCCGGCTGGTTCTTCGGCGCCCTGACCGCCGCCGCGATCCTGGCCGCCGCCGTCGGGCTGCTCATCACCGCGGTGCGCAACGGCGCCACGCAGGTGGTCGCCCTGGACGAGAACAGTGAGGCGGACGCCCCCGACGAGCGCACCCAGGAACTGGCCCGCGCCCGCGAGGCCTGGCGCCACGCCCTGGTGGAACGGGGCATCTACCCTTTCCTGCGCGACGCGCTCGCCGACCCGAGCATCGACCCCGGGGCCCCCGCGCAGCGCCGTCCCCTGGGCCGCATACCCACCCTCGGATACGACCGCCCGGGCTTCGACAGCCCTGACGAGGGCGCCTCCCCCAGCCGCCACGCGGGCTTCACCAGCCCGGACTTCACGAGCCCCGACTTCGGCGGCCCCGAGCACCAGCCGGACTGAACCGGGGGCCCGGCCGGCACCGACCCCGGGAGCCGGCCGCTCCCGGGGCAGCGCGAAGGCCGCACGGACTCAGTCGGCGATCGGCAGATAGACCCGGTTGCCCGCGTCCGCGAACTCCTTGGACTTCTCCGCCATTCCGGCCGCGATCTCGTCGGACCCCAGGTCGCCGCCGTGCTCGCGGCGGATGTCCTGGGAGATCTTCATCGAGCAGAACTTCGGACCGCACATCGAGCAGAAGTGCGCGGTCTTGGCCGGCTCCGCGGGCAGCGTCTCGTCGTGGAACTCCCGGGCGGTGACCGGGTCGAGGGCCAGGTTGAACTGGTCCTCCCAGCGGAACTCGAACCGGGCGTCCGAGAGCGCGTCGTCCCACTCCTGCGCGCCCGGGTGCCCCTTGGCCAGGTCCGCCGCGTGCGCGGCGATCTTGTACGTGATGACGCCGGTCTTCACGTCGTCACGGTTGGGCAGGCCGAGGTGCTCCTTGGGCGTGACGTAGCAGAGCATCGCGGTGCCCCACCAGGCGATCATCGCCGCGCCGATGCCGGAGGTGATGTGGTCGTAGGCGGGCGCCACATCGGTGGTCAGCGGCCCCAGGGTGTAGAACGGGGCCTCTTCGCAGATCTCCTGCTGGAGGTCGATGTTCTCCTTGATCTTGTGCATCGGGACGTGTCCCGGGCCCTCGATCATCGTCTGTACGTTGTGACGCTTGGCGATCGTGTTGAGTTCCCCGAGCGTGCGGAGCTCCGCGAACTGCGCCTCGTCATTGGCGTCCGCGATGGAGCCGGGGCGCAGACCGTCGCCGAGCGAGTACGTCACGTCGTACGCCGCGAGGATGTCGCAGAGTTCCTCGAAGTTCTCGTACAGGAACGATTCCTTGTGGTGCGCCAGGCACCAGGCCGCCATGATCGAGCCGCCGCGCGAGACGATGCCGGTCTTGCGGCGGGCGGTCAGCGGCACGTAGCGCAGCAGCACGCCGGCGTGGACCGTCATGTAGTCGACGCCCTGCTCGGCCTGCTCGATGACGGTGTCCTTGTAGATCTCCCAGGTCAGGTCCTCGGCACGGCCGTCGACCTTCTCCAGGGCCTGGTACAGCGGCACCGTGCCGATCGGGACGGGGGAGTTGCGCAGCACCCACTCGCGCGTGGTGTGGATGTTGCGGCCGGTGGAGAGGTCCATGACGGTGTCCGCGCCCCACTGCGTGGCCCACGTCATCTTGTCGACCTCCTCCTCGATGGAGGAAGTGACCGCCGAGTTGCCGATGTTGGCGTTGACCTTCACCAGGAACCGCTTGCCGATGATCATCGGTTCGATCTCGGGGTGGTTGATGTTGGCGGGCAGCACCGCGCGGCCCGCCGCGATCTCCTCCCGGACGACCTCGGGGGAGACGTTCTCGCGGATCGCGACGTACTCCATCTCCGGGGTGATCTCGCCGCGCCGGGCGTAGGCGAGCTGGGTCACCGCCTGGCCGCCCCGGCCCCGGCGGGGCTGGCGCGGGCGGCCGGGGAAGACCGCGTCGAGGTTCTTGAGGCCGCCGCGCGGCGAGGTGTGCTTGATGCCGTCGTCCTCGGGCCGGACCGGGCGCCCGGCGTACTCCTCGGTGTCGCCGCGCCCGATGATCCAGTTCTCCCGGAGCGGGGCGAGCCCGCGGCGGACGTCGGTCTCGACGGTCGGATCGGTGTACGGGCCCGAGGTGTCGTACAGCGTGACGGCCTTGCCGTTGGTGAGGTGCACCTGGCGCACCGGCACCTTGAGGTCGGGGCGCGAACCCTCCACGTACCCCTTGTGCCAGCCGATGGACTTCCCGCTCTCCGTGCTGGAGGCAGGCGTGCGTGCGTCCTGAATGGTCATGAGACCTACTCCCTACGCCGGCATTACCCGGTAACAGGTTCGGCGGTCGGCGCAGCCGTTTCCGTACGGTTCGTACGGTGTTCAGCGCCCTCTCAGCCCGGTGCTCCGAGCTCCCGCGTGTGCAAAGGTGTCACCACGCTAGCGTCCTCACTGGCGCGCTGAACAGAGGGCCCCCGGTGTTCTTGCGATGATCGGTCGGTGACCTCACCAGAACCGCGCCCTGCGCACCAGCACGGCGGACACGGCCACGGACACGGCCACTCGCACGCCCACGGGCCCGCCGCCCCGGTGTCCAAGCACCTGCGGAAGGTCATCGCCGCGGTGCTGATCCCCTTCTCCGCAGCGGTCCTTGTGGGGCTCGTGGTGCTCTGGCCGGGCGGCGCGCCGCCGCACCAGCGCACCGGCGTCGGCTTCGACCGCCAGACCCAGCAGGCCGAGGTCACCGCCGTGGACAAGGTCGACTGCGCGTCGGTCCATGCCGCGCAGACCCCGTCCAACGGCGACACCTCCACCGCCGAGAGCCGGCGCGACCGGGACGCCGCCCCGCGCAGGATCTGCGAGAAGGCCACGGTCAAGGTGACGTCGGGCCCCGAGGAGGGGCGCACCTTCACCGAGATCGTCCAGCCGGACGCGCCGCGCCAACTCCACACGGGCCAGGGCGTGATCGTCTCCTACGCCCCCGACGCACCCCGGGACCTGCAGTACTCGGTGTCCGATGTGAACCGGCGGTTCCCGATGGCGCTGCTCGCCGGGATCTTCGCGCTCGCGGTGGTGGTCGTCGGGCGGCTGCGCGGGGTGATGGCCCTGGTCGCGCTCGTGATCTCGTTCGCCGTGCTGACCCTGTTCATCCTTCCGGCGGTGTTGCAGGGCTCCAACCCGCTGCTGGTAGCGGTGGTCGGGGCGAGCGCCATCATGCTGATCGCGCTCTACCTGTGCCACGGCCTGTCCGCGCGCACCTCCGTCGCGGTGCTCGGCACGCTCGTCTCGCTGATGCTGATCGGGCTGCTCGGCTCGCTGTTCATCGGCTGGGCCTCCCTCACCGGCAACACCGACGACAACACCGGCCTGATCCACGGCCTCTACCCGAACATCGACATGTCCGGCCTTTTGCTGGCCGGCGTCATCATCGGCTCCCTGGGCGTACTGGACGACGTGACGGTCACCCAGACGTCGGCGGTCTGGGAGCTGCACGAGGCGAACCCCACGATGGGCCCGCGCGGCTTGTACCGGGCAGGTATCCGGATCGGCCGCGACCACATCGCGTCCGTGGTGAACACCCTGGTGCTCGCCTACGCGGGCGCCGCGCTGCCCCTGCTGCTGCTGTTCTCGATCGCGCAGAGCAGCGTGGGCACCGTGGCCAACAGCGAGCTGGTCGCCGAGGAGATCGTGCGGACACTGGTCGGCTCGATCGGCCTGGTGGCCTCGGTACCGCTGACCACGGCGCTGGCGGCCCTGGTGGTCTCCGCCGACCGGCCCGCCGGCCGTACCGGCGCCCGCCCGGCGGGCCGACCCGGCGCCCCGTCCGCGGACCGCCCGGTTCCGCGTCCGGCGGGTGCGCGCTCCGGTGGCGGTCACCGACGCCGCAAGTAGCGGCTCAGCCGGCGTTCTCCTCGGCCAGGATGCGGCCGAGCGCGTCCTCCAGGTGCTCGTCGAAGTCGCCCAGCGTCCACTCCTGCCCGAGCGGGACGAGCTTGTCGGTGCGGTCGAGGAACGCCACCAGGGGCGCGGCGCCGGCCCGGAACAGGGCGGCGTCGGCGCCGACGCGGAGCCTGATGTGCACATCGCTCAGCAGGTCGGGTTCGGCGGGCTCGATCCGCACGTCGCCGTCCCCGATCGGCTTGTTGAGCCCGTCGAGGAGCAGTTCACGCCCGAAGGCCCAGGTGACCGGCGCGTCGCCGGGGAGGTGGAAGGTCATGCGCACCGCGTAGGGATCCGTGGCCTCGTATGCCAGCTCCACCGGGATCCGGAAGGAGAGCTCCTCGGACACGAGGAAACTCATCATCACTTCTGCCTGAACCGAATCACGCATCGCACGTACCCCGCTCTAGCCGGAACTGGCCAGGAATCATCCCCCATGGCCCTCTTGACGCCATCGTGGTGGAACGGCTAGCAGATCACAAGGAGTGATATTTCAGATACTGATAGAGAAGGCCAGGGAGCCGAGCAGACCGCCCATTTCCGCCCGCAGTCGCTCAATGGCCGGAATCAGTCGTTCTTGCTGGTGAAGGGGTACGGAAATGGCCAGCGCGGCAGGGTCGGAACCGGCCTCGACGGGGATCGCGGCACAGACGGAACCGAGGACGTATTCCTGTCGTTCGACCGCGAGTCGGCTACGTTCCGTAGCCGCGAGCCGCTCCACGAGGGCTCGGCGGTCCCGCACGGTGTACGGCGTGATGGCTGCGACCGGGTGCCGGTCCAGATGATCCTCGCGGGAGCGCTCGTCGAGCTGGCTGAGCAGGCACTGGCCGATCGCGTGGGCGTGCCCGGTCTCGCGGAAGTCGGCCCACTCCTCGACGGCGGGCGCCGCAGGGGTCTCGGCGAGGCCGGCGACCTCGATCTCCCCCTCGCGATAAACAGCGAAGTAGACGGGCACCCCGAGGGAGTCCCGCCAGCGCGCCAGCGATTCATTGATCTTGCTGCGACGATTCTGCAGCACTCCGCCCCGAGCCAGCCGCTCGACCGCCGGGCCGAACAGGAACACCCCGTGCTCGCGCCGCAGATAGCCCTCATGCGTCAGGGTGCGCAGCAGGTGGTACGCGGTCGGCAGCGGCAGCCCCGCCTCTCTCGCCAGCTGTTTGGCGGGGGCGCCGTCCAGGTGGGAGCCGACCGCCTCCAGGAGGCGCAGGGCCCGCTGGACCGAGCCGATCAGGGTAGGGACGGCGGCGTTCGGAGCCGTGGCCACAGGTCACCCCCAGGCGTGCTGACGGGCGACGCGCCCACCCGCGGGGGCCGCCCCCGCGCGCCCGCCGTGACCCCGGGGCCGGGCCACGAGCCGGCCGGACCAGTGGTGAGGGGCCGTCAGACCCGTGCTTCCCAGGGGCGGCAGAGACTGGCCACTCTAATGGCGGTCCTGCCGGGCCAAGGGGGTCCGATCGGGTCCGTTCCCCCGGCCGGGCTAATGCCCCGGCCTCCCGGACGCGACCCGCGTACCGGCGCGCGGCCCGGTCACCAGTCGCCGCGCGAGGAGGACGAGGACGACATGAACCTGCGCACCAGATAGATCAGACCGCCGACCAGGGCCACGAAGACCAGGAGCTTGAACAGCAGCCCGAAAAGGAAACCGACCACGCTCGCGATGAGCCCGCCGAACACCACCAGGGCGATGACGGGCACGGCGACCCACTTGACCCACCAGGGCATCCCCGCGAAGATCCGCGCCATCGTCCCTACCTCTTTCCGCTCGTTGGTGTCGGCCCACGAGTTGTGTGCCTTCGACACTCCCGATGCTAGGCGCGAGGGGGTGGCGGGCGGGGCCCTCGCACCCCTTGAACTCCCCTGACCGAACCCCTAGGGAGAACCGGGGGTGGCCCTCACCTCTCCGGGGGAGAGAAGACGACCAGAACCCTCAGGTCCTCGGTGATGTGATGGAACTTGTGCGCCACTCCGGCCGGCACGTAGACCACGCTGCCCCGGGCGACCTGCGTCGTCTCCAGGCCCACGGTGATGGAAGCGCGGCCGCTGGCCACGAAGTAGATCTCGTCCTGGGCGTGCGGGGACTGGGGGTCGTGCGCGCCCGCGTCGAGCGCGTAGAGGCCGGCCGACATGTTCCGCTCCCGCAGGAACTGCAGATACGCACCGTCATTGGCGGCCCGCTCCGCCTCCAGCTCATCGAGTCGGAATTCTTTCATCGCCCTCTGCCCCTGCGCTCGTGCCGATCACGTCTGCCACGATCAGACCCATGAAGAATTTCGTAGTCAAGACGATCGCCAATGCGGCCGCCCTGGCGGTGGCCATCTGGCTGGTGAAGGACATCACCCTGACCGGTGACAGCACCGGCAAGAAGGCCCTGACGCTGATTCTGGTCGCGCTGCTCTTCGGCGTGGTGAACTTCGTCGTGAAGCCCGTGGTCAAGCTCCTGTCGTTCCCCCTCTTCATCCTCACGCTCGGCCTGATCACCCTGGTGGTCAACGCGCTGATGCTGCTGCTGACCTCCTGGCTCGCCGACAAGCTCGACCTGAGCTTCCACGTCGAGGGATTCTGGACCGCCGTGATCGGTGCCCTGATCATCTCGATCGTGTCCTGGGCGATGCACATCGTCCTGCCCGACGACAAGGACTGAAGGTGGCCATCCCCTGTTCCGCCGACGGCGGGCACGAGGGTTTCGACGACTGTCCTGGGACGGCGGAGGCGGCCCGTGAGGGACTCCTCGGCGCCGCGCGTACGGAAATGGAGCCTGTGGCATGACAGCTGACGCTCGTGGCACGACGGGGGACGGAACCCGATCGGTCCGCGCGGGACTGCCCGAACCGGTGGCCTATGAGCCCACCCTGCCGGGGCCGGTGTTCGCCGCCCACTTCCATCTGCCCGGCGAGGCCTCCGGGCCCTACACCTACGGCCGCGACACCAATCCGACGTGGACCCACCTGGAGCGGGCGATAGCCGAACTCGAGTCGCCCGACGAGGGCGCCGAGGCGATCGTCTTCGCCTCCGGGATGGCGGCGATCTCGGCCGTGCTGCTCTCCCAGGCCCGCTCCGGGGACACCGTGGTGCTGCCGGACGACGGCTACCAGGCGCTGCCCCTGGTGCGCGAACAGCTGGAGGCGTACGGCATCGAGGTGCGCACCGCGCCGACCGCCGCCGACGCGCAACTGGCGCACCTGGACGGCGCGAAGCTGCTGTGGATCGAGACACCGTCCAACCCCGGTCTCGATGTGTGCGACGTACGCCGGCTGGCCCGGGCCGCCCACGAGGCGGGCGCGCTGGTGGCGGTCGACAACACCCTGGCCACCCCGCTCGGGCAGCGCCCCCTCGAACTCGGCGCGGACTTCGCGGTGGCCAGCGGCACCAAGGGCCTGACCGGGCACGGAGATCTCCTGCTCGGCTATGTGGTGTGCCGCGACCCCGACCTCGCCGCACGGGTCCGCAAGTGGCGCAAGGTCGTCGGCGCGATCCCGGGCCCGATGGAGGCTTGGCTGGCGCACCGTTCCCTGGCCACCCTGCACCTGCGCGCGGACCGCCAGGCCGCCAACGCCCTGGCGCTCGCCGAGGCGCTGTCGAAGCGGCCCGAGGTGACCGCCCTGCGCTATCCCGGTCTGCCCACGGACCCGTCGTACCGTCTCGCCGCGGCCCAGATGCGCCGCTTCGGCTGTGTGGTCTCCTTCGACCTGCCCGACCGGGGCTTCGCGGAGCGGTTCCTCGCGTCGCTGCGCCTGGTCGACGACGCCACCAGTTTCGGCAGCGTGCGCTCCACGGCCGAGCGCCGCGGGCGCTGGGGCGGCGACGCGGTGGCGGAGGGCTTCATCCGCTTCTCGGTCGGCGCGGAGGACGCCCCCGACCTGATCGCGGACGTGGAACGTGCTCTCGACCAGGCGGCTTCGGCCTGATGACCTCGACGTGGAGCACGTCAGCCACCTAGGACGGACGGTCCGAGCCTCCCCCCTCATGGCTCGGACCGTCCCGGTTCCCGCGCGCTGGGAACCGTCCGGACAAGGCTAGTTGACTCTGCGTCAGTGTCCAATCACCCTGGCGACAGGGACCTATCGACATATTTATAGTGGTGGCTTGCCGGGGCGTCGTGGGGGCAGTTCAGGACGGGAGGGCACCGCATGGACCTTGCCCTGCTGCGTACGTTCGTCACGGTGCACCGGGCGGGCTCCTTCACCCGGGCCGCCGCCCTGCTCGGGCTCTCCCAGCCCGCGGTGACCGGGCAGATACGCACGCTGGAGCGGCAGTTGGGCCGTCCCCTCTTCCTCCGCCAGGCGCGCGGGGTGACCCCGACGACCATCGGCGACGAGCTGGCCCAGCGGGCCGCGCCGCATCTGGACGCGCTCGTGCAGATCACCGAGTCCGGCATCGGCGAGGAGCCGGGCGGGCGGACCCTGCACCTGGCCGGGCCGCCCGAGTTCACGGCGCTGCGCGCCCTGCCCGCGCTCACCCGGCTCATCCCCCAGGGCCTCACTCTGCGGGCCTCGTTCGGCAGCGCCGAAGAGACCCTGGAGGGCCTCGCCGCCGGGCATCACGATCTGGCCATCACCACCGCCCGGCCGCGCGGCGATCTGCTGACCTCGACCCCGCTGTGCGACGAGGAGCACGTCCTGGTCGCCGGGGTGCGCTGGGCGGCACGCCTCGGTCCCGGGGCGGTGCGCCACGGCGGGCCCGCCGTCCTCGCGCCCATCCCGGTGGTGGAGGTCCACGAGTCCCTGCCGCTGGTGACGCGTTACTGGGCCTCGGTGTTCGATGCCAAGCCGGCGGCCAGCGGCGCGGTGGTGGCCCCCGACCTGAGGGCGGTGCTGGCCTCGGTGACCGCCGGAGCCGGTCTCGCGGTGCTGCCGCGCTACCTGTGCGAGACGGCCCTGGAACAGGGCGAACTGGTGGCGCTCCTGGATCCCCCGGTGCCACCGCTGCGCACCTATTTCCTCGCGGCCCGCACCGGCACGCTGGGGCTCACCCACATCGCGCGGGCGCAGGAGTGGCTGCTGCGCGCCGCGAGCGAGTGGGGCTGAGGCCGCGGCCGACGGAGCCGGAGAGTTTCGCGGCTCTCCCTTCGGGCCACATTTCTCCCATGACCGTACGTCCAGTGGTCAAGCGCACCGCACGAGCCGTCCTGCTTGACGGTGACGACCTGATTCTGATCAAGCGAACCAAGCCCGGCGTGGATCCCTACTGGGTCACTCCCGGCGGCGGGGTCGAACCCGAGGACTCCACCGTCGTCCAGGCCCTGCACCGCGAAGTGCACGAGGAACTCGGCGCGAAGATCACCGATGTGGTGCCCTGCTTCGTCGACACCATCGAGCACATCGGCGCCGACGGAGGCGCCACCGGAGTGAAGGTGCAGCACTTCTTCGTCTGCCGCCTCGATTCGATGGACCCCTCGCTGCGCCACGGTCCCGAGATCGAGGAACCGTGCGGGGAGTACGAAATCGTCCGCATCCCGTTCACCCGCGTGGGCATTGCCTCGGTCCACCTCGTCCCGCTGTCCCTGCGGCACTACCTCGACGGCAACATCGAGGGTGTCCGCGCCATGCACGCTCCCGATCTGGGCTGACCCCCACCCATCGGGCGCGCCCGCAGCCGCCGCCCGTCCCGTACGCCGACGCCAGTAGACGGGGTTACTCCCTCGGTCGGACGCCTGCGGGGCCACGCGGCGGCACGCTGTTTCACGTGAAACATCCTTCGCTCCCGACATCCGACCGCACGGTCCCGCGCACGGTCCGGCCGCCGTTTCACGTGAAACATCTCCGGCGGACGGCCCGACGGGGATGGCTGGTCGCCCATGTGGCCGTCTCGGTGAGCTGGCTGGGCCTCACCTTCGGCCTGCTCGCCCTCGGCATCACCGCCTGTACGACGGACTCGCCGACCATGACCGGGGCGGCCTACAGCGCCATGAAGGTCTTCGGCGACTGGTTGGTGCTGCCCATCGCGCTCACGACGCTCGTGAGTGGCGTGGTCCTGTCCCTGGGCACACCGTGGGGGCTCGCGCGCCACCGCTGGGTCTGGATCAAGTTCTGGCTGACCCTGATCACGCTGTGCCTGTCCGCCTTCCTCCTGCGCCCCGAGATCAACAGCGCCACCGCGGCCGACGTCCCCGACATCAGCCTGGTGGCAGCCCCCGTGGTCTCGTCCAGTGCGTACTTCTTCATGACGGCCATCTCGGTGCTGAAGCCGTGGGGGCTGACCAAGCGTGGCCGAGAGCACCGTGCCGCAGGCCGCAAAGCGGTGGACGCCACGCCGTAGCGTCGGACAACCTGACCCTCATGCCCTCACCGCTCGCCGAGCTTCCCCTGCGCCGCCTGACCATCGACGACCTCACCGCCTGTGCCGACCTCTCGGAGGACCGGGGCTGGCCACGCGAGGAGCACAAATGGGGGCTCCTGCTCACCGCGGGAACGGGGTTCGGGATCGACGATCCTGACGGCAAGGGGCTGGTCACCGCCTGCGTCGTCACCTCGTACGGCCCGGGCCTCGCGGCCATCGGCATGGTGCTGGTCGCCGAGCGCTTCGCCCGGCAGGGCGTCGGCCGCCGTCTGATGAAGGACGTCCTGCGGGAGCTGGAAGGCACCCCGGTCACCCTGCACGCGACCCCGAACGGCCGCCCGCTGTACGAGGAGCTCGGCTTCGAGGTGACCGGCCGCGCCGAGATGGTCATGGGCCGCTTCCAGCCGTCGGGCCCCGCTCCGACGGTGGCCACCCGGCCCGCCACCGCAGAGGATCTGCCGGCCGTGCTCCGGCTGGACGCCGAGGTGTTCGGGGAGGACCGCACCCATATGATCACGCGCCTTCCGGCCTTCTGCGACCAGCTGCGGGTCGCGGAGGACTCCACCGGCCTGACCGGCTTCGCGGCGGCCTGGCCCAATATGGCCACCCATGTCGTGGGTCCGCTGATCGCCCGCGACACGGAGACCGCGAAGGCACTGGTCGCCTCGCTGGCGGCGGGCACCGACCGTCCACTGCGTACGGACGTGGACGTCCGCCATGAGGAGCTGCTGTGCTGGCTGAAGGCGTCCGGTCTGGAGCCGATCGCCTTCAACGCGGTGATGACGTACGGCATTCCGGCACTCCCCGGCGACTGGACGCGCCGATTCGCCCCCCTGACAGTGGCGGCCGGCTAGCCGAGAGCGGAACACCCAGAGGCCTCGAAGGCCGCCCCAACCACCGCGCCAGCGGGCTCAGTTGGGGCGGCCTCGTGGTATCCAGGCGCTCAGTGGGCTGCCAGCGCCTCCACCGCACGGGTCGCGAACCCGTGGTCCTGGTCGGGGGCGCCGCCACCCACACCGATCGCGCCGATCAGCCGGCCCTCACGGTGGACCGGAACACCGCCCGCGATGAACAGCAGGGGCCGGTCGAGGGCAGTGGGCAGGGTGTGGAACAGACCGCCCGGCTGAACCGCGTCCACCAGGTCGGCGGTCGGCGCGTTCAGCTGGAGCGCCGTGTAGGCCTTGCGGGTGCTGGTCTCCCCGGCGATCAGTACGGCCCGGTCGTCCCGGCGGAAGGCGAGCAGATGGCCGCCCGCGTCGAGGACGGTGACCGCGGCGAAGACGCCGGCCGCCTCGGCAGCGGAGCGTGCGGCTTCGACGAGGGCTTCCGCGTCCTGGGTGGACAGCGGGGCAGCGGCGACGGTGTGGGTGCTCATGAAGAGGAACTCCTCGGTGGTACTTGCCAGTTGATCAGTGGTGAATGGTCAGTGGTGGACGGCCACGGGGGCCTGGGCCGCGTCGGGAGCGGCGCTCGCGACGATGCGTCCTCCTGCATGGGCCCGCCGCTCCAGCGCGCTGGAGATCAGGGCGAGGACGACGGCGGACGCGGCGAGAGCGGCGCCCACCCAGTTGGGGGCGGTGTAGCCGAGGCCCGCGGCGATGACGATGCCGCCGAGCCAGGCGGAGAGCGCGTTGCCGAGGTTGAAGGCGCCGATGTTGACGGCGGAGGCCAGCGTGGGCGCTCCGGCGGCCTGGTCGAGGACGCGCTTTTGCAGTGGAGGCACGGTCGCGAAGCCGAGCGCGCCGATCAGGAAGATCATGACGGCAGAGGCGATCTTGTCGTGGGCGGCCAACGTGAACAGGGCCAGCACCACGGCGAGGCCAGTCAGCGACACGTACAGCATGGGCATCAGGGCACGGTCGGCGAACCGGCCGCCGATGAGGTTTCCGGCGACCATGCCCAGGCCGAAGAGCACGAGCAGCCAGGTGACCGAGGTGTCGGCGTAGCCGGCGACGTTCGTCATCATCGGTGTGATGTAGGTGATCGCGGCGAAGACTCCGCCGAAGCCGAGCACGGTCATCGCCATGGCGAGCAGCACCTGCACATTGCGGAACGCGGCGATCTCGTGCCGCAGCCGCACGCCCTCGGCCTTCGGCATGTTCGGAACGAGCTTGGCGACGCCGAACAGTCCCAGCACTCCGAGCGCCGCGACCACGAAGAACGTCGCGCGCCAGCCGACCTGCTGGCCTATCAGCGTGCCGGCCGGGACGCCCACGACGTTGGCGACGGTCAGACCCGTGAACATCATCGCGATGGCCCCGGCCTTCTTCTGCGGTGCGACCAGGTCCGCGGCGACGACCGAGCCGATACCGAAGAACGCCCCGTGGGCCAGGGACGCCACGATGCGGCCGGTCAGCATCAGCCCGAAGGCGGGCGCGACGGCGGACAGCACGTTGCCGACGATGAAGAAGCCCATGAGCAGCATCAGCATCCGCTTGCGGCTGATCTTCGTGCCCAGGACGGTCATCAGCGGTGCACCGAGCACCACCCCGACCGCGTACCCGCTGACCAGGAATCCGGCGGTCGGGATGGAGACGGCGAAGGTGCCGGCGACCTCGGGCAGCAGCCCCATGATCACGAATTCTGTGGTGCCGATACCGAACGCCCCGATGGCGAGGGCTAGGAGGGCGAGTGGCATGGGATGACCTTCCAGGGAGATTGCGTGAGCCCTTTACGAGCGTCCACAATAATTGCAGACGCCGACTAATCGCAAACGCGGGCTATTGCGCTCGTGGACTATCCTGAGGACAAGCCGCTCCGGACGGAGGACACGCATGACCGCGACGGACCCCGCACTCACCGCCCTCGCCCAGGGCTGGTGCGCGCTCTCCCTGCTGCACGGCAAGATCGACGCGCACATCGAGCGCGCCCTGCAGTCCGGGCACGACCTCAGCGTGCGCGAGTACTCGCTGCTCGACGTCCTCAGCCGCCAGCACAGCGGCCCCGGCGGGCATCTCCAGATGAAGCAGGTCGCCGACGCGGTAGTACTCAGTCAGTCGGCCACGACCCGGCTCGTCACCCGGCTGGAAGCCCGCGGGCTGCTGACCCGATACCTCTGCGACACCGACCGGCGCGGCATCTACACCGACGTCACCGAGTCCGGGCTGGCCCTGCTCGCCGAGGCGCGGCCCACCAACGACAAGGCTCTGCGCGAGGCGCTGGACGACGCTGCCGAAAACCCCCAACTCGCGCCCCTGGTGCGCACGGTGGAAGCACTGCACGTACCCGCCTGAAAGAACCGGGCGTACGCTCCGGGCCATGAGCGATCTTGAGATCAGGCCCGCGGCGTCCGAGGACATCCCGGCGATCGTGGCGATGCTGGCGGACGACCCCCTGGGCGCCCAGCGCGAATCCCCGGACGACCTCGCGCCCTACCGCACCGCCTTCGACCGGCTTGCGTCCGACCCCCATCAGCTCCTGGTGGTCGCGGTCCGTCGTGGCGAGGTGGTGGGCACCCTTCAGCTCACCGTCATCCCGGGACTCTCCCGCCGCGGCTCGACCCGCTCGATCATCGAGGGCGTACGCATTCATGCGGCGGAACGCGGAAGCGGGCTCGGGACCCGGCTCATCGAATGGGCCGTCTCCGAATCGGAGCGGCAGGGCTGCCAGCTGGTCCAGCTGACATCGGACGCCACCCGCACCGATGCCCACCGGTTCTATGAGCGTCTGGGGTTCGAGGCTTCCCACGTCGGCTTCAAGAAGCCGCTGTAGCGGACAGCCGGGCAGCGGGCCTCGGCATGGGGCGGGCGAACCCCGGCCGCCGTGTGCGGTCTGTTTCACGTGAAACAGACCGCACTGGTTCGTGTGCAACAGACGGCACCGGGCGCCTGCGGTTACAGAGCCCGTGCACGTTTCACGTGAAACGACATCGCCGTCAGACGCCGCGCCAGCCCTCGGGGTCCACGCCGCCGGGTACCGCGGTCGCGTCGGGACCGTAGGGCTCGCGGGTGAAGACGAACGATCCGAGATCGAGATGGCTCACGGATCCGTCCGGCCGACGCACCACACGGAGCGTCTCGCCCCGGTAGTAGCCGTCGAGGCCGATCCAGGTGCCATCGCCGGTCGCGGTGAACCGGGCAGCCCGGCCGTTGCCCCGCAGCGGCGCCAGCGCCACTCCTCGGTCGGCGGTGAGCCGCAGCCCATAGGACTGGGTGCCCCAGTACCAGGGACCGGTGAGCGCCAGGAGCTCGTTGTCCACCTCGGGAAGGGGGCGCCAGGGCTCCGGGAGGCGTGGCTCGGCCTCCGCCACGATCCGTACGAGATCGGCGGCCAGCATGCCCATCGGCGCCGAGGTCGCGTTGACGAGCGCCACGGCGGCCACCCCGTCGACCACGCTCACCCAAAGGCTCGCGACGAACCCGGGCAACGAGCCGGTGTGTCCGGCGAGTTCGCGTCCCTCGCTCCGGGCGAGCTGGAGACCGAGCCCGTAACCGCCGTCCCAGCCGCCGGCCTCCGGAGCCACAGCGGGGGCACGCATCTCCGCCACCGACTCGGCGCTCAGCACCCGCTCATCGCCCTGCGCCAGGAAGACGGCGAAGCGGCAGAGGTCGGAGACCGTGGACCAGAGCTGTCCGGCGGGCGCCATCAGGCCGAGGTCCTGGGACGGCTCCGGCAGCAGGACGTCCGCCCACGGATGTACGGCCCAGCCGCCCGCGTGCGGGGCCACGGGCCGGGTGGTCGTGCGGTCCAGCCCCAGCGGTTCCAGGATCTCTCTGCGCAGCGCCTCTTCCCAGGAGACTCCGCGCAGCGCCTCGACCAGAGAACCGAGCAAGGTGTAACCCGGGTTGGAGTAGTGGTGCAGCCGGCCCGCGGGATGCAGGTACGGCTGCTCGCCCAGCACATCGGTCAGCTCGGGACGGGAATCCCCCGGCGTCCTCTCCCACCACGGCGCGGGTGTCTCGGCCGCCAACCCGGCCGTGTGGCACAGGAGTTGAGCGATGGTGGCCGATCCGGCCGCGGTGCCGGGAACGTGCTTCTCCAGCGGGTCCCCGAGATCCAGGAGCCCTTCGTCACGCAGCCGCAGAACGAGCACGGCGGTGAAGGTCTTGGTGATCGACCCGATGCGGTACTGCACATCGGCGTCGGGGCCGTGCCCGTCGACCGAGGTGCGCGACCCCGACCAGACCATCCGTCCGTCCCGCACCACGCCCGCGACCAGCGAGGGGGCCCGCCCTTCGGACTGGGCGACGGCGATGCGGTGGAGCAGGGCCCGACGGGTTCCGGGCAGCAACTCGTCGAAGGGCGGGGTCGATACGGACGCATGGGGTGAGGTCATGCCCTCAGGTCTAGCCGCACACCAGCGCCCAGTCGATCTCTTTTCCCAGGTGTCGACGGATGAGCGGATCGGCGAGGTCGTCGGCGGCCTCCCGCACCGCTCCGGGCACCAGGCTCATGGCACACCCTGCGGCGCAGTGCACGCACCGCGCGCACCCGGTGCAGACCTCAGGTCGCGGCCATGTCCACGAAGCGCGAGTAGTGGCCCTGGAAGGCCACGGTGATGGTCGCGGTCGGGCCGTTACGGTGCTTGGCCACGATCAGGTCCGCCTCGCCCGCGCGCGGGGACTCCTTCTCGTAGGCGTCCTCTCGGTGGAGCAGGATGACCATGTCGGCGTCCTGCTCGATGGATCCGGATTCACGCAGGTCGGAGACCATCGGCTTCTTGTCCGTGCGCTGCTCGGGGCCACGGTTCAGCTGGGACAGCGCGATCACCGGCAGCTGGAGCTCCTTGGCGAGCAGCTTCAGGTTTCGCGACATGTCCGAGACTTCCTGCTGGCGGCTCTCGGCGCGCTTGGAGCCACCCGACTGCATCAGCTGCAGATAGTCGATGACGACGAGGCGGAGGTCGTTGCGCTGTTTCAGACGACGGCACTTGGCGCGGATTTCCATCATCGAAAGGTTGGGCGAGTCATCGATGTACAAGGGCGCCTGGGAAACGTCCGGCATGCGCCGTGCCAGCCGCGTCCAGTCGTCGTCGGTCATCGTGCCGGAGCGCATGTGGTGGAGCGCGACCCGGGCCTCGGCCGACAGGAGACGCATCGCGATCTCGTTGCGGCCCATTTCGAGCGAGAAGATCACGCTCGGCAGGTTGTGCTTGATCGAGCAGGCCCGTGCGAAGTCCAGCGCCAGCGTGGACTTACCCATGGCGGGGCGGGCCGCGATGACGACCATCTGGCCGGGGTGCAGGCCGTTGGTGAGCGAGTCGAAGTCGGTGAACCCGGTGGGCACGCCGGTCATCTCGCCGCTGCGCGAACCGATCGCCTCGATCTCGTCGAGCGCGCCCTCCATGATGTCGCCGAGCGGCAGGTAGTCCTCGCTGGTTCTCTGCTCGGTGACCGCGTAGATCTCGGCCTGGGCGGAGTTGACGATGTCGTCGACGTCGCCGTCCGCCGCGTATCCCATCTGCGTGATCTTGGTGCCCGCCTCGACGAGCCGTCGCAGGACAGCCCGCTCGTGGACGATCTCCGCGTAGTAGGAGGCGTTGGCCGCCGTCGGCACCGACTGCACCAGGGTGTGCAGATAGGACGCGCCGCCGACCCGGGTGATCTCACCGCGCTTGACCAGCTCGGCGGCGACCGTGATGGGGTCGGCCGGCTCACCCTTGGCGTAGAGGTCGAGGATCGCGGTGTAGACCGTCTCGTGGGCGGGCTTGTAGAAGTCGTGGCCCTTGATGATCTCCACGACGTCCGCGATGGCGTCCTTGGAGAGGAGCATGCCGCCGAGAACGGACTGCTCGGCGTCGATGTCCTGAGGGGGCACCCGCTCGAAGCCGGAGGACCCGCCGTCCCAGTCGTCCTGGCCCCGGTCGTGCTGGTCGTCACGGCCACGGCCCCGACCGCGGCCGCGGACCTCGCTGTCGCCGCGCTGGCGGGAAACAGGCAGACGGTCACTGGGACCGGTCTCGGCCCAGGGCTCGTCCAACGGCTCGGGAATGCTCACCGGGCCACCTCCTCCCGTCCGCACCGCGGACCTAGCCGTGCCACTCTTTCTACGGCACGACACTGACAAAACGAGAAGCCCGACTCCGGTTCCGGCGCGTCGGGCGCCGGACCACGTTAGGCCCGCGAGCGGCGTCAGCCAATCTGGTTATCCACAGGGCATGTGGACGAAGGACCGGATGCTGTGGAGAAGTCTCCGGAACCTGTGCACGGACCGGGGGACAGCACTGTGGACAAAGTCATAGCACCTGAGCGGTGACCCATCTGACCTGCAGTTTCTCCGTCCACCGGCTGTGGGGGAGAAAAACTTTCCCGACTGGCTCAAGATCCCGGTGAACCGCGCGGGCAGAACCCGGACACGGTCTCTTCCGTAAGGATCCCTAGGCCATTGCATCTATTACCTGTGGAAGATTAGATTGACCCCATGAAACAGGCCCCCACGGCACCCGAGAACGATCGGCGGACCTCACGGCGCCGGCACGACCGCGAGATCGTGGCCCTCGCCGTACCCGCCTTCGGCGCCCTCGTCGCCGAGCCGCTGTTCGTCCTGGCCGACAGCGCGATCGTGGGCCACCTGGGCACCCCGCAACTGGCCGGTTTGGGTATTGCCGCGCCCCTGCTCACCACCGCCGTGAGCATCTTCGTCTTCCTCGCGTACGCCACCACCGCCGCCGTGTCCCGCCGGGTCGGCGCCGGCGATCTCCGCGCCGCCATCCGTCAGGGGATGGACGGCATCTGGCTCGCCCTGATCCTGGGCGCCGCGGTCGTCGCCGCGGTGCTCCCCTCCGCGCCGTGGCTCGTGGACGTCTTCGGTGCCTCGGACACAGCGGGCCCGTACGCCATCACGTACCTGCGCATCTCCGCCCTCGGCATTCCCGCCATGCTCGTGGTGCTCGCCTCGACCGGCGTTCTGCGTGGGCTTCAGAACACCCGGACACCGCTGTACGTCGCCATCGCGGGCTTCGCGGCCAACGGTCTGCTCAACCTCGGGCTCGTCTACGGCGCCAGGCTCGGCATCGCCGGGTCCGCCTGGGGCACCGTGATCGCCCAGTTCGGCATGGCCGCCGTCTATCTCGTCGTGGTCGTCCGCGGAGCCCGGCGGCACGACGCCTCCCTGCGGCCCGATGTGGCGGGCATCCGGAACAGCGCCCGGGCGGGCGTTCCCCTGCTGGTACGCACGCTCTCCTTGCGGGCCGTCCTCATGATCGCCACAGCGGTCGCCGCCCGCCTCGGCGACGCCGACATCGCCGCCCACCAGATCATCCTGTCCTTGTGGAGCCTGATGGCCTTCGCCCTCGACGCGATAGCCATCGCCGGACAGGCCATCATCGGCCGCTGTCTGGGCGCGGGCGACGCCACGGGGGCACGGCAGGCCTGTCGTCGCATGGTGGAGTGGGGCATCGCCTTCGGCATCGTGCTCGGCCTGATCGTGGTGGCCGCCCGGCCGCTCTTCGTGCCGCTCTTCACCAGCGACCCCACCGTCCAGCACACCCTGCTGCCGACGCTGTTGGTGGTCGCCCTCACGCAGCCGATCGCCGGAGTCGTCTTCGTACTCGACGGCGTCCTGATGGGCGCGGGCGACGGCCCCTATCTGGCCTGGGCCATGCTGGTCACCCTGATCGTCTTCGCCCCGGTCGCGCTGTTGGTGCCGACCCTGGGAGGCGGCCTCACGGCTCTGTGGTGGGCCATGGCGCTGATGATGGCGGTCCGCATGGCGACCCTCGGCCGGCGGGCCCGTTCGGGACGCTGGGTCGTCACGGGCGCGGCGCGCTGACCAGCGGATCCGGGAGTCCCAACCGCCGGGCACGTTCACGCTCGCCGTCTCGTGTTTCACGTGAAACGCGATCGTCGAAGCGGAACGTGCGCTGCGAACCCCCGACACGAAGAAGGGCCGCACCCGGAGGTGCGGCCCTTCCTGCTGTGCTGTGCTGTGCTGCGCTTAGGCGGCGATGACCTCGACGCCAAGCTTCGCGACAACGTCGGCGTGCAGACGCACGGACACCTGGTGGGCACCCAGGGTCTTGATCGGCGCACCGAGCTCGACGCGGCGCTTGTCCACGTCCGGGCCACCGGCAGCCTTGATCGCCGTGGCGACGTCGGCCTGGGTGACGGAGCCGAAGAGACGGCCGGCGTCGCCGGAGCGAACAGCCAGACGCACCTTCACGCCCTCGAGGCGGGCCTTGACCTCATTGGCCTGCTCGATGGTCGCGATCTCGTGGATCTTGCGCGCACGACGAATCTGCGCGACGTCCTTCTCGCCACCCTTGGTCCAGCGGATCGCGAAACCACGCGGGACCAGGTAGTTGCGAGCGTAGCCGTCCTTGACGTCAACGACGTCGCCGGCAGTGCCGAGGCCAGAGACCTCGTGGGTGAGGATGATCTTCATTTTTCGGTCACCCTTCCCTTATCGCGCGGTGGACGTGTAGGGCAGCAGCGCCATCTCACGGCTGTTCTTGACGGCCGTGGCGACGTCACGCTGGTGCTGCGTGCAGTTGCCGGTCACGCGGCGGGCACGGATCTTGCCACGGTCGGAAATGAACTTCCGCAGCATGTTCGTGTCCTTGTAGTCCACGTAAGCGGTCTTGTCCTTGCAGAAAGCGCAGACCTTTTTCTTAGGCTTGCGCACAGGCGGCTTCGCCATGGTGTTTCTCCTGTGTGATCAAGAAGTGGGGATTCGAGCTGCCCTAGAAGGGCGGCTCGTCCGAGTAGCCGCCGCCGGAGCTTCCGCCCCAGCCGCCACCGCCGCCGCCGCCGCTCTGCGGCTGGCTGCCGCCGGCCGGCGCGCTGGAGGCCCAGGGGTCGTCGGCGGGAGCCCCGCCGCCGCTCTGCTGGCCACCGCTGGGGGCTCCGCCCCAGCTGCCGCCGCCCTGCTGCTGCCCGCCGCCGCCGTAGCCACCCTGGCCGCCCCGACCGGTGGTCTTGGTGACCTTGGCCGTGGCGTTCTTGAGGCTGGGGCCGACTTCCTCGACGTCCAGCTCGTAGACCGTGCGCTTGACGCCCTCGCGGTCCTCGTAGGACCGCTGCCTCAGCCGGCCCTGCACGACGACGCGCATGCCTCGCTGAAGCGACTCCGCGACGTTCTCCGCCGCCTGACGCCAGACCGAGCAGGTCAGGAACAGGCTTTCGCCGTCCTTCCACTCATTGGTCTGCCTGTCGAAGGTGCGGGGAGTGGACGCGACACGGAACTTCGCGACGGCCGCACCGGAGGGGGTGAAGCGCAGCTCGGGGTCGTCGACGAGATTGCCGACGACCGTGATGACGGTCTCGCCTGCCATGGATGAACCTCTCGGCGGGGATTGCTGCTGGCTGCTGTGTTGCTACTCGGACCCGATGACCTCTGAGCGGAAGCTCAGTGGGTCTCGGGGCGGAGGACCTTGGTCCGGAGGACCGACTCGTTCAGGTTCATCTGACGGTCGAGCTCCTTGACGACCGCAGGCTCGGCCTGCAGGTCGAGGACCGTGTAGATGCCCTCGGGCTTCTTCTTGATCTCGTAGGCGAGACGCCGACGGCCCCAGGTGTCGACCTTCTCGACCTTTCCGTTGCCCTCGCGGACGACGGAGAGGAAGTTCTCGATCAGGGGAGAGACAGCGCGCTCCTCCAGATCGGGATCGAGGATGACCATCACCTCGTAGTGACGCATGTGGAACCCACCTCCTTTGGACTCAGCGGCCACGGTCGTTCCGTGGCAGGAGGGTCGTGATGCGTAAGCAACGGTATCGGCCCCCACTGACAATCCCCCTCCGAGAGGAGCGGGAGGGCGTGCGGGCACGGCTGACACCGGTGCAGACCCACCAGAGTACCTGTTGACCCGCTTCCGGTTGAAATCCAGTGGGTGGGGGACGCAGTCTGTACAGATCGGGTGTGTGCGGCGTCACCCTCGCCGCCTTCCGCCAGGAGGTACCCCATGGCACAAGCAGCGCGACCGAATGCCTCTGTCTCCCTCTTCGCCACCGACGGCAAGCCCCATCCCCTGCAGGACACGCTCGCGGCCGTCACGGTCGTCCTGGGTGTGCTGGCCTTCACCACCGCGTGGTTCTACAACCTCCACCTGATCAGCTCGTGGGCCGGGCTCATCGGCATCGTCACCGGCGCGTACGGCCAGTTCGTCTCGGCGACGACGCGCGAGCGGTTCCTGCTGATCCTGGGGCTCGGCGCATCCGGCGTCGGCTTCTTCCTCGGCATGGCGCACGGCGGCCTCTTCGGCGGCGTCGTCGGCGGCTGACGGCCGCGCGGACCCCCGACCTCCGGGTAATGCCGTACGGCACAGGGCCGTACGGCCATCGGCGGCGCTCCTGTGGCCCAGTAGGCTTCGGCACGAGAGCCGGAGCCCCTGTACCCATGGGGACACACCTGCCGAGGAGCGCCCCGCATGAGCCTGACCCTGAGGACCATCAGTCGTGAGCAGCATCTGGCGTACATCCAGAGCCTGCCCGCGGCGAGCCACTGCCAGGTCCCGGCGTGGGCTGACGTCAAGACGGAATGGCGCTCGGAGAGCCTCGGGTGGTTCGACAAGAACGGCCAGCTCGTCGGCGCGGGCCTGGTTCTCTACCGCCAGCTCCCCAAGGTCAAGCGCTACTTGGCGTACCTGCCCGAGGGCCCGGTCATCAACTGGTACGCGCCCAACCTCGACGAGTGGCTGAAGCCGATGCTCGCGCACCTCAAGCAGCAGGGCGCGTTCTCGGTGAAGATGGGCCCCCCGGTCGTCATCCGCCGCTGGGACTCGACGGCCATCAAGTCCGGTATCCAGGACCCGGACGTGAAGCGCCTGCGCGACGTCGAGGCGACGCACATCGAGCCGCGCGCCTTCGAAGTGGCCGACCGGCTGCGCAAGATGGGCTGGCAGCAGGGTGAGGACGGCGGCGCCGGGTTCGGCGACGTCCAGCCGCGCTACGTCTTCCAGGTCCCGCTCGCCAACCGCTCGCTCGACGACGTCCTCAAGGGCTTCAACCAGCTGTGGCGTCGCAACATCAAGAAGGCCGAGAAGGCCGGCGTCGAGGTCGTCCAGGGCGGCTACGAGGACCTCGCCGAGTGGCAGCGCCTGTACGAGATCACCGCCGTGCGCGACCACTTCCGGCCGCGTCCGCTGTCGTACTTCCAGCGCATGTGGACGGTCCTCAACTCCGAGGACCCCAACCGGATGCGCCTCTACTTCGCGCGTCACAACGGCGTGAACCTCTCGGCCGCGACCATGCTCGTCGTCGGCGGTCACGTCTGGTACTCCTACGGCGCCTCCGACAACATCGGCCGCGAGGTGCGCCCCTCCAACGCAATGCAGTGGCGGATGCTCCGCGACGCCTACGCGATGGGTGCGACGGTCTACGACCTGCGCGGCATCTCCGACTCCCTGGACGAGACCGACCACCTCTTCGGTCTCATCCAGTTCAAGGTGGGCACCGGTGGTGAGGCGGCCGAGTACCTCGGCGAGTGGGACTTCCCGCTGAACAAGCTCCTGCACAAGGCGCTGGACATGTATATGTCGCGCCGCTGAGCGGTTGCGTAACCTCGTTCCTCGTACCTCCGACACATCGCAGCCATCAGAAAGGTCCGGACGGCCATGGCGCTCACCCTCTATGTCGACTCCGCTCGCTGGCGGGCGCACCAGAAGTCCGTGATCGACCAGTTCCCGGGCATCGTCCCGGTCTGCAAGGGCAACGGCTACGGCTTCGGCCACGAGCGGTTGTCGGACGAGGTGTCCCGCTTCGGCTCGGACATCCTCGCGGTCGGCACCACCTACGAAGCCGCCAGCATCAAGGACTGGTTCAGCGGCGATCTGCTGGTCCTGACACCGTTCCGGCGCGGCGAGGAGCCGGTGCCGCTGCCCGACCGCGTCATCCGCTCGGTCTCCTCGGTGGACGGCGTGCACGCCCTGGTGGGGGCACGCGTGGTCATCGAGTGCATGAGCTCGATGAAGCGCCACGGTGTGAAGGAGGAGGAGCTCGGCATGCTCCGCTCCGCCATCGAGGACGTACGGCTCGAAGGCTTCGCGCTGCACCTCCCGCTGGACCGCACCGACGGCTCGGACGCGGTCGAGGAGGTCATCGCGTGGATGGACCGGCTGCGCGCGGCCCGTCTTCCGCTGCACACCATGTTCGTCAGCCATCTGCGTGCCGAGGAGCAGGCCCGGCTGCAGCAGCAGTTCCCGCAGACCCGCTTCCGGGCCCGCATCGGCACCCGGCTGTGGCTCGGTGACCACGAGGCGACCGAGTACCGGGGCGCCGTCCTGGACGTCACCCGGGTCACCAAGGGCGACCGGTTCGGCTACCGCCAGCAGAAGGTCGCCTCCGACGGCTGGCTGGTCGTGGTCGCCGGCGGCACGTCGCACGGAGTGGGCCTTGAGGCCCCGAAGGCCCTGCACGGCGTGATGCCGCGCGCCAAGGGTGTGGCCCGCGCCGGGCTGGCCACCGTGAACCGCAACCTGTCCCCGTTCGTCTGGGCGGGCAAGCAGCGCTGGTTCGCGGAGCCCCCGCACATGCAGGTGTCGATCCTGTTCGTGCCGTCGGACTCCCAGGAGCCGCACGTGGGCGACGAGTTGGTGGCCCACCTGCGGCACACCACCACGCAGTACGACCGCCTCATCGAGCGCTAGCACCGCCTCGCGCGGGCCGCCGACGACATCGGGCCCCTGACCGACGACAGCCGCCGTCGGTCAGGGGCCCGAGCTTTGGCAGGCCTCGGCCGGGGGCCTGTCAGGAGGCCGGAGTCCTGGCACCCCAGTCGACCCGCGCTCCCTGTTCCAGCTGGGCGGCGTGCTTCGGCGGATGTGCCGCGTGCCCCAGGACGAACACGTCCCGGGCCCCGTCGAGGACTCCGCCCGAGGGGTCGTCGGAGCCGTCCCGGCGCACGACGTCCCGGTCCGGGAGCATGATGTCGCGCACCACGACGGCGCACAGGTAGAGCGTGGTCAACAGATGCGCCGCGATGGCCAGTTGGTAGCCCTCGGTCGGCAGGCCCTGGTGCTTCTCCCCGCTCATCGTGTAGGCGAGGTACAGCCAGATCCCCAGGAAGTAGACGACCTCGCCCGCCTGCCAGATCAGGAAGTCCCGCCAGCGCGGCCTGGCGAGCGCGGCCAGCGGGATCAGCCACAGGACGTACTGCGGCGAGTAGACCTTGTTGGTGAGGATGAACGCCGCGACGACGAGGAAGGCCAGCTGCGCGAGGCGGGGGCGCCGCGGAGCGGTGAGGGTGAGGACCGCGATGCCGGCGCAGGCGAGGACCATGAGGATCATCGCCAGGGTGTTCACCATGTCGGTGTCCAGGCCCTTGCCCGTACGCTGCGAAATGATCAGCCAGAACGAGCCGAAGTCGACGGACCGCTCCTGGCTGAAGGTGTAGAACTTCTTCCACCCCTCGGGCGCCAGCATCATCACCGGCAGGTTCACCACCAGCCAGGCACCGGCGGCCCCCAGCGCCGCCGCCCCGAACTCCCGCCATTTCCCGGCCCGCCAGCACAGGACGAGCAGCGGCCCAAGGATCAGTACGGGGTAGAGCTTGGCGGCCGTCGCGAGGCCGATCAGGATGCCGAAGGCCAGGGCCCGGCCGCGTGACCACATCAGGAGGGCCGCGGCGGTGAGCGCGACGGCGAACAGGTCCCAGTTGATGGTGGCGGTGAGCGCGAAGGCCGGGGCCAGGGCGACGAGAAGGGCGTCCCAGGGGCGTCGGCGGTGGGTCCGTGCGACACAGACGGCGATGACGGCCGTGCAGGCCATCAGCATGCCCGCGTTGACCATCCAGTACATCTGCTCGCGGTGCTGCATGTCGCCGCTGCCCGGGGTGAGCCAGGACGCGACCTCCATGAACAGCCCGGTCAGCACCGGGTATTCGAGGTAGTTCATATCGCCGTTGAGGCGGTCGAAGTACGGCACCAGGTCGTCGGCGAAGCCCCGCAGCGAGTAGAGGTGCGGGATGTCCGAGTAACAGGCGTGGGTGTACTGCGAATTGGCGCCCTGGAACCATGCCCAGTCGTAGCAGGGCACCTTCTGGACCATGCCCAGGGCGAACATCCCGATCGCGACGAGCACCACGACCCTGATCGGGGTGAGCCAGTGACCGCCGGGCCTGGCCCAGCGTCCCAGCGGACCGCCGATCACCTGGCTGCCCGCCGCAGCGACCTCGTCCTGTTCCGTGGGGCGCACGACGGCTCCCGCGGAGGCTCCGCGTCGGTCCTCATGCACACGGGGGCTCGTCTCGCTCGTCATGCCGACATCCTGCCGTACAGCGCTGTGAATACGGGGAGCGGCCGTGTTTCACGTGAAACGAAGGTCCGTTTCACGTGAAACGGGGGGTGGTGTTTCACGTGAAACACCACCCCCCGTCGTCGTGCGACCGCGTTATCCGCCGGTGCCGCCGAACCAGCCGCCACCGGGGCCGGCGCCGCCGGGACCACCGCCCGGTTTCGATCTGCTGGGCGACGGGCTCGGGCTCGGACCGCCGTCCGTGGCGCCGTCCGTCTGGCCCTGATTGGTGCTGCCGGCCGTTTCCTCGCAGGTCCAGTCCCACTTGCTGCAGGAGCGGCTCGGGGTCGGGGACGGGGTCAGCGAGGGGGTGACCGACGGCTTGGCGGACGGGGTGGGCGAGGGAGTGGAGCTCGGCGTCGGGGACGGCGTCGGGCTGGGCGACATGC
The DNA here is from genome assembly GCF_043202815.1 of Streptomyces sp. NPDC048111. Taxonomy (NCBI): domain Bacteria; kingdom Bacillati; phylum Actinomycetota; class Actinomycetes; order Kitasatosporales; family Streptomycetaceae; genus Streptomyces; species Streptomyces sp. NPDC048111. The sequence goes on from NZ_JBIDBD010000005.1 coordinate 197,135, forward strand.
CGCCGCCGTAGACCTTGTCGCCGATCTTCTCGGGCGCCGGGAAGGACTCGGCGGCCATGTTGCCGAGCGCCTGCTCCATGTAGTCGTGCCAGATGGTCGAGGGGAACGACGCACCGTGGATCTTCTTCTGGCCGCCCGTCCCGAACATCTTCAGGAACTCGCGCTTCTTACTGGTCTCGTTGTCGTCGAGGCGGTACATGCCGACGGCCGTCGAGTACTGCGGGGTGTAGCCGACGAACCACGCCGACCGGTTGCCGTCGGTGGTACCGGTCTTGCCGGCCACCTGGCGTCCGCTGAGCTTGGCGTTCGTGCCGGTGCCCTTGTCGACCACGCCCTTCAGGACGTCCGTGACGTTGTTGGCGACGGCCGCGGGGAAGGCGCTCTTGGACTCGTCCTTGTGCTTGTAGATCGAGTTCCCGTCCTTGCGCACCTCGGTCACCGAGTACGGGTCGCGCTGCGTGCCGCTGGCCGCGAACGTGGCGTACGCCCCGGCCATGCGGATCGCGCTGGGGGACGAGGTGCCGATCGAGAACGAGGGCACGCTGGAGGAGGCCATGCTGGTCTTGTTGTCGCGCAGCCCCGCCGCCATGGCGGCCTGCTTCACCTTGTCGGTGCCCACGTCCATGCCGAGCTGGACGTAGGGGGTGTTCACCGACTCCTGCATCGCGTAGCGCAGGTCGATGGCGTAGCTCGGCGGGTTGTAGGACTCGTTGCCGTCGTTGGTCTGGAGCCACTCACCGCCGTTCTCGTCCTTCCAGACCGTCCCGTCGTAGTTCTTGATCCGCAGCTTGTTCTTGCCGCTGTAGATGCTGTCCGGCGAGACGGGCGTGCGGGACGAGTCGCCCTGTGAGGCGGGCTTGCCGGGGTCGCGCTTGCCGTACTCCATGCCGGCGGCGAGGACGAACGGCTTGAACGTCGAGCCGACCTGGGCACCGGTCTCATCGGCGTTGTTCGTGAAGTGCTTGGTCGCGTCGTCGCCGCCGTAGATGGCGACGATGGCCCCGGACTTCACGTCCACCGAGGCGGCACCGAACTGGACGAAGGTGTCCTCGGGCCGCTTCTTCGGGTCGATGTTCTTGTCCCGGACCTTCTTGATGACGCCTTCCATCTCCTGGACCTTCTTCTTGTCGAAGGTCGTGTAGATCTGGTAGCCGCCCTTGGCCAGGTCGATGTCGGGGTTGCTGTTCTTCGCGGACGCCTGGGCGAGGGACACCAGGTAGCCGATCTGACCGCCCAGGTTCGCGTTCTTCTTGGGCTTGTCGGGCATCGGGAACGCCTTGTACTTCGCGCGCTCGGCGGCGTCCATGTGCTTGTCCTTGACCTCCTGGTCGAGGATCCAGCCCCAGCGCTCGGTGGCGTTCTTGGTGTTCTGCTCGGCGGTGGCCGCCGGGTCGATCTCGGGGGCGCCGGCCGGGTCGAAATAGGTCGCGCCCTTGAGCAGCGAGGCGAGGAAGGCGCACTGGCTCGGATCGAGGTCCTTGGCGTCCTTGCCGTAGTAGGTGCGAGCCGCGGCCTGCAGCCCGTAGGCACCGCGGCCGTAGTAGGCGGTGTTCAGGTACCCGGCCATGATCTCGCTCTTCTTCTTGGTCGCACCGACCTTGATCGAGATGAAGAGCTCTTTGAACTTACGGGTGATCGTCTGCGACTGGTCGTCGAGCCGGGCGTTCTTCACGTACTGCTGCGTGATGGTCGAACCGCCCTGCGTCTGGCCGCCCTTGGCCATGTTCAGGAGCGCCCGGGCAATGCCCTGGGGATCGACGCCGCTGTCCGTCTCGAAGGTCTTGTTCTCGGCCGAGATGACGGCGTACCGCATCGCCGCCGGGATCTGCTCGTACGGGATGATCTGGCGGTTGACCTCACCGCCGGTGGCGACCATCTGGGTGCCGTCGGCCCAGAAGTACACGTTGTTCTGGGCCTGCGCGGCCTTGGCCACCTGGGGCACTGCCACCATGTAGTACGCCACGCCGATGAAGGCGATCAGCAGACCGAGGCAGCCCAGGCAGCACGCGCTGACGAGCTTCCAGGACGGCATCCAGCGGCGCCACCCCTGCTTGCCGAACCGCGGGTAGTCGATGAACCGCTTCTTGCCGGGCCGGTCGCCGCCCGCACCGCCACGGCCCGTCCGCCGTCCGGGGCCCTGGGGCGGCGGTCCCGCGCCGTCCGGGCCGCGCCTGCGACCACCGCCGCGCTGGGCCCGGCGCGCCTGGGCCCGCCCGCCGTACGCGGGCTCGTCCGCGGGCGAGCCGTGGGAACCGGACGGCGAGTGCGCCGGAGAATCCTGGGATCCGGCCGTCGGCCGGGCCGCTCTGCGCCCGGAGGGCTGCTGCGCGGCGCGCCGGGCCGCGGCACGTCCACCGCCCTGGGGCTGCGGCGGTTTGCGACGGTGCTCGCTCATCGAACGACTACTCCTCGGGCAGGCGAGAGCGCCTGGAAACGGCAGCTGATTTCCTGTCCCCCCGGTGCACGCGGCGGCCCCCCGAAGGACACGGCCACGCTGCATCCCGTGTGCCGATGGCGCTGAACGCGCCGACGCCCCCTGACGTCACTCGGCACACAGTGATCTGCATGGCGCACAGACTACGCACGCGCAAAACCTCCCTAGGGCCGAAGTTCACCCCAAATCAGGCAACTTACTGCCTGTGAATCGAGGATGTGACGCCGTTCACCACGGCTCCTCTTGTCGCAGCCGCGACTCCGCTCTATCGTGCTGATGTATCGAGTCGATACATCAGCACGGCATAAAGGTCCCTGACGACCGAGGAGGCGAAGGATGAGCAGGCGCTCCGGCATCCTCGAATTCGCCGTACTCGGGCTGCTCCGCGAGGCTCCGATGCACGGTTACGAGCTGCGCAAGCGGCTCAACACCTCGCTGGGAATCTTCCGGGCCTTCAGTTACGGGACCCTCTATCCCTGCCTCAAGACGCTGGTCGCGAGCGGCTGGTTGATCGAGGAGCCGGGCAGCGCTCCCGAGGACGCGCTCGCCGCTTCACTCGCAGGGCGCCGCGCCAAGATCGTCTATCGGTTGACGGCGGAAGGTAAGGAGCACTTCGAGGAGCTGCTCTCCCACACCGGCCCCGACACCTGGGAGGACGAGCACTTCGCCGCCCGTTTCGCCTTCTTCGGCCAGACGGAGCGAGAAGTGCGGATGCGCGTGCTGGAAGGTCGTCGCAGCCGGCTGGAGGAGCGTCTCGAGAAGATGCGCGCCTCTCTGGCCCGTACGCGCGAGCGCCTGGACGACTACACGCTTGAGCTGCAGCGCCACGGCATGGAATCCGTGGAGCGCGAAGTGCGCTGGCTGAACGAGCTCATCGAGAGCGAGCGGGCGGGACGGGATCAGCGATCCGGCCCCGCCACCGGCTCCGCTCAGCAGGACCACACATCAGGAGAGACGGGCGGCCTGCCCCGGCACCGGGACAGCACCCGGCCGGATCCGTCCGAGGACACCGCCAACTGAAGGCCCTGCGTACGCAGGACTTCGAAGAGATCGAACAGGGAGCAACCGGAATGGGTTCGGTTCGCGTAGCCATCGTCGGCGTGGGCAACTGCGCCGCCTCGCTGGTGCAGGGCGTCGAGTACTACAAGGACGCCGACCCGGCCACCAAGGTCCCGGGTCTGATGCACGTCCAGTTCGGCGACTACCACGTCGGTGACGTGGAGTTCGTCGCCGCGTTCGACGTCGACGCCAAGAAGGTCGGCCTCGACCTCTCGGACGCCATCGGCGCCAGCGAGAACAACACCATCAAGATCTGCGACGTCCCGAACAAGGGCGTCACGGTCCAGCGCGGCCACACCCTGGACGGTCTCGGCAAGTACTACCGCATGACCATCGAGGAGTCCGCCGAGGCTCCCGTGGACGTCGTGCAGGTCCTCAAGGACAAGCAGGTCGACGTTCTGGTCTGCTACCTGCCGGTCGGTTCCGAGGACGCCGCGAAGTTCTACGCGCAGTGCGCCATCGACGCCAAGGTCGCGTTCGTCAACGCCCTCCCGGTCTTCATCGCCGGCACCAAGGAGTGGGCGGACAAGTTCACCGAGGCGGGCGTCCCGATCGTCGGCGACGACATCAAGTCGCAGGTCGGCGCCACCATCACGCACCGCGTGATGGCGAAGCTGTTCGAGGACCGCGGTGTCCGTCTTGAGCGCACCATGCAGCTCAACGTCGGCGGCAACATGGACTTCAAGAACATGCTCGAGCGCGACCGCCTCGAGTCCAAGAAGATCTCGAAGACGCAGGCCGTCACCTCGCAGATCCCGGACCGCGACATGGGCGAGAAGAACGTCCACATCGGTCCGTCGGACTACGTGGCCTGGCTGGACGACCGCAAGTGGGCATACGTGCGCCTCGAAGGCCGTGCCTTCGGCGACGTTCCGCTGAACCTGGAGTACAAGCTCGAGGTCTGGGACTCCCCGAACTCGGCGGGTGTCATCATCGACGCCCTGCGCGCCGCGAAGATCGCCAAGGACCGCGGCATCGGCGGCCCGATCCTGTCGGCGTCCAGCTACTTCATGAAGTCCCCGCCGGTGCAGTACTTCGACGACGAGGCCTTCGCCAACGTCGAGAAGTTCATCAAGGGCGAGGTCGAGCGCTAGAGCTCGCACCCCCGAGAACGACCAAGGGTCCCCGTGCGCAGGTGCGTACGGGGACCCTCGTCATATGTGACGCTTGCTCACATGCCTGTCGTACGTGACCTCCGCGTGCTCCTGCGCCTGAAGCACTTCCGGAACCTGCTCGCCGTACGGCTGTTGTCCCAGGCCGCGGACGGCGTCTACCAGGTCGCACTGGCCACGTATGTCGTCTTCTCCCCCGAGAAACAGGCCTCGCCCGGCGCGATCGCCTCCGCCATGGCCGTGCTGCTCCTGCCGTACTCGCTCGTCGGACCGTTCGCCGGAGTACTTCTCGACCGCTGGCGCCGACGCCAGGTCTTCCTCCACGGCAACCTCCTGCGCGCCGTCCTCGCCGGCTGCACGGCGCTGCTCGTGCTCGCCTCCGCGCCCGACTGGCTCTTCTACGCCTCCGCGCTGGCCGTGACGGCCGTCAACCGCTTCGTCCTGGCCGGGCTCTCCGCCTCCCTGCCCCGCGTGGTCGACGCCGATCGCCTGGTCATGGCCAACTCGCTCTCCCCGACGGCCGGAACGCTGGCCGCCACCGCCGGCGGCGGGCTCGCCTTCGCCCTGCGCCTGGTCGTCGACGCCGACGCGGCGACCGTCGTGCTCGGCGCCTTCCTCTATCTCTGCGCCTCCCTCGCCTCACTGCGCCTTCCGCCGGGTCTCCTCGGACCCGACCCCGGGGCCGTACAGCCCGGGCTCGCCGCGGTGATCCGCTCCACGGTCCGTGGACTCGCCGACGGTGTACGGCACTTGAACCACCGCAGGCCCGCAGCCCGGGTCCTCATCGCGATGACGCTGATGCGGTTCTGCTACGGCGCGCTGACCGTCATGCTCCTGATGCTCTGCCGCTATGCCTGGGCCTCCGCCCCCGACCGGGACGCCGGGACCGGCGGCCTCGCACTCCTCGGACTCGCCGTCGGCATCTCGGGGGCGGGCTTCTTCGCGGCGGCCGTCATGACGCCGTGGGCCGTGGGGCGGCTCGGCCCGTACCGGTGGATCGTGGTGTGCTCGGCGACCGCCGCCGTGCTCGAACCGGCGCTGGGACTGCCCTTCGCCCCGGCGCCGATGCTGGTCGCCGCCTTCGTGCTCGGACTCGTCACCCAAGGAGCGAAGATCACCACCGACACGGTGATCCAGTCCACCGTCGACGACTCCTACCGGGGCCGGATCTTCTCCCTCTACGACGTCCTGTTCAACATGGCCTTCGTCGGCGCCGCCGCGGTAGCCGCTCTGATGCTTCCTCAGGACGGCCGCTCGCCCGCCCTGGTCCTCACGGTCTCCCTCATCTACGCAGCGGTAGCAGCGCTTATGACCCGTTTTCCGCGCGCCTGATGTCACATCGGGGACACAGAGTGGCCTGCGGTGTCGGCGTTGTCGTAGGCGCCCGCTAACTTACGGGCGTCATACATCGCCATCTTTTTAGGGGGACCCACTCCGTGACCACGCCGCCCCAGGGCCAGAACCCGTACGCCCAGAACCCGAACGCCCCGTACGGACAGCCCGGACAGCCCGGTCAGCCCGGCTTCCCCGCGCAGGGCGCGCCCTACCAGGGCGTCCCCATGGCCCCGCAGGGCACCCCCACCCGCAACAGCGGCAAGAAGGTGATCAAGGCCATCGGCATCGTCGTCGGCCTGGTCGTCATAGCCGGCGCCTGGTACTTCAACCACGACAGCGAGGACGCCAAGAAGCTGGCCGTGGGCGACTGCCTCTACAACAAGGGCACCGACGACAAGCCCGACATCCAGCAGGTGGACTGCACAGACTCCAAGGCCACCAACAAGGTGCTCAAGAAGAGCCCCGGCGCCAGTGTTCCGCAGCTGACCTGCCAGAACGTCACGGGCACCACGGCCGCCTTCACCTGGGACGAGAAGGGCAACTCCTTCACGCTCTGCCTGGGCGACGTGAAGTAACGCCACGGAAGCGGGGGGGGGGGGGGGGGGGGGGGGGGGGGGGGCCGGGGCGGCGGGGGGGGGGGCGGGCGCGCGCCCCCCCCCGCCCCAGGAGACAAGAAAGACCAGCCCCCCACCAACCCCAACGCCACGCCCCCCTACACCTGGCCCGCCACGGCCAACCCCTCCACGCTGGGCGGGGGCGCCGGCACTTAACCCCAGGCCTGGGGGGGGGGTTTTACCCGTCAAACACCGCCCCCGCTTCATGTCCGCGTCCGTCCGCCGTGTTTCACGTGAAACATGGCGTCAGCTCTGCGCCGCCCACCACTCCTTGAGTGCCGCGACCGCCGCGTCGTGATCCATGGGGCCGTTCTCCAGGCGCAGCTCCAGCAGGTGCTTGTACGCCTGACCGATGGCCGGCCCCGGGCCGATCCCCAGGATCTCCATGATCTGGTTGCCGTCGAGGTCGGGCCGGATCGAGTCGAGCTCCTCCTGCTGCTGCAGCTCCGCGATCCGCTCCTCCAGGCCGTCGTAGGCCCGCGACAGTGCGTTCGCCTTGCGCTTGTTGCGTGTGGTGCAGTCCGAGCGGGTCAGCTTGTGCAGCCGCTCCAGGAGCGGGCCCGCATCGCGGACGTACCGGCGCACCGCCGAGTCGGTCCACTCCCCGGTGCCGTACCCGTGGAAGCGCAGATGCAGTTCCACCAGCTTCGAGACGTCCTTGACCATCTCGTTCGAGTACTTCAGGGCGGTCATCCGCTTCTTGGTCATCTTCGCGCCGACCACCTCGTGGTGGTGGAAGGAGACCCGCCCGTCCTCCTCGAAGCGCCGCGTCCTCGGCTTGCCGATGTCGTGCAGCAGCGCCGCGAGCCTCAGCACCAGGTCGGGCCCGTCCTGCTCCAGGTCGATCGCCTGGTCCAGAACGGTCAGCGAGTGCTCGTAGACGTCCTTGTGGCGGTGGTGTTCGTCACTCTCCAGACGCAGGGCCGGCAGCTCGGGCAGGACGTGTTCGGCCAGCCCCGTCTCCACGAGGAGCCGCAGCCCGCTCTTCGGGTGCGCGGAGATCAGCAGCTTGTTCAGCTCGTCCCGGACGCGCTCCGCGGAGACGATCTCGATCCGGCCCGACATGTCCGTCATGGCGGAGACGACCTCGGGAGCGACCTCGAAGTCCAGCTGGGCGGCGAAGCGCGCGGCGCGCATCATCCGCAGCGGGTCGTCGGAGAAGGACTCCTCGGGCGTGCCCGGGGTGCGCAGCACCCGGGCGGCGAGGTCCTCGAGACCGCCGTGCGGGTCGATGAAGTCCTTGCGGGGCAGGGCCACCGCCATGGCGTTGACGGTGAAGTCACGCCGGACGAGGTCTTCCTCGATGGAGTCGCCGTAGGACACCTCGGGCTTGCGGGAGGTGCGGTCGTAGGCCTCGCAGCGGTAGGTCGTGACCTCGATCTGGTAGCCGTCCTTCTGGCAGCCGACCGTACCGAAGGCGATCCCGACCTCCCAGACCGCGTCGGCCCAGGGCCGCACGATCTTCAGGACGTCCTCGGGACGGGCGTCCGTGGTGAAGTCCAGGTCGTTGCCGAGCCGCCCCAGCAGAGCGTCCCGGACCGAGCCGCCGACGAGGGCCAGCGAGAACCCCGCGTCCTCGAATCGAAGGGCGAGGTCGTCCGCGACGGGGGACACCCGCAGCAGTTCGCTCACCGCGCGGCGCTGCACCTGGCTCAGTGCACTGGGATTGTCTTCATTGGCGTTCGGCACAACAGAAAAGGGTACGTGGCCCGGCCGACCGGGTCGTCACAGTTCAAGGCGGGACCCGGTGAATGGGCCCGGCCGTCGGTACGGCACTCTTCCGATCATGTGGAGCAGTCCGCGGCACTTCGCCACAGTCCGCCTCGTTACCATGCGTGGACGCAGCAACCGACAGCGACGACAGCGAGGGACGGGCGAGCGCGTGGCCGAGGCGGCAGATTCCCAGGGGATGACTCCCTCTCCTGCCCGCCGGTGGTTCCGGCGCACGGCGGCCCTGCTCGTCGGCGCCCCTCTGTTCGCGGGCCTGCTGTCCGCCACGGCCGCCCCCGCGGCGCACGCGGCCGAGGACGCGGTGAGCGGCCAGAGCGTCCAGGTGTCCCTCGACTCGATGGCCCCCAAGGCTCCCGTCAAGAGCGACACGCTGACGATCTCCGGGACGGTGACCAACAAGGGCAAGCAGGCCGTCACCGGCGCACATGTCGGCATCCGGATGGGACAGAAGCTGTCCGGGCGCTCGGCGATCGACGAGGCGGTCAACCACAGCGACTCCCCGTCCGGCAATGACGGCGCCGAGATCAGCGACGGTCCCACGGTGACCTTCGCCAAGCTGGACACGGGGATCAGCCAGGAGTTCACGCTCTCCGTGCCCGTCGCCAAGCTCGGCCTGGGCGACGACGGGGTGTACCAGCTCGGTGTGGCCCTCTCGGGCCAGACCGGGCACCAGCGGTACGACCAGGTGCTGGGCATCCAGCACACGCTGCTGCCGTGGCAGCCGGACGCCGTCGAGGGCAAGAAGAGCCAGCTCACCTTCCTGTGGCCGCTGATCTCCACGTCCCATCTGACGGCGCAGACGGGCTCGGACGCCCAGCAGACGCCGGTGTTCGCGGACGACTCCCTGGCCAGGGACATCGGCCCGGGCGGCAGGCTGGAGCAGATGGTTTCGCTCGGCAAGCAGCTGCCGGTGACCTGGGTGATCGATCCGGACCTGCTGGCGACCGTCGACGCCATGACCCGCAACTACAAGGTCAAGGACGGCGACACCCTGGTCAACGGCACCGGCCAGGACCTCGCCAAGGCGTGGCTGAGCGCGCTGGAAGCCGCGGTGCAGGGAGAGAAGGTCGTCGCGCTGCCGTTCGCCGACCCCGACCTGGCCTCGCTCGCCCACCACGGGCGGGACGTCCCCGGCTCGCTCGGCCATCTGCAGACGGCCACCGAGGTCGCGCAGAAGACCATCGACACGATCCTGCACGTGACCCCGACGGTCGACTACTCCTGGCCCGTGGACGGCGCCGTCGACCCCTCGATCGTCGACGTGGCCACCTCGGCCGGCGCGCACAACGTGATCGCACGCAGCGACAGCCTGCGCGACACCGCCCTGTCGTACACGCCCACCGCGGCCAGGCCCATCGGCGCAGGAGCCAACGCCCTGGTCGCCGACGCCCGGCTCTCCACCGCCTTCCAGGGCGACATGTCGATGGCGAACACGTCGACCCTCGCGGTGCAGCAGTTCCTCGCGCAGACCCTCGCGATCACCCTTCAGGACGCCGACAAGCAGCGCTCCGTCGTGGTCGCCCCCCAGCGGATGCCGACCGTCAGCCAGGCACAGTCGATGGCCGCCGCCCTGCACGCCCTCGACCCGCAGCGCTGGACCCAGCCGCTGGTCGACCTCACCGCGGCCGCCACCGCCAAGCCCGACCCGCTCGCCACCACGCGGGTGCCGGGCCCCGGCGCGTACCCCGACGCGCTGCGCCAGCAGGAACTGCCGCTCAACGCCTTCCAGGACATGAAGAACACCCAGGGCACCCTGGAGCGCTTCAAGGTCATCCTGACCGCCTCGGACCGGGTGGTCACGCCGTTCGGCAACGCGATCAACCGGGAGATGTCGACGTCCTGGCGCGGCAACTCGGGCGGCGCGCAGAACTACCGCTCCGGCGTGCAGCTGTATCTGAACGGCCTGGCCGACCAGGTCCACCTCATCCAGAAGTCGACCGCGACCATGTCGGGCCGCAGCGCGACCATCGCCGTCACCGTGCAGAACAAGCTGGTACAGGGCGTCGACCACCTGGTGCTGAGGATCCAGCCGAAGAGTCCCACCCGCCTCCAGCTGGGCGAGGACGGGGCCGCGATCGGCGAGCAGCCCGTGAAGGTGGACGGCGACCGCAGCCAGTCGGTCAAGTTCACCGCCACGGCCAACGCCAACGGCCCGGTGCCGGTGACCGCGCGGCTCTACACCGAGGACGGCACGCCGTACGGTGAGCCGATGGAGTTCACCGTCCAGGTCTCCGAGATCACGTCGACGGTGATGCTGGTCATCGCTGGCGGCGTCCTGCTCCTGGTGCTCGCCGGCATCCGGATGTACACCCACCGCAAGCGCGCCACGGCCCGCGACGAGGTGCCCGAGGACGGTGACGGTCCGGGCACGTCCAATGGTTCGGCGGACACCGATCCCGGGCAGCCGAGTGACCCGACACCGGACACCGGTCCGGAAAGCGGGGCCACACCCGGCCCGGGTGAGAAAGTGGACCATTGAGCTATGTCGTGGCCGGTCGGCCGGGGACGATGAGGTGGGGTAACCATGAACGCGCCGTACGACGGTGACCGTGGGCAGGGCAGTGGCAGCGGTGCCGCGCCCTCCGGGGACATGCCCCCGGCTCCCGCCCAGCCGGGCCAGATCCCGCCACCGCAGTCAGCGCCCGACCCGTACGTCCAGGACGCCTACGCCTACGACCCGTACCGGTCGCAGGACCTCTCCGCCCAGGACCCGGTGACCGAGGCGCTCTACGACCGCGCGGCACACCCGCCGCCGCCCCCCGGCACCTATGCCGAGCCGGCGCCGCTCTACCAGCAGCCCGCGGCCCAGCAGTACGCCCCCGATCCTCGGATCTGGGCGCAGACACCGCCGCCGGAACCCGAGGGCCCCTCGCGCCACCTGCCCTACGGCGACGACGCGCGGACCACGCAGTTCGTGGGTCTCGACGACCTCGTCACCCAGGCGGGTGACGAGGTGCCCGAGCAGGACGCGTTCGCACACCTCTACCGGGACCAGCAGCAGGCGGGCCAGCCCCCGGCCCCCGCCGCGCCGGAGCCGGTCCCCGCGCCGGTCCGCAAGCCGGCCGGCCGCGCCTCCAGCCTCATGAAGTCCAGCGCCATCATGGCCGCGGGTACCCTGGTCTCGCGTCTCACCGGCTTCGTCCGCAGCCTCGTGATCACCGCGGCGCTCGGTGCGGCGCTGCTCGGCGACACCTTCACCATCGCGCTCACCCTGCCGACGATGATCTACATCCTCACCGTCGGCGGCGGCCTGAACTCGGTCTTCGTACCGCAGCTGGTGCGCTCCATGAAGGACGACGAGGACGGCGGCGAGGCCTACGCCAACCGCCTCCTGACGCTCGTCATGGTCGCGCTCGGCACCATCGTCGCGCTCGCCGTCATCGGCGCTCCGCTGCTGATCCAGCTGATGTCGCCCACCATCGGCAACGACGCGGCCGCCAACAGCGTGGCCGTCACGTTCGCCCGCTACTGCCTGCCCACGATCTTCTTCATGGGCGTGCACGTGGTGATGGGCCAGATCCTGAACGCACGCGGCAAGTTCGGCGCGATGATGTGGACCCCGGTCCTCAACAACATCGTGATGATCTGCACGTTCGGCCTGTTCATCTGGGTCTACGGCACCTCCGCCGAGTCCCACATGGGCGTCCAGACGATTCCGCACGACGGCGTCAGGCTCCTCGGCATCGGCACCCTGCTCGGCCTGGTCGTGCAGGCCCTGGCGATGCTGCCCTACCTGCGCGAGACGGGCTTCCGCTTCCGGCCGCGCTTCGACTGGAAGGGCCACGGCCTCGGCAAGACCGTCAAGCTGGCCAAGTGGACCGTCATGTTCGTCCTGGCCAACCAGGCCGGCGTCATCGTCGTGACCCGGCTCGCCACGGCGGCGGGCAAGGAGTCCGGACGCTCCGGGGCGGGCTTCCTCGCCTACTCCAACGCCCAGCTGATCTGGGGCATGCCGCAGGCCATCATCACCGTCTCGGTCATGGCCGCGCTGCTGCCGCGCATCTCGCGCGCCGCCCACGACAACGACCCGGGCGCGGTCCGCGACGACATCTCCCAGGGCCTGCGCAACTCGGCGGTCGCCATCGTGCCGGTGGCCTTCGCGTTCCTCGCGCTCGGCGTCCCGATGTGCACCCTGCTGTACGCGTCGAGCGGCCTCCAGGCCGCGCAGTCCATGGGCTTCATCCTCATGGCCTTCGCGCTCGGCCTGATCCCGTACTCCGTGCAGTACGTCGTGCTGCGCGGCTTCTACGCGTACGAAGACACCCGCACGCCGTTCTACAACACGGTCATCGTGGCCGCCGTCAACGCGGCGGTCTCCGCCGTCTGCTACGTAGTGCTGCCCGCCCGATGGGCGGTCGTCGGCATGGCCGCCGCGTACGGCCTCGCCTACGCCGTCGGCGTCGGCGTGGCCTGGCGGCGGCTGCGCAACCGGCTGGGCGGCGACCTGGACGGCGCGCACGTGCTGCGTACGTACGCCCGGCTGTGCCTGGCAGCGGTTCCGGCCGCGGTCGTGGGCGGCGCCATCGGTTTCGCCCTGCTGAAGTTCCTGGGCGAGGGTGCGGGAGGATCAGTCGTGGCACTGGTCGTCGGCGGTGCCGCGCTGCTCGGGGTCTTCTTCGTCGCGGCCAAGCGGATGCGCATCGAAGAACTGAACGCGATGGTCGGAATGGTGCGCGGGCGGCTCGGCCGCTGAGGCCGGAGCCCCCGCACAACCATCACCGGCCACCGCGTGTCGTGCATAGTGCTGGACTGTGGGCACAATTGGCGTGACTTTGCATGGCTGGCCCACAGCACGCAACGGATGGGGAGGCAGGAGCGACGGTGGCGGAACGTAGCACGGCTGCCGTCGACGTGGCCGACAACAGCGGCGACAGCCCGCTGGCCGCCAAGGCGGACCAGGCGACGACCGACGGGGTGACGGAGTCCATCGACACGGCAGACGCGGCGGAGCAGAGTTCGAACGGCGGCGACGGCGAGCGCAGGGCCACGGAGCCGTCCATCGTGACGCCCGAACTGCACAGCGGCCACAAGCTGGCCAGACGCTACCGCCTTGAGGAGTGCGTCACCCGTCTGGACGGTTTCAGCAGCTGGCGTGCCGTCGACGAGAAGCTCCGCCGGGCGGTCGGCGTCCACCTGCTGCCCGCCGATCACCCGCGGGCGCGCTCCGTGCTGGCCGCCGCCCGCTCCTCCGCCCTGCTCGGCGACCCGCGCTTCGTGCAAGTCCTGGACGCCGTCGAGGAGAACGACCTCGTCTACGTCGTCCACGAGTGGCTGCCGGACGCCACCGAGCTCACCGCGCTGCTCGCGCTCGGCCCGCTGGAGGCGCACGACGCCTACCAGATGGTCACGCAGATCTCGCAGGCCATGGCCGCCGCCCATCGCGAGGGCCTGGCCCACCTCAGGCTGACCCCCAGCGCGGTGCTGCGGACCTCCACCGGGCAGTACCGCATCCGCGGGCTCGCGGTGGCCGCCGCGCTGCGCGGCATCAGCTCCGACACCCCGCAGCGCGCCGACACCGAGGCCATCGGCGCCCTCCTGTACGCCGTGCTCACCCAGCGGTGGCCGTACGAGAGCGACGCCTACGGGCTGCACGGCCTGCCCAAGGGCGTCGGCCTGATCGCACCCGACCAGGTACGGGCCGGTGTGCACCGCGGTCTGTCGGAGCTCGCCATGCGGGCGCTGGTCAACGACGGGGCCACCGCGTCCCGCCAGGAACCGCCGTGCACCACCCCGGACGAGCTGGTCAAGGCCATCGGGGAGATGCCGCGCATCCGCCCGCCGGAGCCGGCCTTCACCGCGCCGCCCGAGTACCAGCGCACGACCTACCAGCAGGGGACGTACGGGCGTCCGGCCGCGGGCCCGGGCCCGGCCGTCAGCCAGCCCGTGGTGCCCCCTCCGCCGCCGCTCCAGGGGCGCACCGGCAAGGCCCTGAAGTGGGCCGTCTCCGCCCTCCTGATCGCGGCGCTCGGCCTCGGCAGCTGGCAGCTCGCCGACACCCTGCTCCACCACGACCAGGGCAGCTCGAACGAGACCGGCAACACCCGCACCACCGACCAGGACGAAGGCGACAAGCCGAAGGCTCCCCTGCCGATCAAGATCCAGGACGCGCGGGAGTTCGCGCCGGACGGTTCGCCGCAGGCGGCCGACGACGTGAGCAAGACGTACGACGGCAACAGCAAGACGTACTGGCGCACCAAGCGCTTCGACGACGGCCCCGATCTGGTGCCGTCGGTGAAGACGGGTGTGGGCATCGTGTACGACCTGGGATCGGCCAAGAACATCTCCACGGCGTCGATACTGTTGCGCTACCCCGGCGACCACACCACGATCACGCTGTACGCCGCCGACTCGCTCTCCCCGTCGGGGACGGTCGGTGGGATGAAGAAGATCGCCACGTCTCAGACGTCCGGCACCCAGGCGGATCTGAAGGCGAGCGCTCCCGTCTCGTCCCGGTACGTACTGGTCTGGATGACGGCCATGCCCAAGGCGCCTCAGGAGGACTACAGCGGCCCGGGCTACAAGCAGGCCATCACCGACGTGAAGTTCGCCGGCTGACCGAAACGGCAGGGGGAGGCTCACCGTTGGACGAGGCCACACTGGGCGAGACCAGCGACCAGGACCTCCTGTCACGCCATGTCGACGGAGACCCCGACGCCTTCGGTGAACTCGTACGGCGCCACCGCGACCGGCTGTGGGCGGTGGCGCTGCGCACTCTGGGGGACCGTGAGGAAGCCGCTGACGCCGTTCAGGACGCCCTCGTCTCCGCCTACCGGGCCGCCCACACCTTCCGCGGCCAGTCGGCCGTCACCACCTGGCTGCACCGCATCACGGTGAACGCCTGCCTCGACCGCGCCCGCAAGGCCGCCTCCCGCAAAACGTCCCCGGTCGACGACACCGAGCGCCTCGAGCAGCTCTTGGAGCCCCACGAGTCGGCCGAGGCGCCGGCCGAGCGCCAGGATCTGCACCGTCAGCTCATCGAGGCCCTGGGGACGCTCCCGCCCGACCAGCGCGCCGCGCTCGTCCTCGTCGACATGCAGGGCTACCCCGTGGCCGAGGCCGCAGCGGTGCTCGACGTCCCGACCGGCACGGTGAAGAGCCGCTGCGCACGGGGCCGGGCACGGCTGTTGCCTCTGCTCACTCATCTGCGCGCCGATACGGGGGGTAACGGTGAGTCCGGTGGGGGAAGGAACCGGACGCCGGGGACATCCGTCCCACCGGAGTCGGGAACGAACAGCGCAGGACCGAGCGATTCGGCTGCCGTGAAGGGCGGAGGTGGGCGCGCGTGACATCCACGACCGGTACGACACAACACCCGGACGTCTCGGAGATCTCGGATCTCACCGAGGGCCTGCTGCCCCCGACCCGCTCGGCCGACCTCCGTCGGCACCTTCAGGGCTGCGCCCTGTGCGCCGATGTCCAGGCCTCGCTCGAAGAGATCCGCGATCTTCTCGGCACTCTGCCCGGCCCCCAGCGCATGCCTGCCGACGTGGCGGGCCGCATCGACGCGGCGCTCGCCGCCGAAGCGCTTCTGAACGCCACCGCTCCCGGCGACAGCCCGCGTGAAACGGAGCGTGGAACGACGCATGTTTCACGTGAAACACCGGGCGCGGAGAGCGGGGCATCCGGCAAGGCCGCCGCCGTGCCAGGCAGCCACGCCGACGAGTCGGATCAGCCAACGGCGCCCGATGGGGCTGAAGGTCTCGGAGCGAAGGCCGCGGACTCCCTGTCTCCTGCCTCCGATCGTCCGACCGGCCATGCCCGTGCCGCGACGGGCCCCGGACGGGCCGCACGGGCGCGCCGCCGGCGGACGGCCGTGCTCAGCGCGGTGATCGGCGCCGCCGCCATCGGGGCCGGAATCTTCTTCGTGCAGAACCTCCAGTCCCCTTCCTCCACGCCCCAGGCCCGCCCTGCCTCGTCCCAGGCGGCCTCGTCCGGTGGCACCGTGTACTCCTCGGGCACGCTTGAGGGCCAGGTCCAGTCACTGCTGGCGCAGCACGGCGGGCAGAACCCGGGGAAGGCGCCCTCGGCACAGATCGCGCCGTCCACCAAGAACGCCCCCGCCAACGAGAACCCCTCGGACAGCCTGCGCTCCGCGCCCAGCATCCCGGCCTGTGTACAGGCCGGGACCGGACACGGCGCGCAGCAGCCGCTGGCGGCCGAGCAGGGCACCTACGAGGGCACCAGGGTGTATCTCGTCGTGCTGCCCGACGAAGCGGACGCCACGCACGTGAAGGCCTACATCGTCGACGCGGCCTGCGAGAACGCCGGTTTCGCGGCCCCCGGCAAGCTTCTGCTGACGCACTCCTACCCGCGCGGCTGAGGGACAGCGCGGGCCACGGTTCGCGTGCTGCCGTCCGGCTCGGGAATGCAACCCCCGTAGGATCCGTTGGGTGGGGTGAGAGTCCTGGACCGGGGCCCCGACAGGCAGTAGGCAGTCCGCAGAGACGAGGAAGAAACCCGTGAGCGACGTCCGTAACGTGATCATCATTGGCTCGGGGCCGGCCGGATACACGGCCGCGCTGTACACCGCACGTGCGTCGCTGAAGCCGCTGGTGTTCGAGGGCGCCGTCACCGCCGGCGGTGCGCTCATGAACACCACCGAGGTGGAGAACTTCCCGGGCTTCCAGGACGGCATCATGGGCCCGGAGCTCATGGACAACATGCGCGGCCAGGCCGAGCGCTTCGGCGCCGAGCTGGTGCCGGACGACGTCGTCGCGGTCGACCTGACCGGCGACATCAAGACCGTCACGGACACCGCGGGCACCGTGCACCGCGCCAAGGCCGTCATCGTCACCACCGGCTCGCAGCACCGCAAGCTGGGCCTGCCCAACGAGGACAAGCTCTCGGGCCGCGGTGTCTCGTGGTGCGCCACCTGCGACGGGTTCTTCTTCAAGGACCAGGACATCGCCGTGGTCGGCGGCGGCGACACCGCGATGGAGGAGGCGACCTTCCTGTCGCGCTTCGCGAAGTCGGTCACGATCGTCCACCGCCGCGACAGCCTGCGTGCCTCCAAGGCCATGCAGGAGCGCGCCTTCTCCGACGAGAAGATCAAGTTCGCCTGGGAGAGCGAGGTCGCCGAGATCCACGGTGACCAGAAGCTCTCCGGTCTGACGCTGCGCAACACCAAGACCGGCGAGACCTCCGAGCTGCCGGTCACGGGCCTCTTCATCGCCGTGGGCCACGACCCGCGCACGGAGCTCTTCAAGGGCCAGCTCGACCTGGACGACGAGGGCTACCTGAAGGTCCACGCCCCGTCGACCCGCACCAACCTGACGGGTGTCTTCGGCGCCGGCGACGTCGTGGACCACACCTACCGCCAGGCCATCACGGCCGCCGGTACGGGCTGCTCCGCCGCCCTCGACGCGGAGCGCTTCCTGGCCGCTCTCGCCGACAGCGAGAAGGCCGAAGCCGCCGTCTGATCCGCCCCATCCAGCTTCCCCTCCCCCCAACACCCCTTAGGAGACTGCCGTGGCCGGCACCCTGAAGCACGTGACCGACGCCGACTTCGACGAGGTCGTTCTCAAGAGCGACAAGCCCGTCCTCGTGGACTTCTGGGCCGAGTGGTGCGGCCCGTGCCGCCAGATCGCCCCGTCGCTGGAGGCCATCGCCGCCGAGCACGGCGACCAGATCGAGATCGTCAAGCTCAACATCGACCAGAACCCGGCGACGGCCGCCAAGTACGGCGTGATGTCGATCCCGACGCTCAACGTCTACCAGGGCGGCGAGGTCGCCAAGACGATCGTCGGCGCCAAGCCGAAGGCCGCGCTGCTGCGTGACCTCGACGGCTTCATCACCGAGAAGTAGGCGCTACCGCGACGCGTTCCGAAGGCCCGTGCCGTTGGGACGCGCTCGCTGTTTCACGTGAAACGGGCCCGGCCCCCTGATGGGGGACGGGCCCGTTTTCCATGCCGCCCCGCTACAGGGGGCACCCCACCACACGGGGCAACATCACTACAGAGGCCGCAGCGCGGGCTCCTTCTGAACGGCGCCCAGCAACCGGTCCAGGGCCAGCTCGACGTCTTCCTTCCAAGACAGCGTGGTGCGCAGCTCCAGCCGCATCCGCGGATATCTCGGATGCTGCCGTACGGTCTTGAACCCGACCGCGAGCAGGTGATCGGCCGGCAGCACGCAGGCGGGCTCCTTCCAGCGCGCGTCCCCGAACGCCTCGATGGCCTTGAAGCTGCGGCGCAGCAGATCCTTGGCCACCGTCTGCACCAGTACTCTCCCGAGCCCCTGGCCCTGGTAGCCCGGCATGATCCAGGCGGTCATGAGCTGGGCGGCATCGGCGGACAGCGGGCTGGTGGGAAACGCGGTGGAGCGCGGGACGTAGGCCGGGGGCGCGTACAGCACATAGCCGACCGGGATGTCGTCGACATAGACGACCCGGCCGCAGGAGCCCCACTCGAGCAGGACGCCGGAGATCCAGGCCTCCTTCTCCAGCTCGGGTCTGCCGGCCTTTACCGCGGCCTCTCCGCTGACCGGGTCGAGTTCCCAGAAGACGCAGCCGCGGCAGCGCTTGGGGAGGTCCGGAAGGTTGTCCAGCGTGAGCGGTACGAGCCGTCGCCCCATGGAGGCTGTTCCTCACTTCCCTCGCCTGCCGCACCTCGCGCGGCCGACAGCGCGCTCCGCTCCCGTAGCAGGCTGCCGACGAATCCGCCGACCGCCCCGAGACCGAGCCCCGCCGTCACCAGTCGAGTGCGGCTCACCGATCGCATGGCCCCCGCCCTCCCTCAAGGATGGATCAAGGTGGATCTGCCATACCAGAACGCATCGTATCCACCCGCTTCGCGCAGGGGTACCGTGCGCATGCAAGGGGCGGCCCGTGATCCGGTGGGTACCGGATCGCGGGCCGCCCTCACGCGGTGCCGGACGACTCAGCTGTCGTCGTCCTCCGAGCCGCCCGCCGAGCCGCCCTCGGCGAGACCCTTCTCCAGGACCCGTCCCTCGCCCGGGGCGAGGGTGCTGAGGATCCGCTCCAGATCCTCCATCGAGGCGAACTCGACGACGATCTTCCCCTTCTTCTGCCCGAGGTCGACCTTCACCCTGGTGTCGAAGCGGTCCGAGAGGCGGTGCGCCAGGTCGGAGAGCGCGGGTGCGACGCGCGCGCCGGCACGCGGTCCCTTGGCCTTGGGAGCGGCCTGCGGCTCCGAGCCCATCAGACTGACGATCTCCTCGACCGCCCGCACCGACAGGCCCTCCGCCACGATGCGGTGGGCGAGGCGGTCCTGCTCCCCGGTGTCCTCCACGGAGAGCAGAGCCCTGGCGTGGCCCGCCGAGAGGACGCCGGCGGCCACCCTGCGCTGCACGGGAGCCGAAAGGCGCAGCAGACGCAGCGTGTTGGAGACCTGCGGCCGGGAGCGGCCGATGCGGTCGGCCAGCTGGTCATGGGTGCACTTGAAGTCCCTGAGCAACTGGTCGTAGGCGGCGGCCTCTTCCAGCGGGTTCAGCTGGGCCCGGTGCAGGTTCTCCAGCAGGGCGTCGAGCAGGAGCTTCTCGTCGTCCGTCTCCCGGACGATCGCGGGAATCCGCTCCAGGCCGGCTTCCCGGCAGGACCTCCAGCGCCGTTCGCCCATGATGAGCTCGTAGCGCTCGGGCCCCGTCTGGCGGACCACAACGGGCTGGAGAAGGCCGACTTCCTTGATGGAGGTGATGAGTTCGGACAGCGCGTCCTCGTCGAACACCTCACGCGGCTGGCGCGGGTTGGGCGTGATCGAGTCGATCGGCAGCTCGGCGAAGAACGCACCGGCCGGTCCCACCGGCTCCGGGGTGACGGCCTCCGGCTCGGGAGCCGGGGTTGTTTCACGTGGAACGGAGGCAGACGGCAGCGTCGTCACCTTCGCGGCCGCCACCCCCCGCTCCGCGGTCAGTACGGGCACCGACGACGGGGACGTGGAAGCCGTCCCCACGGCGGAACCGGGCTTCTCCTGTGCCGCTGACGGGATCAGCGCACCGAGCCCACGCCCCAATCCCCTGCGTCGCTCACTCACTGGATCCCCTCCGACATGCTGTGCTGGTTGTTCTGGCTGACCACATGCGCGTGCGTGGGGTCGTACTGCATACCGACACCGCGCAGGGCGATCTCGCGGGCAGCTTCGAGATACGACAGCGAGCCGCTGGAGCCCGGGTCATAGGTGAGCACCGTCTGCCCGTAGCTCGGCGCCTCGGAAATGCGGACCGAGCGCGGAATGCTGGTCCGCAGCACCTCCTTACCGAAGTGGCTGCGCACCTCGTCGGCCACCTGGGAGGCGAGCCGGGTCCTGCCGTCGTACATGGTGAGCAGGATCGTCGACACATGGAGTGTCGGATTGAGGTGGCCGCGCACCAGATCGACGTTCCGCAGGAGCTGACCCAGGCCCTCCAGCGCGTAGTACTCGCACTGGATCGGGATCAGCACCTCGGCCCCCGCGACCAGCGCGTTGACGGTCAGCAGGCCGAGCGAGGGCGGGCAGTCGATCAGGATGTAGTCCAGCGGCTGCTCGTACGCCTGGATGGCGCGCTGCAGCCGGCTCTCCCGGGCCACGAGGGACACGAGCTCGATCTCCGCACCGGCGAGATCGATCGTGGCCGGGGCGCAGAAGAGGCCCTCGACGTCCGGGACGGGCTGGACGACCTCCGAGAGCGGTCTGCTCTCGACCAGGACGTCGTAGATGGAGGGGACCTCGGCATGGTGGTCGATACCCAGTGCCGTCGAGGCGTTGCCCTGCGGGTCGAGGTCGACCACCAGGACCCGGGCGCCGTGCAGCGCCAGGGAAGCGGCCAGGTTGACCGTGGTGGTGGTCTTGCCTACGCCGCCCTTCTGGTTGGCCACGACCATGATCCGGGTCTGGTCGGGCCGGGGAAGGCCATCGCCGGCACGGCCGAAAGCCTCCACCGCCAGCTGGGCGGCACGACCGATGGGGGTGTCGTCCATCGGGGGCGGCGTTTCACGTGAAACATCCTCCCCCGCCGATTCGGTACGGGGGCCGGGGACCGGATCGGTCATCGGTCCCGCGATGTTGGCGTCGGACCGCACGGATTCACTCTCCTCGACTTCAGGCTCGCAGTGAACAGAGCCTCCCATGTCTTCGGGGTCGTGAACCAGCGAGGCCCGGTCTTCTGTGGATGAATCCACCTCTGTGGACAACTCCGTAACCCCCGCGGAGGACGCAAGGCCCCCCGCAAACGGTTTACGGTCGCGCGGAGAGGAAGCCGCACGGCCGCGGCTGATGATTCCATGCAGCAGTGAGCGACGTTTCACGTGAAACACGATGCATCCGCGCTCCCCGGAGTCCGTTACGACACTCCGAAATGCGTACCTATGCCGCCTTCTATGGAGCATTCATCACTGAATGCCCCATTTGCGGCACGGCTTCAGCGACGACGCCGGGTCCGGCTCGTCCGTGCGGCCTTGGCCCGCTTGGCCGCGAACCGCACTCCGCCGGGGCTCTCGCCGACCTCCACCCGTACGACCGTGGAAAGCGGGTCCACCACGCCCTCGCCGACGTGCAGCACCGTGGTCTCCACCACGCCCAGCTTGCTCAGCGCGGCGCGCGCGCCGACGATCTCCTCCTCGGCGGTGTCGCCCTTGAGCGCCAGCATCTCGCCGTAGGGACGCAGCAGCGGAACACCCCAGCCGGCCAGCCGGTCCAGCGGAGCCACCGCGCGGGCCGTCACCACATGGACCGGGGTGACCTTGCCCAGCATCTCCTCGGCCCGGCCGCGCACGACGGTCACATGGTCGAGGCCCAGGAGCTCCACGGCCTCCTGGAGGAAGTTGGTGCGCCGCAGCAGGGGTTCGAGCAGGGTGATCTTCAGGTCCGGGCGCACCAGCGCCAGCGGGATCCCGGGCAGTCCCGCGCCCGAGCCGACGTCGCACACGGTCACCCCCTGCGGCACGACCTCGGACAGCACCGCGCAGTTGAGCAGGTGCCGCTCCCACAGACGCGGCACCTCACGGGGCCCGATCAGACCTCGCTTGACCCCCGCATCCGCGAGCAGCTCCGCATACCGCACGGCCTCGGGGAAGAACTCCCCGAAGACCTCCCGCGCCTCCTGGGGCGCCGGGGGAAGCTCCGCTGCTGCCTCTGCCTCCGTCACGGGGACCGTCCTTCCCTACCTAAGCGTTACCGCACAGTGGTGGCTGACTATCAGGCTGACAAAGATCGGCCCCGCCTGCGAACAGACGGGGCCGACCAAGCAAATGACCGCTCAGGCGGGCAGCACGACGACGAAGCGCTGCGGCTCCTCGCCCTCCGACTCGCTGCGCAGGCCCGCGGCGGCGACGGCGTCGTGCACGACCTTGCGCTCGAACGGCGTCATCGGGTCCAGCTTCACCGGCGCACCGGTGCTCTTCACCTCGTCCGCCGTCTTGGCGCCCAGCTCCGCGAGCTCCGTGCGCTTCTTGGCCCGGTAGCCGCCGATGTCCAGCATCAGACGGCTGCGGTCGCCGGTCTCGCGGTGCACGGCCAGGCGCGTGAGCTCCTGGAGCGCCTCCAGCACCTCGCCGTCACGGCCGACGAGCTTCTGCAGGTCACGGTCGCTGTCACTGATGATCGAGACCGCGGCCCGGTCGGCCTCGACGTCCATGTCGATGTCGCCGTCGAGGTCGGCGATGTCGAGCAGGCCCTCGAGGTAATCGGCGGCGATCTCCCCTTCCTGCTCCAGGCGGGAGAGGGTGTCGACGCCCTCAGCGGCCGGGGAGGTGGTGCCTTCCGTCACGGGATGGACTCCTTCTTACTTCTTGGACGGGTGCTTGGGCCGCTGCTGACCCTTGCGCTGACCCGACTTGGCTCGTGCCTGGCCCGCGGTGGGCTTGCCCTGCTTCGGCTTGGTGTCCTGCTGGGGCTTGGCGTCCTGCGGCTCGGCCTTCTTCTCGGCCCGCGTCGCCGCGGGTGCCGCGTCCGTGGCCTCGGAGGAGTCCTTCGACAGCGAGGTCTTGGCGACCGCGTCGTCCTGCTGGGCCGTACCCGCCTGGCGCTGCGCCTTGGTCTGACGCTTGGGCTGCTGGCGCCTGGGAGCCGCGGCGCCCTCCGCCTCGAGCGTCGCCACGTCGCTCTTCACCACGGTGCCGTCGGCCTGGGCCGCGAAGCCCTGCTTGGAGAGCCCGGTGATGAACTTGCGCTCGTTGTCGTTGCGGTCCGGGCCCTTGGCCACGATCGCCTGCACGATGGTGCGGCGCTTCTTGCCGCGCACCTCGCCGTGCGTGCCGATGTTCTTGATCAGCCGGTCCAGGTAGTGGGCCTGCGCCTTGGAGCCCGGCGTCGGGTTCTGGCTGATGACGTACATCTGCTGGCCCATGGTCCACACGTTGGTGGTCAGCCAGTAGACGAGGACACCGACGGGGAAGTTGATGCCCATCACGGCGAACATGACCGGGAAGACGTACATCAGCATCTTCTGCTGCTGCATGAACGGCGTCTTGACCGTCAGGTCCACGTTCTTCGTCATCAGCTGGCGCTGGGTGAAGAACTGCGAGGCCGACATCATCACGATCATGATCGCGGTCACGACGCGCACATCGGTCAGCGAGGCGCCGAGGCCCTCGACCTTGGAGGCGCTGTCCATGAACTTCGCGGCCAGCGGGGCGCCGAAGATGTGCGCCTTCTGGGCGCTCTCGAGGAGCGGCTGGTTGATGACGCCGATGGTCTTGCCATTGGCGATGCCGGCGAGCACGTGGTAGAGCGCGAAGAAGAACGGCGACTGCGCCAGGATCGGAAGGCACGAGGAGAGCGGGTTGGTGCCCGTCTCCTTGTACAGCTTCATCATCTCTTCGGACTGACGCTGCTTGTCGCTCTTGTAGCGCTCCTGGATCGCCTTCATCTTCGGCTGGAGCGCCTGCATGTTCCGGGTCGACTTGATCTGCTTCACGAAGAGCGGGATCAGGCAGATACGGATCAGCACCACGAGGGACACGATCGACAGGCCCCAGGCCCAGCCCGTGTCCGGCCCGAAGATCGCGCCGTACAACTTGTGGAACTGGACGATGACCCAGGAAACAGGCCAGGTGATGAAGCTGAACAGACTGGCAATCGTGTCCACTAATCAGGCTCCTTGAGCATTGGGCGGGGTCTCTGCGGCCGGGCTTGTCTCGGTCTCAGCGGCGGACTGACCGCCCTTGTCACCTCGCCAGGCAGCGCGCAGCGCCTCGTGCCACCGAGGTCGCTTGCGCTCCGGTACGTAGTCCACACCGCCGGGCGACCACGGATTGCACCGCAGGATCCGCCAGGCGGTCAGGGCTGTGCCTTTGACGGCACCGTGCCGGTCGATCGCCGTATATCCGTAGTGGGAACACGACGGGTAGTACCGGCAGACGGGCCCCAGAAGTGGGCTGATCGTCCACTGGTACAGCTTGATCAGGGCCAGCAGCGGGTACTTCATCGCGCGCCCCCTCCCAGCAGCCGCGCCAGGGCGGCATCCAGGTCTCGGGCCAGCTGTGCATGGTCGGCGTCGCCCGCACCGGGCAATGCCCGTACGACCACCAGGCTACCGGCGGGCAACTGGGACAGCCGTTCGCGCACGAGGTGGCGAAGCCTGCGCTTCACCAGATTGCGGACGACCGCCACGCCGACGGCCTTGCTGACAACGAAACCCGCACGCGTCGGGGGAGCGCTCTCCCCAGGCGCGTGCGGGTCCGTTGTACCGCTGCGTAGGTGGACGACGAGGAGCGGGCGGCCGGCCCGGCGTCCTCGGCGTACCGCGGTCGCGAAGTCCTCGCGCCGCCTCAGCCGATTCTCGGTAGGCAGCACGTCATGACCTGTTAGCTGATTTACGCGGACAGGCTGGCGCGACCCTTGCCACGGCGGTTCGCGAGAATCGCGCGGCCGGCGCGGGTACGCATCCGCAGGCGGAAGCCGTGGGTCTTGGCGCGGCGACGGTTGTTCGGCTGGAAGGTGCGCTTGCTCACTCGGGGGCTCCAGAAATGATTCGTTGGCGGCGGGACATCGCCTGGCTGTCACCGTGCGCCCACGAGTAGCTCGCGTATACGCCCGTGTGCACCGCTTCACGACCACAGATCGTGATCTTTGCCCATCGGAGGCAGGCGGCAGCAGCCATCGACAACTCGACCTGGTTACGGTACGCGCGGCTACGCCATCCGGTCAAACCGGCCCTTCTGCGGGGCCCGGTATGCACAGGCTGTGGACAACAACTTGAACCACGTCAGTGGCCCCGACTACCGTGGCCGAACTCCGAAACTTTTCCCCATCTGTCCTTGCTGTCTGTCTGTGCCATCCCATCCCGTCCCGAGAACCACACATTCGTGGGACCTGCGAGAGAGCGTGCCCTGTGGCTGATGTACCTGCCGATCTTGCCGCAGTGTGGCCACGGGTGCTGGAGCATCTCCTCGGGGAGGGGCAGCAGGGCATCGAGCCCAAGGACAAGCAGTGGATCGAGCGGTGCCAGCCGCTCGCGCTGGTCGCCGACACCGCGCTGCTCGCCGTCCCCAATGAATGGGGCAAGCGCGTCCTGGAGGGCCGGCTCGCCCCGCTGATCAGCGAGACGCTGAGCCGCGAGTGCGGCCGCACCATCCGGATCGCGATCACCGTCGACGACACGGTGGGCGAACCCGCGCCGCCCGCGCCCCAGCAGCCCTCCCCGCAGCAGCAGCGCTACCAGGACGATCCGTACGGCCGGCCCGCCGACGACGGCCTGCCGACCGTGCGCCCCGCCTACCCCGGCGAGTACCAGCAGCGCCCCGAGCCCGGCGCCTGGCCGCGCGCCCAGGAGGAGCTCTGGCAGCAGCCCCGGCTGGGCGGCTTCCAGGACCGTGACGGCGCGAACGAGCAGTGGCGCGAGCCCTACGGCGCCCGTCCCCAGCAGCCCCAGCACGACTACCGCTCGCCCCAGCTGCCCGAGCGCGGGCAGTACGAGCAGGACCACGGCCAGTACGACCAGGGGCGCGGCGCCTACGAGCAGCCCAAGCAGCAGCCGTACGAGCAGCAGCGGCACGAGCAGCGCTCCGAGCGGCGCGAGCTGCCGGACGCGCAGCCTCCGCAGCGCGGCGGCTCGGGGCACCTCGCGCCCTCGCCGTCCGGCGGGGCGCCCGCGCAGGGCGGCCCCGGCGAGCCGCACGCGCGGCTGAACCCCAAGTACCTCTTCGACACCTTCGTCATCGGGTCCTCGAACCGGTTCGCGCACGCCGCGGCCGTCGCGGTGGCCGAGGCGCCGGCCAAGGCCTACAACCCCCTCTTCATCTATGGGGAGTCGGGCCTGGGCAAGACGCACCTGCTGCACGCGATCGGGCACTACGCGCGGAGCCTGTATCCCGGCACCCGCGTGCGCTACGTGAGCTCCGAGGAGTTCACCAACGAGTTCATCAACTCGATCCGCGACGGCAAGGGCGACACCTTCCGCAAGCGCTACCGCGATGTCGACATCCTGCTGGTCGACGACATCCAGTTCCTGGCGAGCAAGGAGTCGACGCAGGAGGAGTTCTTCCACACCTTCAACACGCTCCACAACGCCAACAAGCAGATCGTGCTGTCCTCGGACCGGCCGCCCAAGCAGTTGGTGACCCTGGAGGACCGGCTGCGCAACCGCTTCGAGTGGGGCCTGACCACCGATGTGCAGCCGCCCGAGCTGGAGACCCGCATCGCCATCCTCCGCAAGAAGGCGGTGCAGGAGCAGCTCAACGCCCCGCCGGAGGTGCTGGAGTTCATCGCGTCCCGGATCTCGCGGAACATCCGTGAGCTGGAGGGCGCGCTGATCCGGGTGACGGCGTTCGCCTCCCTCAACCGGCAGCCGGTGGACCTCGGCCTCACCGAGATCGTCCTGAAGGACCTGATCCCCGGCGGCGAGGACGCGGCGCCCGAGATCACCGCGAGCGCCATCATGGCGGCGACGGCCGACTACTTCGGTCTGACGGTGGAGGACCTCTGCGGATCCTCGCGCAGCCGCGTGCTGGTGACGGCCCGCCAGATCGCGATGTACCTGTGCCGCGAGCTCACGGATCTCTCGCTGCCCAAGATCGGCGCGCAGTTCGGCGGCCGCGACCACACGACGGTGATGCACGCGGACCGCAAGATCCGGGCCCTGATGGCGGAGCGCCGCTCCATCTACAACCAGGTCACCGAGCTCACCAACCGCATCAAGAACGGCTGACGCGACCGGTACGGACCGGCCGAAGGGCGCCCGGGAGGCCACTCCCGGGCGCCCTTCGGCGTTGTCGGAGCCCCCTTCGAACCGTGCGTACGCGGGCCAAGGACGCGTGTGTGCGAGTCCGCCGCACCAGCCGGTGTTCGAATACCGGCTGGTCAGAGGGGGTTCTCCACAGATCTGAGGACTTTCTTCCGTCCACACCCTGGGGAGGGCGAAGTTGTCCAGATTGCTTCCACAGGCGAGCCACCTGATACTCCATCACCCCAGGTCAACAGCCTGTGGATTTGTGGGCATCGCCGTTCCACAGCTTGTGGACGAATCCTCTGTCCACAGCCTGTGCATCACGTTGTCCACCGGCGGCCCACAGGTCTTGATCCGTTGTCCCCAGCTTCTCCACAGCCCTGTCCACTGTTCGGCAACGAAACACCCCGGCTCACCGGGGCGAGTGAAAGCCGTCACACGAAGGAGACGGGTTGGGCTGTGGGGAACCGGGGTAAAGCTGGGGACAGGGCTGGGGAGAACTACCCCTGTCCTGTGCACGGGATGTGCAGAACTTTCGGGTGTCCACAGAAACCCCGAGTTGTCCACGGGTTCCACCCACAGGGTCGGTGGACAAAAAAGCGGGTGTGACCTGCGCAAACGGGGTTATCCACGGTTTCCACAGCCCCTACTACTACTCCCACTTAGAGTTAGCTGGGAATCCGTTTCGAAGTGGGGCCTGTGCACAACTCGCCGCCGGAGCCTCCGGCACCGCTCGACGCGACTTGACCCCGACGCGCACCGACTGTCAGCGGCGTACGTCAGACTGGTCCCCGGCGATACAGCCGACGACGAAAGCCAGCAGGGCGAGCCAGCGACAGCAGGAGGCGGTTCCGGTGAAGATCCGGGTGGAGCGCGATGTACTCGCGGAGGCGGTGGCCTGGGTGGCCCGCAGCCTCCCGGCCCGTCCGCCCGCTCCCGTCCTCGCGGGCCTTCTCCTGAAGGCGGAGGACGGCGCGCTCAGCTTCTCCAGCTTCGACTACGAGGTCTCGGCGCGGGTCTCGGTCGACGCCGAGGTCGACG
This sequence comes from Streptomyces sp. NPDC048111, assembly GCF_043202815.1. Classification (NCBI taxonomy): domain Bacteria; kingdom Bacillati; phylum Actinomycetota; class Actinomycetes; order Kitasatosporales; family Streptomycetaceae; genus Streptomyces; species Streptomyces sp. NPDC048111. Next base: position 225,556 of record NZ_JBIDBD010000005.1, read on the forward strand.
AGGACGGCACGGTGCTCGTCTCCGGCCGCCTGCTCGCCGACATCTGCCGCGCCCTGCCCAACCGTCCGGTGGAGATTTCCACAGACGGTGTACGGGCCACCGTGGTCTGCGGATCCTCCCGCTTCACCCTCCACACCCTCCCGGTGGAGGAGTACCCGGCGCTGCCGCAGATGCCGACCGCCACCGGCACCGTCCCCGGTGAGGTCTTCGCCTCCGCCGCGGCCCAGGTCGCCATCGCGGCCGGCCGGGACGACACGCTGCCCGTGCTGACCGGTGTGCGCATCGAGATCGAGGGCGACACGGTCACCCTGGCCTCCACCGACCGCTACCGCTTCGCGGTCCGCGAGTTCCTGTGGAAGCCGGAGAACCCGGACGCGTCGGCGGTCGCCCTGGTGCCCGCCAAGACGCTCCTGGACACCGCCAAGGCGCTCACGAGCGGCGACACGGTCACCCTGGCGCTCTCGGGCTCCGGCGCCGGCGAGGGCCTGATCGGTTTCGAGGGCGCGGGCCGCCGCACGACCACACGCCTTCTCGAGGGCGACCTGCCGAAGTACCGGACTCTTTTCCCCACCGAGTTCAACTCGGTCGCGGTGATCGAGACCGCTCCGTTCGTCGAGGCCGTCAAGCGCGTGTCCCTGGTGGCCGAGCGCAACACCCCGGTGCGGCTCAGCTTCGAGCAGGGCGTGCTGATTCTGGAGGCCGGCTCCAGCGACGACGCACAGGCTGTGGAAAGGGTCGACGCCAGCCTGGAGGGCGACGACATCTCGATCGCCTTCAACCCGACGTTCCTGCTCGACGGCCTGAGCGCGATCGACTCGCCGGTCGCCCAGCTGGCCTTCACCACCTCGACCAAGCCGGCCCTGCTCAGCGGCAGGCCCGCGCTGGACGCCGAGGCGGACGACGCGTACAAGTACCTGATCATGCCGGTGCGCCTGTCCGGCTGAGAGGCTTGAGGACGTGCGTCCCGGGCACCCGGGGCGTACGTCTGAGCGGCTGACCCCGCAGGTGTGTACGGGGGTCCCGGCGTAGGCTCGGACCCGGGTACGAAAACGCCTCAACGTCAAAGGATCATGTGATGGAGCTCGGTCTCGTCGGCCTCGGCAAGATGGGCGGCAACATGCGCGAGCGCATCCGCCGCGCAGGCCACACCGTCATCGGTTACGACCGCAACCAGGACGTCGCTGATGTCCACAGCCTCAAGGAGCTTGTGGACAGTCTCAAGGGCCCGCGCGTGGTGTGGGTGATGGTCCCCGCGGGCGCCGCGACGCAGTCCACGATCGACGAACTCGCCGAGCTCCTGTCGCCCGGCGACGTCGTGGTGGACGGCGGCAACTCCCGCTGGACGGACGACGAGAAGCACGCCGTCGAGCTGGGCCTCAAGGACATCGGCTTCGTCGACTGCGGTGTCTCCGGCGGCGTCTGGGGCCTGGAGAACGGCTACGCGCTGATGTACGGCGGCACCGCCGACGACATCGCGAAGGTCCAGCCGGTCTTCGACGCGCTGAAGCCCGAGGGCGACTTCGGCGCGGTGCACGCGGGCAAGGTCGGCGCCGGCCACTTCTCCAAGATGGTCCACAACGGCATCGAGTACGCCATGATGCAGGCCTACGCCGAGGGCTGGGAGCTCCTGGAGAAGGTCGACTCGGTCACCGATGTGCGCGAGGTCTTCCGCAGCTGGCAGGAGGGCACGGTCATCCGTTCCTGGCTGCTCGACCTCGCGGTCAACGCCCTGGACGACGACGAGCACCTGGACAAGCTCAAGGGCTTCGCGCAGGACTCGGGCGAGGGCCGGTGGACGGTGGAGGCGGCGATCGACAACGCCGTCCCGCTGCCCGCGATCACCGCTTCGCTGTTCGCCCGTTTCGCCTCCCGTCAGGACGACTCGCCGCAGATGAAGATGATCGCCGCGCTGCGCAACCAGTTCGGCGGCCACGCGGTCGAGTCCAAGTAGCAGCAACAGCAGTAGGTCAGCCGGGGGAGGTCGGCGACACCATGCACGTCACGCATCTCTCGCTGGCCGACTTCCGCTCGTACGCCCGGGTCGAGGTTCCCCTCGACCCGGGCGTCACCGCGTTCGTGGGGGCCAACGGACAGGGCAAGACCAATCTGGTCGAGGCCGTCGGCTACCTCGCCTCGCTCGGCAGCCACCGGGTCTCCTCGGACGCGCCGCTGGTGCGGATGGGCGCCGAGCGCGCCGTGATCCGCGCGGCCGTCACCCAGGGCGAGCGCTCCCAGCTGATCGAGCTCGAACTGAACCCCGGCCGCGCCAACCGGGCCCGTATCAACAGGTCCTCGCAGGTCAGACCCCGCGACGTGCTGGGGATCGTACGGACCGTCCTGTTCGCGCCGGAGGATCTGGCGCTGGTCAAGGGCGATCCCGGTGAGCGCCGCCGCTTCCTCGACGAGCTGATCACCGCGCGCTCTCCCCGGATGGCCGCCGTGCGCTCCGACTACGACCGCGTCCTCAAGCAGCGCAACACCCTCCTGAAGTCCGCCGCGATGGCCCGCCGGCACGGTGGCCGCGGCATGGATTTGTCCACCCTCGACGTGTGGGACCAGCACCTGGCCCAGGCCGGCGCCGAACTGCTCGCCCAGCGCCTCGACCTGATCGCCGCGCTGCAGCCGCTGGCGGACAAGGCGTACGAGCAACTCGCTCCGGGCGGTGGCCCGTTGAGCCTGGAGTACAAGCCGTCGGCGCCCGGCGACGGGCACACCCGCGAGGAGCTGTACGGCCAGCTCGTCGCGGCCTTCGCGGACGTCCGCAAGCAGGAGGTCGAGCGCGGTGTGACGCTCGCGGGCCCGCACCGCGACGACCTGCTGCTCCGGCTCGGCGAGCTGCCGGCCAAGGGGTACGCGAGCCACGGCGAGTCCTGGTCGTACGCGCTGGCGCTGCGACTGGCCTCGTACGACCTGCTGCGGGCCGAGGGCAACGAACCGGTGCTGGTGCTCGACGACGTGTTCGCGGAGCTCGACGCCCGGCGGCGCGAGCGCCTCGCGGAACTGGTGGCCCCGGGCGAGCAGGTGCTGGTGACGGCCGCGGTGGACGACGACGTTCCGGGGATCCTGGCGGGTGCCCGTTACGAGGTCTCGGCGGGCGAGGTGGCGCGGGTATGAGCGAGGGAGCCGAGCCGCCGAAGGTGCCCGAGGTGTCGGGCATCGATCTGGCGCGGGTCGCCCTGCGGGCCGCCAAGGAGCAGGCCAGGGCGCGGGGCGAGGCCGCGCAGCAGCGCCGGCAGGCGGGCCGGGGCGGGGGCCTGCGGTCCGGCGCCCGCGCGGACGGGCGCGATCCGCTGCCGCTGGGCGCCGCCATCAGCCGCCTGGTCAGCGAGAGCGGCTGGGAGACGCCGACGGCGGTGGCCGGGGTGCTGGGCCGCTGGCCGCAGATCGTCGGCGAGGAACTCGCCAACCACACCGTGCCCGGCCCGTACGACAAGGAGGACCGGGTCCTCGTCGTGCGGTGCGACTCGACGTCCTGGGCGACCCAGCTGCGGCTGCTCGCGCCCCAGCTGGTCGCGCGCATCAACGCCGACCTCGGCCACGGCACGGTCCGGCTGATCAAGGTGTACGGCCCGAGCGGCCCGCCGCAGCGCTACGGCAGGCTGCGCGCCCCGGGGAGCACCGGCCCCGGCGACACCTACGGCTAGGGCGCCGCAGCGCCCGTGCGCCGGTAACCGGGCGGAGGCCGCGTGCGCGGGCCCCCGCGCGTTCCAGGGTCCCGCGACCCCGCACTTTCTCGCGCCATCCGCAGGCCTGGGGCACCCGCTGTGACGTGCGAAAACAGGGTTCCGGGTGGCTCCGGCGGCGGGTGGTGGGCCTGAGGTGTCCCTCACGGTAGTCGGAGGTTGACAGGCCGAAGCGCTGAATGCCCGTGTGAGGCTCTTGGGGCCCCTCCCCTGATATGGGGAGTCGGTAGCCGCCCGCTCAGGGCGGCACATGCGGACTCAGGTACCGGCAAACCCCCATTCATGTCGGCGCTACCGGTAGACTGGTGGACAATCCCGCCTCTTCGCGGGACCCACCGAATGACGCGGTCGGACGCTCGCCCCCCGGGGGGTGGCGTCCGACGCTGACCATCGCTGAACGACGCAGCCGCCCTTGGCCTGTACAGGGGAAGGCTTGTGCTGTGCCAGAAAGGGCGCTTCGTGGCCGATTCCGGCAACCCCAACGAGAACACCCCGTCCACTGCCGTCGGCGAGAACGGCGAGGTCACCGCCTCGTACGACGCCAGCGCGATTACCGTCCTCGAAGGTCTGGACGCGGTCCGCAAGCGACCCGGCATGTACATCGGCTCGACCGGTGAGCGTGGTCTGCATCACCTCGTGTACGAGGTCGTCGACAACTCGGTCGACGAGGCGCTGGCCGGTCACGCGGACACGATCGACGTCACGATCCTGCCCGACGGCGGCGTCCGGGTCGTCGACAACGGCCGCGGCATCCCCGTGGGCATCGTGCCCTCCGAAGGCAAGCCGGCCGTCGAGGTCGTGCTCACCGTGCTGCACGCGGGCGGCAAGTTCGGCGGCGGCGGCTACGCCGTCTCCGGCGGTCTGCACGGCGTGGGCGTGTCCGTGGTGAACGCGCTGTCCACCAAGGTCGCCGTCGAGGTCAGGACCGACGGGTACCGCTGGACGCAGGACTACAAGCTGGGTGTCCCGACCGCGCCGCTGGCCAAGCACGAGGCCATCGAGAAGACCGGCACCTCGGTCACCTTCTGGGCCGACGGGGACATCTTCGAGACCACCGAGTACTCCTTCGAGACGCTGTCGCGGCGCTTCCAGGAGATGGCCTTCCTGAACAAGGGCCTGACGATCAGGCTGACCGACGAGCGCGAGTCGGCGCGTGCGGTCTCGGGTGCGGACTCCGCCGAGGAGGGCGAGGAGGCGCAGCCCCTCACGGTGACGTACTTCTACGAGGGCGGCATCGTCGACTTCGTGAAGTACCTCAACTCGCGCAAGGGCGAGCTGATCCACCCGACCGTGATCGACATCGAGGCCGAGGACAAGGAGCGTCTCCTCTCGGCCGAGATCGCGATGCAGTGGAACTCTCAGTACAGCGAGGGCGTTTACTCCTTTGCGAACACCATCCACACGCATGAGGGGGGTACGCATGAGGAGGGATTCCGCGCCGCGCTCACGGGCCTGGTCAACCGGTACGCCCGGGACAAGAAGCTGCTGCGCGAAAAGGACGACAACCTTTCGGGCGAGGATATCCGCGAGGGTCTGACGGCGATCATCTCCGTCAAGCTGGGCGAGCCCCAGTTCGAGGGGCAGACCAAGACCAAGCTGGGCAACACCGAGGCGAAGACGTTCGTCCAGAAGGTGGTGCACGAGCACCTCACCGACTGGTTCGACCGCAACCCCGTCGAGGCCGCGGACATCATCCGCAAGTCCATCCAGGCGCAGACGGCTCGCGTCGCCGCCCGCAAGGCGCGTGACCTGACCCGCCGCAAGGGGCTCCTCGAATCGGCGTCGCTGCCCGGCAAGCTCTCGGACTGCCAGTCCAACGACCCCACCAAGTGCGAGATCTTCATCGTCGAGGGTGACTCCGCCGGTGGTTCGGCGAAGTCCGGCCGCAACCCGATGTACCAGGCGATCCTGCCCATCCGGGGCAAGATCCTGAACGTCGAGAAGGCGCGGATCGACAAGATCCTGCAGAACACCGAGGTGCAGGCGCTGATCTCGGCGTTCGGTACCGGGGTCCACGAGGACTTCGACATCGAGAAGCTCCGCTATCACAAGATCATCCTGATGGCGGACGCCGACGTCGACGGCCAGCACATCAACACCCTGCTGCTGACCTTCCTGTTCCGCTTCATGCGGCCGCTGGTCGAGGCCGGACACGTGTACCTGTCGCGCCCGCCGCTCTACAAGATCAAGTGGGGCCGGGACGACTTCGAGTACGCGTACTCCGACCGTGAGCGCGACGCGCTCGTCGAGCTCGGCAAGCAGAACGGCAAGCGGATCAGAGAAGACTCGATCCAGCGCTTCAAGGGTCTCGGTGAGATGAACGCCGAGGAGCTCCGCGTCACCACCATGGACACCGAGCACCGGGTGCTCGGCCAGGTCACGCTGGACGACGCGGCCCAGGCCGACGACCTGTTCTCGGTGCTGATGGGCGAGGACGTCGAGGCACGCCGCTCGTTCATCCAGCGCAACGCGCGGGACGTCCGCTTCCTCGACATCTGACTCGGTCTGTCGCTGACCGCTTCGAAAGGACTTGAGAACCAGCAATGGCCGACGAGAACACTCCTACGCCCACTGAAGCCGCCGAGGCGGTCGCCGCAGCCGAGGAAGCCCTCGCCCTGCGCATCGAGCCCGTCGGGCTCGAGACGGAGATGCAGCGCTCCTACCTCGACTACGCGATGTCCGTCATCGTCTCGCGTGCGCTGCCGGACGTGCGGGACGGCCTGAAGCCCGTCCACCGCCGTGTCCTGTACGCCATGTACGACGGCGGATACCGGCCCGAGAAGGGCTTCTACAAGTGTGCCCGCGTCGTCGGTGACGTCATGGGCACCTACCACCCGCACGGCGACTCCTCGATCTACGACGCGCTGGTGCGCCTCGCCCAGCACTGGTCGATGCGCATGCCGCTGGTGGACTCCAACGGCAACTTCGGCTCCCCGGGCAACGACCCGGCCGCCGCCATGCGGTACACCGAGTGCAAGCTCATGCCGCTGGCCATGGAGATGGTCCGGGACATCGACGAGGAGACCGTCGACTTCACGGACAACTACGACGGCCGCAACCAGGAGCCGACGGTTTTGCCGGCGCGCTTCCCCAACCTCCTGGTCAACGGCTCGGCCGGCATCGCGGTCGGCATGGCCACCAACATCCCGCCGCACAACCTGCGCGAGGTCGCCGAGGGCGCGCAGTGGTACCTGGCGCACCCGGAGGCCTCGCACGAGGAGCTCCTCGACGCGCTGATCGAGCGCATCAAGGGCCCCGACTTCCCCACCGGCGCGCTGGTCGTGGGCCGCAAGGGCATCGAGGAGGCGTACCGCACTGGGCGCGGCTCCATCACGATGCGCGCGGTCGTCGCCGTCGAGGAGATCCAGAACCGCCAGTGCCTGGTGGTCACGGAGCTGCCGTACCAGACCAACCCCGACAACCTCGCGCAGAAGATCGCCGACCTGGTCAAGGACGGCAAGGTCGGCGGCATCGCCGACGTCCGCGACGAGACCAGCTCCCGTACCGGTCAGCGCCTGGTGATCGTCCTCAAGCGGGACGCGGTCGCCAAGGTCGTCCTGAACAACCTGTACAAGCACACCGACCTGCAGACCAACTTCGGCGCCAACATGCTGGCGCTGGTCGACGGCGTGCCGCGCACCCTCTCCATCGACGCGTTCATCCGCCACTGGGTGACGCACCAGATCGAGGTCATCGTCCGGCGCACCAAGTTCCGGCTGCGCAAGGCCGAGGAGCGGGCGCACATCCTGCGCGGTCTGCTCAAGGCGCTGGACGCGATCGACGAGGTCATCGCGCTGATCCGGCGCAGTGACACGGTCGATGTGGCGCGCGAGGGCCTGATGGGCCTGCTCTCCATCGACGAGATCCAGGCCAACGCCATCCTCGAGATGCAGCTGCGCCGGCTCGCCGCCCTGGAGCGCCAGAAGATCGTCGCCGAGCACGACGAGCTCCAGGCGAAGATCAACGAGTACAACGCGATCCTGGCCTCGCCGGAGAAGCAGCGTGCGATCGTCAGCGAGGAACTGGCCGCGATCGTCGACAAGTTCGGCGACGACCGGCGCTCGGCCCTGGTGCCGTTCGACGGTGACATGTCCATCGAGGACCTGATCGCCGAAGAGGACATCGTCGTCACCATCACCAACGGCGGCTACGTCAAGCGGACCAAGACCGAGGACTACCGCTCGCAGAAGCGCGGCGGCAAGGGCGTGCGCGGCACCAAGCTGAAGCAGGACGACATCGTCGACCACTTCTTCGTGTCGACCACGCACCACTGGCTGCTGTTCTTCACCAACAAGGGCCGCGTCTACCGAGCGAAGGCCTACGAGCTGCCGGACGCCGGACGCGACGCCCGCGGCCAGCACGTCGCCAACCTGCTCGCCTTCCAGCCGGACGAGAAGATCGCCCAGATCCTCGCGATCCGCGACTACGAGGCGGCGCCCTATCTGATCCTGGCCACCAAGGCCGGCCTGGTGAAGAAGACGTCCCTCAAGGACTACGACTCGCCCCGATCGGGTGGTGTCATCGCCATCAACCTGCGCGAGACCGCGGACGGGGCGGACGACGAGCTCATCGGCGCCGAGCTGGTGTCGGCCGAGGACGATCTGCTGCTCGTCAGCAAGAAGGCGCAGTCCATCCGCTTCACCGCCACCGACGACGCGCTGCGCCCGATGGGCCGCGCCACGTCCGGTGTCAAGGGCATGAGTTTCCGCGAGGGAGACGAACTGCTCTCGATGAATGTCGTCCGGCCCGGTACGTTCGTCTTCACCGCAACCGATGGCGGGTACGCGAAGCGCACCCCCGTCGACGAGTACCGCGTCCAGGGCCGCGGCGGCCTCGGCATCAAGGCCGCCAAGATCGTGGAGGACCGGGGCTCGCTGGTCGGCGCGCTGGTGGTCGAGGAAACGGACGAGATCCTCGCCATCACGCTCGGCGGCGGTGTGATTCGTACGCGAGTCAACGAGGTCAGGGAGACGGGCCGTGACACCATGGGCGTCCAACTGATCAACCTGGGCAAGCGCGATGCCGTCGTCGGCATCGCCCGTAACGCCGAGGCGGGCAGCGAGGCCGAAGAGGTCGACGGGGCCGACGACGCCGAAGGCGCTACTGCCGAGGCTGCTGCCGAGGGCGCCCAGCCCTCGGCCGGGGAGCACGAGGAGTAAAGCGTGAGTGGAGCCACGGGCGCCGGAGCGGCCGCTTCCGGAGCGAACGGTGCCCGTGGCCCTGCCGCGGACTCCCAGGGGGTAACGGTGACGGAGACCCGGGGGCCACAGGGCCGTACGGACTATGAGAGCGGGGCCCTGCCCGGCGAGCGCGACAAGTCGGCGCACGGCGGACAGCAGCCCTACCACCCGCCGCAGGCCTACCCGGCGCCGCAGCGCGGCGCCGACGGCGTGCGCCGGCCGCGGACGGGGGCGCGCACGGTGCCCCGGACGCGCAAGGCGCGGCTGCGGGTGTCCAAGGCCGACCCGTGGTCGGTGATGAAGGTCAGCTTCCTGCTGTCCATCGCACTCGGCATCTGCACGGTCGTCGCGGCCGCGGTGCTGTGGATGGTGATGGACGCGATGGGCGTGTTCTCCACGGTCGGCGGCACGATCAGCGAGGCAACCGGCTCGAACGAGTCCAACGGCTTCGACCTGCAGTCGTTCCTCTCGCTGCCGCGGGTGCTGCTCTTCACGTCGATCATCGCGGTGATCGACGTGGTGCTCGCCACCGCGCTGGCGACGCTCGGCGCGTTCATCTACAACCTCTCGGCGGGCTTCGTGGGCGGCGTCGAGCTCACCCTGGCCGAGGACGAATAACCGCAGGCCCGGGGCCGACCGGCTATCGATTTTGGGACTGGCCGTCCCGTGCGCTAATCTTCAGAGGTCAGCGCGCGGGACATCCCGAAAAGCGCGGCGGGGCTATAGCTCAGTTGGTTAGAGCGCATCCCTGATAAGGATGAGGCCACAGGTTCAAATCCTGTTAGCCCCACAGTGACGAAGACCCCCGAGGCGAGAGCCCGGGGGTCTTCGGCGTTCCTGGGACAGAGGGGGCAGGGGGGCGGGCCCGCTCAGGAACCGTCCGGTGCTGCGGGCGTGGCGCGGGCCCGGCCGTTCCTGGTGAACCCGCCGCACCTGTCGGCCCGTCGGACCCGTCGGATCTGCCGTCACCCTCACCGACGGGCCACCCCGGGCACCGGCCACCCCGGTCGCCCGGGCCGCGCACGTCCCGTCGTACGCAACGCAGTCCAGTCCCGCCGTACGCAACGCAGTGCATGTCCCGGTGTCGGGCACACCGAAGAGCCCGGCAACTCGGGGGAGTTGCCGGGCTCGCAGCTCGGGCGGAGCGGGGTGGGTCAGGGGGAGGTGGCCTCGGCCGGTTCCTCGACCGGGTCCTCGGCGGCGGTGTCGCCGTCCGCCGCCTGGTCGTCGGCCGCGTCACGGACATCGGCGCGGTGCCGGGAGGAGGGTGAGGAGCCGTGGGCCTCGGCCCGGATGCGCTGCTTCATCGTGGGAGGCAGGGCGGACGCGGCGGGCAGGGCCCATTGCACGGACGGCGCAACGGGTGTGGCCGGTTCGCTGCGGTTGTACGTCACGTCGTGCTGCGGTACGGAGGCCGCGGGTGCGGCGGCCGTTGCCTGGCCGGCCAGGCCGAGCGTGGCGAGGAGGGCGACAAGCGCGCCGATGAGTGCGGTCCACCAGGTCGTGATCTTGTTCGCAGCCATGATTCCTCGCCTCTTCCGTAAGCAGTGTGTGCTGTTGGGTTGCCCGAATTGCGTTGTATCTGATGATGTGCGGGGGGCGGCGTGGGAGCGAGGAGCGACGCACCGTATCGACGGATCTTCCGATGAACTACACACGGATGGAGCATCACCGTTGGATATCGCTCGGTGTGTATAGTCGGGCGGCAGAGGTCCCTTACGTCAAGGAAAGACGAGGTCGCGCGGTGAAGAAGCTTCTCCTGGTCGCACTGGCTGCCATCGGCGGGCTCCTCGTGTACCGCCAGATCCAGGCGGATCGCGCCGAGCAGGATCTGTGGACGGAGGCGACCGACTCCGTGCCCGCAGGTTCGGGTGTGTGAGACCGAAAGACCCGGTTGCGAAGCCCCGGCCACTGAGGTGGCCGGGGCTTCGTGCTGTCCCGGGGTCGGACCCGGGCACGAGTGAGTTCACGTGAGCGAAGAGTTGACTTGCGAGAGCAAAGGCGGGGCGGGGCGACGTGAGGTCGAGGCACTGCGGTTCCGGGGCAAGGGCACGGAGGACGGCGGCGGCGGTGCTCGCGCTCGGCGCGCTCCTCGCGGCACCGGGGCCCGCACACGCGGCAGAGTCGTCCCCTTCGTACCGGTTTCCCGATGACGTACGGGACGTGACGGGCGGCGCGCGGAGCGTCGGCGCGCCCCTCCTGAAGGCCGGCACCGCCTACAGGTCGGTCATCAAGCCCGGTGGCAAGCTCTATTTCCAGCTGATTCTGGACAACCGCGAGGAGGCGTACGCCTCGGCGGTGGCCGTGCCGGGCCCGGCGAACGCGAAGCTCGCCTACGGCGACTCCCTCAAGGTGTCGATCCAGGACGCGGACGGCGAGGACTGCGACTCCCAGCGGCGTTCCATCGGCTCCGCGCAGTACCCGCATCCCATCGCGGCCACGGCCTACCGCGCGCTGCGCACAAGCCTGTCCTCCTGTCAGGAGGGCGGCACCTACACCATGGTGGTGGAGCGTCAGGACGAGCCGTCCTCCACGCCGTCGGACTGGGTCCTCGACCTGCGCGTCACGACCGAGCCCACGCGCGGCGGGACCGGCCCGAGCACCGCCCCCACCGGCTGGCCCTCGGCCTCACCCGCCCCACCCGCCGGCGCACCGCGTCCGATCCACGGCGGCACCGGCTTCCACGACGCGGCCGAGCTGTCGTCGGGGCAGTGGAAGGACTCCCTGCGGCCCGGCCAGACGCTGTTCTTCCGCGTGCCGCTCGGCTGGGGCCAGCAGGTGTTCGCCGACGGAGATCTGGCGAACATCGACGCGGCGAAGGACGGCTACGTCGGCACCGCCCTCTCCCTCCAGCTGTACAACCCCCTGTGGGCACCGGTGACGGGAGCCTCGGCGCCGTACGACGGAAAGCGGAAGGGGGCCGCGCTCGACGCGCTCGCGCCGGTCGCCTACGAGAACCGCTACGCGCCGTCGGACGACACCTCGGCGATGCGGATCGACGGCTCCTATTTCCTGGCCGTGTCGCTCAGTCCCGAGGTCGGCCGGACCTTCGGCGAGGGCCCCTACGGCCTGACGCTGCGTCTGACGGTGCGCGGCGCCGCACAGTCGGGACCGGCCTACCGGGGCCCGGCGCCCGACCTCGGTGCGGGCCCGTCCGCCGCGCACGGCTCCGCCGCCGACAAGAGCTCGATGAAACGCCTCGCGGCCCTCGGTATCGGCACGGGCACGGTCCTGGTGGCCGGGCTCGGCGTGTGGACGCTGGTGGCCCGCAGGCCCGTGGCGTCCCCGGGCCCGGGGCGCCGGGGGGCGAGGCCGCCCGAGGCCCGGTAGCCCGGGTTCACACGCGGGTCAGCGCCCAGATGCCCACGGCGAAGCACACCAGCGCGACGAGGAGCACCGGCACCACGACCTGCACGGGCGGACCCGGCCGCCTGGCGTGACCCGACACCGGCCCCTGCCCCGGCTGCGCCGCCCGCTGAGGCTCCGACTGGTGCTGCTGTTGGTGTTGGTGCTGGTGCTGGTGCGCCGGAAAGGCCCCGAACGAGGCTCCCTGAACGGGAACTTGGGGCGGCGGCGCGGCATTGAGGGACGTCGCGGTGTACGGAGCGGTCGCGGGCGTGGGCGGCGTCTGCTCGTACGGCGGAGGCGGATACGCCGGGCCGGCCTGGACCGGGTACGGATACGCATACGGGGATGGGGACGGGGCCTGGACAGGGGAAGGCGCCGGGTTCGCTGCCGAGGCGGGCGCCCGGGTGGACGGTGTGGGCGGCTGGAGCGGGGCCGGAGGGAGGCCTCCGGGGCCGAAGCCCTGGAGGGCCTGGCTCGGCGCCGCCTGCGATGTTTGGAACGGGACGGACGCAGAAGGCAGGTCACCTTCGGCGGAGGCACCCGCACCCGCCGGGCTGCCCCCCGCAGAGGCACCCGCGCCCGCCGCGCCGCCTTCGGCGGAGGCACCCGCACCCGCCGGGCTGCCCTCTGGTTCCGCCGGCCCCGCCCGCTCCGGCCCGTGTTCGGTGAAGCCGGGTGGCAACGGGCCGATCTGGTCGAAGACCTCGACGGGCTCCTCGTCCGGATCCTGCTCGGGGAGCAGCTCGACCGCGGAGGCCAGCGCCTTGCGCGCCCCCGTGGCGGTACGGAACCGGTTCTGCGGATTGGGCTGCAGGAGTCCGGCGAGCACCTGCCAGAGGGGCTCGGGTATGCCCTGTGGGGCGCCCGGGGTGCCGTGGGCGGCGAAGTACTCGACGAGGGCGCGCGCGTCCGGCTTGCTGCCCTCCAAGAGGTACAGGGCGACCAGACCGACGGCGAACAGGTCGGCGGGGAAGTCGGGTTCGGCGCCCATCATCTGCTCGGGCGCGAAGTAACCGGGCGTCCCCACCACGTAGTTGGTCTCGGTCAGGCGGGGCTCGTCCTTGCGCAGGGAGATGCCGAAGTCGGAGAGACGGAGATGGGGCCGGCCGCTCCCGGTGGCCTCCAGGAGGATGTTCGCCGGTTTGATGTCGCGGTGCACGACACCCTCGGCGTGCACCGCGGCGAGGCCGGCGAGGAGCTGGTCGAGCAGGACGCAGACGAAGCGCGGCGGCAACGGCCCGTAGTCACCGATGAGATGGGCCAGCGATCCCCCGCCGACCAGGTCCATGGTGAACAGGACCTTGTCGTCGTCGGCGGCCCAGCTCGCGGGTGCGAGCACGTGCGGGTGGTCGATCCTGAGGGCCTGCTCCCGGACGAACCGCAGCAGGGTGTGGGCGTCGCTCTGCTGGAGCACCTTGGCCGCCACATAGCGGCGGCGGCGCCGGTCCCAGGTGCGCCAGACGGCTCCGGCCCCGCCCCGTCCGACCGGGTCGACCAGCTCGTACCGGCCGGCGAAGACCTCGCCCACCCGACGCCCCCCCCCAGGATCGATCGACCGTTGTCAGCTCTGGTGCGCCTCGTAGTGCGAGACCGCCTCCGCGGTACGCCCGGCGCCGTACACCCGGAGGAACTCTGCCAGCTCGGGGTGGGCGGGGGCGAGGGTGTCGGCGGCGTCGATGATGTCCCCCGCGGCCGCCACGGAACGCAGCAGCGACTGGATCTCGCGCACCACGCGGCGCACCGTCGGAGCACCTGAACTGGACGTCGTCTGGCCGGTGTTGGTCAGCACCGAGCCTCCCTGCGACTTCTTGATCTCTTCCATGCGGTCGGTGGCCTCGACGGCGCTGACGCTGCCGTCGGCGACCTGTCCCGCCAGGTCCTGCAGGGCCTGGACGCGCTGCACCACGGCGGGATTGCCGATCTTGGCGCGCTGACCGCTCATCAGCTGCGACAGCATGGGAGCCGAGAGCCCCAGCACAGCGGCGAGCCGGGCCTGGTTGAGCCCGAGGTCGTCTATCAGCCGGCGGAAGAGCGCCCCCAGCGGCTCCCCGTACCAGCTCCGCTGAAGCTCTCTGGCTCTTGCGGTCGCTTCCTGCTGTGCTGCGTCCATTGCGCGTCTCCCCATCGCTTCCCCAGTGAGGCCGCTTCACGGGTGCGAACCTCGCCGAGCATCTTACGGAGAGTGGTCGTTCACCGGGAGTCCCAATCCTTTTGCGAGATCCCCCGCTGCACCCGGTACTCTGGTCCCGCACCACCTCACCCGGGGCCTTAGCTCAGTTGGTAGAGCGCTGCCTTTGCAAGGCAGATGTCAGGAGTTCGAATCTCCTAGGCTCCACAGCCCGGAGGCCCTCCGACCTGCGAAAACGCAGGCTGGAGGGCCTCTTTGCACGCCCGGCCGCCGGGGGGATGCCCAAGGGTGCCGCGCCCCCGGACAGGCCGGACGCCCGGCGGCCACAGTGGGCCGCCGGGCGTCCGGCGCGGTGCGTGTTCTCGGTGCGGGCCCGGCGCCCCCCCTGCTCGGCGCCGGCGCGCTCAGTGGCGCTTGTCGTCCTCCGCGGCTTCTGCCGCCTCGGCCGCGGCCTGCTTGGCCTCGACCTCGGGGTCGAGGACGTCGTCCGCGGTCGTGCCGTCCACCGAGCTGAGCGGCGGGCGGTCGACGACCTCGGTCGGCTCCGGGGGCTCGACCAGCCAGTCGGGGTTGGCCTGCTTGTCCCACCAGCGCCAGGCCGCGAACGCCCCGCCGGCGACGACGCCGAGGATCAGGAAGCCCTTCGCGGCCTTGGCCGCCCCCGCCCTGCGACGGTGCTTGCGGGCGAGCTTCTGGATCTCCTTGGTCGTCACCTGGCCGCGCAGCGCGGCGAGTGCCGCCGCGGAGCGGGCCATGGCCTCCTCGCGCAGCGGCTGGGCGGCCGCCACCGCCTGCTCCACACGCGGCGCCGCGTAGTCGGCGGCCTGCCGGGCGGCCCGGCGCGAGCGCTCGGCGGCTTGGTGGGCCACCTCGTCCACCCTCGGCGGGACGCGCGGCGCCACATGCGCGTCGTACTGGTGCCGGGCCTGACTGCGCGCCTGGGCAGCGGCCTTGGACACCTTGGGGGCGACGCGGACGCGCGCCTCCTGGGCGTAGTGCTGGGCATACTGCGCGGCCTGCTGCTTGGCCGAGTCGGCGTAGGGCGCCACCACTTCCGCGGCGTGCAGCACGCTCTCCTTCGCCGTTCCGGTTGCGGCGCGCACGCTCTCCATGCGGGTCACGTGATCCTCCTCCTTGGTGGCGGTTCGGTATGTCGCCTTTCCACCCATCTCGAAATCATGCCTGTCCTGCGAGTACCCGGCATGTGCGGAAAGGCATCCGGGTGGGCGGCGCGTGTTTGGAGCAAATCGCGGGGCGTGGTGCGGGACGGGGTGCTGCTGGGGGAGCTCGCCGACGACAATGCCACGGTTGGGGGCGGTACGGGAGCGTTCGGCGGGTATCTGTCGGTAACCGGGCGCTTTCCCTCCGGCGCCGCCGTCCGTGCGAGGATCGTGGGACGTCAGCACCCGACCGATGCAGACCAACGAGGAAGGCAGATCGTGGCCGAGCAGCTTTACGCCACCCTGAAGACCAATCAGGGCGACATCGAGATTCGGCTCCTGCCGAACCACGCACCCAAGACGGTCAAGAACTTCGTGGAACTCGCCCAGGGCGAGCGCGAGTGGGTCAACCCGGCCACCGGCCAGAAGACCTCGGACCGCCTGTACGACGGCACCGTCTTCCACCGCGTGATCAGCGGCTTCATGATCCAGGGCGGTGACCCGCTGGGCAACGGCACCGGCGGCCCCGGCTACGAGTTCGCCGACGAGTTCCACCCGGACCTCGCCTTCGACAAGCCGTACCTGCTCGCGATGGCCAACGCCGGCCCGGCCACCAACGGCTCGCAGTTCTTCATCACCGTGTCGCCCACCGCGTGGCTGACCCGCAAGCACACGATCTTCGGCGAGGTCTCGAACGACGCCGGCCGCAAGGTCGTGGACGCCATCGCCGCCGCCAAGACCAACCCGCGCACGGACCGCCCGGTCCAGGACGTGGTCATCGAGTCCGTCGTCGTGGAGACCCGCGAAGGCTGAACTCCGGCTCCACGGGGAACCTTTCCGCCCCGCTCGTCCGTATGACGAGCGGGGCGGAGCTGCTGCACCAGGACGAGGGAGCCCGATGAACCAGGACCAGCACCAGGACCAGGCGGGGCAGGCCGGCCCGCCCAGCTGCTATCGCCATCCCGGGGTGGCCACGGGCATCAGCTGCACCCGCTGCGAGCGCCCGATCTGCCCGCAGTGCATGGTCAGTGCCTCCGTCGGCTTCCAGTGCCCGGAGTGCGTACGCTCCGGCTCCGGCACCGGCCACGCCCCCTCCGCCAACCAGCCGCGCACGGTGGCCGGCGGGGCGCTCGCGGCCGGCGACCCGCAGCTGGTCACCAAGATCCTCATCGGGCTCAACCTCGCCGCGTTCCTGGTGCAGCTGGTGGTGGGGGACCGGTTCACGGACGCCTTCTACCTGCTGGGCCATACCTTCGTGCCGGGCTTCGAGGGCACCCAGGGCGTCGCCGACGGCCAGTGGTACCGCCTGCTGACCTCGATGTTCCTGCACGGCGGCTACCTCCACATCGGCTTCAACATGCTCAGCCTGTGGTGGCTCGGCGGGCCGTTGGAAGCGGCCCTCGGGCGGGTCCGCTACCTGGCGCTGTACGTCGTCTCGGGTCTGGCGGGCAGTGCGCTGACGTATCTGCTCGCGGCCCCCAACGCGCCCTCGCTCGGCGCCTCCGGCGCGATCTTCGGTCTGTTCGGCGCCGTGGCGGTGCTGATGCGGCGGCTGAAGTACGACATGCGGCCGGTCATCGGCCTGCTCGTGGTCAACCTGATCTTCACGTTCTCGTGGTCGGGCATCGCCTGGCAGGCGCACGTGGGCGGTCTGGTGGCCGGCGTCCTGGTCGGCATCGGCATGGTGCACGCCCCGGCCGAGCGGCGGAACCTGGTGCAGTGGGGCACCTGCGCCGCCGTGCTCGCGGCCTCGCTCGCCCTCGTCCTCATCCGTACCGCGCAGCTCACCTGACCACAGCGGGTACGAGCTTTCCCCAGAGTTGTCCACAGAGGGTGCACGGTTCTGTGCACCGGGTGGGGAACGACCGCGCCCCTCACCCCTGACCTGGTGCTTTCCAGGCGGGGCAAGGGGCGATCGAGAGAGGACGGCCGGTGGAACCAGTCACACCGGCGTCAACCTCCCGGAAGTTATCCACAGATGGTCTGAGTTATCCACTCCCCGTGGATAGCGCTGTGGATAACTAGGGGCAGAGCTTGCGCCGGGGCGCTACTTCCACTGGGTCGAGACGCCGAAACCGCCCGCGATGAAGCCGAAGCCCACGACGATGTTCCAGTTGCCGAGCGCCTTGAGGGGCATGTCCCCCTCGGTCACATAGAAGAGCACGATCCAGGCGAGCCCGATGAGGAAGAGCGCCAGCATCACCGGGGCCACCCAGCCGCGGCTGCCCAGTTTGAGGGCGGTCGCCTGCTTCGCGGGCGGCGGCGTGAAATCGGCCTTCTTGCGGATACGTGACTTCGGCACGAGGGACTCTCCTGTCGATGCGCTGCGTGACCGCGCAGGGAACTGTGGCGGCGCCGGGGGAACGGGACTGCGGGGGAAGCCTCCCCCAAGCGTCCGTTAGCGTAGTGCTTCCGTGGCGCCGAAGGAGATAAGGGTACGTTGAGCAATTCTGCCGACTCCCCCGGCGGGGTCCCCGAGCAGCCCCGGCGCCGCCTGCGCGGCCGCCCGGTGCGGCTGCTCTCCGCCGCCGTGTTCGCCCTCGCCGGACTCATCTTCGTCACCAGCTTCAACACGGCCAAGGGCACCAACATCCGCACCGACGCCTCGCTCCTGAAGCTGTCGGACCTGATCAAGCAGCGCGACCACAAGAACAAGGAGCTCGGCGACAGCGCCGCCGCGCTGCGCGGCGACGTGGACGCGCTCGCCCAGCGCGACGACGGCTCCACCGCCGCCCAGGACCAGCTCCTCAACGCCCTCAAGGACGCCTCGGGCACCGCCCCCGTCTCCGGCAAGGGCCTGAGCGTCACGCTCAACGACGCCCCGCCCAACGCCACCGCCGCCCCCGGCTACCCCACCCCGCAGGCCAACGACCTCGTCATCCACCAGCAGGACCTGCAGGCCGTGGTCAACGCGCTGTGGCAGGGCGGCGCCCAGGGCATCCAGGTCATGGACCAGCGCCTGATCGCCACCAGCGCGGTGCGCTGCGTCGGCAACACCCTGATCCTCCAGGGCCGCGTCTACTCGCCCCCGTACAAGATCACGGCGGTCGGGGACACCGGGAAGCTGCGCGGGGCGCTGAACGCCTCCAAGGCCATCCAGAACTACCAGCTGTACGTGAAGGCCTACGGGCTCGGCTGGAAAGTCGACGAGCACAGGACGATGACTCTCGCCGCCTACTCGGGCACAGTGGATCTCCACTACGCGAAACCGGTGCGATAGCGGCGCGGGAGGGGGCCACCGCCGATGTCCGTGCGGATCCTCATCAGGTCCTTCAGCGAACTCTGCATCACCGCCGGCACCCTGATCGTCCTGTTCGTCGCCTACCTCCTGTACTGGACGGGAGTGAAGGCCGACCACGCCGCGAGCGACCAGATCTCGGGCCTCCAGCAGCAGTGGGCGGCCCAGCAGCCGGCCCCCGCCCCGGCCGCCGCCCCTCGCCCCGCCGCCCCGCCGCCTCCGTACGCCGAAGGGCGCTCCTTCGCCGTCATGTACGTGCCGCGCCTCGGCAGGGACTGGCACCGGCCCGTCCTCGAAGGGACCGCCGTCAAGGACCTCCAGAAGGGCCTCGGCCACTACGCCAACACCACGCGGCTCGGCCAGGAGGGCAACTTCTCCGTCGCCGGCCACCGGCGCACCTACGGCGACCCGTTCAAGGACTTCCCCGAACTGCGCCCCGGTGACGCGGTGGTGCTGCGCGACGACACGACCTGGTACGTCTACCGCGTCGACAACAGGCCCTACCGGACGGTGCCCGGCGACGTCGGCGTGATCGACCCCGTCCCCGCCAAGTCGCCGTACCGCTCCCCGGGCCGCTATCTGACGCTCACCACCTGCGACCCGGAATGGGGCAGCAGCCACCGGCTGATCGTCTGGGCGCACCTCGACGCCACCCAGCCCGTGGCACACGGCAGACCCACAGCTTTGGACGGCTGACCCCACACCACCGCCCCGCCCCTTAGTCTGGTCCCGTAACGATCGTCGGAAGGGAGCGCGGGGACGGCATGTACGGCTGGATCTGGCGGCATCTGCCGGGCAACGCGTGGCTGCGGGCGTTCATCTCGCTCGCGCTGGTGCTCGTGATCGTCTACGTGCTCTTCCAGTACGTCTTCCCGTGGGCGGAGCCGCTGCTGCCGTTCAACGACGTGACCGTGGACCAGGGGATGGGGACGACAGCCCGGTGAGCGCGCGCATTCTCGTGGTCGACAACTACGACAGCTTCGTCTTCAACCTGGTCCAGTACCTGTACCAGCTCGGCGCCGAGTGCGAGGTCGTCCGCAACGACGAGGTCTCGCTCGGCCACGCCCAGGACGGTTTCGACGGCGTCCTGCTCTCGCCGGGCCCCGGCACCCCCGAACAGGCCGGTGTCTGCGTCGAGATGGTCCGCCACTGCGCCGGGACGGGCGTTCCCGTCTTCGGCGTCTGTCTGGGCATGCAGTCGATGATGGTCGCCTACGGCGGTGTCGTGGGCCGCGCGCCCGAGCTGCTGCACGGCAAGACGTCCCCGGTGCTGCACGAGGGCACCGGCGTCTTCGCGGGCCTCCCCTCGCCCTTCACCGCGACGCGCTACCACTCGCTGGCCGCCGAGCCGGCCACGGTGCCGGCCGAGCTCGAGGTCACCGCGCGCACCGCGGACGGCATCATCATGGGCCTGCGCCACCGTGAACTCCCGGTCGAGGGCGTGCAGTTCCACCCCGAGTCGGTCCTGACCGAGCACGGGCACCGGATGCTGGCCAACTGGCTGGTGCGATGCGGGGACGCGGAGGCCGTCGGGCGCTCGGCGGGGCTCGCGCCGGTGGTGGGCAAGGCCGCGGCGTGACCTCGGCGCGCCCCGAGCACGAGTACGACCCGCTGACGGACCCGCTGCCACCCGGCGGCCACGGGTCGCCCTGGTTCCGCGCCGACAACCCGAGGCCCGCCGCCTCAGCCCCCGCACAGCAGCCCGTATCCGAGCCCGCTCCGGAGCCGGCCGCGGCCCCGCAGGAGTGGTACGAGCCGGCCGCCGCGCCCTACCAGCAGCCCTGGCACCCCACCCAGGAGCCGCCGGCCACGCCGCTGCCGGGTGCGGATCCGCAGCCCGCGCCGGGGCCGATACCCGACCCGGTGCACGGGGCGACCTACGAGCCGTACGGGCCGGGGGCCGGGACACCGGTCTCCGAGACGATAGCCGTGCCGGTTGTTCCCGCCGCCGCGGCCGCCGCGCCGGCCACCGGAGGGCGGGCGGAGCGGCGCAGGGCCGCCAAGGGCAAGCGGCGCGGCGCCCCCGCCCCCGCGCCCGTCACCACGCCGGAGGACGGACGGCGCCTCACCCGGGCCGAAGCGCGCCGGGCGGCGAAGGCCCGCAAGGACAGCGCGGCGGTGATCGCCAGCCGGGTGCTGGGCGAGGCCTTCATCACCCTCGGTGTGGTGATGCTCCTGTTCGTGACGTACCAGCTGTGGTGGACGAACGTACGCGCCCACCAGGAGGCCGGCAGCGCCGCCAAGAAGATCGCGCAGGACTGGGCGGACGGCAGCCGCAAGCCCGACGCGTTCGCACCCGGCCAGGGCTTCGCCATCATGCACATCCCGAAGCTGGACGTCGTCGCCCCGGTCGCGCAGGGCACCAGCAAGGCGAAGGTGCTCGACAAGGGCATGATCGGCCACTACGACGAGGGCGGCCTGAAGACCGCGATGCCGTCGGACGCCAGCGGCAACTTCGCGGTCGCCGCCCACCGCAACACCCACGGCGAGCCGTTCCGCTACATCAACCGGCTCAAGGCGGGCGACAAGGTGGTCGTCGAGACGCAAGAGGCGTACTACACCTACGAGATCACCAGCACCCTGCCGCAGACGCCGCCGTCGAACGTGTCGGTGCTCAAGCCGATCCCCACCGGTTCCGGATTCACCAAGCCCGGCCGCTATCTGACGCTTACGACGTGCACGCCGGAATTCACGAGTACCTACCGGTTGATCGTGTGGGGCAAGATGGTCGACGACCGACCGCGCAGCAAGGGCAAGCCCGACGCGCTCGTGGGATGACCGAACGGACAGCAGGGGCGGGTGCGGTGGCGACAGGAACCGACCACGAGGAGCGGACCGGTACGTCCACGGCGGCGCCCCGGCGGGTGGGCGGAGCCGTGGCGGGCGCCATCAGCGTCTTCGGTGAACTGCTCATCACCGCAGGCGTGTTGCTCGGCCTGTTCGTCGTCTACTCGCTGTGGTGGACCAACGTGCTGGCCGACCGCGAGGCCTCCGCGCAGGGCGACAGCGTGCGCCGCGACTGGGCGGCGACCACGGGCCCGGGCGCGCTCGACACCAAGGGCGGCATCGGCTTCCTGCACGTCCCGGCGATGAACAACGGCGAGGTGCTCGTCAAGAAGGGCACCGACACCGACGTCCTCAACGGCGGCGTCGCCGGGTACTACACGGACCCCCTCAAGGCGACACTGCCCGGCACCGGCGCCAAGGGGAACTTCACGCTCGCTGCCCACCGGGACGGCCACGGCGCCAAGTTCCACAACATCGACAAGCTGAAGAACGGTGACGCGGTCGTCTTCGAGACCAAGGACACCTGGTACGTCTACCAGGTGTTCGCCGAGCTGCGCGAGACCTCCAAGTACAACGTCGACGTGCTCCAGCCGGTGCCGAAGGAGGCGGGCGTCAAGCAGCCCGGCCAGTACATCACCCTGACGACCTGCACCCCGGTCTACACCTCGAAGTACCGCTACATCGTGTGGGGCCGGCTGGTGCGCACCGAGAAGGTCGACGTGCGCCGCACCCCGCCCGCCGAACTGCGCTAGACCGCCGCCCGCCCCCGGACCTCACCGGTTCGGGGCCCGGCGGCGCTTCTCCTCCTGTACGCGACCGAGCCCCGGCTTCCCCCACAGGGGGCCGGGGCTCGGTGCTGAGCGTGGTGGGCGGTCAGCCGAAGGGCCAGTTGGCCCCTCCTCCGTCGCCGTCCCCGCCACCGCCGCCTCCGCCGCCACCACCGAAGGTGGTCAGCGTGACCGGCTGGTTCGGGTCTGCCATGGTGCCCGGCCCCGGGCTGACGCCGGTGACCCGCGCCCGGTCGTCGTTCGAACTGCCCGCCGCGAACTGGATGTTGCTGAAGCCGGCCTCGTTCAGCGTCTGCGTGGCCTTCTTCACCGTCATCGTCAGCAGGTTGGTCGGGATCTGCGCCTGCGTCGGCGGAGTCTGCGACTGGGGGCCCTTGGAGACCTTGAGGACGACCTGGATGTCCTTGGCCTGGCTGGTGTTGCCGCTCGGCGACATCGAGACGACCTGGTTCAGCGGCTCGGTGGAGTCGACGTCCTGGCGGGAGACATTGGTGAAGCCCACACTGTTGAGCTGCGCGAGCGCGGCGTTGTAGTCCTTGCCCTTCACATCGGGCAGGTTCACGGTCTTCTTCTTGGCGATCGACAGCGTGACCGTCGAGTTCTTCTCCGCCTGCGAACCGCCCGTCGGGTCCTGGCTGACGACCGTGCCCGGCGTCCCCTCGGCCTCGACCTCCTTGGTCTTCACCTGGAAGCCCTTGCCCTGGAGCAGCTGGGTGGCGCTGTCCTTGTCCTTCTGCGTGACGTCCGGGACCTCGATCTTGGGGGCGCCCGTGGACACGGTGACCGTGACGGTCTCGCCCTTCTTCATCGTGCCGCTGGCCGGGGACTGGCTGCAGATGTTGCCCTTGGGCTGGTCCGCGCACGGCTCGTTCTTGTCCACGGACATCTTGACGCCGGCATTGGTGGCCAGCTTCTCCGCGTCGCCCTGGCTGTTGCCGACGAGGTTGGGCACGCCCACCGTGCTGCTGTCGGCGTTGCCGCTGAACACGGACTTGCCGATCAGGATCGCGCCGACCAGCACCAGAACACCCGCCAGGATCAGCAGGATCGTCGAGGTGTAGGACTTCTTCTGGCGGCGCCGGTCGGGGCGGTCGTCGTAGCCGTAGCCGCCGTCGTCCGGACTGACCGGGGGCAGCATCGAGGTCTGGCCCGCGCCCGCCTCGGTCTGGCGCAGTGCGGTGGTCGGCTGGTCGTTGCCGTAACCGTTGTTGTAGCCGTCGTACCCGCTGCCGTAGCCGACCGCCCCCATGGCGGCGGTGGCCGCGACGGGCTGGCCGTCGAGGTAGGCCTCGATGTCGGCGCGCATCTCGTCCGCCGACTGGTAGCGGTAGGCGGGGTCCTTGACCAGGGCCTTGAGGACGATGGCGTCCATCTCCGGCGTGATCTCGGCGTCGAAGTTGGACGGCGGCTGCGGGTCCTCGCGCACATGCTGGTAGGCCACCGCGACCGGCGAGTCACCCACGAAGGGGGGCCGGACGGTGAGCAGCTCGTAGAGGAGGCAGCCCGTCGAGTAGAGGTCGCTGCGCGCGTCGACCTGCTCGCCCTTGGCCTGCTCGGGGGAGAGGTACTGGGCGGTGCCGATCACGGCCGCGGTCTGCGTCATCGTCATGCCGGAGTCGCCCATGGCGCGGGCGATGCCGAAGTCCATGACCTTGACCTGGCCGGTGCGCGTCAGCATGACGTTCGCGGGCTTGATGTCGCGGTGGACGATGCCGTTGCGGTGCGAGTACTCCAGGGCCTGGAGGATGCCGATGGTCATTTCCAGGGTGCGCTCGGGCAGCAGCTTGCGCCCGGAGTGCAACAGCTCACGCAGGGTCGAACCGTCGACGTACTCCATCACGATGTAGGGGATGGAGACGTTGTCGACGTAGTCCTCGCCGGTGTCGTAGACAGCGACGATCGCCGGGTGGTTGAGCGAGGCGGCCGACTGGGCCTCACGGCGGAACCGGGCCTGGAAGGACGGGTCGCGGGCGAGGTCGGCCCGCAGCGTCTTCACGGCGACGGTGCGGCCGAGCCGGGTGTCGTGCGCGAGGTAGACCTCGGCCATGCCACCACGGCCGAGCACCTGGCCCAGCTCGTACCGGCCGCCGAGGCGACGCGGCTCTTCCATAGCTAATCCAGCCCTCTCCGTCTGTCCCGACCGTACCCATGGGTGGTCCGGCGGTGTGCTGTTCGCGCATACGCTACCGGGCACCGCAAGCCGATCAGCTCGCGGCCGCCACCTGATACCGGACCGGTACAGGGCACGTGTGATGTTTCACGTGAAACGGACGACGGTTTCACGTGAAACAGCCCCGGTCACTTCTTGCTGTCGAGCACCGCCTTCATCACGTTCTTGGCGATGGGGGCGGCGAGCTTTCCGCCCGCGATGTCGTCACGGGTCGTGTCGGAACCCTCGATCACCACGGCGACCGCGACCGGGGAGCCGTCCCCGGACTTGGCGTAGGAGATGAACCAGGCGTACGGGTTGTCCTTGTTGTCGACGCCGTGCTGGGCGGTACCCGTCTTGCCGCCGACGGTCACGCCGTCGATCTGGCCCGCCTTGCCGGTGCCGTCGGTGACCACGAACTCCATCATCTTCTGGAGCTTCTGAGCGGTGGCGGCCGACATCGGCTGGCTCATCTGCTCCGGCTGGGTCTTGCTCAGGACGTCCACGTTCGGCGCCTGGAGCTGGTCGACCATGTACGGCTTCATCAGCTTGCCGTCATTGGCGACGGCGGCGGCGACCATGGCCATCTGGAGCGGGGTGGCGCGGTTGGAGGCCTGCCCGATGCCCGCCATGGCGTTCTGCGGGCGGTTGTCCTTCGGGTAGATGCTGGCGTCGGTGCGGACCGGGTTGAAGATCTGCTTGTTGAAGCCGAACTTCTCGGCCTCGGCCTTCATCTTCTCGTTGCCCAGGTCGGCGCTGATCTTGCCGAAGACGGTGTTGCACGAGTACTGGAGCGCCACCTTGAGCGTGGCGTTCTCGCACGGGATGTTGCCCTCGTTGTTCAGCGGCTGGTGGTTGGTGTCCGGCAGGATGTACGGCACCGGAGACCTCGTCGGGTCGTCGATGCCGGAGTACAGGCCGTTCTCCAGGGCGGCAGCGGCGGTGACCACCTTGAAGGTGGAGCCCGGGGGGTAGGTCTGGCGCAGCGCCCGGTTGAGCATCGGCTCGTTCTTGTCGTCGAGCAGCGTCTTGTAGGCCTTGCTGTCCTTGTTGCTGCTGCCCGCGAACACCGACGGGTCGTACGAGGGGGTCGAGGCCAGCGCGAGGATGGCGCCGGTCTGCGGGTTGATCGCGGCGACCGCGCCCTTCTTGTCGCCGAGCCCCTCGAACGCCGCCTTCTGGGCCGCGCTGTTCAGGGTGGTGACGACGTTGCCGCCCTGCTTCTTCTCGCCGGTGAACATCGACAGCGTGCGGTCGAAGAAGAGCCGGTTGTCGGTGCCGGAGAGGATGCCGTCCTCGATCTTCTCCAGCTGGGAGGCGTCGAAGACCTGCGAGGCGTATCCGGTGACCGGCGACCACATGGCGCCGTCCTTCCAGACCCGCTTGTACTTGAAGTCGGTGCCGGACGTCTCGGTCGAGCCGGTGATCGTCTGGCCGTCGGCCGTGATGATGTTGCCGCGCTCATGGGCGAAGCGCTCGATCTGGATGCGGCGGTTGTGCGCGTTGGTGTTCAGTTCGTCGGCCCGGACGTACTGCAGCCAGTTGTCGCGGATCATCAGCGACAGGATGAGCAGACCGCAGAAGATCGCGATCCGGCGCAGGGGCTTGTTCACGGTCGGACCACCTGGGTCATCTCGGCGTCGGAGGACGGGGCGGGGGCCGGAGCGGGCCGGCGCGCGGTGTCGCTGATCCGGATCAGGATGCCGATCAGCGCCCAGTTGGCGATCACGGACGAACCGCCCTGCGCGAGGAACGGCATCGTCATACCGGTCAGCGGGATGAGGCCCATCACACCGCCGGCGACGACGAACACCTGGAGCGCGAAGGCACCGGACAGGCCGATCGCGAGCAGCTTGCCGAACGGGTCGCGGGCGGCGAGCGCGGTGCGCACCCCGCGCTCCACGATCAGGCCGTAGAGGAGCAGCAGCGCCATCATCCCGGCCAGGCCCAGCTCCTCGCCGACGGTGGACAGGATGAAGTCGGCGTTGGCGGCGAAGCCGATGAGGTCGGAGTTGCCCTGGCCGAGCCCGGCGCCGAGCGTGCCGCCGGAGCCGAACGACATGATGGCCTGGCCGATCTGCTCGCAGGCGCCGCTCTTGTCCGTCGTGTAGCAGGCGAAGGGGTCGAGCCAGGCGTTCACACGCAGCTTGACGTGCGGCTCGAAGGTGGCCACGCCGACCGCGCCGGCCGCCGACATCAGCAGACCGAACACGATCCAGCTGGTGCGCTCGGTGGCGACGTACAGCATGACGACGAACAGGCCGAAGAACAGCAGCGAGGTACCGAGGTCGGTCTCGAAGACGAGGATCAGGATGGACAGCGCCCAGATGACCAGGATCGGCCCGAGGTCACGGCCGCGCGGGAGGTACAGACCCATGAAGCGGCGGCTGGCCAGCGCGAGCGCGTCCCGCTTCACCATGAGGTAGCCGGAGAAGAAGATCGCGATGATGATCTTGGCGAACTCACCGGGCTGGATGGTGCCGAGACCCGGGATGGAGATCCAGATCTTCGCGCCGTTGACCGCCGGGAAGAACATCGGCAGGACCAGCAGGAACAGCGCCACCGCCATCGAGATGTAGGTGTAGCGCTGCAGGATGCGGTGGTCCTTGAGCAGCAGCAGCACGCCGATCAGCAGGGCCACACCGATCGCGGTGTACAGCAGCTGGTGCGGGGCGTCCGGGGAGAACTTGCCCCAGGCCCCCTTCGCCCGCGCGATCAGCCGCGGCGACTGGTCGAGCCGCCAGATCAGCACCAGGCCGAGCCCGTTGAGCAGCGTCGCGATCGGCAGCAGCAGCGGATCGGCGTACTTGGCGAACTTGCGCACCACCAAGTGCGCCACACCCGCCATCAGGCCGAGGCCCAGACCGTATCCGAGCATGCCGGAGGGAAGCTTGCCGGTCATGGCAAGCCCCACGTTGGCGTACGCGAACACCGGGATGGCCACGGCGAAGACGAGCAGCGCCAGCTCGGTGTTGCGACGGCTCGGTGCTTCGATCGCGCCGATGGTGGTCGTGTTGGTGACAACGCTCATGGTGTGAAAAGGCCCCCTACGGCTGCCTACTGCTTACCGCACTGCGAGACCAGCTTCTGCTCGTCCTCCGAGAGGCTGGGGCCGGGTGTGGGAGATGCGGTGGTGGACGTCTTGCCGGACTGGGCGCCGGCGGTTCCCGTGCCGGGCTTCGAGGCGTTGTTGTTCTCCGTGGCCCGGCGCTCCTCCTCCTTCTTGCAGGCGGACGCCTGGGTCGCGAACTCCTTGATCTTGGCCTGTGCCTTGTCGAGGCTGCTCGCGGCGATCGTCGAGTCGATCTGGTTGCGCTGGTACTGCGGGAGGTACTTGAGTTCGATCTCGGGATGATCGGTCTCCACCGTGGAGAGCTTCACCCACGCCAGGTCCTGGCTGATGCCCCGGTACAGCGCCACGTGCGGCGTGCCGTCGCTGTTGGCGCCGATGAAGTACTGCGTCTGCGTCCAGCGGTACCCGCCGTACAGACCGCCGCCGACGACCGCGAGGGCCAGCACGATGTAGAGCGAACGCCGGATCCAGCGGCCGCGGCCCTTGCGCCGGTCCGGCTTGACGAAGTCCTCGTCGGCGTACGCACCGAACGCGCCCTCGGGCGGACTGGCGTACCCGCCGCCCTCCTCACCGCTGCCGGGCGGGCCGAAGCCGCCCTGGGGCGCGGGTGCGGGGCGGCCGAGCCCGGAGGCACGGCCCGCCGGCGTCTGCATGGCGCCGCCGTCGTTGAGCTGCAGCTGGTTCTCGGCCACCGCGCCGACGATGACCGGGGTGTCGTTGAGCCGGCCCGCCAGGGTGTCCCCCGCGTCGACGTCCAGCACATCGGCGATGATCACCGTGATGTTGTCGGGGCCGCCGCCGCGCAGCGCGAGCTGGATCAGCTCCTGCACCGTCTCCTGCGGGCCCTGGTAGCTGGCGAGCGTCTCCTCCATCGTCTGGTGCGAGACCACCCCCGACAGGCCGTCGGAACAGATCAAGTACCGGTCGCCCGCCCGCACTTCACGGATCGACAGATCGGGCTCGACGTGGTCACCGCTGCCCAGCGCGCGCATCAGCAGCGAGCGCTGCGGGTGCGTGGTGGCCTCTTCCTCGGTGATGCGGCCCTCGTCGACCAGCCGCTGCACCCAGGTGTGGTCCTGGGTGATCTGCGTGAGGACGCCGTCCCGCAGCAGATAGGCGCGCGAGTCACCGACGTGCACGAGGCCCAGCCGCTGGCCCGTCCACAGCAGGGCGGTGAGCGTCGTGCCCATGCCTTCCAGCTGCGGGTCCTCCTCGACCATCAGGCGCAACTGGTCGTTGGCCCGCTGCACGGCGGTGCCGAGCGAGGTGAGGATGTCGGAGCCCGGTACGTCGTCGTCGAGCGTGACCAGCGTGGAGATCACCTCGGAGGAGGCGACCTCACCGGCGGCCTGGCCGCCCATGCCGTCCGCGATGGCCAGGAGGCGGGGACCGGCGTAGCCGGAGTCCTCGTTCCCCTCGCGGATCATGCCCTTGTGCGATCCGGCGGCGAAACGCAGGGAGAGACTCATGCGCACCTCGCCTGTCGGCTCGGGGTACGGCCGGTCATGTCGAGCCACACTGCCCACCCTCCGGTCGGGAGCCCGTCCCGGTCCCTGAGGACCGCTGCGGCTCGCTCGCTCCGCTCGCTCATTGTCGTACTACTTCCGCAGCTCGATGACGGTCTTGCCGATGCGGATCGGCGCGCCCAGCGGAATCGGGGTCGGGGTGGTGAGCCGGGTCCGGTCCAGATAGGTGCCGTTCGTGGACCCGAGATCCTCGACGATCCAATTGCCGTCCCGGTCCGGGTAGATCCTGGCATGGCGGCTCGACGCGTAGTCGTCGTCCAGGACGATCGTCGAATCGTGCGCCCGGCCCAGCGAGATGGTCTGCCCCTGCAGGGCGACCGTGGTGCCGGTCAGGGTGCCCTCGGAGACCACCAGCTTGGTCGGGGCGCCACGGCGCTGCCGGCCGCCCCCGCCCTGCTGCTGGCCGCGCTGCGGCGGCGGCGCGGCGGCCGCCCCGGCCTGCCTGCCGGTCTGCTGCTGCCGGTTGGCGTCATTGCCCCGGCGTGAACCGCGCTGGGTGACGCGCGTTCCGAACAGATCACTGCGAATGACCTGAACGGCCACGATGACGAACAGCCACAGTACGGCGAGGAAACCCAACCGCATGACCGTGAGGGTCAGCTCTGACATTGCCCCCGCTTCACCCTTCGGCTTGCCGGTAAACGATGGTGGTGCTGCCCACGACGATCCGCGAGCCGTCGCGGAGCGTAGCGCGGGTGGTGTGCTGCCCGTCCACCACGATGCCGTTGGTGGACCCGAGATCCTGGATCGTCGGGGGCGTTCCGGTCCGGATCTCACAGTGCCGGCGCGAGACGCCGGGATCGTCGATCCTCACATCCGCATCGGTGCTGCGGCCAAGGACCAGAGTCGGGCGGGAGATCTGATGGCGGGTGCCGTTGATCTCGATCCAGCGCCGCACCTGGCCGTGCCCGCCCGGCATCGGCCCCGGAGCCGCCGGGCGGCGGTCGGCGGACGAGGCGGGGCGGCCCGGAGGCGGCGACGCGGGCATGGGCGGAGCGGCGGCCGGCGGATAGCCGTACCCGCCGCGGCCCCCCTGCGGGGACGCGGGCGCGGGACGCTGCGGAGCGCCGGGCCCGGGGCCCTGCGGACTTCCGTGGCCCTGCTGGTCGGTGCTGGACGCGAGCGTGCGGCTGCGCACCCGGTACAGACCCGTGTCCAGGTCCTCGGCCTTCTCCAGGTGCACCTTGATGGGGCCCATGAAGGTGTAGCGCTGCTGCTTCGCGTAGTCGCGCACCAGGCCGGCCAGCTCGTCGCCGAGCTGCCCCGAGTACGGACTGAGCCGCTCGAAGTCCGGAGCGCTCAGCTCGACGATGAAGTCATTGGGGACGACCGTGCGGTCCCGGTTCCAGATCGACGCGTTGTTGTCGCACTCGCGCTGGAGCGCGCCGGCGATCTCGACGGGCTGGACCTCGGACTTGAAGACCTTCGCGAAGGTGCCGTTGACCAGGCCTTCGAGACGCTGCTCGAAACGCTTCAGGACTCCCATGGGGCACCTCCTCCGTCGTTGTCGTCCTGGTCTTGCTGCCGGTGCTGCTGTGGGTCGCTCTCTTGGTACTGCTTACTGATCGTATCCACGCGTCGGGAAATCGGCTGGTTCCCCTTCTCTGCCCTGTGGACGAGTGTCACCTCTCACACGCACCTCTCGTACGGATCGTAGAGGTGGCTTCCCGACAGTGTCCCGCACCTGGGGTGCACTCAGGAGGAGCGGGTAACGATGCCGGGGGTTGCCTCTCTGCCGATCTGCTCCTCCCCCTCAGGGTCGCCGCAAACAACGGATGTGAATCCACCCAGTCCAGCGTGCTAATCTTCTCGACGTCGCCAGGCAATCGCACCGAAAAGTACGAGAGCCCAGCACACCACTCTTGCGCGAGTGGCGGAACGGCAGACGCGCTGGCTTCAGGTGCCAGTGTCCTTCGGGACGTGGGGGTTCAAATCCCCCCTCGCGCACAAGTCGGAAGCCCCGCAGATCCCCGGATCTGCGGGGCTTCCGTCGTTCCACGGCACAGGGCCGGCCCGACGACTTTCGTCGCGGCGGGGCACGACCAAGGAGAGCCGCGTGCCCCGGGCCGGCCTGCCTAGGGTGCGGACGTGGATGTGTCAGCGAGGATCCGGACCGGATGGCGCCTGGTGAAGGGGCCCGACCCCTGGACGCGGCGCCGGATCGCCGGCGAGACCGCGCTCGCCCTGGCCCTCGCCGTCATGACGGGCGCGGTCGGGCTGCTCGCGGGAGGGCTGGTACGGGCCGTGGCCGTGGCGCTCGGCGTCGCCGCGCTGTCCCTGCTGAGGCGTTCGCTGCCCGCCGGCGTGCTGCTCGCGGCCGCCGCCCTGTCCGTGCCGTGCTCCGAGTCCGTACCCCTCCTGATGGTCGCGGCCTGGTCCGCCGGCCGGCGCATCGTCGGCGCGGGCCGGGCGCTCGCCGCCTTCACCGCGGCCTTCCTCATCAGCGAGGTGCTCGGCGTCGTCACACTGTGGCCCATCCCACAACCCTTCCTGATGGCCCTTCTCGGCGCCCTGTTCTTCCTGACGGCGGCCGTCGTGCCCGGCCTCACCAGCAGGTACTGGTCACAGCGCCGCACCCTGCTGCGCGCCATGCAGGAACACAACGCCCAACTGCTGCGCGAGCGCGCGATGGTCGCCGGACAGGCCCGGCTGCGCGAACGCCAGCGCATCGCCCAGGACATGCACGACAGCCTCGGCCACCAACTGGCCCTCATCGCCGTCCACACCGGAGCCCTCGAAGTGGACCCCGAACTCACCGGCCGCCAGCGCGAGGCCGTCGGTGTGCTGCGCCAGGCGTCGGTCACCGCCATGCACGAACTGCGCGAGGTCGTCGGCATCCTGCGCGACGGCGTCGAAACCCCTGCCGCACCGGACGGCGCCCGGCCCGCCGCCCGCGGCACCGCCGGGATCCAGGCCCTGGTGACGGCCGCGCGGGCCGCCGGGAACTCCGTGGACCTGCGCATCGGGGGCGAGCCGCGTCCGCTGGCCGCCGCCGGCGACCACGCCGCGTACAGGATCGTCCAGGAAGCCCTCACCAACGCCTACAAGCACGCGCCGGGCGCACCCATCACCGTGGAGCTGCGCTACGAGCCGGACTCCCTCGTGGTCGAGGTCGTCAACGGCGTCGTCGGCGCCGCGGCCGCCGGGCAGACCGGCGAAGTGGTCAGTGGAGGCCAGGGACTGACCGGGCTGCACGAGCGGGCCCGGCTCGTCGGCGGGATGGTGCACACCGGAGCCACCGGTGACGGCGGGTTCCGCGTCGCCGGCGTCCTGCCCTACGGGAGCGCGGAGGCAGCGACGTTCGTCGACGCCCCCGACGACTTCCGGCAGCAGTCGCCCGCCCCGCCCCTCGGCGACGGTGGTCCGGTCGTGGACTGGAGCATCGCGGAGAAGGAGCTGGGCATGAGCGGCAGGAACAGGCGGGGCGGTATCGCGCTGGGGTGCGGGGTCGCTCTGGGAGCGGTCGTGCTGCTCGCGCTGGCGGCCGGGGTCGGACTGTTCCTCCTCGTCGGCTCGGCGAAGAAGGGCATGATCGACCCGCCCGACTACGAGAGGATCAAGGTCGGCGCGTCCGAGGCGGACGTCCGCGACGAGCTGCCGAGCGGCGACAGCGTCCTGCTCTCCGGCCTCGCCGGGAAGGGCCCCGCCGAACCCGAGGGCTCCCAGTGCATGGTCTTCATGTCGTCGGACACCGGCGACGGTCTGGAGACCGAGCCGGTGTTCCGGTTCTGCTTCAAGGACGGCAAGCTGATCGAGAAGAAGTCGTACGACGTGGCGCGCTGACGACGGCACCGACCGGCGCCGGACGCGGCGCGGGCCGGTGATGGACGCGGCGCGGGGCTCAGGGAGCCCGGCGCCGGGCCGACAGAACCAGAACGGGATGTGGGTGTGACGGGGACGGGTCCAGGCATCAGGGTCGTCATCGCCGACGACGAGCCGCTCATCCGGGCCGGGATCCGCATGATCCTCACCTCGGACGCGGAGATCGACGTCGTCGCGGAGGCCACCAACGGCCGCGAAGCCGTCGAACTCGCCCGCTCCCACGCCGTGGACGTGGTCCTGCTCGACCTGCAGATGCCCGAGATGGACGGGCTCAGCGCACTGGCCGAACTGCGCCGGACCGCCCCCGCGGCGCGCGTGATCATCCTCACGACCTTCGGGGAGCGGGAGAACGTGCTGCGCGCCCTGGAACACGGCGGCGCCGGATTCCTCCTCAAGGACACCGCGCCCGCCGAACTGATCCGGGCGGTACGCGCCGCCGCGGCCGGGGACGCCTATCTGTCCCCGGGCGCCACCCGGCACGTCGTCGACCAGCTCGCCACCGGCCGGGCCGCCGCCCGCGCCGAAGAGGCCAGGCGCCGCGTCGGGGTGCTGTCGGAGCGCGAACGGGACGTCCTGACCCTGCTCGGAGAGGGACTGTCGAACGCGGACGCCGGCAAGCGGATCCACATGAGCGAAGCCACGGTGAAGACGTACGTCAGCCGGATCCTGGCCAAGCTGGACTGCGAGAACCGCGTCCAGGCGGCGCTGCTCGCGCGCGACGCGGGGCTGTAGACGGCGCAGGGCCTCGCGGGACGCGGGGCTGTGGTCCGGGACACCTGGCGGGACCCGGGACTGGGGTCGGCGGAGGGCCTGGCGGGACCCGGGGCTGTGGTCGGCGGAGCGGCCGATGCCCACCGGACCGGACGGGTGAGCCTCCTCTCCCGCCGCTGCCGTTTCACGTGAAACGGCGCCCCGCCGGAGCCGCGCGCGGAGTTATCCACAGGCCCCGACGCTCTTCGGTCGACGCCTGTACCGTCAGGTCCAGTTGAGCTCTCACCACTGCTCGACAGCACTGAACGAGGCACTGCGCACGACGCCGCGCGGACGGGGTCGTGCGCGACGCGGTCGTACGCGATGGGGTCGTACGAGACGGGGGAGGCGGCACGCCATGGGCGAGGTCGATGTAAGGGTTCCGACACCACGGGGCGGGGCGGAGGACGGGCGCGTACGGATCCCGTACGTCCCAGGCTTCGCCCACCGGGCGCACGCGGGCGGCGGAGGAAGCGGCAGGGCGCAGACATCGCCCAAGGCCGAGGGGAAGGCACTGCGGGAACGCCTCCCGCGGTCCTCGCACGACTCGCTGCTGCTCTCCGCCGACCGGCCCGACGCCGTGCGCGCGGTGGAGGAGTCCAACGCCGGCCGCGTGCCCGAGCTCACGCCGATACGCGTGGGCCGGATGGCCGCCGGCCCCTTCGCCTTCCTGCGCGGCTCGGCGGGGCTGATGGCGCACGACCTCGTCGGCACGCCCGTCACCGGCATCGGCGCGCAGATCTGCGGCGACGCCCACGCGGCCAACTTCGGCCTGTACGGCGATGCGCGCGGCAACCTCGTCATCGACCTGAACGACTTCGACGAGACCGTGACCGGTCCCTGGGAATGGGACCTGAAACGGCTCGCCACCTCCCTGGTCCTGGCGGGCCGGGAGGCGGGGGCCGACGAGAACACGTGCCGGGCAGCGGCGTTCGACGCCGTCGGCGCCTACCGCCGCACCGTGCGCCTGCTCGCCAGACTGCCCGTACTCGACGCCTGGAACGCGATAGCCGACGAGGAACTCGTCTCCCACGCCGACGCCCACGATCTGCTCGGCACCCTGGAACGGGTCTCCGAGAAGGCCCGCAACAACACCAGCGCGCGTTTCGCCGCCAAGGCGACCGAGCGGGCCGAGGACGGCAGCCGCCGCTTCGCCGACGCCCTCCCGGTCCTGCGCCGGGTGACCGACGCCGAGGCCGCCGTGGTCACCGCCTCGCTCCAGGAGTACCTGACCACGCTCTCCGAGGACCGGCTGCCGCTGCTCGCCCGGTACGCGATCCACGACGTGGCCTTCCGGGTGGTCGGCACCGGCAGTGTCGGAACGCGGTCGTACGTGGTGCTGCTGGTCGACCACCGGGGCGAGCCGCTGGTGCTCCAGGTCAAGGAGGCCAGGCCGTCGGTGCTGCTGCCGCACCTGGCGAAGGCCGGATTCAAGGCGCCCGAGCCCGGACACGAGGGACGGCGTGTGGTGCTCGGCCAGAAGCGCATGCAGGTGGTCAGCGACATCCTGCTGGGCTGGACGACCGTGGATGAACTGCCGTACCAGGTAAGGCAGTTCAGGAACCGCAAGGGCAGCGTGGATCCCGCCGCCCTGCCCGCCGGCCAGCTCGACGACTACGGCCGCATGACGGGCGCGCTGCTCGCGCGGGCCCACGCGCACAGCGCCGACCCGCGGCTCATAGCCGGGTACTGCGGCAAGAACGAGGAGCTCGACGAAGCGGTCGCCGCGTTCGCGGTGACCTACGCCGACCGCACGGAGGCCGACCACGCGGTACTGGCCGCCGCGGTACGCGACGGCCGCGTCGCGGCAGAGCTGGGCGTCTGAGCGGGACGTCTGAGCGGGAGGTCTGAGCCGGGCGGGGGGAGGAGGGGTGGGGTGGGGGGTGGGGGGGAGGGCCCCCCACCCCCGCCCCGGCGCCCGTACGCTGAACTCCGTGACGGACGAAGCTGCCGGCGGTACGACTGCCCGGAACGAGGACCCGCTGACCACCCCGCCCAACGCGGGGGGTGAGCCGGGGGCGCCCTCGGCGGCGGAGGGCGAACGCCCCGAGGCGCGGCTCGAGCGCGCGGTGCGGGCGGCCGAGCAGGCGCTGATCGAGTTCGAGATCGCGGTGGAGACCTTCCGGGTCGAGGTGGAGAACTTCTCCCGGCTGCACCACCAGAAGCTCGGCCCGATGTACGCCCGGCTCGACGAGCTGGACGCGCAGATCGCCGAGGCCAGGGCCGCGCGGAGCGGTGATGCCGAGGATCTGCGCAAGGCGCGGGAGGCGCGGGCCGCGGTCATGCCCATGCCCGGCGTCGAGGAGCTCTTCCACGACTGGATGGACTCCGACGGTCTGTCCCCCGAGGCCGCCTCGATGCTCACCGACCAGCCGGTGCGACCGCCCAAGCGGGTGCGGCCGAGCGAGGAGGTGCGGCGGCTGTATCGCGAGCTGGCGCGCAAGGCGCATCCCGATCTGGCGCAGGAGGAGACCGAGCGCACCCGGCGCGACGAGTTCATCGCCCGGGTCAACGCGGCCTACGGGCGGGGCGACGAGGCGCTGCTGCGGGAGCTCGCCGAGGAGTGGGCGGCGGGTCCGGCGCCGGCGGAGGTGCGGCCGACCGAGAGCGAGGAGCTGTACGCGCGTCTCGAGTGGCTGAGCCGGCGCAAGGAGCTGCTCGCGCTGGTGGCGCGGGAGCTGGAGGACAGCGCGATCGGTTCGATGCTGCGGATGGCGCCGGAGGATCCGGACCGTCTCCTTGAGGAGATCGCCGAGCAGCTCCTGACCGAGGTGGCCGGTCGTGAGGCGGAGCTCGCGAAGCTGGTGCAGTAGCGTTCGGGGGACTTGTCGGCCCGTACGAGAGAAGGCATGACCCATGAATTTCGCCCAGCTGCCCTCGGTGGACGTCACCGCGGTGCCGGACGACGCCCTGGTGCTCGATGTCCGCGAGGACGACGAGTGGGCGGCCGGGCATGCCGAGGGTGCGCTGCACGTGCCGATGAGCGAGTTCGTGGCGCGTTTCGGTGAGGTGACCGAGGCGGTCGCCGACGGGCGCCGCGCGTATGTGATGTGCCGGGTCGGCGGACGGTCGGCCCAGGTCACCCAGTACCTGGTGCAGCAGGGCATCGACGCGGTGAACGTCGATGGCGGGATGCAGGTGTGGGAGGCCGCGGGGCGCAAGGTCGTCGACCTCCACGGCGCCCCGGGTACGGTCGTCTAGCCACCCGGCCGCACCATCCCGGGGGACGCCCGGTCTCGTCCCCGCAGACTCCCTCGCACCTCCCCCCTCCCGGGGGACGCCGGGTCTCGTCCCCGCAGACTCCCTCGCGCCTCCCCGCGGGCAGCAGAGACCCGGCCCCCTCGGGGGCCCTCACCTACGCGCCCTGGCCGAGGGGGTGCGCGGCGATGAGGTCGCCGAGGGCTTCCTCGTGGGCGGCGGCGGGGCCGAGTGAGAGTTCCAGCTGCTTGGCCCAGGCGTGGTAGCGGTGCAGTGCGTAGTCGGTGTCGGCGCCGAAGCCTCCGTGCAGGTGCTGGGCGGTCTGGACGACGCGCCGCACTCCCTCGGAGGCCCAGATCTTGGCGACCGCGACGTCTGCGGCGACGGGCAGGGCGCTCTGTGCGCCGGTGCTGATGCGCCAGGCCGCCTGCCACAGGGTCACTTCCATGGCGCGCAGGTCGATGTAGCGGTCGGCGCTCTGGACGGCGACGGCCTGGAAGGTGGCGACCGGGTGGCCGAACTGCTCGCGTTTTCCGGTGTATTGGGCGGTCATGCCGAGGACGGCCTCGCCGAGGCCGAGGGCGAGTGCGCAGGTTCCGGTGGCGAGCAGCTCGCGCAGCCACTCCCAGGCGCCGTCGGCGGTGATCACGGACGCCGCCTCGACGCGTACCGCTTCGAGGTGGAGTTCGGCCAGGCGCTCGCCGCTGGTGGAGGTCTGGTCGGCGAGCGTGAGGCCTTCGTGGGTGCGGGGGACCAGGGCCAGCACGGTGCGGCCGTCGGCGGTGATGGCGGGTATGGCGACGCGGTCGCAGGTGGGGGCCCAGGGCACGGCGGTCTGGAGGCCGTCGAGCAACCAGTGGCCCGCGTCCTCGCGGGCGGTGACGGCGAGTTCGGCGCCGTCGTGGCCGGTGCGGCCGTTGGCTGCGACGGTCAGGACGAGCTCGCCCCGGCCGATGGCGGGCAGCAGGGTGCGCGCCAACTCCCGGTCGCCGTACCGCTGTACGGCCAGGGCGACCGCGCTGGTTTCCAGCAGGGGCAGCCGGGCCAGCACCTTGGCGGATTCGCGCAGCACCAGGCACAGGGCGATCGGGTCGAGGCCCGCCCCGCCGTGTTTGGCGTCGAGGACGAGACTCAGCAGGTCGGAGGCGGCGAGCTTGGCCCACAGCGGGCGGTCGAAGTCCTCGGCGACGGCGCCCGCGGTCAGCGCGGGGCTGGGTACCGCGTCGGGCGCGACGCCGGAGAAGACCGCCTTGGCCGCCTCGACGGCGGCCTGCTGCTCCTCGGTGAAGGTGAAGTCCACGGCCTTGTCCTTCCGAACGCACCGACTCCGTCCGGCCGCTCAGGGCGCGGGCAGGGTGAACTGCGCGCCTGGCGACCGGATCTGACGATCCGTCAAGATAGAACAGGTTCTACGCGATGGGAATGGGCGCGCCTCAGCGGTCGAAGTCCAGCTCCACCTCTGCTGTGGCGGGGTGGGACTGGCAGGCCAGGACGTAGCCCGCTTCCGTCTCCTCCGGCTCCAGGGCGAAGTTGCGTTCCATCCGCACCTCGCCGCCGACCACGAAGGCCCGGCACGTGCCGCACACGCCGCCCTTGCAGGCGTACGGGGCGTCCGCACGGGCCCGCAGCACCGTCTCCAGAAGGGATTCGCCCTCCCGTACCGGCCAGTTGCCCGAGCGGCCGTCCAGGGTCGCGGTCAGTGTGGCGTGCGCGGGGGCGGTGGCGGCCGCCACCGGGACGGGGGCCGCGTCGACGTGGAAGATCTCCTGGTGGATGCGGTCGCGGTCCACGCCGAGCCCGCGCAGGGCCTGCTCGGCGCCCTGCACCAGGCCGAACGGCCCGCACAGGAACCACCCGTCGATGTCCGCCACCGGCAGCAGCGCGGGCAGCAGCGCGTCCAGACGTTCGCGGTCGAGGCGGCCCGAGGGGAGGCCGGACTGCTGGTCCTCCCGGGAGAGCACCGTGACCAGCTGGAACCGCTCGGGGTAGCGGTCCTTCAGGTCGGCCGTCTCTTCGAGGAACATCGCGGAGGCGGCGCTGCGGTCGCTGCGGACCAGGCAGAACCGGGCCTCCGGTTCGCGGGCCAGCAGGGTCGCGGCGATCGAGAGGACGGGGGTGATGCCGCTGCCGCCGACGATCGCGGCGAAGTGCCCGGCGCGCGGGGGCAGGACGAACCGGCCCATCGGCTCCATGACGTCGACGCTGTCACCCACGGACAGTTCCTTGAAGGCGTACGTCGAGAACGCGCCGCCCTCCACCACGCGGATGCCGACCCGCAGCACCGGCTCGCCGGGAGCTTCGACGGCGGGCGCGCAGATCGAGTACGTACGGCGGATCTCCTCGCCGTCCACCGTGCGGCGCAGGGCGAGGTGCTGGCCCGGCAGGTGGCGGTAGGTCTCGTGGAGCTCGGGCGGCACGGCGAAGGTGACGGCCACGGCGTCGTCCGTGAGCTGCTCGACCTCGCTGACCCGGAGCGGATGGAACATCTACAACTCCTTGAAGTGGTCGAACGGTTCGCGGCACGACACGCAGCGGCGCAGTGCCTTGCAGGCCGTCGAGGAGAAGCGGCTGAGCAGCTCGGTGTCGGTGGATCCGCAGTGCGGGCAGCGCACCGACAGGGTGAGCGCGACCGGGCCCTCGGCGGTGTGCGGGCGCGGCGGGGCTATGCCGAATTCGGCGAGCTTGCGCCGGCCTTCCGCGCTGATGTCGTCGGTCGACCAGGCAGGGGACAGCACCCGGACGACCGAGACGTCGGCCACGCCGTGCTCGTGCAGCACGCGCTCGATGTCCGACGACATGGCCTCGACGGCGGGGCAGCCGGTGTAGGTGGGGGTGAGCTCGACGCGCACCCGGCCCGGCCCTTCGACGTGCACGCCGCGCAGGACGCCGAGCTCCTCCAGGGTGAGCACCGGCAGCTCGGGGTCGGGGACCGAGCCGGCCAGGCGGCGCAGCTCGCTCTCCAGGGGGGTGGGGGCGGTGCCGGTCACCATGACGCCCCCGGGTGGCTGCGGTGCAGGTGCTGCATTTCGGCGAGCATCCGCCCGAACGGCTCGGTGTGCAGGCCCTGACGGCCGGCGCCGGCCGTCCAGGCGCCGGTGCGCGGGCCCTCGGGGACGGTGAGGGTGGCACGGCCGAGGACCGCGGTCACCGATTCCGTCCACCGTGTTTCGAGCGCCGCCGCATCGAGGTCGAGGCCGGGGACCGGCTGGAACATCTCGCCGGTGAAGCGCCACAGCGCGTCGCAGGCCGCCTGCATGCGCCGGTGGCTCTCCTCCGTGCCGTCACCGAGGCGCAGCGTCCACTGCTCGGCGTGGTCGCGGTGGTACTCGACCTCCTTGACGGCCTTGCCCGCTATGGGGGCGAACTCGCCGTCGCCCGCGGCCAGTTCGCCGTACATCAGTTGCTGGTACGTGGAGAAGTACAGCTGGCGGGCGATGGTGTGGGCGAAGTCGCCGTTGGGTTGCTCGACGAGCTGGAGGTTGCGGAACGCCCGCTCCTCGCGCAGATAGGCCAGTTCGTCCTCGTCGCCGACCTGCGAGAGCAGCAGCCGCGCCTGGCCGAGCAGGTCGAGGGCGATGTTCGCCAGAGCGACCTCCTCCTCCAGCACCGGGGCGTGGCCGGCCCACTCCCCCAGTCGGTGCGACAGCACCAGGGCGTCGTCGCCGAGCGCGAGGGCGGCTTCGGCCGCGGCCGTGGCGGTCACAGGTGCTTCACCCCTTCCGGGATCTCGTAGAACGTGGGGTGGCGGTACGGCTTGTCGGCGGCCGGGTCGAAGAAGGAGTCCTTCTCGTCGGGCGAGGACGCGCTGATCGCGGCGGACGGCACGACCCAGATGGAGACGCCCTCCGACCTGCGGGTGTACAGATCGCGGGCGTTGCGCAGGGCCATCTCGGCGTCCGGCGCGTGCAGGCTTCCGGCGTGGGTGTGGGACAGCCCGCGCCGCGAGCGCACGAACACCTCCCAGAGCGGCCAGTCGTGCGTGCTCATGCCGTTGCCTCTCCGTGTCCGTTCGCGTCCTGCTTCTGCGACGCGTCCTGCGTGGTGTTCCGGGTGTCGCGCGTGTCCTGTACGGGCTGCGCGGACGGGGTCCGGTGGGCCGTCTGCTTCGTGGCGTAGGCCGCTGCCGCGTCCCGTACCCAGGCGCCTTCCTCGTGGGCCCGGCGGCGCTGGGTGATCCGCTGCTCGTTGCAGGGGCCGTTGCCCTTGAGGACCTCCCAGAACTCCGTCCAGTCGATCGTGCCGAAGTCGTGGTGGCCGCGCTCCTCGTTCCAGCGCAGATCCGGGTCGGGCAGCGTGAGCCCGAGGCCCTCGGCCTGGCCCACCGCTATGTCCACGAAGCGCTGGCGCAGCTCGTCGTTGGAGTGGCGCTTGATCTTCCACGTCATCGACTGCGCCGAGTGCGCCGACTCGTCGTCGGGCGGGCCGAACATCATCAGCGAGGGCCACCACCAGCGGTTCACCGCGTCCTGCGCCATCGCGTGCTGCTCGGGGGTGCCCTGCGAGAGGGCGAGGAGCAGCTCGTAGCCCTGCCGCTGGTGGAAGGACTCCT
Source organism: Streptomyces sp. NPDC048111 (assembly GCF_043202815.1). Classification (NCBI taxonomy): domain Bacteria; kingdom Bacillati; phylum Actinomycetota; class Actinomycetes; order Kitasatosporales; family Streptomycetaceae; genus Streptomyces; species Streptomyces sp. NPDC048111. The sequence goes on from NZ_JBIDBD010000005.1 coordinate 266,935, forward strand.
CCTTGCAGATGCGGACCATCGCCCGGGCGTAGGGACCGTAGGAGCAGCGGCACAGGGGGACCTGGTTGGTGATCGCCGCGCCGTCCACCAGCCAGCCGATCGCGCCCACGTCGGCCCAGGTCAGCGTGGGGTAGTTGAAGATCGACGAGTACTTCTGGCGGCCCGAGTGCAGCTTGTCGAGCAGCTCGTCGCGGCCCGTGCCGAGCGTTTCGGCCGCGCTGTAGAGGTAGAGGCCGTGGCCCGCCTCGTCCTGGACCTTGGCCATCAGGATCGCCTTGCGGCGCAGCGACGGGGCGCGGGTGATCCAGTTCGCCTCCGGCTGCATGCCGATGATCTCCGAGTGGGCGTGCTGCGCCATCTGGCGGACCAGCGTGGAGCGGTACTCGTCGGGCATCCAGTCGCGTGGCTCGATCCGCTCGTCCGCGGCGACTGCCGCGTCGAACACCGCCTGGTACGACGCGTCCGTACCTGCGGCTGCCGTGGCTGTCGCGGTCACTCCGGTCATTCCGGCCCCCTGCCGAGCTGCTGTGGTGCGGTCCACCAACCGACCGATCGTTCGGTTCAATGACTTCAATGGTGAGTCGACGGCCCGTAGGGTGTCAACCCTGTGGATAACTCAGCGGGTGCCGATCGGGGCGGGATGGATTCGTACAAGGACGGGACCGGAACCGGTGGCGAGGCCGACCGGACGGGATCCCGGCAGGTCAGAGCCACTGCGGACGCATCCACCGACGCTCCGGACGCCCTCGGCGCCGACTCGTCCGAACGGGTTGGAGTCGCCGCGCCGGATCGTGCGTCCGGCCCCGCGGAAAGCACCGTTTTCGATTCGGCCGAGGGCTCGGGCCCGGATTCCGCCACGCGGGGGAAGCCCGATCCGGCGTCCCCGGTGCCCGATCCGGTATCCCCGGTGTCCGATCCGGCGTCCCCGGTGTCGGATCCGACGTCTGCGGCGCCCGGGCGGCCCCCACTCCCGGCATCCGACAGGACGCCCCCGGCATCCGAACCGGCACGGCCCGGGCCGTCGTCCCCCCAGGGCGGCGCCCCCCCGTCCCGCCGGGGCTCCGTCCCTTGGCCGGTGCTCCGTGCCACCCCCGATTCCGTGCCGCCCGCGACAGCGGCGCCCGCCCCCGGCGGGCACGCGGAGCCGGGCACCGCCGCGGCGGCGTCCGGCGGCGGGGACCTCGCCGCGCGGGGGATCGCGGGGCTGCCGTTCCGGTTCCAGGTGGTCGCCGCGCTCGCGCTCGCCGTGATCGGCGTGATCGCCTGCGTCCAGGTCGGCATGGTGTTCCTGCACGTCGCGCCGTCCAACACGATCAGCAAGAAGTACGGCAAGGCCGTGGACGACTGGATCTACCCCGAGTTCGAGCAGAACTGGAAGCTCTTCGCGCCCAATCCGCTCCAGCAGAACATCGGCGTCCAGGCGCGCGCCGAGATCAAGCTGCCCGACGGGAACGTCAGAACCACCGGCTGGATCGACCTCTCGGCGCAGGACGGCGCCGCGATCCGGCACAACCCCGTGCCCAGCCACACCGAGCAGAACGAACTGCGCCGCGGCTGGGACTTCTTCGTGGGTTCGCACACCGACGACAACAAGCCGAACGGCCTGCGCGGCGAGCTCTCCGAGCAGTACCTGCGCCGCATCGTCATGCTCCGGCTCGGCACGCACCGGGACGGCGGAACCGTCGACCGGATCCAGGTCAGGTCGGTGACCACCGCCGTGAAGAGCCCGCCGTTCAGCGACGAGCGGACCGACACGCGGCCGTCCTACCGGGAGGTGCCGTGGTGGACGGTGACCCCCGCCGATCTGCCCTCGGGCGCCGGTGACGCACGCACGGAGGCGAAGCGGTGAGCACGCACGACCACGACGGCACCACCACCCGCGAGACCGCGCCCCCGAGCCCGGCGCCCGCCCCCGTCTCCACACCAGCACCGGAACCGGAACCGGCACCAGCACCGGAACCGGCATCGGTATCGGCACCGACGCCGCCCCTGCCCCCCGCTCAGCGCGAACCGGCCCTCCGCGACGCCCCCAGTGACGCCCCCAGCGACGCCCCCCGCCCCGGCGAGACCCGGGCCGCGCGGGCCGTGCGCATGGTGTCGGCCGCTGCTCTCGGGCCGTACCAGAGCGCCGTCGTCCGTATCGGGTTCTCCGTGACCTGGCTGTTCTTCCTGCTGCGCGAACTGCCGCACCGGCGTGAGCTGTACGGCCCCGACGGGCCCTGGAGCTGGGCGCTCGGCGACCGGCTGGTGTCCGGCAACCACGCGTTCACCGCTCTGCTGTGGACGGACAGCACGGTCTGGTTCGAGTTCGTGTACGCGCTGGCCGTCGTGTCCAGCGTGCTGCTGCTGCTCGGGTGGCGCACCCGCACGATGTCCGTGCTGTTCATGATCGGTGTGCTGTCCCTGCAGAATCGCTCCGTCTTCGTCGGGGACGGCGGGGACAACGTCGTCCATCTGCTGGCGATCTATCTCGTCTTCACGCGCTGCGCGCAGGTCTGGTCGCTGGACGCGCGGCGCCTGACGCGCGCCGCGCGCGGTGCGGTCCGCGACCGCGTCGGCCCGGTCCTGTGGGCGGTGTGCGGACTCGGTCTGCTCGCCGCCACCTGGCGTACGTCCGCCTCCGGTGTGGCCGGCGGGGGCGAGTGGTGGCTGTGGGTGGTGTTCTGGGGCATGTGGGGCGCCCAGGGCCTGTGGTGGGCGGTGGCCCGGTATGCCGACGCCGCGTCGCGCGCGCTGCTCGACATCCTCGGCAACCTCGTCCACAACGCGGCCATGGTCGTGATCATGGCGGAGGTGTGCCTCGTCTACGCGACGGCCGGCTGGTACAAGATCCAGGGCAGCCGCTGGCAGGACGGGACGGCGCTTTTCTACCCGCTGAAGCTGGACTACTTCGCCCCGTGGCCCGAGCTCTCCTCCCTCCTGGGCACGAGCGGCGTGATCGTCATGCTGCTCACCTATGGAACGGTCATGGTCCAAGTGGCGTTCCCGTTCACGCTGTTCAACCGGCGGGTCAAGAACGTGCTCCTGGTGGCGATGATGCTGGAGCACGCCGGCATCGCCGTCCTGCTCGGGCTGCCGTTCTTCTCGCTCGCGATGATCGCCGCGGACGCCGTGTTCCTGCCGACGTCGTTCCTGCGCAGGGTGGGGGCGTACGCGGGGCGGCTGCGCCGCGGTGCGAGCCTTCCCGAGCAGCGCCGGGAGCGGGCGGACGAACCCGAGCGGCCACGTACGCTCGTGGGGTGAGCAGCACCGAACATCGGTCGGCCCCGGCGGACGACGCCCCGGCCGACAAAGCCCAGGCAGGCCGTGCCCGCGCCGCCGGCCTCCCCGGCGACGTCCCGGCCGGCCCCGCCGACGAGGCCTCCGGCGGCGAGCGGGCCGCCGAGCCCCTGCAGTACGACGACGGCTTCGGGCCGGCCGAGGTCGGGGTGGGTCCGCACCCGCTGCCCTGGCCCGAGGGCGAGCGGTACGACCCGGAGCTGCTCGCGCACGGCGACCGCCGCAATGTCGTCGACGGCTACCGGTACTGGACGCGCGAGGCGATCGTCGCCGACCTCGACACCCGGCGCCACGACTTCCACGTGGCGGTGGAGAACTGGGGCCACGACTTCAACATCGGCTCCGTGGTGCGGACCGCGAACGCGTTCCTGGCCAAGGAGATCCACATCGTGGGGCGGCGGCGCTGGAACCGGCGCGGCGCCATGGTCACCGACCGCTACCAGCATGTGCGCCACCACCCGGACACCGAGTCGCTGACCGCCTGGGCGCTGGCCGAGGGTGTGCCGATCATCGGGATCGACAACCTGCCCGGCGCGGTGCCGCTGGAGCGGACCGAGCTGCCGCGCCGGTGTGTGCTGCTGTTCGGCCAGGAGGGGCCCGGGCTGACCGAGGAGGCGCGGGCGCACGCCCATATGGTCTGCTCCATCGCGCAGTTCGGTTCCACGCGCTCCATCAACGCGGGGGCGGCCGCCGCCATCGCGATGCACTCCTGGGTGCAGAGGCACGCCGTCGTTCCCGACTGACGCGCGCCTCCGCCCCCCTGTCCCGGCGGCCTGGTTCAGGCCTGCCGGCGGACCTCCACCACGCGGAACCGGTTGGCCACGAACGCCCCGTCGCACAGGGCCGCGTTGGCCGCCGGGTTGCCGCCCGAGCCGTGGAAGTCGGAGAAGGCGGCCGTCTGGTTGACGTACACCCCGCCCGTCAGGTTCAGCGACAGCTGGGCCGACTCGTCCAGGCAGACGTCCTCCACCGCGCGCTCCACCTCGGGCGAGGTGGTGTACGCGCCGACCGTCATCGCGCCCTTGTCGCGCACCGTGCGGCGCAGGAGCTCGACCGCGTCGGCCGTCGAGTCGACGGCGACGGCGAAGGAGACCGGGCCGAAGCACTCCGACAGGTACACCGACTCCGCGTCCGGCTTCGCGCCGTCCAGCTTGACGATGACCGGGGTGCGCACCACCGCGCCCGGGAATTCGGGATTGGCCACCTCCCGTGAGGCCAGGGCGACTTCGCCGAGGCCGGACGCGGCTTCGAGGCGGGACTTCACGTCCGGGTTGACCAGGGCGCCCAGCAGCGCGTTGGCCCGGGCGTCGTCGCCGAGCAGTCCGCCGACGGCCTGCGCGAGGTCGCCGACGACCTCGTCGAAGGTCTTGTGGCCGGCGTCGGTGGTGATGCCGTCGCGGGGGATGAGCAGGTTCTGCGGGGTGGTGCACATCTGGCCGCTGTAGAGGGACAGCGAGAAGGACAGGTTGGCCAGCATGCCCTTGTAGTTGTCGGTGGAGTCGATCACCACCGTGTTGACGCCGGCCTTCTCCGTGTACACCTGGGCCTGGCGGGCGTTGGCCTCCAGCCAGTCGCCGAACGTGGAGGATCCGGTGTAGTCGATGATCTTGATCTCGGGGCGCACGGCGAGGGTCTTGGCGATGCCCTCGCCGGGCCGCTCGGCGGCGAGCGCCACCAGGTTGGGGTCGAAGCCCGCCTCGGCCAGCACCTCGCGCGCCACCTTCACCGTCATGGCGAGCGGCAGGACCGCGCGCGGGTGCGGCTTGACCAGGACCGGGTTGCCGGTGGCCAGCGAGGCGAACAGGCCCGGGTAGCCGTTCCAGGTCGGGAAGGTGTTGCAGCCGATCAGCAGGGCGATGCCGCGGCCGGCCGGGGTGAACGTCTTGGTGAGCTCCAGGGGCTCGCGCTTGCCCTGCGGCTTGGACCAGGCGGCGCTGCCCGACGGGGTGCGCGTCTGCTCCTGGTAGGCGTACGCGACGGCTTCGAGGCCGCGGTCCTGGGCGTGCGGGCCGCCGGCCTGGAACGCCATCATGAAGGCCTGGCCGCTGGTGTGCATCACGGCGTGGGCGAACTCGTGGGTGCGGGCGCCGATGCGGGCCAGGATCTCGACGCAGACCAGGGCGCGCGTCTCCGGGCCCGCCGTGCGCCAGGCTGCCATGCCGGCCCGCATCGCGGGGAGCAGGACGTCGAGGTCGGGGTGGGGGTACTGGACGCCCAACTCGATTCCGTAGGGCGAGACTTCGGCGCCCGTCCAGTCGTCGGTGCCCGGCTGGTCGAGGTCGAAGCGGCGGTTCAGGAGCGCGTCGAACGCCGCCTTGCCGTCCTCGGCGCCGGTCTCCCCGTAGGCCTTGGGGTGCTCCGGGTGCGGCGACCAGTACGCACGGGTGCGGATCGCTTCCAGGGCCCCGTCCAGGGTGGGCCTGTGCTTCTCGGTCAGCTGCATGGAGCAACTCCTCGTCGAGTCTTCGAGCTGGGCAGGGAGAGCCGGACACCGCTAGAGTAACCGAACGATCGGTCGGGACAAGAGGGCCCGGGCAAACCTGTGGACAACCGCCGGCCGGGCCGTCCGCGGCCCCTGTCGTCGGGCCCGGCAAGGGGGCCCGCCGGGCCCGCGGGCACGCCGTAGGGGAGGATCGCGTTCATGACCGAAACCGCCAGCGCCTCAGCGATCGCGCCGAGCCGTACCGTCGCCGTCGTCGGCACCGGGACCATGGGGCAGGGCATCGCCCAGGTCGCCCTCGTGGCCGGACACCCCGTCCGGCTCTACGACGCCGTGCCGGGCCGCGCCCGCGAGGCGGCCGACGCGCTCGCCGGGCGGCTCGCCCGGCTGGTCGACAAGGGCCGCATGGACGCGGCGGAGCGCGACGCGGCGCTGGAGCGCCTGCATCCGGCGGCCGGCCTCGCCGAGCTCGCCGACGCGGCGCTGGTCGTGGAGGCCGTGCTCGAACAACTCCCCGTCAAGCAGGAGCTGTTCACCGCCCTGGAGGACGTGGTCGGCGAGGACTGCCTGCTCGCCACCAACACCTCCTCGCTGTCCGTCACGGCCGTCGCGGGGGCGCTCCGCCACCCCGGCCGCTTCGTCGGCCTGCACTTCTTCAACCCGGCGCCGCTGCTTCCGCTGGTAGAGGTGGTGAGCGGCTTCGCCACCGACGAGGCCGCCGCGGTCCGCGCGTACGAGACGGCGAAGGCCTGGGGCAAGACACCGGTGCGCTGCGCCGACACCCCCGGATTCATCGTGAACCGCATCGCGCGGCCCTTCTACGCCGAGGCCTTCGCGGTGTACGAGGAGCGCGGCGCCGACCCGGCCACCATCGACGCGGTGCTGCGCGAGTGCGGCGGCTTCCGGATGGGCCCCTTCGAGCTCACCGACCTGATCGGGCAGGACGTCAACGAGGCCGTCACGCGCTCGGTGTGGGAGTCGTTCTTCCAGAGCCCCAAGTTCACCCCGTCCCTGGCCCAGCGGCGGCTCGTCGAGTCGGGTCTGCACGGGCGCAAGAGCGGGCGCGGCTGGTACGCCTACGAGGCGCCGGGCGCCGGTTTCGCGCCGGGCGCGCGCCCCGAGCCGCACACCGCGCCCCCGGCCAAGGCCCCGGCGGCCGTCACCGTCGTCGGTGACCTCGGGCCCGCCCGCGATCTGGTCGCGATGATGACCGAGGCCGGCATCGAGGTGACGTCGGTCGGCGAGGGCGGCCCCTACATCGAGCTTCCGGGGGACGGGCAGCTCGTCCCGGCCGACGGCAGGACGTCCGTCGAGTTCGCCGACGTCGTCTACTTCGACCTGGCCCTCGACTACCGGGGCGCCACCCGCATCGCGCTGTCCGCGAGCGAGGACACCTCGGAGCGGGCCGTCACCGAGGCGGTCGGCCTCTTCCAGCGGCTCGGCAAGGAGGTCAGCGTCATCGGGGACGTACCGGGCATGATCGTCGCCCGTACCGTCGCGATGCTGGCCGACCTCGCCGCCGACGCCGTCGCCCGGGGCGTCGCCTCGGCCGAGGACATCGACACCGCGATGCGGCTCGGCGTCAACTACCCGCTCGGCCCGGTGGAATGGAGCCGCCGGCTGGGCCGGGACTGGGCGTACGACCTGCTCACGGCGGTTCACGAGCGCTGCCCCACCGGCCGCTACGCCCCCTCGCTCGCGCTCTACCGCCAGGCGTACGCGGGGGACGAGGAGACGGGCTCATGACCACCCCCAAGCGCGACACCTATACGCCCGAGACGCTGCTCACCGTCGCCGTGAAGATCTTCAACGAGCGCGGTTACGACGGCACGTCCATGGAGCACCTGTCCAAGGCGGCCGGGATCTCCAAGTCGTCGATCTACCATCACGTCGCCGGCAAGGAGGAGCTGCTGCACCGCGCGGTGAGCCGCGCCATCGACGGCCTGTTCGGCGTGCTGGACGAGCCGGGCGCCCAGCGCGGCCGGTCGATCGAGCGGGTCGAGTACGTCACGCGACGTACCGTCGAAGTCCTGACGGCTGAACTTCCCTACGTCACCCTGCTGTTGCGCGTCCGCGGCAACACCAAGACGGAGCGCTGGGCGATGGAGCGCAGGAGGGAGTTCGACCAGCGGGTCGCCGACCTCCTGAAGGCAGCCGTCGCCGACGGCGACCTCCGCGCCGACCTGGACATTCGCCTCGCGACCCGGCTGCTCTTCGGCATGGTCAACTCACTGGTCGAGTGGTACCGGCCGCAGCGCGAGGGCGAGGCGGACGGTGACCAGGTGGCCGACACGGTGGTGCGGATGGCCTTCGAGGGGTTGCGGACCGGCCATTGATCCCCGGTGCCGTTGACTGGGGCACCGAAGCGGATCAACATCCACGGTCATGGCTGCCTCGCGAACGTGTGCGTCCCCGGTGTCCCTCTGCGCCGCCCTGGTGCTCATGGGCCTGGTGCTGGCCGGATGCGGCGGCGGGGGCACCGCGGACGGCGCCGGCGGCCGCTCGCCGGACGCACGGGCCGCGGTCAAGAAGACCGGTACCGCTCCCGCGGCAAAGGTCCCGGTCAAGGGCGACGCCTTCGGCTGTCTGACCGCCGCCGAGGCCGCCGCGGGCTCCATCGTCTTCACGAGCGCCACCGGAAAGCCCACTGGCGGCTTTCTGACCGGAAGTGGCAACACCGGGATCGTTCTTGCCCATCAGGCGGACGGAAACGTCTGTCAGTGGAAGGACAAGGCGCTGGAGCTGGGCCGGACCGGCTTCCGCGTGCTCGCCGTCAACAGCACCACCGGTGACGAGGCCGCCGAGGTCGAGGGCGCGGCCACCGCGCTGCGCTCCGAGGGCGCCTGGAAGCTGCTCCTGATGGGCGCCTCCAAGGGCGGCACCGCCGTCCTGACGGCAGCCGGCCACCTGCCCCTGAAGCCCGACGCGGTGGTCGCCCTCTCCGCGCCCGAGCAGTACGGCACGATGGACGCGCTCGACGCCGCCGGGACCCTGACCGTGCCCGTGCTCTACCTGGCCGGCGACCAGGACGGCCCGTTCCCCCGCGCGGCCCGCGAGCTGAGCGCGGCCAGCGCGAAGGCCCCGGAGAACCGGCTGGTGCCGGTCAAGGGCTCGGCGGCGCACGGCGTGGCCCTCCTGAGCAGCCCCGACACCTGGGGCACGGTGCTTTCCTTCCTGAAGAAGTACTGCACCTGAGCCGCCCGGCCCGCCGCTACGCCGGGTCGAGGTCGGTCTCCTCGAAGACCAGCAGGGTGCGCGTGGACAGCACCTCGGGGATGGACTGGATCCGCGTCAGGACCAGCTCGCGCAGGGCCCTGTTGTCGGGCGTGTGCACCAGGAGCAGTACGTCGAAGTCCCCGCTCACCAGGGCGATGTGGGCCGCGCCCGGCAGCTGTCCCAGCTGCTCGCGCACCGTGCGCCAGGAGTTCTGCACGATCTTGAGCGTGATGTACGCGGCCGCTCCCTGGCCCGCCCGCTCGTGGTCCACCCGCGCCGTGAAGCCGCGGATCACGTTGTCCTCCACCAGCCGGTTGATGCGCGCGTAGGCGTTGGCGCGCGACACGTGCACCCGCTCGGCGACGGACCGTATCGAGGCCCTGCCGTCGCTCTGCAGGATGCGCAGGATGGCGTGGTCGATCTCGTCCAGCGGGCGCGGTGGCACCGGCCGGTTCTCGCCGGTGGCCATTTGTTCAGCTGACATGTCCCCCCGCCTTCCTGTTGTGGACGACCTGTTCCCATCCCAGGCTGTGGAGAACCGTTTGTCCACAGGCTGGAGGTGCCTGTAGCCAAAATGCGTCCACGACCGAACAATCGGTTGGTGAGGGGCGTCACAGTCGCGCCCCGCCTGGATGTCCGCTCCCCGACAAGGAGGTGCATTGGCATGACGGTCCAAGAGCTGCCCGGTGCCGCCGCATACCGGCCGACCCCTCCCCCCGCCTGGAGGCCCCGTACCGACCCGGCGCCGCTGCTCCCGGACGCCGAGCCCTTCCGGGTCCTCGGCACCGGTGCCGAGCTCGACCGCGCGCTGATGCTGAGGCTGTACGGGGAGCTGGTCCGCGGGCGCCGCTTCAACGCGCAGGCGACCGCGCTCACCAAGCAGGGCCGCCTCGCCGTGTACCCCTCGTCCACGGGGCAGGAGGCCTGCGAGGTCGCCGCGGCCCTGGCCCTCGAGGAGCGCGACTGGCTGTTCCCGAGCTACCGCGACACCCTGGCCGCGGTCGCCCGCGGTCTCGACCCGGTCCAGGCCCTGACGCTGCTGCGCGGCGACTGGCACACCGGCTACGACCCGCACGAGCACCGCATAGCGCCGCTGTGCACCCCGCTGGCCACCCAGCTCCCGCACGCCGTGGGCCTGGCCCACGCGGCCCGCCTCAAGGGCGACGACGTGGTGGCCCTCGCCCTGGTCGGCGACGGCGGCACCAGCGAGGGCGACTTCCACGAGGCGCTGAACTTCGCGGCCGTCTGGCAGGCCCCCGTGGTCTTCCTGGTCCAGAACAACGGCTTCGCCATCTCGGTGCCGCTCGCCAAGCAGACCGCGGCGCCCTCCCTCGCCCACAAGGCCGTCGGCTACGGCATGCCGGGCCGCCTGGTCGACGGCAATGACGCGCCGGCCGTGCACCAGGTGATCTCCGAGGCCGTGGCCCGCGCCCGGCGCGGCGGCGGCCCCACCCTGATCGAGGCCGTCACCTACCGCATGGAGGCCCACACCAACGCCGACGACGCGACGCGCTACCGCGGCTCCGCCGAGGTCGACGCCTGGCGCGACCACGACCCGATCCGCATCCTGGAGGGCGAGCTGACCACCCGCGGCCTCCTCGACGAGGACGGCATCCGCACCGCCGCCGAAGCCGCCGAGACCATGGCAGCGGCCCTGCGCGAGCAGATGAACGCCGAGCCCACCCTCGACCCGATGGACCTGTTCGCCGAGGTCTATGCCGAGCAGAGCGGCCAACTGCGCGAGCAGGCGGCCCAGTTGCGCGCCGAACTGGAAGCCGAGGCCCGGTGATGACCACCGCCACCGACCGCGCGAGCGGCACCACGACCGCCCGCAAACCCGCCACCATGGCGCAGGCCCTGCAGCGCGCCATGCGCGACGCCATGGCCGATGACCCCACGGTCCACGTCCTCGGTGAGGACGTCGGCACCCTGGGCGGTGTCTTCCGGGTCACCGACGGGCTCGCCAAGGAGTTCGGCGAGGACCGCTGCACCGACACCCCGCTCGCCGAGGCCGGTATCCTCGGCACCGCCGTGGGCATGGCCATGTACGGCCTGCGGCCGGTCGTCGAGATGCAGTTCGACGCCTTCGCCTACCCGGCGTTCGAGCAGCTCATCAGCCATGTCTCCAAGATGCGCAACCGCACCCGCGGGGCCATGGCGATGCCCATCGTGGTGCGCGTGCCCTACGGCGGCGGCATCGGCGGCGTCGAGCACCACAGCGACTCCAGCGAGGCGTACTACATGGCGACGCCCGGCCTGAAGGTCGTCACGCCCTCCACCGTGGAGGACGCGTACGGCCTGCTCAGGGAGGCCATCGCGAGCGACGACCCGGTCGTCTTCCTGGAGCCCAAGCGCCTTTACTGGTCGAAGTCCGACTGGTCGCCCGAGGCCCCCGCGGCCGTCGAGCCCATCGGCAGGGCGGTCGTGCGGCGCCCCGGAACCAGCGCCACCCTCATCACCTACGGCCCGTCCGTACCGGTGTGCCTGGAGGCGGCCGAGGCGGCCCGCGAGGAGGGCTGGGACCTCGAAGTCCTCGACCTGCGCTCCCTGGTGCCCTTCGACGACGAGACGGTGTGCGCCTCGGTGCGCCGCACCGGGCGGGCCGTGGTCGTCCACGAGTCGACCGGATTCGGCGGCCCCGGTGGAGAGATCGCCGCACGCGTCAGCGAGCGCTGCTTCCACCACCTGGAGGCGCCGGTGCTGCGCGTCGCGGGCTTCGACATCCCCTATCCGCCGCCGATGCTGGAGAAGCACCACCTGCCCGGCGTGGACCGGGTCCTGGACGCGGTGGCCCGGCTGCAGTGGGAGGCGGAGCACTGATGCCGCAGGTCCTGGAATTCAAGCTGCCCGACCTGGGCGAAGGGCTCACCGAGGCGGAGATCGTGCGCTGGCTCGTCGCGGTCGGCGACGTGGTGGCGGTGGACCAGCCGGTCGTCGAGGTCGAGACGGCCAAGGCGATGGTCGAGGTGCCGTGCCCCTACGGCGGCGTCGTGACCGCCCGCTTCGGCGAGGAAGGCAGCGAACTGCCGGTCGGCGCGCCCTTGTTGACCGTGGCGGTCGGCCCCGCGTCCGAGCCCGGCGCCGCCGAGGAGGCCGAGTCCTCCGAGTACTCGGGCAACGTCCTGGTCGGATACGGGACGGGTGCGGCCACCACCCGGCGCCGCTCCCGCCTGCGCCCGGCCACCCCGCTCGCACCGGTCACGGCGCCGGCCACCGCGTCGGCGCCCGGCGTCCGGGGAGTGCCCGGCGGTCTGGGGGCGCCCGGCGGTCAGGAGGCGTCCGGCGGTCAGGGGGTGCCTGTCGCTCCCGCCGTCACGGCCGCCGCCACCGGCCGAGCGGCCGGGCACGCGGGCCCGGTGCCGGTCATCTCACCGCTCGTCCGCAGGTTGGCCCGTGAACACGGTCTGGATCTGCGGGAGTTGAGCGGCAGCGGACCCGAGGGTCTGATCCTGCGCGCCGATGTCGAATCGGCCGTCGCCGCGTCCGCGCAGCCCCCGGCCGCCGCCGCACCGCCGAGCCCGGCTCCCGCTGCCGGTGAGCGGATCGCCCTGAAGGGCATCCGGGGCGCGGTCGCGGACAAGCTCAGCCGCAGCCGCACCGAGATCCCCGACGCCACCTGCTGGGTGGACGCGGACGCCACGGAGCTGATGGCGGCGCGCGCCGCCATGAACGCCGCGGGCGGCCCCAAGGTGTCCGTCCTCGCGCTCCTCGCCCGGATCTGCACGGCCGCCCTCGCCCGGTTCCCCGAGCTCAACTCGACGGTCGACCTGAAGGCCCGCGAGATCGTGCGGCTGCCCGAGGTGCACCTGGGCTTCGCCGCCCAGACCGAGCGCGGCCTCGTCGTGCCGGTCGTACGGAACGCCCACCGCGGCACCGTCGACTCGCTGGGCGCCGAGCTGGCCCGGCTCACCGAGGCGGCCCGCACGGGCACGCTGACCCCGGGCGACCTGACCGGCGGCACCTTCACGCTCAACAACTACGGGGTGTTCGGGGTGGACGGCTCCACGCCGATCATCAACCACCCCGAGGCGGCGATGCTGGGGGTGGGCCGCATCATCCCCAAGCCGTGGGTGCACGAGGGCGAGCTCGCGGTGCGGCAGGTGGTGCAGCTCTCCCTCACCTTCGACCACCGGGTGTGCGACGGCGGCACCGCCGGCGGATTCCTGCGCCATGTCGCGGACTGCGTGGAGCACCCGGCGGTGCTGCTGCGCAGTCTGTGACGGACGGCCCCGCGCGGTCGGGACGTTCGCGGGGGCGGCGGTGATCGTCCGTCGGCCCATACTCGGAGCATGACCGCGTATGACGCCGCCCTGTCCGCGTATGACGCCGCACCGCCCGCGCGTGACGCCGAAGTCGCCCGCGCGGGCGGTGGCGCGGCCCCCGCGTACGACGCCGTCGTGCTCGCCGGAGGCGCCGCCAAGCGCCTGGGCGGCGTCGACAAACCCGGGCTCAGCGTGGGCGGCAGGGCGCTGCTCGACCGGGTGCTCAGCGCCTGCGCCGGGGCGGCGAACACCGTGGTGGTCGGTGGTCGCAGACCCACCGCACGGCCCGTGGAGTGGGCCCGCGAGGACCCGGCCGGCGGCGGACCGCTCGCCGCCCTGGACGCCGGAGTGCGCCGCACATCGGCCGAGAGCCTGCTCGTGCTCTCGGCCGATCTGCCGTTCCTGGGCGCCGAAACCGTCGACGCCCTGCTCGGCGCGGTGCGCGGCGGGGCGGGGGACGGCGCGCTCTGCACCGACGCCGACGGCCGCGACCAGCCGCTCGTGGCCGTCTACCGCGCCGAACCGCTGCGCCGCGAACTGGCGCTGCTCACCGCCGAACACGGCTCGCTCACCGGCCTCCCGCTGCGGCGCCTCGTCCGCGCCCTCGACCTCGTCCGCGTCCCGGCCGACCCGCTCGCGTCCTTCGACTGCGACACCTGGGAGGACCTCGCCGCCGCCCGGGCCCGGATCAGGGACCATGGGGACGTGCTGGACGAATGGATCACCGCAGTCAAGGACGAACTCGGCATCGAGCTGGACGTGGACACCCGTGTCCTGCTCGACCTGGCCCGGGACGCCGCCCACGGCGTGGCCCGGCCCGCCGCCCCCCTCACGACGTTCCTGGTCGGCTACGCGGCCGCCCGGGCGGGCGGCGCGGGTCAGGACGTGGCGGAAGCGGCCCGCAAGGCGGCGGCGCTCGCCCTGCGCTGGGCGGAGGAGGCCGACCCCGCGAAGACCGGCGTCGCCGGGCCCGGCGACGCCAAGGCCGACGGCCCGAACACCGACGGTCCTGGCCTCCAAGGTCCTGGCGCCGACGGTCCTGGTGCCGATGGCCCGAAGAACGACGCCGGATGACCGCCCGCGGCACGGGGGCGGACGACGGGTCCGACGAGGCCCTGGCCCTGCTGCGGGACATCGAGCCCGCGCCCGCCTCGGGCCACGGTGGCCCGGACCGTGGCGGCCCCGACCCCGGCGGGCCGGACCGTGGCAGCCCCGACCTCGAAGGCCCGGACCGCGGTGGCCCGGACCGTGAAGGCCCGCGCCGCGGTGGCCCGGACCATGGAGGCCCGCACCGTGGGGCCACGGCCGCCGGCACCCGCCCCGGCGCGCCGCGGGCAGGCCGCGCGGCCGCCCATCACCGCACCACCGCCTGGCCCGACGCCCGGGCCGTGGCCGCCCGGGCCGGACGCGCCGCACCGGTCCGCTCGCACCGGGTGCCGCTGGAGCAGGCGCTCGGCGAGATCCTCGTCGAGCCGCTCATCGCGCTCACCGATCTGCCGTCCTTCGACACCTCCGCCATGGACGGCTGGGTCGTCGCGGGCCCGGGCCCCTGGACGGTCAAGGAGGGCGGCATCCTCGCCGGTCACGCGGCCCCCGGCAGCCTCGCCGACGGCGAGGCGGTCCGCATCGCCACCGGGGCCCGCGTCCCGGCCGGCGCCACCGCAGTCATCCGCAGTGAACACGCCCGCAGCGACGAGGCCCGCACCCAGCTCCAGGCCGACCGCGTGGTGCTGCACGGCCAGGACATCCGCCCGCGCGGCCAGGAGTGCCGCTCGGGTGACGCACTGCTGCCCGCCCGCGCCCTGGTCACCCCCGCCGTGCTCGGCCTCGCGGCAGCCGCCGGGTACGACGACCTCGCGACCGTGCCCAGACCCCGGGTCGAGATCCTGGTCCTGGGCGACGAACTGCTCACCCAGGGCCTCCCCCGCGACGGGCTGATCCGTGACGCGCTCGGCCCCATGCTCGGGTTCTGGCTGCGCGCGCTCGGCGCCGACGTCATCGCGACCCGGCGCCTGAAGGACGACGCGGGGGCGCTGCTCGCCGCCGTCACCGGTTCGTCCGCCGACCTCGTCATCACGACCGGCGGCACCGCGGCCGGGCCCGTCGACCACGTCCATCCCGTGCTGCACAAGGCCGGTGCCGAGCTTCTCGTCGACGGGGTCGCCGTGCGACCGGGCCATCCCATGCTGCTGGCGCAGATCGGGACGGGCAAGCACCTGGTGGGGCTGCCCGGCAATCCGCTCGCCGCGGTCTCGGGCCTGTTCACCCTGGCCGAACCGCTGCTCCGCGAACTCGCCTGCCGCACCCGTCCGTTGACGTACACCGCGCCGTTGCGCCACGAGGTGCAGGGGCATCCGCACGACACCCGGCTCGTCCCGGTGGTGCACCGCGGGGACCTGGTGGTGGCGCTGCACTACAACGGCCCCGCGATGCTGCGCGGGATCGCGGCCGCCGACGGCCTCGCCGTGGTGCCGCCCGGGGGTGCGCGGGCCGGACAGGAGACCGAGATCCTCGATCTGCCCTGGGCGCAGGCCGGCACGGGCGAGGGATGTTTCACGTGAAACACCGCTTTCGCGACGCCCACCGCCGCCGGTACCCTCCGCGCACTACCGACTGCCGCCGTGTACAAGGATGTTTCACGTGAAACTGCCCGGCCATGACGCGATGGCACGCCAGGCGGGCGAGCATCTGATCACCCGGCGGGTCCAGTTGCCCCGCCGAGTCGTCGACCGGCCGCTGCGCCAGGTCGCCAAACGGATCCTCATGGCGCTCGCCGTGCTGATGCTGACCACACTCATCGTGTGGCTGGACCGTGACGGCTACCACGACAACGCCAACGGCAAGGTCGACTTCCTCGACGCCGTCTACTACGCCACCGTCACGCTCTCCACGACGGGCTACGGCGACATCGTCCCGTACAGCGACAGCGCACGGCTCACCAACATCCTGCTGGTCACCCCGCTGCGCGTGCTGTTCCTGATCATCCTCGTCGGCACCACACTCGAGGTCCTCACCGAACGGACCCGTGAAGAGTGGCGGCTCAATCGCTGGAAGGCCCAATTGCGCGAGCACACCGTCGTCATCGGCTTCGGGACCAAGGGCCGCTCCGCGATCCAGACCCTGTGCGCGACCGGCCTGAAGAAGGAACAGGTCGTCATCGTCGACCCGAGCGCCAAGGTGATCGAGACCGCCAACGCGGAAGGCTTCGTCGGCGTCATCGGTGATGCCACCCGAAGCGACGTGCTGCTGCGGGCCGAACTGCAGAAGGCCCGCCAGATCATCATCGCCACCCAGCGCGACGACACCGCGGTCCTGGTCGCCCTGACGGCCCGCCAGCTGAACCGGGGCGCGAAGATCGTCGCCGCGGTCCGCGAGGAGGAGAACGCCCCGCTGTTGCGCCAGTCCGGTGCGGACGCCGTCATCACCAGCGCCAGCGCGGCCGGCCGGCTGCTCGGTCTCTCGGTGCTCAGCCCCAGCGCGGGCGCGGTGATGGAGGACATCATCCAGCAGGGCAGCGGCCTCGACATGGTGGAACGGCCGGTGACCAAGAGCGAGGTCGGGCGAGGGGTGCGCGAGACCTCGGACCTGGTGGTGAGCGTGCTGCGCGGCCACCGCCTGCTGGCCTACGACGACCCCAAGGCGAGCCCGCTGCAACTGACCGACCGGCTGATCACGATCGTACGAGCGGGTGGCGCGGCGTCCGAGGGGCAGCCGGAGTAGCGTCGGCCGCATGTATGCGATCACGATTCCTGAGCCGGGCGGTCCCGAGGCGCTGGTGTGGGCCGAGGTCCCCGACCCCGTACCGGGCGAGGGCGAGGTCCTCGTCGAGGTGGCCGCCACCGCCGTCAACCGTGCCGATGTGCTCCAGCGCCAGGGCTTCTACAACCCGCCGCCCGGCGCTTCCCCCTACCCGGGCCTCGAATGCTCCGGACGGATCGTCGCACTCGGGGCGGGCGTGTCCGGCTGGCACGTCGGTGACGAGGTGTGCGCGCTGCTGAGCGGCGGCGGCTACGCCGAGAAGGTGGCCGTGCCGGCCGGGCAGTTGCTGCCCGTGCCCGACGGAGTGGACCTGATCTCGGCCGCCGCACTGCCCGAGGTCGTCTGCACCGTGTGGTCCAACGTGTTCATGGTGTCCCACCTGCGTCCGGGCGAGACGCTCCTCGCTCACGGCGGCGGCAGCGGGATCGGCACCATGGCGATCCAGCTGGGCAAGGCCGTCGGCGCCCGGGTCGCCGTCACGGCGGGCAGCCCCGCGAAGCTGGAGCGCTGTGCGGAGCTGGGCGCCGACGTCCTGATCAACTATCGCGAACAGGACTTCGTGGACGAGGTGTTGAAGGCCACGGACGGTGCGGGCGCCGACGTCATCCTCGACAACATGGGCGCGAAGTACCTGGAGCGGAACGTGTCCGCGCTCGCCGTCAACGGGCGGCTCGCGGTGATCGGTCTCCAGGGCGGCGCCAAGGGCGAGTTGAACCTGGGCGCCCTGCTCACCAAGCGGGCCGCGGTCACCGCGACCTCGCTGCGGGGCCGTCCCGCCTCGGAGAAGGCGGCGATCGTCGCGGCCGTGCGCGAGCACGTGTGGCCGCTGATCGCGGACGGCCGGGTGCGGCCCGTCGTGGACCAGCACGTGCCGCTCGCGAACGCCGCCGAGGGCCACCGGGTGCTCGAGGCCTCCAGCCACGTCGGCAAGGTGCTGCTGACGGCCTGACAGCCCGACGGCTGAGCAGCCCGACGGCCTGACAGCTCGACGTCCCGAAGCCTGGCGGCCGAAAGCCCCAGAGCCCCAGAACCCGAAAGCCCCAGAACCCGAAAGCCCCAGAACCCGGGAGTCCGAGAGCCTCAGAGCCCGACGGTCGGGTGAACACGAAGAGGGGGCGCCGCGACGGCGCCCCCTCCTTCACTGCCCCTGCCCCGGCACCGCCGGGTCCGGCCTACAGGTACGGGCCTACAGGTACGGGCCCGAGCGGGCGCCCGCGTGCGGACCGCCGTCCTCGTCGTCGTCGTCGTCCTCGTGCGAGAGGCCGGGCGGCAGCGCGCGGCGCATCTGCTCCAGTTGGGCGCGGGCCGCCATCTGCTGGGCGAACAGGGCCGTCTGGATTCCGTGGAAGAGGCCTTCGAGCCAGCCCACCAACTGGGCCTGAGCGATGCGCAGTTCGGCCTCCGAGGGAATTTTCTCGTCCGTGAACGGCAGGGAGAGCCGCTCCAGCTCCTCCACCAGTTCCGGCGCAAGGCCGTCTTCCAGCTCCTTCACCGAGGAGGCGTGGATGTCCTTGAGGCGGACACGGCTCGCCTCATCGAGAGGAGCCGCGCGGACTTCCTCCAGGAGCTGCTTGATCATGCTGCCGATCCGCATGACCTTGGCGGGTTGTTCGACCATCTCCGTCACCGGGACCTCGCGGGACTCGTCGTCTCCACCGCCGATCGCCATACCGTCCTGGCCGACGACCAGGATGTGGGGGCTGTCCGGCGACTTGTCGTTCCTCGGCATCTCCATGCCGTCCATTCTCTCGCACACGTGCCTCACCTCACGTTGTGCCCCCGGCACGCGGTGATCCACCGTCCCGCGGGCGGGGATTCCGGCCGGATGGGCCGTGTTTCACGTGAAACGTCGGCCGTTCGGCGCCGCTCCCGTCACGGCCTGCGCAGCCGCAGCCCCAGGAACCCGAGCCCCAGACCCGTCAGGGCGAGCCCGGCCCCCAGGGAGAGGACGTGGAAGCGCAGATCGTCACTGGTGGACAGGGCCTGCGAGCGCTGACGATGGCGGGCCGAGGGCGGGCGCTCGGCCGGCGTGGGCGCGGACGACGGCCTCTCGGGCTCATGGGGCGGGCGCTGTGCGGCAGGCGGGTCGGCCGCCTCACGGGCCGGGGCCGGCTCGTCGGGAGCCATCGCGTCGGAGACGTCGGGCAGCAGGTCCTCGGTCGACTCCACACGACCCGGCCGGGTACGGCCCACCCCCGCCCGGCTGCCCGCCAGACGCTGGTCGTCGACCAGGGCTTGCGGCGAGGGCTGCACCGAGGGCCGGACCGAGGGGGAGAGGAGCGCGGTGGTGGAGGGGCCGGGTGACGGCGGCCCGACGGCGACGGCGTACGGAAGGGGCATCAGGAGCAGCGCTCCCGTCAGCGAGACGGCCGAGGTGAGCGACCGGATCCCTGGAGCCATGGGAGGGCCCCTTCCCGTACCGACATGGAGCGCCTGGGGTGACCGAATCAGCGTCACACGCGGGGAGTTGGACGGCATCCCGAGAGCCGCCGGGGGTGCGCCGAACGGGAGAGGAGGGAGCGACCGGGCAGCGCGAAGGCCCGGCACCAGAGGTGCCGGGCCTTCCGCGCCAAGGGCGACGGCCTGCTGCGCGATGGCCTACTGAGCGGGCGGGTTGCCCGAGGAGATCTGCAGCGTGAACTGCGCGTTCTTCTTGTCCACATCGACGCCCGCGGCCGGGAACTGGGTCACCACGGTGTCCTGGCCCCACTGGCCGTTGTCGATGGTCTCGGTGTTGACCTTCCAGCCGGCGGCCTGGATGCAGGACTTCACCGACAGGATGTCCTTGTAGGTGAAGTCGGGAGCCTGCACCTTGCCCGGGTCCACGGTGGAGGTCTGCGGCGAGGTGCACTTGTCGGTTTTCATCGTGCGGTCGCGCTCAGGACCCTTGTGGTTGGCGGACGTGGACGCGCTGCTGCTCGCCTTGGCGTCGCCGCCGCCCCCCTCGTCGCCGTTGTTGTTGAGCGCGAGCGCGGTGATCAGGCCGCCGACCGCGAGCAGGGCGACCGCGATGGCGCCCACGATCACCGGGGTGTTCCGCGTCGACCCGCCGGAGGCGGCCGGCGGGGTGTGCGGCGCGGTGTGCGACGGGGTCATCGAGTACGGCGGCGGCGTCTGGGCCGCCATCGGGGCGGGCTGCTGCGGGTAGCCGTAGGAGGGCTGGGCGGTGGGCGCCGGGGTGGGCGGGCCGTAGGGGCCCGACTGGTACGGCGTCTGCACGCTGCCCTGGAGGCCGGGCGCGGCCTGGGAGTCCAGCGGCGGGAAGACCGTCGCGCCGACGCCCGCGCCACTGACCGGCGGGGCGCCGCCGGTGATGACCGGGGCGGCCCCCATCTGGCCCGCGGAGGCGATCCGGTGGATCTCGTCGTGCATGGCCTGGGCGCTGGGGAAGCGCTCGTTCGGGTTCTTCTTCAGGGCGCGGGCGACCAGCGCGTCCACGGCCGGGGTGATCGACCGGTTGAGGGAGGACGGGGCGACCGGCTCCTCCTGGACATGCGCGTACGCGATGGCCAGCGGCGAGTCGGCGTCGAAGGGGATGCGCCCGGTGAGCAGCTGGAAGAGCATGATGCCGACCGAGTACAGGTCGGAGCGGGCGTCCACACCGCGGCCGAGCGCCTGCTCGGGCGAGAGGTACTGGGGGGTGCCGACGACCATGCCGGTCTGCGTCATGGAGGTGACGCCGGACTGCATGGCGCGCGCGATGCCGAAGTCCATGACCTTGACGACACCGCGCTTGGTCATCATCACGTTGCCGGGCTTGATGTCGCGGTGGACCAGGCCCATCTCGTGACTGACCTCAAGGGCGGCCAGCACGTCGGCGGTCACCTTGAGCGCCTTGTCGGCGGGCATCGCGCCGTACTGCTGGGTGTCGCGGTGCAGGGTCGAACTCAGCGGCTCGCCCTCCACGTACTCCATGACGATGTACGGCATCAGGGCGCCGCCCAGCTCGTCCTCGCCGGTGTCGAAGACCGAGACGATGTTGGTGTGCTGGAGCTTGGCGACGGCCTGGGCCTCGCGGCGGAACCGCTCGCGGAAGGACTGTTCCCGGCCGAGTTCGGTGTGCAGGGTCTTGATGGCGACCTGGCGGTCGAGCGCCGAGTCGTACGCGAGGTACACCGAGGCCATGCCGCCCTCGCCGAGGAGGTCGCGCAGCTGGTAGCGCCCGCCCGCGATGGAACCGCCCGCATAGCGGCCCTGTGCGCCGTCCTGGCTCATGACTGTGCATCCCCCTTGGCGCGGTGGCCCGTGCTGATCCTCGATTTTTCAGGCCAAGTCTGCCCGAGGGGTCGGTCACGTCAAGCCGAGTGCCCGTTCCGTGACCGTACGCGCTGGAAGCGTCTCGCAAGCGTTACAGGACCCGCATGGAAAACGTACGGGATTTGCATGGGTACACACGGAACCGATGGGATGGCCGGTCCATCCCGGACCGGCGCCCCGCGCGAACGCTGTAGCGTGCACTACTGCACAACCAGCGGTACAGCATGACGGAAGACCGTAAGGAAGACCGCGGACGCGGCCAGATACGACGGCGAGGACTGATGGCACCCGAACCCGACGGAAGCGGCGCCGGGATGCCCGATGCCCAGGACCACGAGTCGTGGGTCGGCGGACTCGTCGGCGACGGCCGCTACCGCCTCACGCACCGCCTGGGGCGGGGCGGCATGGCGGAGGTGTTCGCCGCCGAGGACGTGCGCCTGGGCCGCACCGTCGCCGTGAAGCTGCTGCGTGCCGATCTCGCCGAGGACCCGGTGTCCAAGGCGCGCTTCACGCGTGAGGCGCAGTCGGTGGCCGGGCTCAACCACCACGCGGTGGTGGCGGTGTACGACTCCGGTGAGGACTTCGTGGGCGGCCAGACCGTCCCGTACATCGTGATGGAGCTGGTCGAGGGCCGCACCATCCGCGACCTGCTCGTGGACGCGGACGCCCCGCCGCCGGAGCAGGCGCTGATCATCGTCTCCGGTGTCCTGGAGGCGCTCGCCTACTCGCACCAGCACGGCATCGTGCACCGTGACATCAAGCCCGCCAACGTGATCATCACGGACACCGGCGCGGTCAAGGTGATGGACTTCGGCATCGCGCGGGCCCTGCACGGCGCCCAGTCGACGATGACCCAGACCGGCATGGTCATGGGCACCCCGCAGTACCTCTCGCCCGAGCAGGCGCTCGGCAAGGCCGTCGACCACCGCTCCGACCTGTACGCGACGGGCTGCCTGCTGTACGAACTGCTCGCGCTGCGGCCCCCGTTCATCGGTGAGACGCCGCTGAGCGTGGTCTACCAGCACGTCCAGGACATGCCGGTGCCGCCGTCGCAGGTGGCCCATGTGGCGCCGCCGGAGCTCGACGGCCTGGTCATGCGGTCCCTGGCCAAGGACCCGGACGACCGCTTCCAGTCCGCCGAGGAGATGCGCGGCCTGGTCCAGTACGGGCTGCAGATGCTCCAGGCGCAGGGCGGCCACACCGGGACGTGGAACACCGGCCCGGTCGAGCTCATGCACGAGGGCGCCCACACCCCGGCGATGGGCGTCACCGGCGCCACGACGGCCATGGGCCACCCCATGCACGGGGAGACCTCGCAGATGGGCGGGCCGATCCTGCCGCCGATGAACCCGAACGACGGCGGCTACGACGGCTACGACACGGGCGGCCACAAGCAGAGCGGCGGCCGCGGTGGTCGGATGGTGCTCTTCGTGGTGCTCGCCATCGTGGCGATCGCCGCGGGCGTGGCCTTCGCGCTGAACGCGGCGCAGGGGTCGGGCGGCTCCGGAGGCACCGGAACCACGACGTCGGACTCCCCGAAGGCCTCGCCGTCGGTCTCCGACTCGGACACCCCCTCGACGCCGGACACCCCCGACACCAGCCAGGGCCAGTCCTACAGCAGCACGAACGGCAACGGCGAGTCCCCCTCGCACCGCCGCTCGCGCTCCGCCTCGCCGTCCCCGAGCAAGTCGCAGACCTCGCACTCCCCTGGCACCGACCAGGGCACGACGTCGGGCACCAGCGAGGGCACGGACCAGGGCACCACGACCGGTACGAGCGAGGGCACGGACCAGGGCACGACGACCGGTACGGACCAGGGCACCGACCAGGGCACCAGCAAGGGCACCACCGCCGGTACGGACCAGGGCACCACCAAGGGCACCACCGCCGGTACGGACCAGGGCACCACCAAGGGCACCACGACCGGCACCACCTCCGGCCCCGGGGGCACCAAGCCGACCCCCTGACCGCAGGACATCGCAGGACCGCGCTGGACATCGCAGGGCCGAGCACGACACCGCAGGGCCGAGCAGGAGAGCGCGGGTCATCACCCCGCGAAGGCCTCGCACACCGCCTCGTACTCGCGGGTCCACCAGACCGCAAGGGCCGACGCCGCAGGAAACTGCGGGTCGGCCCTTCGGTCGTGCAGCTGGTAGCGCCAGCGCAGGATCCAGAAGTCGTTGAGCCGCTCCCACCACACCCGGTGCACCGCCGCCGCCAGCTCCTCGGCGTCGGCGCCCGCGGCCCGGCGGTAGGCGCGCGCGTACGCCCGTACCTTCGCCAGCTCCAGTTCGCCCGAGGGCCGGACGAAGAAGATCGCCGCGGCCCGTACGGCCTCCTCGGCGCGGGGCTGGACGCCGAGCCGGTCCCAGTCGACGATCGCCGCGGGTTCGGCCGAGCGGCCCTCGCCCCGGTACAGCAGGTTCAGCGGATGGAAGTCGCCGTGCACCCAGGCGCCGGTGGCGGGGGCGGCCGGGCGGCGGTGGGCGTGCACGCCGAGCAGTAAGCGGCGCTCCAGGAGGCGGTGTTCGGCGAGCTCGTCGAAGGCGTCCCGGGGCCGGTGCCGGCGGGCCCGTGCCACCAGGTCGTCGATGAGCGCGAGGGTGTCGGCGGGGTCGGCGCTGGCGTGCTCGCCCTGGGGCACGTCGGGCTCCATGACCTGGGCGAGGCAGGTGTGCACGAGCCCGAGCAGCGCGCCGAGCCGGCGGGACTCCACCGTGCAGAGCTGGGCGCCGTCGCGGTGGCGGCCGTGCACCCAGGGGTGCAGCGCGTAGCAGTGGCCGCCGATGACCGCGACGGTGTCGCCGTCGGCGTCCGGCACGGGCGGGGCCACGGGGACGCCCAGGGCCTGGAGGCGCTCGGTGGCGCGGTGCTGGCGGGCGATGGCCTCGCGGTCGCCGTCCAGGTGGTGCTTGAGGAAGTAGTCGCCGCGGGTGGTGGCGAGCCGGTAGCCGCGGTTCAGCAGGCCCTGGGCGACCCGCTCGCAGGAGAGCGGCTCACCGGGCGCCTCGTAGCGCCGCAGGAGGTCGCCGACCGGGGGAGTTGCAGATGAGCGCGGCACCCGTCAGATGCTAGATCACGCAACGTGTTTGAGTCGGCGCTCCGTGGAGTAGTCCAGCGAATGGACGGTCACGAACTGGGGTTCGATCCGCATGTAGACGGCGTCGAAGGGCTCGCCGTCCACCTCGCGCGGATCGGCGCCGAACAGCCGCAGCTCCTCGGCGGACGGCTCGAAGGGCTCGGCGGTACCGGTGAACTGCACCGACCACACCGCGCGCTCCCCGGTGCTGAGGTTGTCGGCGCCGTAGGCCACCACGCTGCCCAGGCAGGCGTGGTGGTAGCCGAGCCCGGCGTGCAGGCGCAGCACCACCCGGCCGTCGACCACGATGTGGCGGGCCGGGGCCACGAACGGCAGGGCTCGCATGCTGGTCGCCACCCGGCCGTACGGAACGCGGCCGAGCAGCTCGATGGCGCGGGCTTCCTCGGTGGACATGCCCCCACTCTCGCGTCCGCCGCGGCCCGTCGTAAGAGCCCGGCGCCCCCGCCCGCCCGGGCCCTAGGTCCCGAATGCGCGGGGAGCCGCCCGTGGGGCGCTAGTGGTTCTTCTCGGCCTGGATGCGGGCCACGTAGGCGGCCGCCTGGGAGCGGCGTTCCATGCCCAGCTTGGACAGCAGCGAGGAGACGTAGTTCTTGATCGTCTTCTCCGCGAGGTGCAGGCGCTCGCCGATCACGCGGTTGGTCAGGCCCTCGCCGATCAGGTCGAGGATCTTGCGCTCCTGCTCGGTGAGGCTGGCCAGGCGGTCGTCGCCCTTGCTCCGGCCGCCGTCGCGCAGTCGCTCGAGGACCCGGGCGGTGGCCACCGGGTCGAGCAGGGACTTGCCCGCCGCCACGTCGCGCACCGCGGTGAGCAGTTCGTTGCCGCGGATCGCCTTCAGGACGTAGCCCGAGGCGCCGGCCATGATCGCGTCGAACAGGGCCTCGTCGTCCGCGAACGAGGTGAGCATCAGGCACTTGATGTCCTCGTTCTGCGAACGGATCTCGCGGCAGACCTCGACGCCGCTGCCGTCCGGGAGCCGTACGTCGAGCACGGCGACATCGGGGCGGGTGGCCGGGATCCGGACCAGGGCGTCGGCCGCGGTACCGGCCTCGCCCACCACTTCGATGTCGTCCTCGACCGAGAGCATTTCGTGGACGCCGCGACGCACCACCTCGTGGTCGTCGAGCAGGAATACGGTGATTTTGCCTGTTTCGCGCACGGAATCAGTCTCACACATTCATCCGAAGGCCGCCGGAAGGTG
Source organism: Streptomyces sp. NPDC048111 (assembly GCF_043202815.1). Lineage (NCBI taxonomy): Bacteria > Bacillati > Actinomycetota > Actinomycetes > Kitasatosporales > Streptomycetaceae > Streptomyces > Streptomyces sp. NPDC048111. Next base: position 292,446 of record NZ_JBIDBD010000005.1, read on the forward strand.
CCATAAGTGACCCCTTCCCGAACGTGCGCGACCGGGATAACGTGCCGTTGTTCCGGCGGCCTGCAAGGCTGTGACCAGCGGCTGTTCCCCAGTTTCTCGATTTACTTGGAAATCCAAGCAAAATTGCAGGTCAAGTGGGGTTTCGCAGTAATGCGCAGCACTGGGTAACGTGCCTTTGACAGGGCGCTCGCCGGGGCACCTGTCACGCCTGGACCCCGGCCGAGCGCACACACCCCGTGCACTTGAGACGGACAGGCGAGCCTCCCCCAAGCTCTCGGTGAGCCGGGGGACCCCCAGGCTCACCGGCGAACCCGGGAGCCGGACAGACGGAGGAGCACGCACGTGACCGTGGAGAGCACTGCCGCGCGCAAACCGCGACGCAGCAGCAAGCGCACCGCCGGCGCCGGCGCGAAGAAGGCCGCCGAACCCGAGCTCGTACAGCTGCTGACGCCCGAGGGCGAGCGGGTCGAGCACCCTGACTACGACGTCGACCTGAGCCCCGAGGAACTGCGCGGTCTCTACCGCGACATGGTGCTGACCCGGCGCTTCGACGCCGAGGCCACCGCGCTGCAGCGCCAGGGCGAGCTGGGCCTGTGGGCCTCGCTGCTCGGCCAGGAGGCCGCCCAGATCGGCTCCGGGCGCGCCCTGCGCGACGACGACTACGTCTTCCCGACCTACCGCGAGCACGGCGTCGCCTGGTGCCGCGGCGTCGACCCGACGAATCTGCTCGGCATGTTCCGCGGCGTCAACCACGGCGGCTGGGATCCGACGACCAACAATTTCCATCTGTACACGATCGTCATCGGCTCGCAGACGCTGCACGCGACCGGGTACGCGATGGGCGTGGCCAAGGACGGCGCGGACAGCGCGGTCGTCGCCTACTTCGGCGACGGCGCCTCCAGCCAGGGCGACGTGGCGGAGGCGTTCACCTTCTCCGCCGTCTACAACGCCCCCGTGGTGTTCTTCTGCCAGAACAACCAGTGGGCGATCTCCGAGCCCACCGAGAAGCAGATGCGCGTGCCGCTCTACCAGCGCGCCCAGGGCTTCGGCTTCCCCGGCGTGCGGGTCGACGGCAACGACGTGCTGGCCTGTCTGGCCGTCACGCGGTCCGCCCTGGAGCGGGCCCGCCGCGGCGAGGGCCCCACCCTGGTCGAGGCGTTCACCTACCGGATGGGCGCCCACACCACCTCCGACGACCCGACGAAGTACCGGGCCGACGAGGAGCGCGAGGCCTGGGAGGCCAAGGACCCGATCCTGCGTCTGCGCGTCCACCTGGAGAAGGCGGGCCACGCGGACGCCGCGTTCTTCGAGGAGCTGGAGACCGAGTCGGAGACGCTCGGCAAGCGGGTGCGCGAGGTGGTCCGCGCCATGCCGGACCCCGAGCCCATGGCGATCTTCGACAACATCTACGCCGACGGCCACGCGCTCGTCGACGAGGAGCGCGCCCAGTTCGCCGCCTACCAGGCGTCGTTCTCGGACGGGGAGGGCAACTAGCCATGGCTGTAAAGAAGTTGCCGATCGCCAAGGCGATCAACGAGTCGCTCCGCAAGGCGATGGAGACCGACCCCAAGGTTCTCGTCATGGGCGAGGACGTGGGCAAGCTCGGCGGCGTCTTCCGCGTCACCGACGGCCTGTTCAAGGACTTCGGCGAGGACCGGGTGATCGACACCCCGCTCGCCGAGTCCGGCATCGTCGGCACCGCGATCGGCCTGGCCCTGCGCGGCTACCGGCCCGTCGTGGAGATCCAGTTCGACGGTTTCGTCTTCCCCGCATACGACCAGATCGTCACGCAGCTGGCGAAGATGCACGCCCGCGCGCTCGGCAAGATCAAGCTGCCGGTCGTCGTGCGCATCCCCTACGGCGGCGGCATCGGCGCGGTCGAGCACCACAGCGAGTCCCCCGAGGCGCTGTTCGCGCACGTGGCCGGGCTCAAGGTGGTCAGCCCCTCCAACGCGTCGGACGCGTACTGGATGATGCAGCAGGCCGTGCAGTCCGACGACCCGGTCATCTTCTTCGAGCCCAAGCGCCGTTACTGGGACAAGGGCGAGGTCGACACCGACGCCATCCCGGGCCCCCTGCACAAGGCCCGTACGGTGCGCGAGGGTTCGGACCTGACGCTCGTGGCGTACGGCCCGATGGTGAAGGTGTGCCTCGAAGCGGCCGCCGCCGCGCAGGAGGAGGGCAAGTCGGTCGAGGTCGTGGACCTGCGCTCGATGTCGCCCATCGACTTCGACGCCATCCAGGCCTCGGTCGAGCGCACCCGCCGCCTGGTCGTCGTGCACGAGGCGCCGGTCTTCTACGGCGCCGGGGCGGAGATCGCGGCCCGGATCACCGAGCGCTGCTTCTACCACCTGGAGGCCCCGGTGCTCAGGGTCGGCGGCTACCACGCCCCGTACCCGCCGGCCCGCCTGGAGGAGGAGTACCTGCCGGGCCTCGACCGGGTGCTCGACGCCGTCGACCGCTCGCTGGCGTACTGAGGGAATGGTCGTGACGACAATGACGCAGAACGCAGCCCGCTTCCGCGAGTTCAAGATGCCGGACGTCGGCGAAGGACTCACCGAGGCCGAGATCCTCAAGTGGTACGTCCAGCCCGGTGACACCGTCACCGACGGACAGGTCGTGTGCGAGGTCGAGACCGCCAAGGCGGCCGTCGAACTGCCCATCCCCTACGACGGTGTGGTGCACTCACTCCACTTCGAGGAGGGCGTGACGGTGGACGTCGGCACGTCCATCATCACCGTGGACGTGGCCCCCGGCGCCGAGGAGGCCCCCGCGGCCGAGCCCGTGGCACCGGCCGTGCCCGCCGCCCCGGCCGCGTCCCCCGCCCCGGCCGCCCCCGCCGAGGAGGGGGCGCCCAAGGGCCGCCAGCCCGTCCTCGTCGGCTACGGCGTGTCCGAGGCCTCCACCAAGCGCCGCCCGCGCAAGGGCGCCGCGGTGCCCGAGCAGGCCCCGGCCGAGGCGCTGCGCGCCGTGCAGACCGAGCTGAACGGCCAGGCCCCCGCCCCGGCCCGCCCGCTGGCCAAGCCGCCGGTGCGCAAGCTCGCCAAGGACCTCGGCATCGACCTCGCCACCGTGGTGCCCACCGGCCCCGACGGCATCGTCACCCGCGAGGACGTGCACGCGGCGGCGGCCCCGGTCGCCGAGCAGGCCCCTGTTTCACGTGAAACAACTCCCGCTCCGGCGCCGGTCGTTCAGGGCGACGTCCGCGAGACGCGGATCCCCGTCAAGGGGGTGCGCAAGGCGACCGCGCAGGCCATGACCCGCTCGGCGTTCACGGCGCCGCACGTCACGGAGTTCGTGACCGTCGACGTGACGCGGACGATGAAGCTGGTCCAGGAGCTCAAGTCCGACAAGGACATGGCGGGCCTGCGGGTCAACCCGCTGCTCCTGATCGCCAAGGCGCTCCTGGTCGCGATCAAGCGCAACCCGGACGTCAACGCCGCGTGGGACGAGGCGAACCAGGAGATCGTGCTCAAGCACTACGTGAACCTGGGCATCGCCGCGGCCACCCCGCGCGGCCTGATCGTCCCGAACATCAAGGACGCCCACGACAAGACCCTGCCGCAACTGGCCGAGTCGCTGGGCGAGTTGGTGGCGACGGCGCGTGAGGGCAAGACCTCGCCGGCGGCGATGTCGGGCGGCACGGTGACCATCACCAACGTCGGCGTGTTCGGCGTGGACACCGGCACCCCGATCCTGAACCCGGGCGAGTCCGCGATCCTGGCGGTCGGGGCGATCAAGCTCCAGCCCTGGGTGCACAAGGGCAAGATCAAGCCGCGCCAGGTCACCACGCTGGCCCTCTCCTTCGACCACCGCCTGGTCGACGGCGAGCTCGGCTCCAAGGTGCTCGCCGATGTCGCGGCCGTCCTGGAGCAGCCGAAGCGGTTCATCACCTGGGCCTGACCGGCCCCGGCACCACCTCCGGCCCCCGCCGCGCACCCCGCGCGGCGGGGGCCGCGGCGTGCCCGGGGCAGCTCCCGGCTGCAGTGGCCCCTGCCCGGTTGCACGGGCCCCCGCCGCGGCCGAGAGTGAGGGCAGGGGGCACGCCCGAGGGGAGTCGTGCATGGCGCCGTACGTCCGGGCCGGTCTCGGGGCCGCGCTGATCGCGGCCGCGCTCGCCGGGCCCCTGTTCGACCCGGCCGCGGCCCGACCGGCCGAGGCCCGCACGCCCGCCGCCCGGGTCTGCACCGCGACCCTGGAGGTCTCCATCGGCGCCGGTGTCACGGCGGTCCTGTCCCTGAGCCCGTCCGGCCCGGCCGTCACGTTCAAGGACGGCCCCGGCCGACCGCTCACGGGCTTCGGCACCCTGGACCGCACACGCCCCGCACTGCCCGCGTCCGCCGGGATCCGGGCCGAGATCCGCACGCCATACGGGCCCGCGCCCGTGCTCAGGACCAAGGTCGAGGGCGGCCCCGACGCGCCGTACCAGATCCAGGACTTCCCCGCCCTGCCCCGCGGCTGCGCGCGAACCCGCTAGCGCCGCCCGGAGGGCGCGGGGCGCCTTCGTCCCGGGATGCGGACGGTGCTTTCTGATGCACCCCTGTTGTATCTATCCTGTGCGCATGCCTCCCGCCCCGGCCCCCGCCACCAAGCAGCCCCCTGCCGCCGACCGCGTCTACATGCACGTCAAGCAGGCCGTCCTCGACCGCCGCTACGAGGGCGGCACGCTGCTCACCGAGGGGGAGCTGGCCGAGGCGGTCGGGGTCTCGCGCACGCCCGTGCGCGAGGCGCTGCTCAAACTGGAGGTCGAAGGGCTGCTCAAGCTCTACCCGAAGAAGGGCGCCCTGGTGCTCGCCGTCTCCGCACAGGAGACCGCCGACGTCGTCGAAACCCGGCTGCTGGTCGAGGAGTTCGCGGTCCGCCGCGCCATTCCCGCGCCCGAGCGCCTCGTCCAGCGCCTCCAGGCGATCCTGGCCGAGCAGAAGGCACACGCCGCCGCCGGGGACCTCGCCGCCCTCGCCGTGAGCGACCGCTGCTTCCACGCCGAGATCGTGCGCCACGCCGGCAACGAGATCCTCGCCCGGCTCTACGACCAGATGCGGGACCGCCAGCTGCGCATGGGCGTCGCCGTCATGCACGCACAGCCGGACCGCGTCGCCAAGAACATCGCCGAGCACGAGGAAATGCTGGACGCCATCAGGGACGGCGACGGCGAGCGGGCCGCGCACTGCGTGCGCCAGCACCTCAGCTGGGTCAAGATCCTGGTCAGGGGGGACGACCGATGAGCTCTGCCGCACACCCGGCGCCCCAGCCGCTGGGCGGGCGCCGGGCCGCCCTCGTGTGGGGCACGGGCGTCGGCGTCTACTTCGTCGCCGTCATCTTCCGCACCTCGCTCGGCGTCGCCGGCCTCGACGCCGCCGACCGCTTCCACGTCAACGCCTCGGCGCTCTCCACCTTCTCCATACTCCAGCTGCTCGTGTACGCGGGCATGCAGATACCCGTCGGCCTCATGGTCGACCGGCTCGGCACCAAGAAGGTCCTGGTGCTCGGGACCGTCCTGTTCACCGTCGGACAGCTCGGCTTCGCCCTGTCGCCCTCGTACGCCGCCGCACTGGCCTCCCGCGCGCTGCTCGGCTGCGGGGACGCGATGACCTTCATCAGCGTGCTCCGGCTCGGCTCGCGCTGGTTCCCCGCCAAGCACGGGCCGATGATCGGCCAGGTCGCCGCGCTGTTCGGCATGGCGGGCAATCTGGTGTCCACCCTCGTCATCGCCCGGGCGCTGCACGGCGTCGGCTGGACGCAGACCTTCGCGGGCAGCGCGCTCGCCGGTGTCGTCGTCCTGGTGCTGGTCCTGCTCTTCCTGCGCGACCACCCCGAGGGCCACGAGCCGCCGCCCGCGCACCACGCCGGAGCGGCCTTCGTACGCCGTCAGATCGTCGAGTCCTGGCGCGAACCGGGGACCCGGCTCGGGATGTGGGTGCACTTCACGACGCAGTTCCCGGCGATGGTCTTCCTGCTCCTGTGGGGCATGCCGTTCCTCGTCGAGGCGCAGGGCCTGGACCGCGGCACCGCCGGCGGACTGCTGACCCTGGTGGTGCTCTCCAACATGGTTGTCGGTCTGGTGTATGGCCAGCTCATCGCCCGCCACCACGCGGCCCGACTCCCCCTGGCGCTCGGCACCATAGGAGCGACCGCACTCATCTGGGCCGCCACCATCGCCTACCCCGGCGCCCACGCGCCGATGTGGCTGCTCGTCACCCTGTGCGTGGTCCTCGGGTCGTGCGGGCCCGCGTCGATGATCGGCTTCGACTTCTCCCGCCCCGCCAACCCGCCGGAGCGCCAGGGCACCGCGTCCGGCATCACCAACATGGGCGGCTTCATCGCCTCCATGACGACCCTGCTCGCGGTGGGCGTCCTGCTGGACGCGACCGGCGACAACTACCGGATCGCCTTCTCGTCGGTGTTCTTCCTGGAGGCGCTCGGCCTCGCCCAGATCCTGCGGCTGAGGGCCCGGGCCCAGCGCCGCGAGCGGGAACGGCTCGTGGCGAGCCGGGTGGAAGCCGTGCACGTCCCGGTATAGGCCCGCCCCACGGCGTGACCGCGCCCTACGGCGTGACCGCGAACTCCCGCAGGATCGCGTCCGCCAGCGCCTGGTCGCCCTCCGTCTTGACGCGGTCGGCGACCGCGTGCGGGCGGACCCGGCCGCAGGCGAGCCGCAGGAACGTCTCCCAGTCCATGGCGAGCGTGACCAGCGGGCCCAGTGAGGGCGCGCCGTCGATCGTGCCGTGCCCGTCCGCGTCGACCCGTACCGTCCGCAGGAACTCGACCGGCCCGTGGATGTCGAAGACGACCGCGGAGCCGGGCGGGGCGCCGGCGTTCTTCGCGACGACCTTCGGCAGCGTGTGCAGCAGGATGTCGCGCGCCACGTACGCGCCCGGCGAATCCAGGTTCCCCGGCTTGTTCAGGGCCCAGCGCAGGTCCTGCTCGTGCACCCACACATCGAACGCCCGCATCCGCAGAGCCAGTTCAAGGGTCTGCTCCGCGCCGAGGGGGGCGCGCACCTTGGTGTCCGGATCCCGGTTCTCGTTGCGCAGCTGACGCGCCCGGCGAATGATCGTGTACTCCAGCTCGGAGGTCATCTCCGGCGCCGTATGGTGCCGGCGCACATCGACCTGCATCTCCATGTAGCGGGCGAACTCGGTCTGGACGTGGAAGATGTCGCGCGGCAGGGTGTGGATCGGCCTCGGGTCGCCCAGCTGCTCGCACTCCATGCCGATGATGTGCGACACGATGTCCCGCACCGACCAGTTGGGGCACGGTGTCGGCCGGTTCCACTCGCCCTCGACGAGCGGCTGCACCAGCTCGGATATCGCCTCGATGGAGTGGGTCCAGGCATCGGCGTAGGTCTGAAGGCTGGGATGGACGGTCACGGGACCCCTCGGCGGTTCTTTTGTACGCGGGCTGGACTGCGGGACTGCGTGGGAGGCTTGGTCGCTAAGTTACGCTGCCGGGCAGGACCCCGGCAGTGCTTTGGTGTGACGATCGTAGGCTGTTTCCCGGAGTGCTGACGGCTCGAAGGTTAGGACGGTGGTACTGTGCGCGCCTCGCTCATCCAGATCGACGTGAACCCGGACGAGACCATCAAATCCCGCCGCGTGCGCGCGGGTTCGCTGGTGCGCGAGCAGAGCGGCAGTGATCTGGTCGTCCTTCCCGAGCTGTGGACCACCGGGGCCTTCGCGTACGAGCGGTTCGCGGACGAGGCGGAAACGCTCGACGGGCCCACGGCGCGCGAGATGTCCGCGGCGGCACGGGACGCCGGGGTGTGGCTGCACGCGGGGTCCGTGCCGGAGCGCGGCGAGGACGGCACGGTCTACAACACCTCCCTCGTGTTCTCGCCCGAGGGCGCCCTCGCGGCCACCTACCGCAAGATCCACCGCTTCGGCTTCGACAAGGGCGAGGCGGTGCTGATGGGCGCGGGCGACCGCCTCGTCAGCGTCCCGCTGCCCGACCTCACCCTGGGCCTCGCGACCTGCTACGACCTCCGCTTCCCCGAACTGTTCCGCGGCCTGGTGGACGCGGGCGCCCACGCCTTCGTCGTCCCGGCCGGCTGGCCCGAGCGGCGCAGCGCGCACTGGACGCTGCTCGCCAGGGCGCGGGCCGTGGAGAACCAGGCGTACGTGCTGGCGTGCGGGACGGCGGGGGCGCACGCGGGGGTGGAGCAGGCGGGGCGCAGTGTGGTGGTGGATCCCTGGGGGGATGTTCTCGCTGCCGCGGGGGTGGGGGAGGAGGTTCTGACGGTGGACCTCTCTCCGGCGAAGGTCGCCGAGACCCGGGAGGTCTTTCCGGTCCTCCGGGACAGGGTGCTCTGAGGCTCCGCTCGGGGTGGCCGGGGTTCGGCTCTGCCGTGCCGGGGGCCTGCGCAGTTCCCCGCGCCCCTTTGGTCGGCCCGTCGTTTTCGTGTGCGGACCGTGGTCGCTTTTCGCGCAGTTCCCCGCGCCCCTTATGGGGTGCCGCCTGTTTTTGCGTGCGGGACGTGGTCGCTTCTCGCGCCCCTAAGCGCCCCCTCCCGCGCGGGCTCCCCGGGCCGCTCAGGGGTCAGTCGTGGTCGTGGTCCTTTTCGTCCATGCGGATCACGCAGATCACCACCGCCAGCAGCAGCGCCGCGTCCGCGTCCTCGCGCACCACGTTGACCGCGTACGTCTCGCGCACCCGGAACCACTTGCGTGACACGTGGGCCAGCAGTTCCCCGTCGTACTCAATGGTGAACTCGCGGTCCAGGATGCGGCCCGAGACGTCCAGCTCCGTGCCCTCCACGAGGCTGACGCGGTAGTGGTTGCGGAGCAGCGAGAGCCGTTTGCGGCGGACCGTGGCCAGGGCCTGGTCGTCCCGCTCGATGGTCATCGCGTCCCGCAGGCTGAACATCTTCTCCCGCAGCGTGATCAGGACCCGCCCCGACGGGTCCTTCAGCTCCAGGGTGTCGCGCATGCGCAGCGCCTTGCCGTCGGCGAGAAACGCCTGGCGGCCGTCCTCGGTCTCGATCCAGTAGTCGTCGCCGATGGCGAAGATCTTGTCCCGCACGAGGTATTTCATGGCTACACCCCTGCCCATGCGGGCCCCCTGCCGAACGGCGACGCGGCTGTTCATACCGGGCTCTGCCGCTCGGCCCACCGTCCGAGCCCTTCCAGCACGCACTGGAGCCCGAAGGCCCACACCGCGTCCGGGTCGTAGGCGCCGGCCGCTTCACCCACGCGTCCGGCGAGCGGGTAGCGGTCGGCGTCGATCACCTGGGCGAGCAGCGGCCCGGCCTCGGCCCACCAGTCGTCGTCGCTCCGCCGGCCGTTCAGCTCGGCCGCGTCGGCGGCGGCCCGGGCGGTGGAGTGGACGAAACCCAGGAGGTGGGTGAGGGCGGTGTCCCGTTCGGCGTCGGGCAGGCCGATGCCCTCGAAGGCCGCCAGCTCGTGCTCGTACTTGCCGATCACGCCGGGGCCCAGGGGCGGGCGGGTCACGGACATCTCGGCGATCCAGGGGTGGCGCACCAGCAGGGCCCGGTTGTCCCGGGCGACGCGGGTGACCCGGTCCCGCCACGGCTCGTCCGGGCCGAACGGCGTCAGCTCCATCCGCCCGTACACGTCGTCCAGCATGAGATCGAGCAGTTCGGCCTTGCCCGGGACGTACGTGTAGAGCGTCATCGGCGTCACCCCGAGCCGCTGGGCCAGGGCGCGCATGGTCAGGGCGTCCAGTCCCTCCGCATCGGCCAGCTCGACCGCCGCGCCGACCACCGCATCGACGGTCAGCCCCTGACGAGGGCCGCGCCGCCCGGCCGACGGTTGCGGCGCGCCCGAAGCGCGCCACAGCAACTCCAGCGTGCGGACGGGGTCCCCGCCCCCGCTGCGGTTCTTCGGCACAGCCCCTCCAGCCCTTCCATAACGTTGCGCGCGACACTGTACGTAGTACACAGTACATAGTAGAGAGAAAGTAGAGAGCCGCCCCCAGCGAGGAGTGCCGTGCAGATCACCGACACCGCCATATGCCTGACCGTGGACGACGTTTCCGCCTCCGCCTCGTTCCTGACCAGGCATTTCGGCTACACCGAGAACATGTCAGCCGACGGCTTCGCCTCCCTCGGCCACCCCGACGCGCCCAGCGTGGTCTTTCACCGGCGCGGTCTCGAAGTGCTGCCCGAGGGTTTTCGCGACCGGCCGGCGGACGGGGTGATTCTCGCCTTCGTCGTGAGTGACCTGCACAAGGAGTACGAGCGGCTGCGCGCGGAAGGCGTCGCCATCACCCTGGAGCCGCGCGAGGAACCGTGGGGCGAGCGGCTGTTCATGGTCGCCGACCCCAACGGGGTCCCCATCGAGCTGGTCGAATGGGTCAAGGAGCACAGCGACGAGAGCGCGAACGTGGCCCCGTAGTGCCGTGCCGGACGGCCAGGGCGACTTCCGGAGCGGCAGGGCCGGCAGGATGCGGCGGACATCCAGGTGCTCGTTGCTCACGAACTCGCGCAGCGCGGTTCCGTACCACTCGGCCCTCACGGACGGGGCGTCGTCGGGCTCGGCCGGACCGGCGGCAAGGCCCCCGTGCGGTCCGGGCCCCAGCAGATGCTCCGTCCGATGTCACTCCGGCGGCCGACTGTACCTCTCCAGTGTCGCCTTGCTGGTGGACCGGTCCACCAGCCGCAGTTCCCAGGGGCCGGTATTCACGTCGAAGTCCTTACCGAAGCCGACCCACTTTCCGGCCATGCGCCGTCCGGTCGGCTCGACCAGGAGTTGGATGGCCCCGTGATAGCGGGCCCCGTTGTAGTAGCCGTCTGCGGCAGTCTGCTCGACCCACGTACCCGTGACCACGTTGCGATCGACCGTGAGATCCAGCGTGAGTGGGCTGTCCGGGTTGCTGCTCGCCCCGGGCAGGCTCTGAACGGTCAGCCGGTTCCCGTGCTGGACGATCACTACGTAGTGCTTGCCCTCGTACGAGTCGGCCCGGCTCGAAGAGAAGAACTCGTAGCGGCTGAGCCACAGCCCCGAAAACGTCTCCTCACCCGTCTGCGCAGTGGACTGCGCGCCTACAGAGGCAGACGCGACACCGGTTGTGCCGGTCTCCATGTCATGCCCTCCCTTCCCGTCTGCGTGGACTCGTGCCGTCGGCACCGGCAGGGCGAACCCCAGTGCCTCCACCGGACGCCCAGTGACCCGTTCCAGAGCCCTTGCGTACACGCCCCGAGGCGTCTTGCTCGTGCCGGACTCCCAGCGCTGCACCAGCCGCTTGGAGGCCTCGTTCGGCTCCCCCAGTTCCGCACCTGCCCGGCGGAGCGCCTTGGCAAAGTCGTCTTGGCTCAAGCGCAGGCCAATACGCACGGCCCGCAGCACATCATTCGGCACCACGGCGGACGTCGTCATGACGTCAAAGCTAGACCGAACAGCCATGCAATGACACCGGTTTGACGCCCTGGAGGGCGTCAGTGACACCCCACTGAGCGACGCCCGGGCGACGCCCGAAGTGTCGTCGCTCCGACGGACCGGCGGCGGGAACATCGCTTCACCAATCGGACCGGGCAGGCGGAAGGCCAACGATGACCATGACCGTGCGGGATTCTCGCGACTCCGGCCGGACGTTCGGCGCTGAGGCGATCTGCCCCGGCAGCGCCGAGAAGCCGCTGATCCCCATGACCTCCGCCGCCCGGCCCCCCTGCAAGTGCCACCGATGTTCCGCACAGACCAGGAAGGCACAGACGTGACGATCACCGACACGACGAAGACCGTGTACGACCTCATCACCCGGGAACTGAGGGCCGACCTCATCACCATGGTCCGCGAGGACTCCTGGCCGGAGATGACCGACGACCAGGGCCAGCGCGGCGTCAACCAGCTGGCGGCCTTCCTCGCCGTAGCCGCGAACACCACAAAGAGGGCCACGCCCAGCCTTCGCGTGGACCTCTTTTGGCACGCGCTCGTGCTCCATACCAAGCACTACGCCGAGTTCTGCGACGCGCTCGGCGGCTTCATCCACCACGTCCCCGACCGCAACAGCGGCCACGACCCGGCCGAGGGCCGGGCCGCGATGCGTCGGACGGCCGAGATGATCCGATCGGCCGGCTTCGACGTGGACCCGGAGTTCTGGCCGATCGATGGCGTGGCCGACTGCACCCAGAGCTACGCGGGCTGCTCCGACAGCCCCGTTGCCAAGTAGCTCCGACTCAAGCGGAGCGACTGACCCACGAGAGCTTCAGCCGCCCGGTATCGTGCCGGGCGGCTGAAGCCAGGAACGAGAACGGACAGGTAGTGACTGACGCTCGCAGCACCGCATGGGACACCTACTCGCAGAGCAAGCCCCAGCGGCGGAAGACCAATGCCGCGGGCGAGACCACATGGTTCAACTGGACCCAGTACCCGGACCACGGCCCCAGGGCCGACGTGCTCAACCTGAACCAGGGCGACCGCGTGCTCGATCTCGGGTGCGGGTCTGGAGGGAACGCCGCTCACCTCGCGACGCTCGGCATGAAGTCCGTCGGGATCGACCTCTCCGCCAAGCAGCTCGACAAGGCACGAGAGCGGTGGCCAAGCGTGGACGGGATCGAACTCCACCAGGCCGACGCCCTCACCTACCTTGGAGACACGTTCACGATCTTCGATGCGATCTACAGCGTGTTCGGCGCTGCCTGGTTCATTGCCCCCGGTCTTCTGCTGCCGATGGTTCACGCGAACCTTAAGCCGGGTGGCGTTTTCGCCTTCTCCCAGCGGCCCCCGGTCGAAGGGTGCTACGGCTGTCAGGCGTCATACATCCCGCGCGGGCCCGAAGAAGACCCCGCTGTCGTCAAACGGTGGGACTACGAACCCGATGGGTGGGCGCTGATTCTCAAGGAACACGGCTTCGTGGACGTATCAGCGTCCGTGCTTGCCCCACCCCCCGGTGGTCGGCGCACGGGAACCCTGTTCGTCCGGGGCGTCCAAGGAGGTCAGTCCGTGGTGGAGCGAATCCCGTAGCTGCGCAGGACCAAGGCGTCGTACGGGAGTGATTCCGCGTTCACGGGTGGATGGCAAGCTTGAAGGATGAACGATGCTGCCCCGGCGCCCACCCCCGCGCCCGCACCCCGCCGCGCCCGTGTCCGTGCCCCCGAGCTGATCGGCAAGGGGGGCTGGATCAATACCGGTGGCAAGGATCTGAAGCTCGCCGACTTCCGAGGTCGCACATTGATCCTCGATTTTTGGACCTTCTGCTGCATCAACTGCCTCCACGTCCTCGACGAACTGCGCGAGCTGGAGGAGAAGCACCGGGACACCGTGGTGATCGTCGGTGTGCACTCGCCCAAGTTCGTGCATGAGGCCGAGCACCAGGCCGTGGTCGACGCCGTCGAGCGGTACGGGGTGGAGCACCCCGTGCTGGACGACCCGGAGCTCGCCACCTGGAAGCAGTACGCGGTGCGGGCCTGGCCCACGCTGGTGGTGATCGACCCCGAGGGGTACGTCGTCGCCCAGCACGCCGGCGAGGGGCATGCGCACGCCATCGAGCGGCTCGTCGAGGAGCTGGAGGAGGAGCACGCGGCGAAGGGGACGCTGCGGCGCGGGGACGGGCCGTACGTGCCCCCGGAGCCCGTCGCCACCGACCTGCGCTTCCCCGGCAAGGCGCTGGTGCTGCCCAGCGGGAACTTCCTGGTGTCCGACACCACGCGCCACCAGCTCGTGGAGCTCGGCCCGGACGGCGAGGGCGTCGTGCGGCGGATCGGCGGGGAAGGGCAGTTCAAGGAGCCGCAGGGCCTCGCGCTGCTGCCGGACGGCCGGGTCGTGGTCGCCGACACCGTGCACCACGCGCTGCGCGCCTTCGACCCGCGGAGCGGGGAGATCGAGCTGCTCGCGGGCACCGGCCGGCAGTGGTGGCAGGGGCAGCCCACGTCGGGGCCCGCCCTTGAGGTGGACCTGTCCTCGCCGTGGGACGTGGCCTGGTGGCGCGGCAAGGTGTGGATCGCCATGGCCGGTGTGCACCAGCTGTGGACGTACGACCCGCAGACGGGCACCGTCGAGGTGGCGGCGGGCACGACCAACGAGGGGCTCGTGGACGGGCCGGGCGCCGAGGCCTGGTTCGCCCAGCCGTCGGGGCTCGCGGCCACCGAGGAGCGGCTGTGGGTCGCCGACTCGGAGACCTCGGCGCTGCGCTGGGTCGATACCGAGGGCGCGGTGCACACGGCCGTCGGCACCGGTCTCTTCGACTTCGGGCACCGTGACGGGGACGCCGCGCAGGCCCTGCTCCAGCACCCGCTGGGCGTGACCGCGCTGCCGGACGGCTCGGTCGCCGTGGCGGACACCTACAACCACGCGCTGCGCCGCTACGACCCGGCGAGCGGTCAAGTCACCACGCTGGCAACGGACTTGAGGGAGCCGAGCGACGCGGTCCTGGTCGGGGACGACATCGTCGTCGTCGAGTCCGCGCGGCACCGGCTGACCCGCCTGCGGCTGCCCGAAGAGACGGTACGGGTCGAGGCGGTCGCGCACCGCACGCAGCGCACGGCGACCGAAGTGGCCCCGGGCGGGCTCCAGTTGGACGTGGTGTTCGAGGCGCCGGCCGGGCAGAAGCTGGACACCCGCTACGGGCCGTCCACCCGGCTCCTGGTGTCCGCGACGCCGCCGGAGCTGCTCATGGCGGGCGCGGGCACCGGTACCGACCTCGCCCGCGAGCTGATGCTGAACTCCGAGGTCACCGAGGGCGTCCTGCACGTCTCGGCGATGGCGGCCTCCTGCGACGACGACCCGGCGAACGAGTACCCGGCCTGCCACGTCCACCAGCAGGACTGGGGCGTGCCGGTGCGGCTCGTCGAGGGCGGCGTGGGCAGGCTGCCGCTGGTGCTGGCGGGCCTCGACCGGGGCGAGGTCTAGGGCCTGCCGGCGGTGCCGTGCGGGGCGCGGTCCAGGGCCTGCCGGCGGTCTTGTGCGGGGCGCGGTCCAGGGCCTGCCCGGCGGATCCCGTCCGGGCGCGAAGGACGCGCGGTCTAGGCGAAGCCGGGCTTGAACGGGCCGGTTCGGGGGGCCGGTCCGCACAGGGGCAGGGTGGCGGGGCGGCCGTGGGCGTCCACGACGGCCACGGTGACCGGGGCCTTGGAGCCGGGCAGCGTGACCCGCGCGGTGGCGCCCTTCGCGGCGCAGCCGCCGGGCGCGGCGAACCGCGCACGGGCCACTCCGTTCGCGCCGGGGTGCAGGGCGAAGGGCTTCGCGAACGGCTGGGCCGGGACGGAGGCGAGCGGTGCGGCCCGGCCCCGGTCGTCCAGGACGGTCAGGGTGGGCGTGCCGTGCAGGACGCAGGTGTGCCCGGAGATGTTGCGGACCACCAGGACGGCCTCGCCGCCGCTCCGCGGGCCGGCGCCGTGACGCGGATTGCCCGGACGGGCGGAGTCGCCGAGGACGCGGACGGCGATGGACAGGGCGGTCGGCGAGCAGAAGACGCGGGCGTCCTCACCGCCGTCGTCGACGGGCCCGGTGGGGGTGGCGGTGCCGGGCGCCGGGGTGCTGGGGGCCGGGCTCGCCGCGGGCGGGCCGGACGGCGCGGGTGAGCCGGTGCCGTCCGGTGGGCCCGGCGTTGACGGGCTCGCGGCGGGGGCCGTGGTGGAGGGGCCGGGCCGGGCGGCCGAGGTGCCCGACGGCGTCGCGGACGGCGTACCGTGCGCGACCGTCTTCGCGGTGGTGCCGGGGGTCGCGGAGGGGACGCGGTCGGTGCAGGCCGCGAGCGCCGCGACAAGCACAACGGCCCCGATGAGCCCGGCGACGCTCCGCCCCGCCGCGTCCCGCCGGCCCCCGTGCCGTGCCGGGCGCGCCGGGACGTGCGGTATCCCGCCGGGAGTCCTGATCGCCCCGCTCCTCGTCCTGCCCCTGCGCATCGCGTCCCTTGGTTCCGGTCATGTACCGCGCCAGCCTCGCAGCCGCCCCTGTCGTCCGGCTAACGCGCCGGTCGTACGGTTCCGCGCGTACGGTCGGCGCGTGCGGCCCGGGCGTGTGGCGCGGGCCGGTGAACGGTGCCGGGTGGGCACCGCGTGAGCTTACGCGGGTGGGAGCGCGGCCAGTCGGGCGCGGGCGGCTGCCGCGCCCTCCTCGTAGCCGTGACTGTCGGCCTCGTCGGCGGCTTCGGTGAGCTGGAGGCGGGCCTCGTCCGTGCGGCCGAGGCCGGCCAGCGCCTCTCCGTAGCTGGTGCGCAGCAGGACGCGGCGCGGGATCGCCTCGGGCGAGGGGCCGAGTTCGAGGCCGCGCAGGGCGTGTTGGAGTGCCTGGTGGTGGGCGCCGGCGGTGAGGAAGTGGCGGGCCAGGTGCTGGTGGGCGAGCATCTCGGTGGAGTGGTCGCGGGCCCGGCCGGCCAGGGTGAGGGCGTGGCCGAGCAGGTCGCCGGCGCGGTCGGTCTCGCCGTACTGGGTGAGGATGAGGGCCAGGTTGATGCGGGCGACGGCCTCGCTGGTGACGTCGCCGGCCCGGCGGGCGAGGTCGGGGGCCTTCTCCAGCTGGGCCAGGGCCTCGTCGTAGCGGCCCTCCTCCTGGAGGACCCAGCCGAGCAGGGCGCGGGTGCGGGACTGTGCGTCCAGTTCCTGCTCCAACTCGGCCGATTCCAGGGCCTGTTCGAGGAGGGGCACCCAGCCGTCGCGGACCCGCCAGACGATGAGCGGCCACTGGAGCAGGACGAGCCGCCAGGCGCGGTCGTGCAGCCCCGCGTCGACGGCGGCGGCCACCGCCCCGCGCAGGGTGGCCCGTTCGGCCTCGAACCAGGCGAGCGCGGCCTGGCGGTCCTCGAACTCGCGGACCGCCGCGGGCCGGCGGGCGCCGGGCGGCGGCGCGAAGCAGGGCCGGCTGCCGGGCTCGGCGGTGGCGGTGGCGATGAGGCCGGTGTGCAGGTAGTGGTCCAGGAGGCGGGCGAGCCCGTCCGGGTCGGCCTCGGGGGCGAGCGCGCGGGCGTAGAGGCGGACCAGGTCGTGCAGCGTGTACGAGTCGGAGCGGGCGCGCGGGGCGGCGCCGTGCGGGCCGGATTCGACGACGAGGTGGGCGGCGGCGAGGTGTTCGAGGGCGGCGGCGGCCTGGTCGGGGGTGCAGCCGGCCAGGGCCGCGGCGGTGTAGCGGTCGAGTTCGGAGCCGGTGTGCAGGCCGAGCGAGCGGAACATGCGGCGGGCCTGCTCGGGAAGTTGCTGGACGGTCAGGCGCAGGGCGGCGGCGACTCCGGTGTCCTCGACGCGCAGCAGTCCCAACCGGTGCTGTTCGTCGGCCAGTTCGGCGGCGAGGGCGGCGAGGGTGCCCTGGGGTCGGGCGGCGAGGCGGGCCGCGGTGACGCGCAGCGCGAGCGGGAGCCCGTCGCACAGGGCGGCGAGACGGGACGCGGCCTCGGGTTCGGCGGCGACGCGGTCGGCGCCGAGGACCGCGCCGAGCAGGGCGGTGCAGTCGGCGGCGGGCAGTTCGTCGAGGCGGACCGGGCGGGCCGCGTCGGAGGCGACGAGCCCGCCGAGCCGGTCGCGGCTGGTGACGAGGGTGACGCAGTGGTCGCCGCCGGGCAGCAGCGGGCGTACCTGTTCGGAGTCGCGGGCGTTGTCGAGCACGACCAGCATCCGGCGGTCGGCGGTGAGCGAGCGGTAGAGCGCTCCCATCCCGGCCTCGGTCTCGGGGACCCGCTGGGCGGGGACGCCGAGCGCGAGCAGGAACTCCCGCAGGACGACGGTGACATGGCGGGCCGGGGTGTCGCTGTAGCCGCACAGGTCGACGAAGAGGCGGCCGTCGGGGAAGTCGGCGCGGCGCTCGTGGGCCCAGTGCACGGCGAGCGCGGTCTTGCCGACCCCCGCACCGCCGGTGACCAGCGCGATGGCGCCGTACTGTCCGGCGGTCGCGCGCCCCAGCGCGGCGAGTTCGGCCTGACGCCCGGTGAAGCCGCGCGGGCGCCGGGGCAGCAACTCCGGTATGGGCAGCGGAGGTTCGGGCTCGGACGGGGCCGGATGGGGGGCGTCGGCGGGGGCGGCGGCGGGGGTGCCGGCGCGCAGGATCGCGGCATAGGCCTCGGCGAGCGCGGGGCCGGGGTCGACGCCGAGTTCGTCGGCGAGCAGACGGCGGGTGCGGTGGAACCACTCCAGGGCGTCGGACTGGCGTCCCGAGCGGCTCAGGGCCAGCATCAGCGCGGCCGACAGGGGCTCGCGCAGCGGGTGGGCGACGGCCTCGGTGCGCAGGACGGCGGCGGCCCGGCCGTGCTCGCCCAGCTCCCCGTAAGCCTCGGCGAGCGCTTCGACGGAGGCGAGCCTGAGCTCTTCGAGGGTGTGGGACGCGGCTTGCAGGGGCGGGCTGGTGACGGTGCCGGTGAGGGCGGGGCCCTGCCACAGGGCGAGCGCCTCGCGGAGCATGAGGACCGCGTCGCCGGGGCCGCGCTGGCCGCGGGCGAGTGAGACGAGTTCCTCGAACCGGTGGGCGTCCACGAGGGTTTCGGGCAGCCGCAGGACGTAGGCGGGTCCCTGGGTGACGAGTTCGATGCCGTACGCCTCGGCGCCGTGCTCGGCGAGCAGGGCGCGCAGACGCGAGACGTGGCCCTGCAGGACGGTGCGGGCGTGCTGGGGCGGCTCTTCGTCCCAGAGGGCCTCGATGAGGCGTTCCACGGGGACCGCGGTGTTGGGCTGGAGCAGCAGCATGGCCAGCAGGCTGCGTCGTTTGGCCGGGCCGAGCGGCAGGAACGCGCCGTCCTCCGTCGCCACGGCCACCGTTCCCAGGACGCGGAACTCCACGGCGGCGGTACCCCCTTGCTCCCCGTTCCCGGACTTCCCGGACCTGGTCAGGGCCCGGACACCGAGGATACGCGGGGCACGGCGGGGTTCCCCCACGTCCCGGGCCACAGGTGGCGCGGGTCACGTGAGGTGAGGAACACGTCGCGGGGTGCCGCCGGGCCGGTGGCCCGGGGGTGCCGGGGTCACGCGGTCAGGGGCCGGCCGGGGTCACATGAGGCCGTCGTGGTGGCGGTCCTCCTCCACGATGGTGGCCCCGGGCACCACGCGCCGCCTGCGCAGCACGCTGGTGAAGACGGCGACGCCGATGATGCCGACCGCCATCAGGATCAGGCCCACGACGTGGACGTTCACTCCGCTCGCGTGCCAGTCCGTCGCGAACGTGAGTATCGCCCCGACCGCGATGAGGATGATGCAGCCGCCCAAGCCCATGGATCTCGCCTCCGTGAAAGGTGGTGGACCGTCCGGGTACCCGCGACCCGGACGGCCAATCACCGTGCGCACGGCGGCGGTTGGCGGCCTCAGGCCGCCAGGAACGCGGCCAGGGCGTTGGCCAGCAGGTACGGGTCGTCGGCGCCGCACAGCTCACGGGCACTGTGCATCGACAGGATCGCCACGCCGATGTCGACGGTCTGGATGCCGTGGCGGGCCGCGGTGATGGGGCCGATGGTGGTGCCGCAGGGCATCGCGTTGTTGGAGACGAACGTCTGCCACGGCACCCCGACGCGCTCGCAGGCCGCCGCGAACACGGCGCGGCCGGCGCCGTCGGTGGCGTACCGGGCGTTCACGTTGACCTTGAGGATGGGGCCGCCGTTGGCGCGCGGGTGGTGCGTCGGGTCGTGGCGCTCCGCGTAGTTGGGGTGGACGGCGTGGCCGGTGTCGGAGGACAGGCACACCGTGGCGGCGAAGGCGCGGGCGCGGTCCTCGTACGTGCCGCCGCGGGCGAACACCGAGCGCTCCATGACGTTGCCGAGCAGCGGGCCGTCGGCGCCGGTGTCGGCCTGCGAGCCGTCCTCCTCGTGGTCGAAGGCGGCGAAGACGGGGATGTACGGGAGGGCCGGGGCCGTCGCGACGGCGGCCAGCGCGGCCGTCCCGGCGTGCACGGAGAGCAGGTTGTCCATGCGGGGCCCGGCCACCAACTCCCGGTCGCGGCCCAGATAGGCGGGGGCCTCGACGGAGTGCAGCATCAGGTCCCAGCCGGTCACCTCGCCCTCGGCGAGCCCGGCCTCCTGCTCCAGGAAGCGGATGAGGTCGCCCTCGCGCACGTCGTCGCCGAGGCCCCAGATCGGCTGGAGGTGGCGCTGGCGGTCGAGCTTGAGGCCGTCGGTGTTCACCGAGCGGTCCAGGTGCACGGCCAGTTGCGGTACGCGCAGGAGCGGGCGGTCGACGTTGACCAGACGGTGGCTGCCGTCCTTCAGGGTGAGGCGGCCGGCGATGCCGAGGTCACGGTCCAGCCAGGTGTTGAGCAGCGTTCCGCCGTAGATCTCCACGGCGACCTGACGCCAGCCGTACGCGCCCGAGTCGGGCTGCGGCTTCACGCGGAGGTTCGGGGAGTCGGTGTGGGCGCCGACGATGCGGTACGGGGTGTGGGGTTCGGCGCCCTCCGGCACGTACCAGGCCACGATGGCGCCGCCGCGCAGCACGTACTTACCGCCGTGCGTGCCGTCCCAGGCATCCGTCTCGCGGACCTGACGGAACCCGGCCTTCTCCAGGCGAGCGGCTGCGTTGGCCACGGCGTGGTACTGCGACGGGCTGGCCGCGAGGAAGGTCATCAGGTCGTCGGTGTGGCCGCGGTCGAAGCGGGGCGGTGTGCTCATGCGGCCACCCTAACGGCGCCCCGCCACCCGGGGCTGCGCCCCAGACCCCGGAGGGGTTTGCCCACCCGCCCGCCCGTGCGGGGGGTTGGAGAGGCCCGGCCCCTGGGGCTGCGCCCCAGACCCGCTGAGGGGCTCCGCCCCTCGGACCCCGGCGGGGGCTGCGCCCCCTGCACCCCCATCACGCCTGAACGGCGCTCGTCCTCAAACGCCGGACGGGCTGAGGTGGCCGATGCTGCCCAGCACCGAGCAGTTAAGGGGCGCGGGGAACTGCGCGAGGCAGGCCGGGCTACACGTGCGGCCCAGCACCGGTCCCGCCAGGGGCGCGGGGAACTGCGCGAGGAGCGGGCACGGTCCGCAGACGACCGGGGGTTAGGGGCGCGCGGAACGGGGGCCCGGGCATGGGAAAGGGGCTCGGGGTCCGACCACCCCGAGCCCCTGGGAGGAGGGGGCTAGAACGCCGCCTCGTCCAGCTCCATCAGGGAGTTGTCCACCGACTCGGCCAGAGAACGAGCCATCCCGACCCCCGGCAGCACGTTCGCCGCGAAGAACTTCGCCGCAGCGATCTTCCCGGTGTAGAACGCGACGTCCTTCGCGGAGGGCGAGCCGGAGGACAGGGCCTCGGCCGCCACCGCCGCCCCCTTGAGGAGCAGGTAGCCCACGACCACGTCGCCCGAAGCCATCAGCAGGCGGGTCGTGTTGAGGCCCACCTTGTAGATGTTCTTGACGTCCTCACCGGTCGCCGTGAGGTCGGTGATCATCGTGCCGACGATCGCCTCCAGGTCGACGGCCGCCTTGGCGAGGGAGTCGAGCGCGCCGCCCAGCGCCTCGTTGCCGTTCTGCTCGGCGAGGAACTTCTTGATCTCCTCGGAGAGGGCGTTCAGGGACGCGCCCTGGTCCCGGACGATCTTCCGGAAGAAGAAGTCCTGGCCCTGGATCGCCGTCGTGCCCTCGTACAGCGTGTCGATCTTCGCGTCACGGATGTACTGCTCGATCGGGTACTCCTGGAGGTACCCGGAGCCGCCGAAGGTCTGGAGCGACTCGTGCGAGAGCTTCTCGTACGACTTCTCCGAGCCGTAGCCCTTCACGATGGGCAGCAGCAGGTCGTTGAGGCCGACGAGCGCCTTGGCGTCCTCGCCCGCGGCCTCCTTGACCTGGATCGCGTCCTGGATGGAGGCGGTGTAGAGGACGAGCGAGCGCATGCCCTCGGCGTACGCCTTCTGCGTCATCAACGAACGCCGCACGTCCGGGTGGTGAGTGATCGTCACCTTCGGCGCGGTCTTGTCCATGAACTGGGAGAGGTCCGAACCCTGGACGCGCTCCTTGGCGTACTCCAGCGCGTTCAGGTAACCCGTCGACAGCGTCGCGATCGCCTTCGTGCCGACCATCATGCGGGCGAACTCGATGATCATGAACATCTGGCGGATGCCGTCGTGCTTGTCGCCGATCAGCCAGCCCTTGGCGGGGTGCTGGTCGCCGAACGTCATCTCGCACGTGTTGGACGCCTTCAGGCCCATCTTGTGCTCGACGTTCGTCGCGTACACGCCGTTGCGCTCGCCCAGCTCGCCGGTCTCCCAGTCGAAGTGGAACTTCGGGACCAGGAAGAGCGAGAGGCCCTTGGTGCCGGGGCCGTGGCCCTCGGGGCGGGCGAGGACGTAGTGGAGGATGTTCTCCTCCATGTCGTGCTCACCGGAGGTGATGAAGCGCTTCACGCCCTCGATGTGCCAGGAGCCGTCGTCCTGCTGGACGGCCTTGGTGCGGCCCGCGCCGACGTCTGAACCCGCGTCGGGCTCGGTCAGCACCATCGTGGAGCCCCAGCGCTTCTCGACCGCGATCTCGGCGATCTTCTTCTGCTGCTCGTTGCCCTCCTCGAAGAGGATGCCCGCGAAGGCGGGGCCCGAGGAGTACATCCAGATCGCCGGGTTCGAGCCCAGGAGCAGTTCGGCGTACGCCCAGATCAGGGAGCGCGGCGAGACGGTGCCGCCGATCTCCTCGGGCAGGCCGAGACGCCAGTACTCGGAGTCCATGAACGCCTTGTAGGAGCTCTTGAAGGACGCCGGGACCGGAGCGGTGTTGGTGGCCGGGTCGAAGACCGGCGGGTTGCGGTCGGCGTCCGCGAAGGAGTCGGCCAGCTCGTTCTCGGCGAGACGGGCGATCTCCTCCAGGATCGACTTGGCGGTGTCGACGTCCATCTCCCCGAACGGGCCGGTGCCGTACAGCTTGTCGCGTCCGAGCACCTCGAAGAGGTTGAACTCGATGTCGCGGAGATTCGACTTGTAGTGCCCCATGGCGACGGCTCCGTAAGCAGGGTGTCGGTTACATCTACCAGCAAGTAGCTCAGTACCTCCGATGATGCTACCCACCGGTAATAACGCGCAACCTCTGGCCGGGAACTGTGACGTGTCAGGCACGGAAACGCACAAGGGCCGCCCGGGGCTCGCCGTCGAGCCCCGGGCGGCCCGGTCCGTGCGCCGATCACCGATGGGCGATCGGCCCACGGCGTTCGGGATGCCGCCTACAGGCCGCCCTCGGTCATGCCGTGGACCGCCGGGACCGAGCCGAGACGGCCCTTCTGGAAGTCCTCGAAGGCCTGCTCCAGCTCGGCCCGGGTGTTCATCACGAACGGCCCGTAGTGCGCCATCGGCTCACGGATCGGCTGCCCGCCGAGCAGCACGACCTCCAGGTCGGGGGCGTTGGCGTCCTGCTTCTCGTCCGCGCGGACGGTCAGCGAGCCGCCGCTGCCGAACACCGCCGTCTGACCCATGTGCACGGGCCGGCGCTCGGCCCCGACGGACCCGCGCCCGGCCAGCACGTACGCGAGGCCGTTGAAGTCCTCGCGCCACGGCAGGGTGACCTCCGCGCCCGGCGCGAGCGTGGCGTGCACCATCGTGATCGGGGTGTGCGTGATGCCGGGACCGTCGTGGCCGTCCAGCTCACCCGCGATGACGCGCAGCAGCGCGCCGCCGTCGGGCGAGGTGAGCAGCTGGACGGAGCCGCTGCGGATGTCCTGGTAGCGGGGGGCCATCATCTTGTCCCGGGCCGGCAGGTTCACCCAGAGCTGGAGCCCGTGGAAGAGCCCGCCGGACATGACGAGCTGCTCCGGCGGCGCCTCAATGTGCAGCAGCCCGGAGCCCGCCGTCATCCACTGGGTGTCACCGTTGGTGATCGTGCCGCCACCACCGTTGGAGTCCTGGTGGTCGAAGATCCCGTCGATGATGTACGTGACGGTCTCGAAGCCGCGGTGCGGGTGCCAGGGGGTGCCCTTGGGCTCGCCCGGCGCGTACTCCACCTCGCCCATCTGGTCCATCATGATGAACGGGTCGAGGTGCTTGTAGTTGATCCCGGCGAACGCGCGGCGCACCGGGAAGCCCTCCCCCTCGAACCCCTGCGGCGCGGTGGTCACGGCAAGGACGGGACGGGCCGAGGCGCCCTCCGGCGCGACGACGCGCGGCAGGGTCAACGGGTTCTCGACGGTCACAGCTGGCATGGGACGGCCCTCCTCGGGGGGTGCTCTGCCTTCAAAGTAGTTGAATGCTGAACATCCTGCAAGGCGTGCTTCATTCCCGGGTCGGGTTCTGCCTGGTCACGCCCCTTTTGCCCGTCCGCACGCGGCTCGGGCCCGCACCCCCGAGGGGTACGGGCCCGAGCCGCGGGGACCTGCGCGGCAGCTATCCGTACATCCGCCGCATCGCGAAGTCGACCATCTGCTCCACGGCCTTCGCGTCGAAGACCATCCGGTGGTCGCCCTCCATGTCGAGCACGAAGCCGTACCCGGTCGGCAGGAGGTCGATCACCTCGGCGCCGGTGATCACGAAGTACTTGGACTCCTTGCCGGCGTAGCGGCGCAGCTCCTTGAGCGAGGTGAACATCGGGATCACCGGCTGCTGCGTGTTGTGCAGCGCCAGGAACCCCGGGTTGTCGCCGCGCGGGCAGTACACCTTGGACCCCGCGAAGATCTGCTGGAAGTCCTCGGCCGAGAGCGACCCCGTCGTGAACGCCCGCACCGCGTCGGCGAGCGAGGGCGGTGACGGCTCCGGGTACAGCGGCTGCTCGCCGTACCCGCCCTGCATCTGCTGCTGGGGCGGGGCGTACTGCTGCTGCGCGCCCGGGTTCTGGTCGTAGCCGTACATGGGCCCAAGACTACCGACGCGGGCTCCCGCCGAACACCGCGATCTCAGCCCCGGGGGGCCGTGCCCTTCACGGCCTCTATGAAGGGTGCCCAGGCGCTGGCCGCGATGATCAGTGCCGGGCCGTCGGTGGCCTTGCTGTCCCGGATGGGGACGATCCCGCTCGCTGTGGTTTGTCCTTGCGCCGACGGGCACCGCTCAAGTCGAATTCAGCGTCTGGCAGTTCGGTAGCCCTCGGCCGCCTTTTCCATCATGGCCAGCGAGGCACTGGGGGGCAGGGCAGCCGCCTTCAGCCGGTCGTAGGACCTCCGGTACGTCTTCACGAGATCGGGCTGGTCGATGACTTGGCCGGAGTACATGCTCTCCATGTACGTCATGGCCGGAGCGTCCGGAAAGGTCACCACCCTGGTCGTTCCCGTCATGAACGGATGGGCACCCACCGTTTCCGGAATGATCTGCAAAACGCCGCGTGCAGCGTGGATGACGTCGACGACGTGCTCC
Organism: Streptomyces sp. NPDC048111; assembly: GCF_043202815.1. Lineage (NCBI taxonomy): Bacteria > Bacillati > Actinomycetota > Actinomycetes > Kitasatosporales > Streptomycetaceae > Streptomyces > Streptomyces sp. NPDC048111. The sequence goes on from NZ_JBIDBD010000005.1 coordinate 317,537, forward strand.
AGCAACTCGGCCATATGCGAGGGCGGCACCACCCGGCGCCGGAGCACCGACTCATCGAGGATCACCCAGAACTCGGGGGGCGCTTCCTGCTTGAAAAGGGAGGCGCGGGACATGCGGGCCGACACCTTCTCCTCCACCTGTTCATGGGTGTACCTGGGCTGGGCCGCCTGAACAACCGCCCGTGCGTAGGCGGCGGTCTGCAACAGGCCCGGTACCAGGAGGGGAGACCATTCCTCAATCGTCTCCGCTCCCTGCTCCATCGCCACGACATCGGCGAAGTACTCCGCGTGCCCGGACTGCCGGGCGCGATAGACGTCTTCACAGCGACGCTGGAAAAAGCCGTCCGTGCCCAGGCGGGCGTCCACATGCTTGGCCAGATCCATGGGCATGCGGCGTTCGCCGCGTTCGATCTGGCTCAGGAACGGCACGCCGCGGAAGCTGTCGTCGGCCAGTTGAGCAAGGGTGAGGCCTGCCGCCTCGCGTCTGTAACGCAGCTCCGCACCGTAGAAGGACGGCACGCTCGCCGACGCATCCGGGTCCTTACGCGAGGGCATAACTCGCCACCACCATTTGCCAGTTGACGGGTGAAACGCAAAGCACTTCCAAAGGTAAAGGGCATGGCTTCATCCTGTGCGGGGTTCGTCACACACCGCACTCACAGGAGGCCCCCATGAACGCAACCACCCCCCTCCCACCCCGCAAGGACGACACCTACGCCGTCGTCATGGAGCTGCGAGCCGCGCTCGCGGAACACGGCATCACCCTCCCCTCGCTGGGGCGGGACTTCGGGGCGCCCCCGCTCGTCATCCTCGGGAACTGCAACACCGCCACCGCGCGGGCCCTGACGCAGGCCCTGCGGGACGGGTGAGAGCTAGGGGGCCGGGGCGCTGTCGGGGCCGGGCTCGTACAGCTCGAACCAGATCGACTTGCCGTCGCCCCGGGGATCCACTCCCCACGCGTCCGCCAGCATCTCCATGAGGATCAACCCCCGCCCGCTGGAGGCCATTTCGCCGGGGCGGCGCCGGTGCGGGAGCTCGTCGCTCGCGTCGGCGACCTCGACGCGCAGGCGGCGGGTGCCGAGGGGGCCGCGCGCCTCGGCCACCAGGAGCGCGTCGCCGTCCGTGTGGACCAGGACGTTCGTGATCATCTCGGAGATCATCAGGACCGCCGAGTCGACCTGTTCCTCGTCCGCCCAGTCGTGCAGCAGCTCGCGCAGCTGGCGGCGGGCGCCCGCGATGCGTTCGGGTTCGGCCTGGGCGATCGTGAGGGCGGTGCGGCGCACCGCGGCGGGCGGGACGGTCCCGGCGAGGTCGGCCGGGGTGTTGCGGCGCAGCAGCAGCAGCGCGATGTCGTCCTCGCGGCGGTCCACCAGCGGGCCCGTGGTGTGGTGCGAGGAGGGGCCGTGCACCGCCTGGACGAGTTCGTCGGCGAGCTGCTCCAGGCTGTCCCCGGTGTGCTTCTCCAGGACCGGGCGCAGCCGCGTCCAGCCGCTCGCCATGTCGTGGCCGCCGGTCTCGATCAGACCGTCGGTGCAGATCATGATGGTCTCGTCCGGGTCGAGGACGAGCCGGGTCGTCGGGTAGTCGGAGTCCGCCTCGATGCCGAGCGGCAGGCCGCCGGCGGTGGAGCGGATCAGGGCGGTGCCGTCGGCGGTGCGGATCACCGGGTCGGGGTGGCCGGCGCGGGCGATGTCGAGGGTGCCGGTGGCCGGGTCGACCTCGATGTACAGGCAGGTCGCGAAGCGCGGGGCATAGTCCTCGTACCCGTCGCCGTAGGGGTCGGGTACCCCGTACGACTCGGTGATCCCGTACAGGAAGCGGGAGGCGCGGGAGAGGACCGCGTCGGGGCTGTGGCCTTCGCTCGCGTACGCTCGCAGCGCGATCCGCAGCTGGCCCATGAGGCCGGCCGCGCGGACGTCGTGGCCCTGTACGTCCCCGATGACCAGGGCGAACCTGCCGCCGCCCCCGTCCGTGCGGGAGCCGCCGCCGGGCAGCGGGATCATGTCGTACCAGTCGCCGCCGACCTGGAGGCCGCCGCCGGTCGGCACATAGCGGGCGGCGACGGTCATGCCGGGGATCTCGGGGCCGAGCGTCGGCATCATCGAGCGCTGGAGGCCGAGCGAGAGTTCGCGCTCGCTCTCCGCCTCGCCCGCCCGGGCCAGGGCCTGCGCGAGCATCCGGGCGACCGTGGTGAGGACCGAGCGCTCGTCGGGCGTGAAGGCGACCGGGTTCTTGAACGCGGCCATCCACGCGCCGATCGTGCGCCCGGCGACGATCAGCGGGACGAACGCCCACGACTCGCGGTCGAAGCGCTGGGCCAGCGGCCAGGTGGCGGGGAAGCGGCGCCGGTACTCCTGCGGGGTCGGCAGGTAGATGGCCCGTCCGTTGCGCACGACGTCGGCGGCCGGATAGTCGGTGTCCAGGGCCATGTCGGTGAAGGGGCCGTCGTCGCCGGGATTGTGGCCGTGGTGCCCGATGATCGTCAGCCGCTCGCCTGCCACCCCGAACACGGCGAGCCCGTCCGGCGAGAACCCCGGCATGGACAGGGACGCGGCGACCCGCAGCACCTCGGAGGTGGAGCGGGCCTCGGCGAGCGCGCGGCCGGCGTCGAGGAGGAAGGCCTCGCGCGAGCGCCGCCAGTCGCCGGTGATGGAGGGGTGCGCGGCGGTGGTGCCCGGCTGGGGTTCGGCGACCTCCTGGATGGTGCCGATCAGCAGGTAGTCGTCGCCCTTGAGCATCGGTTTGGAGCGGCTGCGCACGGTGCGCAGGACGTGGCCGTGCTCGTCCATGATGCGCAGCCGCACCTCGGCGAGGGTGCCCTCGGCGACCGCGAGGTTGACGATGCCGTCGACCTCGTTCCAGTCGATGGGGTGGAACCGGGACCGTACGGCGGCCTCCGTCAGGGTGACCGGCTGCGCGGGCAGCCCGAGGAGCCGGGCGGCCTCTGCGTCGAGGGTGACCGTCCCGGATCCGTTGTCCCAGCGCCACAGGCCGGTCGCGATGGCGGCCAGGACGTCCTCGGTGCGCATTGCCCCTATTTAAGAAGATGTCCGCATCCGTCGCCACCGCGACCCGGGCCGCGCGCCGGGCCGGCCGTCCCGCGCGGGCCGCCCGGTGCGCACCCCGGGCCGGGCCCGGGGGGCCTTCCGGGCGGGCGGAACGGGGGGCGCACCGGGCGGTAACCTGGACAAGTTGATTCCCGCCTGTCTCGCGAAGAATCTCGCGAAGAGTCGCGCCGTCGCGCGAAGAATTGGACGAATGATGCACCGGTACCGGTCCCACACCTGCGGTGAGCTCCGCGCCTCCGACGTCGGCAGCGACGTCCGGCTCAGCGGGTGGCTGCACAATCGCCGAGACCTGGGCGGCATCCTCTTCATCGACCTGCGCGACCACTACGGCATCACGCAGCTGGTGGCCCGCCCCGGCACGGCCGGTGCCGAGGCGCTGGACAAGCTGTCCAAGGAGACCGTCGTCCGCGTGGACGGCAAGGTCGTCTCGCGCGGCGCCGAGAACGTGAACGGCGAGCTGGCGACCGGCGAGATCGAGATCGAGGTCGGCGAGGTCGAGGTGCTCGGCACCGCGAACCCGCTGCCGTTCACCATCAACGCCGAGGACGGCGTCAACGAGGAGCGGCGCCTCGAGTACCGCTTCCTCGACCTGCGCCGCGAGCGCATGCACCGCAACATCATGCTGCGCAGCGCCGTGATCGCCTCCATCCGCTCCAAGATGGTCGCGCTCGGCTTCAACGAGATGGCGACGCCGATCCTGACGGCGACCTCCCCCGAGGGCGCCCGCGACTTCGTCGTGCCGTCCCGCCTGAACCCGGGCAAGTTCTACGCCCTGCCGCAGGCGCCGCAGCAGTTCAAGCAGCTGCTGATGATCTCCGGCTTCGACCGGTACTTCCAGATCGCGCCCTGCTTCCGCGACGAGGACGCCCGCGCGGACCGCTCGCCGGGCGAGTTCTACCAGCTCGACGTCGAGATGAGCTTCGTCGAGCAGGAGGACGTCTTCCAGCCGATCGAGAAGCTCATGACGGAGCTGTTCGAGGAGTTCGGCGGCGGCCGGCACGTCACCTCGCCGTTCCCGCGGATCCCGTTCCGCGAGTCGATGCTGAAGTACGGCAACGACAAGCCCGACCTGCGCGCCAAGCTCGAACTCGCCGACATCACCGATGTGTTCGAGGGTTCGGAGTTCAAGGCGTTCGCCGGCAAGCACGTGCGCGCCCTGCCGGTGCCGGACGTGGCGGCGCAGTCCCGCAAGTTCTTCGACGGGCTCGGCGAGTACGCCGTCTCGCTCGGTGCGCAGGGCCTGGCCTGGGTGCGCGTCGGCGAGGACGGCTCGCTGTCCGGCCCGATCGCCAAGTTCCTCACCGAGGAGAACGTCAAGGTGCTCACCGAGCGCCTCGGCCTGGTCCCCGGGCACGCGGTGTTCTTCGGCGCGGGCGAGTTCGACGAGGTCTCCAAGATCATGTCGGGTGTACGCGTCGAGGCCGCCAAGCGGGCCGGGCACTTCGAGGAGGGCGTCTTCCGGTTCTGCTGGATCGTCGACTTCCCGATGTACGAGAAGGACGAGGAGACCGGGAAGATCGACTTCTCGCACAACCCGTTCTCCATGCCGCAGGGCGGCCTCGCCGACCTGGAGGAGAAGGACCCGCTCGACATCCTGGCCTGGCAGTACGACATCGTCTGCAACGGCATCGAGCTGTCCTCCGGCGCGATCCGCAACCACGAGCCCGAGCTGATGCTGAAGGCGTTCGAGATCGCGGGCTACGACCGCGAGACGGTCGAGGCCGAGTTCGCGGGCATGCTGCGCGCGTTCCGTCTCGGCGCCCCGCCGCACGGCGGCATCGCGCCGGGCGTCGACCGCATCGTGATGCTCCTCGCGGACGAGCCGAACATCCGGGAGACCATCGCGTTCCCGCTGAACGGCAACGCGCAGGACCTGATGATGGGTGCGCCCACGGAGCTGGACGAGTCGCGCCTGCGCGAGCTGAACATCGCGCTGCGCAAGCCGGTGGCCGACAAGTAGGGCTTCGCGCAAGGGAGTTGGCCCTCCCGGGGGCGGTCTCCCCGGGGGGCTCGTGCCCCTTACCGACCCCCCGGGCCCTGCGGCCCGGGGGGTCGGCCCGGTTCCGGCCGCGGCCGTCGATGCCCGCGCTGCACGCCGAGGTGCCGGCACCGCTGCACGACCCCGGTCAGCGGGTGCTGCTCCTGCGGGCGGCCGACGGCGCGAGCCGTGCGGCGCTGGAGCGGCTCAACGGGCCGTGACGGGGCGGCGCGGGGCATGCCGCACGCGGCGCGGCACCGCACGACCGCGTCCGGAGCGACGGAGTCGGGGCACGGACGGTGACCGGTGGCCCGGCTCCTCCCGACGGAGGAGCCGGGGCGTCGGCTAGTTCTTGGAGCGGGCGAAGAATTCCAGTTCGGCGATCGCCACCTGCTTGTCCTTCGCCGCACCGAAGGCCGACCGCAGGATCAGGCGGACCGAGGCCGCGTCGCGTACCCGGACGTTGATCTGCTGGACCCCGCCGTCGTTGATCGCGCGGTGCGACAGGTGCTGCTTGCCGCTCGTGTCGGTGACGATCAGGTCGAACTCCTGCGGCCGTGCCTGCTCCGACTGCTGGCCGGTGCGCTTGGACGTGCCGGGGGTGATCAGCAGGGCCAGCAGGTCGGTCGGCTGGCCGAAGGTCGCCTCCAGGTAGGTGCCCTCGGCGTCCTCCGCGTAGCCGGTGCCCCACCAGGTGTTGGAGTAGCTGTCGCCGGCCAGGTCCGGACCGTGCTTGGGGTCGGAGTGGGAGGCTTTCCACTCCGTGGGGTGGACGGCCACGCGCTTGGCGAAGTGGTCCTGCACGGCCCGCGCGGCCGGCGGTCCGCCGATGAAACCGCCCACCACCACGCCCACCACGGCCACCGCGACCAGGGCCCGCGCGATCCAGCGCTTGCGGTTGCGGTGCAGCGGCGGGCGCTGCCCGGCGTACGGGCCGCTCGCGTTGTCCTCGCGGCGCGGGCCGAGCGGCGTCGCGCAGCTGCGGCAGAAGTTGCGGTGCTGGTGGTTGGGGATGCCGCAGGCCGGGCAGGGAGCGCCGCTCTCCGGCGCGGGGGCCTGGGCCGCCGCGACCCGGGGCCGGGCGGCCTCCGGGCGGCCGGGCAGCACGGTGCCGGGGGCCTCGGGCGGCTGCGCCGCGGAGGCCTCGGCGACGGGGACCAGCAGGGCCCGGGCCGCGTCGGAGGCCGAGGCCGCGCGGGCCTCCGGCACCGCCGCGGTGTCCCGGGTGTCGCGCGCCGGGTCCTGTACCGCCGGGGTGGGGACGGTGACCGCGTCGGTCTGCGGCGGCCGGGAGGGCTGCGCCGGGGTGCCGGGGACGAACACGGGCGTGCCCGCGGGCGGCGTCGGCGCGTCCGGGGCGATGCTCCGGCGGACCGGCTCGGCGGCCGGCTGCGCGGCCGGCCGCGCCTGCTCCGGGGCCGGGCGGGCCGGCGGCGCGGCCGGGGCGGAGGGCGCGGCCGGCGCGGAGGCGGCGGGCGCCGAAGGGGCGGCGTCGGGGGCCGGGGCGCCCGGGGCCGTCCAGCGCAGGAACGCCCCGCAGGAGTCGCAGAACGACTGGCCGGTGGCGCGGGCCGGGGTGCCGCAGTCGGGGCAGGGGACCATGGCCGGGGTGGACATGAGAGGTCAGTTCCCTTCGGGGGTGAGGGTCTTGCGGGCGGTTACCTCGGCCGTGAAAGGGAGGTGCGCGGGGCGGGCCGCCGCCACCACCGCCTGGAGGCGGTAGGGGTCGACGGTGGACGGGTCGGCGACCCGCAGGGTCACCCGGAGCGAGGCCTTGGGGTCGCCGGGGAAGGGCCCGAGCGGCCGGGCCGCCCAGCTCGCGCCGCCGCTCTCGGTGATCTCGGGGCGCACCCCGAAGGCGAGGTGGACCGCGCGGGCGAGCCCGAGGGCGGTGCCCCGCACCCGGTGCAGCGAGACCGCGGTGGCCACCGCGTGCCGGCGGATCGCCAGCGGCTCGGTGCCGTCGAGCTCGGTGCCGACCCAGCCGGTCAGCCAGTCCACGAAGTCCTCGGGGGCCAGCGCCGGATCGAAGTACGCCTCCAGGCAGTCCAGGACGTTGAACAGCGGCGCGAGCACCACGTCAAGGCCCTCGACGAAACGCTGGGCCAGGTCGTCGTCCGCGTACACGGCGGGCAGCTGGGCGCCCAGCGGGTGCGAGGAGGCGAGCCCGTCGACGGATCCGCGCGCGCTCATCGGGCCTCGATGACGCGGACGCGGTGGTCGAAGGGAAACAGCAGCGCCGACGGGGCCAGTTCGATGCGGTCCGTGGCGTCGCCGCGGCGGCCGGTCAGCGGGTCCGCCGGGTGCAGCAGGACCTCGTCCACCAGCTCGACGCCGGGCACCCGCTGGAGCGCGGCGAAGATCTCGCCCGCGCGCAGCGGACGGCCGAAGGGCCAGCCGGTGCCGTGGGCGCCGCCGGTCAGCGGGTCCAGATAGGAGTACAGCGCGTTGAGCGCCTCCTCGCGGACGTGGTCGGCCTTGGCCGCGCGGAAGGAGTGCAGGGTGGCGACCACCGTCACGCCCTGGTAGAACGGCGGGCCCACCGCGAGGCGGGTGCCGAGCGGACGGCGCTCGTCCAGGAAGGACGTCACCCGGCCCAACAGCTCCTCGCCCGGCACCAGTTGCTCGAAGCGCAGCCGTCCGCCCCGGTCGGGCACGGCCTGCGGGACGACCAGCACCCGCACCGCGTTGTCGCCGGACTCGACGGCGTCCGCCGCGAGGCAGGCGATGCGGGCGGTCTCGGGCGCGGCCCGGCGGGCCAGCTCCTCGTAGTCGCGCGCGGTCACCGCGCGCTCCTGGGCGCGCAGCGCGATCGGCGCCCGCGTCTTGGCCTCCTCGACGGTCTCGCCGTCCACGCCGCCGCGCGCCGCCTCCCGGTTCTCCACCCGGGAGATGTACGGGATGGAGCTGCGCAGCACCTGGATCGCGCCCCGGGCCACATTGCCGGCGCGCCCGCCGCCGGTGCCGTACTGGGAGGCCCGGATGGCCGCGCCCTTGATGGGCACGGCGCCGAACTGCCGCACGGAGCCGTCGGGTTGGCGCACCGAGGGGCCGAAGGCGAGCTCGCCGGTGGCCGCGTCCAGGGTGAAGTGACGGTCGAGGGGGGAGGAGGAGGCGAAGTCGTCCACCGCCTCCCACTCCTCCCAGCCCTCGCCCGCCGAGACCTCCAGGCGTACGCCGCCGACGACCGGGGCGTGCGCGAGCATGAGCCGCTGGCCGGGGACGCCCTCGGAGTCGCCGAGCGACTCGTCGCGCACCGTCTCGGCGTGCGAGACGCGGGTGGTGCCGCCGATGGTGAAGGCGGAGGCGCCGCGCACGGTCGGCGAGACGCTGTAGAACGGCTGGCCGGCGGCGGCCTCCACGACGCGGCAGCGCAGCCAGCCCGCGTCGAGACCGCCCATGCGGGACACGGTGTGCGCGGTCGGCATGTGCAGGATGACCTCGCCGGGGCGGTTGAGTCCGCCGGTGGTGTCCTCGGCGACCTCGCACTCGGCCCAGCCCTCGGCCGTCCAGGCCTCCCACACCAGGGGCGGCTGGCGCGGGTCGACGCCGACACCGTCGACGCGGCTCTCCAGGCGCAGCGCCGCCGTGCAGTGCGGCAGCGCCGCCGACAGGCCGAACAGCAGGATGTCGCCGGGCAGCGGGCCGGAGCTGAACACGGACACGTCGGTGCCGCCGAGCACGTCCTGCGAGCAGTTCTCCGGGGCCGATCCGGCGGGCTGGCGCAGGACGTGGTCGAGCCGGCAGGGCACGATGGTCAGGTCCTCGTCCGACGCGAAGACCACCGCCTCCTCGGTCTCGGTGCGCCCGGTGGCGACCTCGGTGCCCCGGGGCAGCACGACGGGCTCGGCCTGCGGCGCGGACAGCCAGAACGTCACCGCCGCCTTGGCCGCCGACGGCGGGAACAGCGTGACGCCGAGCAGGTCGAGGAAGGCGAGCTGGTTCTTCTCGGGGACCCGGTTGAGCCGGTACACCAGCTGGTCCGCCATGTGCGCGACGGCCTCGATCAGGGTGACGCCGGGGTCGGAGACGTTGTGGTCGCTCCACTCGGGGCAGCGCTGCTGGACGTAGCGCTTGGCGTCGTCCACGAACTGCTGGAAGCGGCGGTCGTCGAGATGGGGTGCGGGCAGGGCCATCAGTTTCGTTCGCTTTCGCCGGGCGTCGGGCCTGGCTGGTCGCCGCCCTCGGAGGGAATCACGTAGAAGGGGAAGACGAGGCTGCGCGGATTGTTGGTGCCACGCACCGAGTAGCGCACGTCGATGTGGAGCACGGTCGGCTCGTCGGGCGCCGGGGTCACCGTGACGTCCTCGACCTCGATCCTCGGCTCCCAGCGGTCGAGCGAGGTGCGCACCTCGTAGCGGATCCGCCCGGCGGTGGCGTCGTTGACGGGCGCGAACACCAAGTCGTGGACGGCGCAGCCGAATTCGGGACGCATCGGCCGCTCGCCCGGTGCGGTGGCGAGCACCAGGCGCATGGACTCCTCGATCTCGCGGTCGCGGCGGGCCAGCGCGATGCCGCCGCCCGGCTCGATGCGCATCGGAAAGGCCCAGCCGGCCCCGACGAAGTGTTCGCTCATCTCAACTCTTCCTAGACGATCGGCATGCCGTTGACCAGCGGCAGCGCCGACTGCAGTGTGAAGGCAGGCGTGTTGACCATGACGGTCGCCGAGTCGATGGAGACATTGGCGATCGCGTTGATGGTCGTCTCGGCCACCGAGTTCAGCGCCAGCAGTCCGCCCGCGCCGATGGACGCCTCGCCGCCCGCCTTCACGTCGAACGCGAGGCCCGCCTTCACGTTGACGGCCATGCCCGCGTCGATCTCGATGGCGCCGCCCGACTTCAGGCTCAGATTGCCGCCGGCCTTCAGGGACAGGTCGCCGCCCGCCTCGATGTCGACGCTGCGCATGCCCCTGATGTCGACGCTGCCGTCGCTGTTGATCGTCAGGGAGGTGCGGGCCTCGTTCATCTGGATGTGCAGCCGCCCCTTGCCGGTGCGCAGCCGGATGCCGCTCTCCATCCGGGCCGCCCCGCCCGATTCGAGGATTTCGAGGGTGTGGCCGCTGCGTCCGGTCAGCGAGCGCCAGTTGATCTCGCCGCTGGTCGGGTCGACGGCCGGGTAGTTGTCCGGTTCGCGGGTGTGTTTGTCGATGCCGTTGTAGAGCCCGGCGATGACATAGGGGTGCTCCAGGGAGCCCCGGTCGAAGGCGCACAGCACCTCGTCGTTGACCTCGGGCAGCAGCAGCCCGCCGCCGCCCTTGCCGCCGAACTGGGCGACCCGGCACCAGTCGCTCTCGTACGTGGCGGACAGCCACGGGAACGACAGCCTGACCCGGCCCATGCGCAGCGGGTCCTTGGTGTTGGTGACGAGCGCGACCGCGACGCCCGGCATCGGAGGCGCCTGGTCGGTGCCGCCCGAGGCGAGGCCGTACAGCGAGCGGAACTGACGGCCCGAGACGGTCAGCCACGTCGTGTACAGGTCGCCGGAGGCGAAGACGTGCCGTACACCGGTCGCCGTGTACTTGCCCTCGAAGGGGAAGCCCGCGCCCTTGACGGCGATGGGGGTGCCCGGCTGGAGCGCGGGGTTGCCGGTGATGGCGACCTCCAGCTCGGCGAACGCGCCGGTGACGTCGTCGGCCAGCGCCTTGGAGGCGTGGGTGACCTGGGACAGGGTGGTGTACGGGACCTGGGTGGCGGTGAGCTCGGAGGCGCCGAAGGGCAGCGTCACCTGGCCCGGGGTCATGTCGGCGTCGATGTCCTTGCTGGTGACCGCGGGGACGGGCGCCTGGAGCTTCTGCCGGGTGCGCATGTCCCAGCCGCGCACATTGACCTTCCTGACCTGCCCGGCGGCCGTCATCGTGGCCCGGCTGTGCAGGTTGTTCGACCCGAAGTCCAGGACGTACGGGCTCTGCGCGGCCGGGGTGGTGTCGGAGGGGGCGCCCGAGGCCGGGTCGAGTCCGGCGAAGTTGAGCTTGCCCTTGTTGTCGAAGGACAGGCGCACGTCGTTCTCGGCGGCCAGCCGCGACAGGAAGTCCCAGTCGGTGATGTTGGGCTGGGTCGCCAGGTCGTACACCGTGGACGTCGACTCGATCTTGCCGATCTTGAGGCCGTTCTGCCCGGCGACGCGGCGCACGATGTCGGAGGCCGTCATGTTCGGGTAGCCCTCGACCCGGCGGTTGCGCAGCAGCCGGTGGCCCGGGTCGTAGCCGCGCACCAGCAGGTGGCGGCCGCTGCCGGGCTCGGAGTCCATCTCCAGCGCGGTGACCTCGCCGGTCATCATCGGATCGCCGCGCCGGCCGTCGGTGAACGGGCTGATCACCACCTTGGCCCCGATCTTCAGCATCGGGAACTTGGTGGTGAGCTTGCTGTCCTTGTCGCTGAACGTGAGCTGGAAGGCCGCCGGTACGTTGACCGAGGAGTCCACCCAGCCCTCGACCAGGCGCAGCGCCAGCGGATCCGGCAGCACGGTGCCGTTCAGCTGCACGTGCAGGACGGTGGTGAAGGTCTTCTCGGTCACGCGGGGCCCTCCGAGGAAGCAGGCAGGAGCAGCTCGGTGCCGGGGCGCAGCCGCATCGGGTCGTCGATCTCGTTGGCCTCGGCGATGACGCGCCACTGGGTGGCGTCGCCGTACTCGCGCCAGGCGAGCGAGGCCAGGGTGTCCCCGGCGACCGTGCGGTGCACCCGGCGCGCCGACAGCGCGCCGGAGGTCGGGTTCTGGCGCTTGGTCTCGCTGGCGACCTCGGTCAGCGACAGGCTGCACGTGGCCCGCAGCGGAATGCCGTTGGGGCTGAACAGCGTGTAGTGGGCGTTGACACTGGTGACGTACGCGACGAACTGGACCGTCGAGAACGAACCCCAGCTGAACTCGACCCACGGCGGCGAGGGCGCCTTCGCGCTGATGCTCTGCGAGGTCACCTCGCAGCACGACAGCAGCAACTCCACCTGGTTCTGCACCGTGTTGGAGCTCGGGGTGCCCGAGGCGTCCAGGAACACCTCCAGCTGGAGCGAGGCCGGCATCGCTCCGGTGAACTTGGGCGGAGCGCCCCGGTTGTAGGAGATGGCGGGGGTGGTGACCCAGTTCGCGGAGCGGCCCAGCTGCACCTGGGACGGGTTGAACTGGAACTTGACCTCGCCGATGCGCCCGCCCATCGAGCCGCCCAGGTCGGTGGGCGGCTGGTGGATGGCGAGGGTGGCGCGGGACAGTCCCTTGGCGGACTTGCCTCCGGAGGGGGCGGCCATGCTCACGCACCTCCCGCGTCGGTGAAGCCGTGGTGGGCGATCTCCAGGGTCTCGGTGGCCACGCTCGGGCTCGCCGGGTCCAGACTCGGACCCGTCCAGCGCACCGGAAGGACCTCGACCAGACCCCACTGCGCGACGATCGAGCCGTCGGCGCGCAGCGCCGCGATCTGGGCGGTGGGCCGGGTGATGCCGGTGGCGAGCGAGGAGATCCAGGAGGCGACCTTCGAGGTGTCGGCGGTCAGCGGGCGGGTCAGCCGGATCGTGGAGAACGTGACCCGGGTGGGCAGTTGCCACACGAACCCGTTGTTGCCGCCCTCCTGGCGCTGCTCCACCTCGACCTCCGAGGCGAGACCGTCACAGCCGTTGAACAGGCCGAGGTTCTGGCCGTCGATGGTCAGCTTGAAGAAGACGGTGGAGCCGGGGTCAAGGGTGGTGGGCATGGGGTGGTCTTCCGTCGGTGGGAGTGGTTACGGGCGGTCGTGGCGGGTCATCGGTCGCGCAGCTTGCCCAGGCGTTCGCGGTCCCCGCGCAGTTCGGCGCGGAGCAACCGCGAGAGCGGGGCGACGAGACGCCGGGCGAGCGCGTCGATGTCGTGCGGCGTCTGCTCGGCGTCGGCACCGGCCGGTTCGGGCGCGGGGGCCTGCGCCTGCGCGGTGCGCTGCACGGGCGGCGGATCGGCCCGCCGCTGTACGGGGGCCGAGTACGCGGGGCCCGGCGCGGGCGCCGGGGGCGGTGGCGGCGCGGGGCTGCGGCGTACGGGCACGACGGGCGCCGGGGCCTGCTGCGTCACCGCCCGCTGTACGGAGGGCTGCGCCATGCCGGGCCGCGGGGCGGGGCCGCGCAGCGGCACCACGGGACGGCTGTCGCCGGACGCGGGCGCACGGGTGAGCGGCGCGGGGACGGCCGCGGGCGCGGGCGCACCGGCCGGGCTCGGCACGGCGGGGGCGCTCTGGTGCCGGGTGGTGAGCGGCCGGGACGAGGCGAGCGGCGGCCCGCCAACCGCCGCGCGCTGCAAGGGAGTTGGCGCGGGCAGGCGCACCTTGCGCAGCGGGGACGGGGGTGCGGCGGGCGCGGCCGGGGCCGGCGCGGCCACCGGCTCGGGGGCAGGGGGCGGGGCGAGGGCGGGACCGGTCGCGGCGGCGCGCTGGACGGCCGGGCCCGCCGCTGCCGGCGGCGTGAACGGCGACGGGAGCGAGGGGGCCGGGGCGGCGGGCTGCGCCGGGGGCGGGGTGAGGGGCGCCCCGATCAGAGGACGGCGCCGGGCCGCGTCCGGACCCTGGCTCTGCACCCGGCTGACCCGGCGCACCATGGGCTTGCGCTGGACGGGAGGCGCGGCCGGGGGCGGGGTGGCGGGCGCGGGCGGCGCGGCGGGCGCCGGCCGGGCGGCCTCGCTCGGGACGGCGGGCTCGGCGGCAGGGGCCGGCGCCGGGGCCTGCGCGGGCTCGGCCGGGCGGCGCACCATGCCGACCGGATCGAGCCGGTAGGAGGGCACCACCGGACGCGGAGCCGCGGTGAGCCCCCGCCCCGGTGCGGCGGCCCGCTGAACGGGCAGGGGCAGCACGGGAGTCGACCCCGCCCCGGCCGCACCGCCCGCGGGCGCTGTTCCGGTCGGGGCCACCCGGCGTACCGGCACCGCGGCCCGCGCCGGGTTCTGCCCGGCGGACCGCGGGCCCGCGGAGGCCGCGGCGGACCCGGCGGGGCCCGCCGGGGCGCCGACGTCCCGCCGCACCGGGGGGACACCCGCGTCCGCGCCCTGCGCCGGGCCGGCCGGAGCCGCCCCGATCGGCGGGCGCACCGACGCGAGGGGAAGCTCGGCCGCAGCGCTCGTCACCCCGGGCGGGGTGGGGCCGGACGACGGCGAGACCGCACGCTGGACGGCGGGGCTGCCCGAGGACGGTCCGGAGTTCGCGGGGCGCGCGGGCGTGCCGGGCGGCGTCGCGGCGGACCGCTGGATCGGGGGCCCGATGGGGCTCGCGGGAGCGGGCCTGCCCGCGCGGGCAGAGGGGTTGGACGCGGTGTCCGGCGTCCGGCCGGGTGCTGCGGCCCGCTGCACCGAGGGCGTACCGGTCTGCGCCGCGCTGCCCTCCGCGCCGGGGCCGCTCCTGCGCACGGGCAGGTCGGGGCCCCCGGCCCGCGGCGGCTCGGGGCGCGTCGGCGGGGCGGGCGGGGTCGTGGCGCGCTGGACGGCGGGCGTGGGCGCGGCCGGGGCCGACGGGCTCGATGCCGGACCGGAGCCCTGGGCCGGGGCGGCGGACGGGCCGCTCACGGACTCCGCCGAGGGCTGAACAGGCCGTGAGCTAGGCGCAGTTGAGCCGGGTGCGGACTTCGGCGGCGTGGAGGCGCGCTGGGCCGAGGGGCTCGTGCCGGGCGCGGCCGGGGTCGCCGGAGCCGGGCTCTTCGTGCCGCCGGACGCGGGCGGCGGCGCTTGAACCGCGCGCTGGACGGCGGGGCCGGCGGGGGACGGGTTCGGTGCGGCAGAACGGCCGGGGTCGCCCGCGGCCCGCGTCGTGCTGGGGCGAACGGGCGGCGGAATGGCGGGAGTTGAGGCAGAAGGGCCCGTGCCGGGTGTCACGGCGGGGGTGCTCGCCGCAGGGGCAGGCGGGACGGAGGGGCGCACGACCGGTGCGGGGCCGCCGGGCGGGGTCGAACCGGGCGCAGCCGTCGGGGCGTTCGGGGCACGGCCCGGCGAGGGCGCGGCAGCACGCTGCACGGCGGGGGCCGGGCCGCTGGACGGCGTCGATCCGGCGGCCGGAGCGGAGGCGCTGCGCGGCGTCGGCGCGGGAGGGGTCGACGGGGCGTTGGGCGTCCCCGGCGGGGGCGTGGCCGCTCGCTGTACGGAGGGCGCGGAGCCCGTGGCGGGGGACGGCCCGCTGGGCGGTGTGGAGGGGCCGGGGGTGGCTGAAGTGGCGCCAGGAGACGTCGAGTTGGGCGTCGCGCGCGGAAGCGAGGCGGCCCGCTGCCCTGCGGGGGTCGAGCCGGCGGCGGGGGTGCTCGGCGTGGAGCCGGCCGGGGTGTTGGAGGCGCCCTGCGACGGGGTGGCCGAGCGTCGCACGGGGGGCGTCGGGCCGGCGCCCGGCGCGGTGGAGCTGCGCGGCGCGGCGGTGGGGCCCTGTGCCGGAGCGGCC
The DNA here is from genome assembly GCF_043202815.1 of Streptomyces sp. NPDC048111. Classification (NCBI taxonomy): domain Bacteria; kingdom Bacillati; phylum Actinomycetota; class Actinomycetes; order Kitasatosporales; family Streptomycetaceae; genus Streptomyces; species Streptomyces sp. NPDC048111. The sequence continues at coordinate 332,942 of NZ_JBIDBD010000005.1, forward strand.
GAGCGCTGCACGGCAGGGGTGGAACCGCCGACGGGAGCCGATCCGCCTGCCGGGGCCGATCCGCTCGGGGACGACGGCGTGCGCCCCCTGGTCGAGGTGTTGCCGGGCGCCGAAGCGGCGGGCCCGGCCGGGGTGTTGGGGGACGGCCGTGCCGACGAGGGCGCCCGCTGTACGGAGGGAGCGGAACCGGAGGCGGGAGCCGCCGAGGCACCGGCGGGCGTCGCCGAAGCGCCGGTCGGAGCGGCGGGTACCGTGCCCCGGCTCGGAGCCGCCGGAGCCGGTCGCGTACCTGGCAGCGAACCCGTGCCCGGGGCCTGGCGCGTCCCCGGCACCGATCCCGTACCCGAAGCCGAGCCCGCACCCGGCACCGATCCCGTGCCCGAAGCCGAACCCTGAGCCGACGCCGCAACCGGACCCGACCCCCCGACCGGAAGCCCGGAGCCGCCGGTCTGAGCCGCACCCCTCGGTGCGGAGCCGCTCCCCGTGGCCGCGCCACCGGCCGGAGTCGGCCCGGCGGAGCGGGACGCAGGGCCGCTCGGTGCGGAGGCGGCAGCCGGGGCAGCACCGCCGGTACGGGCCGAACCAGAAGGAGGGGCCGAGGAGTTGGCGCGAGGCGCCGCCCCGGCACCGGGGGCCGGCGCGGCCGGCGCGGGCCGGGACGCGGCCGCGCGCTGCACGACCCCGGCGGCCGGAGCCCCCGTGGGCTCGGCACCCGGGGCGGCAGGGGCCTCGCGGCCCGCGACCGGCAGGCGCAGGGCGGGCAGCGGAAGGGACGACGGCCGGCCCGCGACCGGCGTCAGGGCGTTGTGCAGGACGCCGTGCGGGGCCGTGGGCGAGACCGCGTGGGTGAGCGGGCGCACCACCGAGAGGTCCTGGTGCGCGGCCAGGGTGGAGCCGAAGGCCGACTCCGCCGTGAGGCGGGGCGCGGCCAGCGAACGCTGCATCAGGGGCGCGGCGGCCCAGCCGCCGTCCCCCTGCGCGGGGGACGGCGACGGGGCGGCCTGGGGCGCGGCCCCGGGGGCCGGGGCCCCGGACCCGGTTCCGTACCCGGCTGCGGATCCGTCCTCGGACGGCCGGTTACGCCGGCGCTTGAACAGGGCCATCCCCCGTCACCGCTCCCCTTCGCCTTGTTCCACCAGTGCCGCCACCCGCCGTACGTACGCCCGCCGGTCCGCATGCTCCAGGTCGAGGATGGAGTCCATGTCCCAGTGGAAGTGGTAGGCGAGGTACGCGGTCTCCTCCTCGATCCGGTCGGCCGCGTACGTCACGATTCCCCCAGGCGGCTCCCGGCCAGTTCGACCTCGAAGGACTGCTCGCAGTGCGGGCAGGCCACGGCCGCGCGGGTGTGGCCCTCGGCGTTGATCTGCCGGTAGAAGTCCTGGAGGAAGGCCAGGTCGGAGGCGAACATGCTCTCCACCGTGCCGTCGTGGACGTCACCGAGCGTGCCGAGCCGGGTGATGACCCGGCCGAGCAGGACCACCGACAGGTACGCCGGGTTCTCGCGGACCCGGACGTCCCGCAGCGGCACCAGCTCGTCGCGTGCCGTGGCGAGCCGCATGGCGCCGCGCCGGTGCACGGTGCCCGACTCGTCGACGTACCCGCGCGGCAGCTCGAACTCGAACTCGGTGCGCAGGGTCTCCCGCGCGCCGGACGCGGCCGGGGTGTCGACCCCGGGCGCGCCGGCCATTCCAGGACCTTCGCGGCGCATTACTCGATGACCAGCTCTTCGAAGGTGATGGTGACCTGCTCGGTCATGGCCGAGGCGTCGCCCGCCTTGACCGCGCTGACCTCGACCTTGGTGCACCAGGCGTTGCGCAGGTTGTAGCGCTTCACCGGGCTGTCCTGGTAGTCCATCATGATGATCGAGGCGTTCTTGCGGGCCGAGCCCATGTTCCCGTCGATGGACTGCTTGATCCACTCGGAGAACGTCGAGGACTGGGTGGCACCGCGCGTCACCGTGCACTCGCCGGCCTTCTTGACGCCGGGGAGCTTCTTGATGATCGGCTTGCCGTCGGCCGAGACCTGCTGGTACTCGATGACGTCCTGCTCCATCGAGAGGCTGGAGACCTCCTGGAGGTACTCGACCATGACGCCGTCGATCTGCAGGCCGAAGTTGTGTGTGGTGAGCGCATCACCAGGCTGAAGCGACATGCTGGTTTACTCCTGTTCGTGCGAAAAGGGCTGTGGGCTGGGCGAGTTGGGGCGGCCTACTCCTCCAGCTCGCCGCCGCCGCCCGAGAACTGGGCGAGCCGGAACACGACGAACTCGGCGGGCTTGACGGGCGCGATGCCGATCTCGCAGACCACGCGGCCGAGGTCGACCGACTCCGGCGGGTTGGTCTCCGCGTCGCACTTCACGTAGAAGGCGTCCTCCGGGCGCTGCCCGAACAGGGCGCCGTTGCGCCACTCGTTGACCAGGAACGCGGAGATGTTGCGGCGGATACGGGCCCACAGCGCCTGGTCGTTCGGCTCGAACACCACCCACTGGGTGCCGATGAGGATCGACTCTTCGAGGTAGTTGAAGTAGCGGCGCACGTTCAGGTAGCGCCAGGCCGGGTCGGAGGCGAGGGTGCGGGCGCCCCAGACGCGGATGCCGCGGCCCGGGAAGGCGCGGATGCAGTTGACGCCGACCGGGTTCAGGAGGTCCTGCTCACCGCGGGTGATCTGGAGCTCCAGGTCGACGGCGCCGCGCACGATCTCGTTCGCGGGGGCCTTGTGCACACCGCGCTCGGAGTCGTTGCGGGCCCAGATGCCCGACATGTGACCCGACGGCGGGACGACCTTGGTCTGGCCGCTGGCGGGGTCGAAGACCTTGATCCAGGGGTAGTACAGCGCGGCGTAGCGGGAGTCGTAACCCGCCACCTCCATGCGCCACTTGCGGATGTCGCGGGCGTTGAGGCCGGGCGGCGGGTCGAGGACGGCCATGCGGTCGCCCATCAGCTCGCAGTGCGAGACCATGCCGAGCTGGACGGCCTTGACCTGCTCCAGGTCGATCAGGCCCTGCTGGTAGGCGGCCATCAGGTCCGGCGCCGCGACCATGTTGATCTCGTCGAGGGCCTCCAGGCCGCCGAAGCCGGTGCGGTCCGCGGAGTCGCCGATGAACTGGCCGGACTCGATGCGGGCGACCGTGCCGCTGGGGGCGGCCGGGGCGGGGGCGGCGGCCGGCGGGGCCAGGGTGACGGCCTGCGCGTCCGGCTTGGCCAGCTGGGCGCCGGCCGTGGCCTCCTCGACGGTGATCGTCTTGGAGCGCTGCTTGACCTGCGTGACTACGTAGTTGCGCGCCGACTTCTTCGCGCTGACGTCGAAGTTCTCGACGACGGTCTCGCCGTCCTTGACGATCAGCTTGAAGCGGTCGCCGTTGCCCTCGCCCTCGGCGTCCTGCACCTCGACGGTCAGCGCGCCGCCGTTGGCGGTGCCGGCCGTGATCGCGGAGACCTTGAACGAGCCGAGCGCGACGGCTTCACCGGCGGTGATCGCCTGGGGCGCGGCGGCGGCCGAGGACTGCGGGGCGCTCTGGTGCACGCCGGCGTCGGTCCCGCCCACACGCACCACGTACGCGGCGGTACCGCCGTTGTTGAAGAAGCCGTAGACGGAGTGCGCCAGGTAGTACCCGTCCGTGAACTCACCGAACTCGGCGACGTACTGGGACCAGTTGGTCACCAGCGTCGGCTCGTTCAGCGGCCCCACGGGTGCGAGCCCGACGAAGGCCGCCACCGAGGTGCCGACCCCTTCGATGGGGCGGGATCCGCTGGCGACTTCCTCGACGTACACGCCGGGGGACAGGTAGTTGGGCACGGGAAGCTGCTCCTTGATGCTGGTGTACGGAGGGTGGGCTGGCGCCCGGAAGCTGAGGGGCCCTGCCCCGGCAGAGCGCGGGGCGGACGGCTCGCTCCGCATCCGAGCTGCATGCGGCTGTCCCGCCCCCCGAAACGCTGCCACCGGCCAATTACCCCTCCAGGCTTCCGTAGCGCGAGCGGCGCCGGGAGGGAAGAAGGTGCGTGGACGAGGGCAGGCCAAGCTGCCCTTCCGGTCATCGGCGCGGGATCGCCCGGCCGGATCGGGTACGGCGCGTGCCGCTCCGGTGCCCGCGCTCGCGCGGTGAAAACCCCGGAAGGGGGCCGGTCAGTTCTCGTCCTCGTCGTCGGCCGGCCCCGCCGGGCCCGCCGGTGAGCCGAGCCGCCCGGTGCTCAGCCGGTTGGCCTCGCGCACCTTCTCCAGGAGTTCCTCCCTGCGCCGTCTGTCCTCGGCCGCCTGCTGTTCCGCACTGCTGTCCCTCATGGCGCGCACCCCCTGGGCGGATGCCGGCTCCCCGTCCGGCCCGCCCCAGTCCGTGATCGTGCGGTCGCTGTCCGTACGTCAAGCAGCGTGCTCCCCGGGGCACGGACCTGGAAAGTGGGCGCGCCCCTCCAACTCCTTTGTCCGAAAACGCGGGTGGGCACGGGGGCGCACGGAAGCGCCGGGCGCCCGCTACTGCGCCGGTGCCCCCGCTTCGGCCCGTGGCCGCTGCACCCGCAGCGTCATGGGGTTGTTGAAGTAGCCCGAGGCCGCCTGCTGTTCGTGGAAGCTCTCGCCGGGGCCGCCGCCGTAGACCCGGAAGAACCAGGAGCGACAGGTGTGGTCCTCGAAGTCCTGCTGGAGCTGGAGGCGCGGCATGCCCCGGTTGCGCCGGACCTCGGGGTCGCGCACCAGGGCCGCGAGCACCTCGTCGAACTTCGCCTTGAACGCCTGCTGGTCGTCGCTCTCCAGGAGCGGCTTGAGCTGGGCGAACCAGCCGCGCCCGGCGTTGGCCCGGCGCAGCAGCACCGCGTACAGCTCGGCCCGGGCCTTCTCGTCGAACTCGTTGCGGCTGTAGTTCTCCAGGGTCACCTGGCAGCTGCCGTCCAGGGAGCGGGCGACGACGGCCGCGAAGTGGTAGCCCCACACGTTCTCGCCGCGCGTGGCGGGCGGGGACACCGAGTGGTCGCGCTGGTCCGCCGCCAGCATGCTGAAGATGGCGAAGCCCTCGCCGGGCGCGGGGGAGGCGTACTTGTTGATGCCGAGCCGCCGCTCGGTGGTGTCCCGGCCGCCGTCCCGGGTGGCCTCGCCGTATCGGCGGCCGAGGTCGGCGGCCGGCCGGCCCTCGCCCCGGGCGGCGGCGAGCGCGCCGTCCGGGCCCAGGGTGTCCGTGTGGTCGCCGGCGACCGCGTCGGCCAGCCGGTTGGCGCGGGTGTCGCTGTCCGAGCCGGGAGTGAGCAGGAAGTCGCTGTCGTCGGCCAGCACCGCCTGGGCGCGCTTGGCGTGTTCGGAGCCGATGAGGCTGCACGCCACCGAGATGCACGTGGAGCGCAGCAGCGAGACGAACTGCCCCGGCCTGCTGTCGGCCGCCTGGTCCCCGATCACGGTGGGCTGCACCCGCAGCAGCCGCTGCCCGCCCACGCCGATGCTGCGTCCGCCGGTGGTGAGTTCGACCGTACTGTTGACCGCGCGCAGCGCCGCGTTGGCGTTGTCCACGACGGCCTGCACGGCGTAGAACTCCTTGGGTTCGTCCACGCCGTGCACGGCGAGCGTGCCGTCGTCGGCCACCCTCAACGGGGCGTTCGCGGGGCCCACTTCGGCGAGTTCGTAGCGCAGCCGCTCGCGGATGTCGCGCGGCTCGCGTCCGTCGCCGCCGCCCATCGCCCAGCGCGGCTCGGGCCCCTGGGCAACGAAGTGCGGTCCGCTCTCGCCGGGTTGGGGTGATGCGTCGTACGAGCCGCCGGGGCGGTCGGTGATGCGCTGCACCGGCAGGCCTTCGCGGTCCTGGGCCGCATCATGGGACGGGCCGTCCGCCCGGTCCGGCCGCGGGGCCAGGAGGCGGGCCAGCACCGCGTTGCCCGCCGTCGTGTGCAGCCCGGCCAGGGCGTCGTTCTGCCGCGCGGCCCGGGCCGGCCGAGAGGCGGGCTGCCGCTGTGCCTGCTGTTCCTGCCTGACCCGCACGGTGGTGCGCTCCCCTCGCTCGTCGCGTCGCGATTGTTTGTGCCGCCGATACGGAACGCAGGAGGCGCCCGGCCCGTCTTGGGGGCAGGGAGGGTGCCCTTTCGACCGGTTACCCGCGGAACAGGGGGGCAGTTCAAGCCATCTCCTTGTGCGATACACATGCTGATGCGGGTCCGTGCGCGGTCCTGGCGTAGCGTTTCGGTGGACCGGACGAACCTGATCCGGGGGGCCGAAAGGGCAAACGTCGGGGGACGAATCGGCCGGGCCAGTAAGAGGAAGAGGCGGCGGCGCGTGACGGAATCCGGCGGAACGGGCGAGAGCGGCACCATCGGCGGCGGGGCCGACGGGCTGCGGTTCCGGATGCTCGGACCCGTCGAGGGGGATCTCGGCGGCCGGGCCCTGCCGCTCGGCCCGCCCCAGCAACGGGCGCTGCTCGCCGTCCTGTTGCTGCGCGAGGGCAGGCCGGTCTCGATGCCCGAACTCCTCGACGCGATCTGGGGCGAACGGCTGCCGCCGCGCGGCGTCGGCACCCTGCGCACCTATGTGTCGCGGCTGCGCACCCTGCTCGAACCGGGCCGCCCCGCGCGCACCCCGGCCCGGCTGCTGGTGTCGGCCGACGACGGCTACGCGCTTCGGGTGCCGTCCGGGGCGCTCGACACCACGCTCTTCGAGGCGCGCCTGGCCGAGGCGGCCCGGCTCCGGGGCGCGGGCGACGTGCCCGGCGCCCACCGCGAACTCGGCGGCGCGCTCGCCCTGTGGGGCGGCAGCCCGCTGGCCGGACTGCCGGGTCCGCACGCCGAGCGCCAGCGCGACCGGCTCACCGAACTGTGGCTGTCCGCCCGCGAGGACCATTTCCACGGCTCGCTCGCCCTGGACCGGCACGCCGAGACCATCGCCCCGCTGCGCGCGTTCGCCTCCGAACACCCCCTGCGCGAACGCACCCAGGCGCTGCTGATGCTGGCCCTGCACCGGGCCGGGCGCCAGGCCGACGCGTTCGCGGTGTACGAGGCGACCCGGCGCACCCTCGCCGAGGACCTGGGCGTGCCGCCGGGCCCCGAACTGACCGCCCTGCACACCAGGTTGCTGACCCGTCAGGAGCCGTCCGCGTCCGCGCGCTCCGGGGCCGCCGCCGCACCGGCCCGTTCCTTCATACGCCCGGCCGCCGGCAGCCGCCCCGCCGGCCGCCCGACGGCCTCCCCCGACCCGGCCCGCGCGGTCCGCCCGGCCCGCGCCCTGCCCCCGGCCCGCCGGGCCCCCGTACCCGGTACCCCGCCCGCCGCCCGCCCGGCCGCGGCCCCGCGCGCGGAGCGGGCGACCGCGCCAACGCCCCCCGCGCCGGCGCCCGCCATTGCGCGGAGCCTGGCCCGTCCGACCCAACTGCCGCCTCCCCTGCGGGACTTCACGGGACGCGAGGCCGCCCTCAAGGAACTGACGGCGCTGCTCCAGGAGGCCTCCGAGGCGCGGGCCGTGGGCATCGCCGTCCTCACCGGGCTCGGCGGCGTCGGCAAGAGCGCGCTCGCCGTGGCGGCGGCCCACCGGATGCGCCGCGCCTTCCCCGACGGCCAGCTCTACGCGGACCTGCGCGGGGCGGACGTCGACCCCGCCGACAGCGCGGACGTCCTCACCCAGCTGCTGCGCTCCCTCGGCGTGCCCGAGGCGGCCGTCCCCGACGAGGCGGGCCAGCGCGGCGCCCTGTTCCGCTCGCTGCTCGCGGGCCGGCGGGTGCTGCTCCTGCTGGACAACGCCCGCGACGCCGCCCAGCTGCGCCCGCTGCTGCCCGGCACCCCGGGCAGCGCCGTCCTCGTCACCAGCCGGAGCCGCGTCGTGGGCCTGCCCGGCGCCCGCCTCCTGGAGGTGGAGGCGCTGACCGAGCAGGACGCGCTCGCGATGCTCGACAGCGTTGTCGGGGACGACCGGGTGGCCGCGGACCGTGAGGCGGCCCGCCGGCTCGTCGAAGCCTGCGGCCGGCTGCCACTGGCCGTCCGCATCGCCGGAGCCCGGCTCGGCGCGCGCTCCGACTGGGCGGTGGCCGACCTGGCCGCGCGGCTGCGCGACGAGCGCCACCGCCTGGACGAGCTGGAGGCCGACGGGCTGGGCGTGGACGCCGCGTTCCGGCTCAGCTACCGGGGCCTTGACGCCGACGCGGCCCGCGCCTTCCGGCTGGTCTCCGCGGTCGCCGTGCCGGTCTTCGGCCGGGCCACCGCCGCGGCCCTGCTCGGCACCGGCGAGGACGCCGCCGAGGACGCGCTCGAAGACCTGGTCGACGCGGGTCTCCTCCAGGACTGCGGGGTCGACCGCTACCGCTTCCACGACCTCGTGCGGCTCTTCGCCCGGCGCGTGCTCGACGCCTCCCCGGACGCGGCCGAACGCCCCGCGGCCCAGCGCAGGCTGCTCGACCACGTCCTGGCCACCGTCATCCACACCGTACGGACGCTGCGCCCGCACAGCGCTCTGCCCGGCCTCCTGCACGCGCCACCGGCGCCCGGCTACCGGCCCGCCGACGCCGGGGCCGCCCGCGCCTGGCTCCACGAAGCGCACCAGCTGATCCGGGCCACCGCCGAGCAGGCACTCGGCAAGGGGCCCTGGGCCGACCTCGGCGCCGAGGCGGTTCGGCCCGCCGTCGACCTCCTGACCGGCTGGGCGCACCTGGTCCTCGGCACCGCGCGGCGCCGCGAACTCCAGGGCCCGGCCCGCCTCGCGCTCGCCGCGGCGCACTGCCACGGCGACCCGCGGGCGCAGGGCCGCGCGCTGCGCCTGATCGCCGCCGTACCGCAGCAGGGCGCCGACACCTACGCGCGCGTCGAACGCGTGCTGCGCCAGGCACTGCGCTGCGCGGCGCTCGCCGGTGATCCGCTGACCGAGTCGGAGGCGGCCCACGAGCTGGCCATGATCCTGGCCACGATGGGCCGCCCCGGCGAAGCGCTCCCCCTGTTCGAGCAGGCCTACGCCCGCTTCGTCGAACTGGGCAGCCACGCCGACGCGGTGCGCGTGCTCGCCCATGTCGTGCGGGCCCACATGCTGCTCGGGCACAAGGAGCGCGCCGAGGGGGCGGCCGATGAAGTACTGCGCTCCGCGCGGGAGTTGGGCGACCGGGGTACGCTCGGTCATGTGCTGTACCAGATCGGCTGCGCGCTGCTCGCGGGCGGCCGGCCGGTGCGGGCGGCGGCCCATCTGCGCGAGTCGCGCCAGCACCACCAGTGGGTGGGCGACCTGCGCTGGGAGGCCCTGGCCTGGGCCCGGCTCGCGCACTGCGCGCTGGCCAGGGAGCGGCCGGGTGAGGCCGCGGCCTGTGCCACGCAGGCGCTGTCCATCGAGGGCGACCTCGGCGACCCGTTCTGCCGCGGCCTCGCGCTCGCGGCCCGCGGCCGGGCGCTGCTCGCGCTCGGCGAGACACCGGCGCTGTCCGCGCTGGCCTCGCTGCGCACCGCGCACCGGCTGCTCAGCGCGCGCGGCGCGGCCGAGGCCGAGGAGCTGACGTCGCTGCTGTGGCAGGCGCCGGCGGTGCCGCGCCGGCCGGCGGCCCCGTCGGGCGCCCCGGTGCCCGGGGCCACGAGTGCAGCGGGCGCTGCCCTCTGACAGGGACTTTCGGGCACGGTGGCGCACGGCGTGCCCCCTAGCCTTCCCCCATGACCATGTGGACGTCTCTGGACCCGGCCGCCGTCGCCGTCGATCCCGGTGGGCGGGCCACCGCGCGACTGCGCGTGCGCAACACCGGGGACACGGTCGAGGAGTACCGTCTCTCGGTCGTCGGCGCCCCCGCGGGCTGGTCACGGATCGAACCCGACACCCTGCGCCTGTACCCCGGCAGCGAGGCCACCGCGGAGATCTCCTTCGCGCCGCCGCGCTCCCCGGACGCGCTCGCCGGCCCCGCCCCGTACGGGATCCGGGTGGAGCCGCGTGAGCACCCCGAGCTGCGGGACGTCCTCGAAGGCCACGTCACGGTCGGGCCCTTCACCGAGGTGCGCGCCGAGCTGCTGCCGCCCAGCCTGGTGGGCCGGTTCGGCGGGCGGGCCTCGGTGGCCGTCGACAACCTCGGCAACACCCCGCTCACCGCGTCCCTGGTCCTGCGCGACGACACCAACCGGCTCACCTGCGAGATCGCGCCGAACGCGGTGCAGATCGCCCCCGGCCGCGCCGCGTTCGCCACCCTCACCGTGCGTCCGCAGAAGGTGCGCTGGTCCGGAGGTTCCGAACACCACCGCCTGACGGTGTCGGTACGCCGCTCCGGCGACGACACCGGTCATCACGAACTGAGCGGCACCTTCGAGCAGCGCGCGCTCCTGCCGCGCTGGCTGATGGCGGTCGGCAGCGCGGCCGTCGCGGTCGCGATCGCGCTCGTGGTGCTGTGGCTCACCTTCCAGCCGAAGGTGACCACCGCGACCGGCGAGGCGCAGACCAAGTCCGGCGCGCAGCCGGTGCCGCTCGGCGCCGAGTCCCCGCTGCCCGCGGCCCCGCCGTCCGCGCCGCCGGTGAACCCGGGCGCCCCGACCCCCGCCGGCGACGGCTCGGGCGGCGGCTCCGGCTCCGGTGGCGGCGGTGGCGGCGGCTCGGAGCTCGGCGGGGGGCCGCCCATCGTGCCGCCGCCCCCGAAGCAGGCCGACCCCGCCCCGAACGCGCCCGAGGGCCCGGTCTGGGACGTCGGCTACAAGCCGGACAGCATCGTCACCTTCGCGCAGTACCGCCTGGCCACCCTCGGCAACGAGTGCACGCTGCGGCCCGGCTGGACCGCCGGGGTCATCGACAAGTCCACCCAGGCCTCGCTCACCTGCTACCAGCAGCACGTCATGCGGGACAAGAAGACCAGCATGGAGCTGACGGCCACCGACAAGAAGCTCGGCACCCTCGGCCGGGCCACCCTGAGCTCGATGTGGGCGCAGGGCATCCGCGCCGAGAACGTGACCAAGGGCTCCAAGAACTACGAGGTCACCCGGCTCGCGGCGGCCCTGTGGTGGGCGAACCAGTCGACCATTTCGGACGCCGACCTCACCCGCGACCGCCAGTACGCCGACAAGGGCATCGCGTTCTTCCAGGCGGGGCAGAAGAACGGCTACGCGATGAAGTCGGACGACGGGCTCGCCTCGGCGATCCGGGACTTCCAGACCAACGTCGGCCTCAAGGCGACCGGCGTCGCCGACACCAGGACCATCAACTGGCTCATCGGCGGATCCGTGAAGGACCGCGGGAAGCCGGGCCGTTAGCGCGGACGTTAGCGGACGTTAGGCGCTGCTGATCACGGCCTGACAGGCTGGTCGCAGCCACGGACTCCCGGGCGGTTGTTCCCCCGCAACCGCCCGGGTCAGGCCTCCTCCGGCAGCCCCCGGCCGGGGCCGCCGGACCAGCGGGGATGGCCGGTCGGGCAGGCGGGCCTGCCCCCGGAACTGCCCCTTCCGGCCCTGTACTTCACCACCCCTGGCACTTGACTCGTGGGGTGAGTATGTGGACTGCCCTGGAGCCCCCCGCCACCACCGTCGCCCCCGGTGACAGCGCCGTCGTCAGGCTGCGGGTGCGCAATACGGGGGACACCGTCGAGGAGTACCGGCTGGTGCCGGTGGGCGATGTCGCGGGGTGGGCGAGGGTGGAGCCGGGGGTGCTGCGGCTCTATCCGGGGGCGGAGGCCACCGCGGAGATCACGTTCGCGCCGCCGCGCACCTCGGACGCGATCGCGGGGCCGAGTCCTTTCGCGGTG